>DATJVN010000025.1:0-6761 GCA_035501755.1 Bryobacteraceae bacterium | reverse complement strand
GCGGGTTCGGGCACGATCCCGGTGTCGCCCGCTGGAAGTGGGGTCCCTTCCTGAAACGCCCACGCCGAGATCGTCAGGTCCGGGCCGGCGCCGGCGGGGGTTCCGAAGACATTCTGATTATTCAGGCTTAGCTCCACCCATCCGTAGTACGGATTCCCATCGAAGGTAAACGTAAACAAGGCATACTCGTTCGAGAAGCTGGCGGGGAAGGCGTGATGGGTGGTCCTGATGCTGGTGCCACTAGTCGTTCGGGCGCTGATTCGCTCCCATCCTCGCACTGCTGCTGCTCCATTGGGCACGCGGTTCGCAGTCCCCATGGTGGAGCCCGACTTAAACAGGTGAAGAAAGCCGCCTGAGGTGCTGGAGCCATACACTGCGAACTTGGCTCCGCCGTGGCCCGAAAACAAGACGTTGCGTCCATAGCGCCTTACGCTGGTACTCTGGACAGTAGTGAAGGAACTACGATCGAATTTAAATCCGACGCCTCCAAAAGCCGCGTTATTGGTGGCGAAGGACGCGTTGAAGCCGGTGCTGAACCCGACCTTGCCTGGTGGCAAGGTCGTGTAAACGACGGCCGCTTGACCCACTCCGGTCACTAATGCCCCACCCCCGAGAGCCGAAAGCGACGCAAGTCTTCGGGCATTTGCGGAGTTGAGTTTCAAGTGACACCTCCGAATTTGAGCCTGATAGTACCATGACGAAGTTCGCTTCGTCAAGCTGCGGCGGACGCTCAAAGCGACAACGCCGCGAGCGGACACAACGGGAATAAAGGGCCAGACCCAGACCGTGCATACCATACGTCAATCGGAAAGTTGACCGACCTGCCCTTCAAGCTTGGCCTCGCCATGCGGTTCCAGCCAGCGAAAAAGTCAGTCTAACCCCGCGCTACCTCGGCAGCTCGACATAAGCGATGCCGGTCAGGCTGCCCTGGCCTGTAAAAAGGGTCTTCTGCTCCGAGCCGTCGAGTTTCGCGGTGTACACGTTGCCGCCTAAATCCGTCACGAACATGCGGCCGTGCTTCAGGTCCAGCGCGATTCCGATGCCTTCCTTTAGACCGCTCATCACGATTTCCGGTTCGGCGATGCGCCGGTCCATCGGGGCGCGATTTACCGTGTTGCCGCGCGGAGGGTCGCCGCGGTCGGTCCAGTAGATCATGCGCTTCGATAAATCGAGATCGATGTCGATCGGCTCGGGGAGATTTTCGAACAGAATTTCGGCGTGCTTGCCGTCCAGATCGGCGCGGCGCAGGGTGCCCTGGTTGGCGTTGTTGCCGCCCTTCTGGGTCCAGTACATCTTGTTGTGATCCGGATCGACCGCGATTCCCACGCACCAGTTGCGCGCGTCTTCCCGATCCTGGTCGCCGTGCCCGCTTTCGATCAGCGTCTCGATGTGCGAGCCGTCCAGGTTGGCGCGCATCACGCGCATTCCTTCGCGGTCGGACCAGTACAGCTTGCCGCGCTTCTTGTCGATCTTGAGCTGCTTGGCGGTGAACGTGCCCGCCACGGGAACGACGGTCGTGCGGCCGGTGCCGTCGAGGTTCACGCGCTCGATGGAGCCGTCATCCACCTTGGGCTTTCCCATGTTGCTCCAGAAAATGTGGCCGGCGGAGACATCCACGGCGACACCGTCGGGAAGCTGGCGCAATCCGTCCTGAAGCACCTTGAGATCGGTGCCGTCGGGGTTGGCGGAGAGCAGCCGGCCTCCGCGGATGTCCAGAAAGAAAATGCGTCCGGCCGGAGCAGGCTGGTTCGAGCCGGCCCAAAGCGTTGCGGCGGCGAGCAGGGCGAGAATTCGCATGGCGATCAGGTCCTTTGCGGGCAGTTTATCATGAACTGGAGAAGATGCTTCGGGAACGGCTCGAAAAAGTGGAGGAGCGGATCGCGCGGGCCGCGGCGCGCGCCGGCCGGGCGCGGGCGGAGATCACGCTGATCGCCGTGACCAAAAAATTTCCTGCGGAGATGGTTCGCCAAGCCTACGATCTGGGGCTGCGGGTGTTCGGGGAAAATTACGTTCAGGAGTTCGAAGGGAAGTTCCCTGCCCTACGCGACCTCGCCGGCGCGGAGTTCCACCTGATCGGACATCTGCAATCGAACAAGACACGCGCGGCGCTCGAATTGTTCCAGGTGATCGAGACCGTGGATTCGGAAAAGCTCGCGCGGAGGCTGGATCAGGGCGGAAAACCGCTCGAAGTGATGATCGAGGTGAAGCTGTCGAGCGAGGAGGCGAAAGCCGGCGCGGACCCGGCGTCGCTTGGCAGTCTGATCGCCTCGATTCGCGCGTGTCCGAACCTGAAGCTGACCGGATTGATGACCATGCCGCCGTGGAGCGACGATCCGGCAACGACGCGCCCGTATTTCCGGAAGCTGGCCGCACTGGGGCGCGAGCACGGTTTGAAAAAACTGTCGATGGGCATGTCGCACGATATCGAAGCGGCGATCGAGGAAGGCTCGACGCACGTGCGCGTGGGTACGGCGTTGTTTGGGCCGCGCTCCAAATGAAGCTGGGATTTTTTTCACCGCTTCCGCCGGCGTCAACCGGCGTCGCCGATTATTCGGCGAGGCTGCTCGCCGAGCTGCGCCGCTTCGTTCGGATTGAGGCGGGCGCGCCGGGAGATGTCGCGCTGTATCACATCGGCAACAACCAGCTTCATCGCGCGATTTACGCGCGAGCGCTCGAAAGACCGGGCGTGACGGTGCTGCATGACGCGGTGCTGCAGCATTTTTTTCTGGGCTCGCTCGAGCGCGGCGCGTATGTGGAGGAATTCATTTTCAATTACGGAGAGTGGTCGCGCGACTTCGCGGCGGATCTGTGGTTGCAGCGCGCGCGTTCGGCCGCGGACCCACGCTATTTCGAGTTCCCCATGCTGCGGCGCATCGCCGAACGGTCGCGCGCGGTGATCGTGCACAATCCCGCGGCGGCGCGGATGGTCGCGCGGCACGCTCCGGGGGCGACGATTCACGAAATTCCGCACCTGTTTGACGCGCCGCCGTTGCCGTCGCTGATCGAGACGCTGCGCTTCCGGAAAGAGCTCGGGTTGAAGCCGCGAACGCTGGTCGCCGGCGTGTTCGGGCACCTGCGCGAATCGAAACGGCTTCCCGTGGTGCTGCGGGCGATGCGGAGGGTGTGGAACGCCGGAGGCGACGCGGTGCTGCTGGTGGCCGGCGAGTTCGCATCGAAAGATCTGGAGCGGTCGGTCGATTCCCTGCTCCACGATCCGCGCATTTTACGAGTCCCGCATCTGCCGGAGCGCGATTTCTGGCGCTTCGCGGCGATCACGGATGTGTGCGTCAACCTGCGCTATCCCTCGGCGGGAGAAACGTCGGGCATTCTGGTGCGCATGATGGGGATCGGCAAGGCGGTGGTGTGCACGGAGGGCGAAGAGATCGCGCGAATCCCCGAGAACGCGTGCCTGCGGATCGACGCGGGAACCGCCGAGGAGGAGATGCTCGCCGAAACCATCCGCTGGCTGGCGGGCGATCGCGGCGCGGCGGAGGAGATCGGCGCGCGTGCGGCGCGGCACATCGCGAGCGAGCACGCTGTCGAGAAAATCGCGCGGCGCTACTGGGAGGTTTGTTCGTCGGCGGTGTGAGCAGTCAGTCGGTGGAAATCCAGCCGTCGACGATCTTGATGATCCGGTGGCCATAGGAGGCGTTGCTTTCCGAATGCGTCACCTGGACAATGGTGGTGCCGGACTCGTTCAGCTTCTTGAAAACCTCCATGATCTCCTTGGCCTGACTTGAATGGAGATTGCCGGTGGGCTCGTCGGCCAGGATCACCTTGGGGTTGGCGATGATCGCGCGCGCGATCGCGACCAGTTGCTGCTGTCCGCCGGAAAGCTGGTTGGGGAACAAGTCCTTTTTGCCGACGATCTGAAAACGGTCCAGCGCGTCGCACACGATGCCGTCGCGCTCGGATTTTTTCACGTTGCGGTAGGAGAGCGGGATATCCAGGTTTTCGTAAACCGTGAGCGAATCGAGCAGATGATAGCTCTGGAAGACGAAGCCGAAATATTTTTTGTACAGCTCGTCGCGGTCTTTTTTCTTGAGGCGATGGATGGGGTGGTCGAGGAAGAGGTATTCGCCGGTCCAGGCGCTGTCGTGCATGCCGATCAGGTGCAGCAGCGTGGATTTGCCCGCGCCGGAGGGTCCCATGATGGAGACGAACTCGCCCTCTTTGATGTCGATATTGATGCGGCGCAGAACAAACGTTTTGGTCGGCCCGTGTTCGAAGTACTTCTCGATATTTCTGAGCGTGATCATAAAAAAGAAAGGATAGCAGGCGCGCCGAACGGCGACACACCACGAGCGCGCCGGGCCAGTAACATATCAGCTTCGACGTTCGGGGTGAGAATTGGTCTTGAGGGGTGAGAGTCAGCCGCGGCGCGCGGGCCGTTCTGAGGACGGCATGGCCGCGCGCCGCGAAATTGTGGAGATCAATCGAACGCGCGCTTACTTATCCTTGCTGGTGGCGTCGTACGGAGCGCCGGTGCCCTGCGAGCCCAGGAAGAACTTCTGACCGCTGGGCGTGGTGATATCGCGCCCGTTCATGCGAAAGGAGCCGTCCTTGGACTGATATCCATCGACGACCACCTTGCTTCCGACCGGGAACGTGTTGCGATTGAATCCGCGGCGCAGCAGCACGTTGGGGCTGCCGGCTTCGCACATCCAGCTCGTGGTGGTGCCGTCGGGATTCTTCACATCCACGTGAATCCAGGAATGCGGGTTGATCAGTTCCACTTTGGTCACCACGCCTTCCAGGTGGATCGGCTTCTTAGCGTCGAATTCCGCCGCGAATGCGTGATGCGCCCATGCGGGAGCGGCCACGGCGAATAATCCGGCGAGGCCGACCGCAATTGCCAATTTATTTCTCATCTGACTTGATCTCCTTCTGACCTTCCTACTGACTATTATGGCGTACCCGGCGAGCCGGGGCCGCTTACTCCTTCGGCTTCTTGTTGTACTTTCCGTACATCAAATCTTCCACGAACTCCACACACTTGAACTCCAGAAGCTGCGCGTTCTTCTCCACGTGCCGGTACAGCGGCATGCTGATTTTCCACGGACGCGAGTACGTCTGCGGATCGGTGATGGTGGCTTCGTACCACAGCACGTCGGGCGAGTGCAGCGTGTAGCGCTCCACCACGTGCATCTGATTGCTATGAAAATCGCCGGCGCGATCGAGCCAGGTGCGATCGTCAAGGCCGGTGACGTCCACAACCAGCGTGTCGCCGTCCCAGTGCCCATACGATTGTCCCATCCAGAAATCGGTGGGCGCGGGCCCCGGGTCCTTCAGGAAGATATTGCGGAAGGCGCCGTCGTACTCGTAGGCGATGGCGATGGCCTTATCGCTCTGAAAAATCTGAAAGGGGAACGGCATGTAGGTCGCGCGCGGGACGCCGGGAAGATAGCACTTGACCTCGGGGTCGAGCTGAAGTCGATTGGCGTAGTTCTGCTTTTTCTTTTCGAGCGCGGCGGGAAGATACGGAATGGTGCCGCCTTCCACCACGCCGATGCCGCCGGGCTCGGCGAATTCGGCGCCGGCATCGAGCACCAGGCTCTGCTGCGCGCCGTGCGCCTCGATGTCCCAATTCGCGGTGTTCAGGGCCTGCCAGATTCCGTTGAGATTGGGGTGACCGTCGGCCAGCCTGGCAGGTTTATAGGCGGTCTGAGCGGCGGCCGGCAGGGCACAAATTCCGCACGCGACGGCCAGAGCCGCGACCAGCGCGGGCTTTACAAATCTTTGCATTCGTTCAGGTTCTCCAGGGTCTGCTTAACAGTGTTTAGCAAATGGGAAGGCCGCTGTCAACATGCTCGGGATATAATCGGGCGGATGGCGACGGTTCAAACCGCGAAAGGTCCCCTCGATTCGGCGCGGCTGGGGACGACGTTGATGCACGAGCACGTCTTCGTGCTCGACACTGAAGTGCAACAGAATTTTCCGGAGGAGTGGGGCGACGAGGAGCAGCGCATCGCCGATGCGATCGCGCGCATGAACGAGCTCAAGTCGCGCGGCGTGGATACGATCGTGGATCTCACCGTGATCGGGCTGGGGCGCTATATTCCCCGCATCGCGCGGATCGCCTCCGCGACCGAGCTCAACATTATCGTCGCGACCGGGATCTACACCTATTGCGACCTTCCGCATGTGTTCGCCTATCGCGGACCGGGCACGGTTTTCGAGGGGCCCGAGCTGATCGCGGACATGTTCGTGCGCGACATCGAACAGGGGATCGCGGACACCGGAATCCGGGCGGGAATTTTGAAATGCGCCACCGACGAGCCGGGTCTCACGCCCGGCGTGGAGCGCATTCTCCGCGCGACCGCGCAGGCGCACCGGCGCACGGGAGTTCCGATTTCGACGCACACCCACGCGCGACGCAAGGTCGGGCTGGATCAGCAGCGGGTGTTTAAGGAAGAAGGCGTCGATTTGACGCGGGTGATTATCGGGCATTCGGGAGACACCACGGACCTCGCGTATCTGGAAGAACTGATGGCGAACGGATCGTACACCGGCATGGACCGCTTCGGCATCGATACGATCCTGCCGTTCGAGGATCGCGTGGCGACGGTGGCGAAGCTGTGCGCTCGGGGATATTCGTCGAAAATGGTGCTTTCGCACGACGCGGCGTGCTTCAATCATTGGCTGCCGGAGCGTCCGTTGGCGGCGGTGCTGCCGCGCTGGAATTATCTGCACATCCACAATGACGTGATCCCGGCGCTGAAGAAGGCGGGAGTGACCGGCGAGCAGCTCGATACGATGCT
>DATJVN010000024.1:0-40830 GCA_035501755.1 Bryobacteraceae bacterium | reverse complement strand
ACCGAAGGTTTTCGCGTTCCGGCGGGCGAGGTGTACCAGTGCATCGAATCGCCGCGCGGGGAAATTGGGTATTACATCGTGAGCGATGGAACGTCGAAGCCCTATCGAGTGCACATGCGCACGCCGAGCTTCGGAAATTTGCAGGCATTGGGAATTATGCTCAAAGACACGCTGATCGCCGATTCGATCGCGTCGCTGGGCAGCATGGATTTTGTCTTGGGAGATACCGACCGTTGACGTTTTCGTCCGAGCTCGAACAGAGATTCGCCAAGATGCTGGCCTGTTACCCGCCGGGAAAACAGCGCTCGGCTGTCGTGCCGATGCTGATCTATGCGCAGGACGAGGTGGGCGCCGTGACGCCCGAGTTGATCGATGAAGTCGCCAAAAGGTGCGGCGTCGAGCCGCTGCAGGTGGACGAGGTGGTGGGCTACTACTCGATGCTGCATCGGGAGAAGCTCGGAACATATCACGTGCAGGTGTGCACCAATATCAGCTGCATGCTGGTGGGCGGCGAGGAACTGTACGAGCACGCCAGGAAGAAGCTGGGGATCGGCAACAAGGAAGTGAGCGCCGACGGCCAGTTTTCACTCGAAGAGGTGGAATGCATGGGCGCGTGCTCCTGGGCGCCGGCGGTGGAAATTAACTACGATTTTCATCATTTCGTCACGCCGGAAAAGCTGGACAAGCTGATCGAGGACCTGAGAAAGAAACAATGATTTGGCCGCGAATGCACGCAAATAAACACAAATTTATGAGCGTTCATCCGAGTTTATTTGCGACCATTTAACCCGATGCTCTATAACGAACCCAGCCCGCTTGAAACCCGAATCCTGAGCCGGCGATTCGGGATGGAAGATTCCGCGTCGCTTGAGACCTACCTCACCACGGACGGCTATAAAGCATTTCTGAAGGCGCGCGAGATGAAGCCCGAGCAGATCGTGGATGAGGTGAAAGCGTCGGCGCTGCGCGGGCGCGGCGGCGCCGGATTTCCCACCGGCCTCAAGTGGAGCTTCGTTCCGCGTACCTCGCCGAAGCCGAAGTACATCATCGTCAACGCGGATGAAAGCGAGCCCGGCACGTGCAAGGACCGGCTGCTGATGGAATACGATCCGCACCAGATGATCGAAGGTATTCTCATCGCCAGCCTGGCGGTGGACGCACACGCCGGCTACATTTACATTCGCGGCGAGTATCGCTATCTGATCGAACACATGAATCGCGCCATCGCCGACGCGTACGCGAAAGGCTACCTGGGCAAGAACGTCGCGGGAACGGGATGGAATTTCGATCTGCACACGCACTCCGGGGCGGGGGCGTACGAGTGCGGGGAGGAGACCGCGCTGCTCGATTCGCTCGAAGGCAAGCGTGGCGTGCCGAGAATGAAGCCGCCGTTTCCGGCGGTCGCGGGCGCGTGGGCGTGTCCCACCTTATTAAACAATGTCGAGACCTATAGCGCGATTCCGTTCATCATTCGCGAAGGCGCCAAGGCGTTCGCCGAGCTGGGCACTCCCAAGAATGGCGGCACGCGCCTGGTGTGCATCTCGGGGCATGTGAACAAGCCGGGAGTGTACGAGCTCCCGCTCGGGTTCAACATGATCAAAGCGATCGAGGAAGTCGCGGGGGGAATTCCGCATGGACGGAAACTCAAAGCTGTGGTGCCCGGCGGCTCCTCGTGCCCCCTCCTGCGCGCTGAAGAATGCGACATCCCTATGGATTACGACACGCTCTCCAAGCTCGGCAGCATGCTCGGGTCGGGAGGGATGGTGGTGATGGATGAAACCACCGATATGGTGAAGGTCGCGCTGCGGATCATGCGGTTCTATGCGCACGAAAGCTGCGGGTGGTGCATTCCGTGCCGCGAGGGCACGACGTGGCTCCGGAAAATTTTGCAGCGGATGGTGGAAGGCAACGGACGGCGCGAAGACGTCGCGCTGCTGGGAGAGCTTTCGAAGAATATGCTGGGGCGCACGTTTTGTGCGCTGGGCGACGCGGCCGCGATGCCCACCATTTCCATCGTCGACAAGTTCGCCGAGGATTTCGAAAAATACATTGTTCCCGAGGCGGTCCTGGTATAACGCATGTCCGAACTGGTCAAGCTCACCATTGACGGAAGAACGGTCGAAGCCGAAAAAGGCACGCTGCTGATCGAGGCGGCGAGGCAGAACGGCATTGAGATTCCGGCGTTCTGCTATTACGAAGGTTTCACGCTGCAGGCCGCCTGCCGCATGTGCCTGGTGGAAGTGGAAAAGACGCCCAAATTGCAGGTCGGCTGCACGCTGCCGGTGGCCGACGGCATGGTGGTGCACACGGATTCGGCCATCGTGAAGCAGGCGCGCAAGGGGACGCTCGAATTCCTGCTGACCAATCACCCGCTGGATTGCCCGGTATGCGACAAGGGCGGGGAATGCGAGCTCCAGGACATGGCGTTTCGCTACGGCGCCGGCGAGAGCCGCTTTCTCGAGCGCAAAGTGCACGTCGACGAGCAACAATGGTCGCCGGTGGTGTTCTTCGACGCGCCGCGCTGCATCCTGTGCTACCGCTGCGTGCGCATGTGCAATGAGGGCATGGGCGTGAACGCGCTGGGCGTGGCCAATCGCGGCGTGATTTCCGAAATCGTTCCCAATCATCACGATCATCTGGAATGCGACGAGTGCGGCGCCTGCATCGATATCTGTCCAGTGGGCGCGCTCACCAGCGGAATTTACCGCTACCAGACGCGGCCCTGGGAGATGCAGCACGTGGGCACCATTTGCACGCACTGCGCGGACGGCTGCCGCACCACGCTCGGGGTTCGCAACGAGAAGATTATCCGCGGCAACAATCGCGACCGGAGCGGGGTCAACGGCGAGTTCCTGTGCATCAAAGGCCGTTACGCGTTCGATTTCGTGGAGCACCCGGAGCGCCTGCAATCGCCCATGCTGCGGACCGAGGGCGGCTTCGAGCCGATATCCTGGGCCAAGGCGATCGAGACCATCAGCACGCGTTTCGAACAGGTGAAGGCGCGCGGCGGAAAGTTCGGCGTGATCGGCTCGAATCACACCACCAATGAGGAAAATTTCTTCCTGGCGAAGCTGGCGCGCCAGGGGCTGGGAACCAAAAACATCGATCATCACCGCACCGGCGACCTGGCCGCGTTTTTCGATGCGCTCGCCGGGCGGCACGACGTGCTCGCGAGCACCAGCGATCTGTATTCGGCCAGGGCCGTGCTGGTGGTCGGGAGCGACCTTTCGCAGCAGCATCCGCTGCTCGCGTACCAGGCGCGCGCCAACGTGCGCCATCACAACGCGCACATTTATACGGTGGCGCCGGGGCCGCTGCGGGAAGACAAGTACTCGGTTGCGCGCGCCTCCGACGTCGAATCGCTGCGCGATCAGTTGAAAGCCGAGCCGGAACTGGTGATCGTGTTCGGCGATTCGGTGCAGGGCGGCGCGATTCGCAAGCTGGTCGCTTTCGGCGATTCTCTCCCCATTCCGGTCAAGTACGTTTGCCTGGTGGACTATTCCAACTCGCGCGGCGCTTTCGATATGGGCGTGGTTCCGCGCGACGGCGGCATGAGCGTCGACCAGATGCTGGCGGCGCCGGATCTCGCTGCGCTGTGGGTGGTGGGCGCCAATCCGCTCGAAAACGCGGCGCTCGCTTCATCGAACGCATTTGTTGTCGTGCAGGATCTGTTCATGACCGAAACCGCGCAAGGGGCGAACGTCGTGCTGCCGGCGGCCTCGGCGTATGAAAAGAGCGGCACGGTCACCAACGTTTGCGGTGAGGTGCAGCGGCTGAAGGCGGCGGTGAAGGTGATGGGCGCCAAGACCGATCTGGAAATCTTCGGCCTGATCGCCAAAGAAATGGGCCTGCATCTGGGGATCTGGCTGCCGAATAAAGTTTTCGAAGAGATTCGGCAGACCGTGCACGGGTACAACGTCCCGCTGCCGCTGGTCGAGAGCGGTGGCGCGGCGGCGACCATGCCGCTGAATGGTCGTGTGGCGGCATTGCCGGGGGTGATTCAGTCGGCGGGGGACACGCTGTTTACGTCGGGTTCGCTTTCACGGTATTCGAAAATTTTGAATTCGATCATGGAAGCGCCCGGGGGGCTTTACAGGAGCCAGGATCCAGGAGCCAGGAACCAGTGATCAAGTCCTATAAAGATCTGCTGGCATGGCAGAAGGCAATGGAGTTGGTCGAGTTGGTCTATACGTTAACTCGGGCGTTCCCGAGAGAAGAGGTTTTTGGCCTCTCAACATCCTTGCGGCGAGCGAGTGTCTCGATCGCGTCAAAGATCGCGGCCGGCCATGAGATCGGTGAAACTCGCGAATACCTCCGCCATCTGGCGGCGGCGCAAGCGACCCTCAGTGAGGTAGAGACGCAAATGGAGGTCGCCGTGCGCTTGGGCTACGTCAGCGAGACACAAAATGCGCAATTCGCCGCGCTTGCCTCCGAAACCGGAAAAATCATGAACGGTCTAATGAACTCGATGGAGAGACATGCAATCGCACGCTAAATCGCCGGCTCCTGGCGCCTGGTTCCTGGTTGCTGGAATATGAATTTTCTGATCCTCTCCCTCATCAAAGCCGCGATCGTCGCGTTCGTGCTCATGACCACGCTCGCCTACCTACAATGGATCGAGCGCAAAGTCATTGCCCATATTCAATTGAGAGTGGGACCAAGACGCGTGGGCCCACACGGACTCCTTCAACCGCTCGCCGACGTGATCAAGCTGCTCACCAAAGAGGATCTCCTGCCGTCGCACGTCAACAAGGTGTTTTACTTTCTGGCGCCGTTCATCGCCGTGTTCTTCGCCCTCATCGCGATTTCCGTGATTCCCTTCGGCACCGAAATCAACATCGGCTCGTTCCACACCGAGATGCAGCTCACCGATCTCAATATCGGCGTGCTGTTTATCCTGGGACTCTCCGGGATGGGCGTTTACGGAGTCGCGCTCGCCGGATGGGCGTCCAACAACAAGTACGCCCTGCTCGGCGGACTGCGCAGCTCCGCGCAGATGATCAGCTACGAGCTTCCCATGGCCATGGCCATCGCCGCGCCGCTGCTGATGCTCAACACGCTCAGCTTCCGGCAGCTCGTCGACGCGCAAGGCGGGTACTCGTTCGGCTTTATCCCCCACTGGACCATTTTTCAGGGGCCGTTCCCGCAGATCATCAGCTTTTTGCTGTTTCTGGTGGCCGCTTTCGCTGAAACCAATCGCGTGCCGTTCGATCTTCCGGAAGCTGAAAACGAGCTGGTCGCCGGCTTCCACACCGAATATTCCAGCATGAAGTTCGCCAGCTTCTTCATGGCCGAGTACGCCAACATGGTGACGGTGTCCTGCGTGGCGACGCTGCTGTTTCTGGGCGGATGGCAGCCGCTCTGGCCTGCGCAATACGGTTCGAACTTCGTCCCCACGGCCGTGTTTATCGCGGGCGGGCTGCTGTGCCTGTATCACGGCATGAATCCCGCGCGGCCGTTCGACCGCATCACGCTGCCCATCGCCGGAATCGTGTTTATCGCGGTGGGCGCGGCGTTTCTCGCTCCCATCATCGGGCCGATTCTGCTTCCGCTGTTCTGGTTCGCCTCCAAAGCGGGCGTGATTCTGTTCCTTTATATATGGGTCCGTGGAACCCTGCCGCGCTTCCGCTACGATCAGCTGATGCGCTTCGCCTGGACGTTCATGTTCCCCGTCGCCGTCGCCAATCTGTTCCTCACCGGACTGCTGGTGGCGCTCACATAACCTATGGACGCGATTCTGTTTCTTATCTTCGCCGGCATCGCCGTGATTTGCGGCCTCAATCTGGTTTTGCAAAAACACCCGATTTCGAGCGCGCTGTCGCTGGTGGGGGTCATGGGATCGCTGGCCGTGCTGTATCTGCTGCTCGGCGGGGAATTCATCTCCATGGCGCAGCTGATCGTCTACGCCGGCGCGATCATGGTCCTGTTCATCTTCGTCATCATGCTGCTGAACGCCGGAACCGAGCGCCCCAGCCGGCGCCGGCTGTGGGCGCAGTACGCCGGCGTGCCGCTGCTGGCCGCGATGCTTGCGATCGCCTTTTACATCATCCAGCGCGCGCTTCCGCCGAGCCCCGGCGTCCACTTCGGCGCCTTCCAGCACGGCAATCCATTCGACATCGGCATCAAGCTGTTCGAAAATTATGTGCTGCCGTTCGAGGTCACCAGCCTACTGATCCTGATCGCCATCATCGGCGCGATTGTTCTCGCGCGCAAGGAGATCAACTGATGCCCCAGCTTCCCAGCGCGGCGCCGCTTTCCTGGTACCTGATCCTGAGCGCGATCCTGTTCGTGCTGGGCGTCGCCGGATTCCTGTTCCGCCGCAACATCATTACTGTGTTCATGTCGATCGAGCTGATGCTCAATGCGGTGAATCTGAGCTTTATCGCGTTCTCTTACCAGCTCGGCCAGAACGATGGGCACATTTTCAGTTTCTTCGTGATGGTGGTGGCGGCGGCCGAAGCCGCGGTGGGGCTGGCCATTATCTTGACGGTTTTTAAGAATCGCCAGACGCTCGAAATTGACGAGATCAGTTCGTTAAAGAATTAACGATGCAAACCTCTACTGAAACGCTGCTGGCGAGCCAGCAGCTTTGGCTCATTCCCATTCTCCCGTTCCTCGGATTTTTGTTGAACGGAATTTTCGGTAAGCGGCTGCCGAAGGCGGCCATCAATGTGATCGCGTGCGGATCGGTGCTGCTGTCGTTTCTGTGGGTGCTCAAGACGTTGAACGCGCTTGGCTCGCTCGAAACGCCGTACGTCGAGCACTACTACACCTGGATTCAATCGGGCACGCTGAACATCTCGGTCGATTTCGCGGTCGACCGGCTCACCGAAGTGATGCTGCTGATCGTCACCGGCGTCGGATTCCTGATTCACGTTTACGCGGTCGGCTACATGGCGCATGAGGGCGGCTATTACCGCTTCTTCGCGTATTTCAACCTGTTCATGTTCTTCATGCTGATCCTGGTGCTGGGCGCGAATTTCCTGGTGCTGTTCGTGGGCTGGGAAGGCGTGGGGTTGTGCAGCTACCTGCTGATCGGCTTTTATTTCCTGGAAAAATTCGCCACCGACGCAGGCAACAAAGCGTTCATCGTGAACCGCATCGGCGACTACGGATTTTCGCTCGCGGTGTTTCTCATCGCGATTCATTTTGGCTCGCTCGATTTCGGCCGCGTCTTTTCGCAGGTCAAAGACATGCCCGTCGAATCGAGTCCCGGATGGATCACCGCGATCAGCCTGCTTCTGCTGGTCGGCGCGGCGGGAAAATCGGCGCAGATTCCGTTGTACGTCTGGCTGCCGGACGCGATGGCCGGCCCTACTCCCGTTTCCGCGCTCATCCATGCCGCGACCATGGTGACCGCGGGCGTGTACATGATCGCGCGCAGCTCGCAGCTTTATCTGCACTCGGCGTTCGCGCTGAATCTTGTCGCGATCATCGGCGTCGCCACCGCGTTCTTCGCCGCGACCATCGGCCTGCTTCAGAACGACATCAAGAAGGTGTTCGCGTATTCGACCGTTTCGCAGTTGGGCTACATGTTTCTGGGGCTCGGCGCGGGCGCGTTTTCGGCCGGGATCTTCCATCTGATGACGCACGCGTTTTTCAAGGCGCTTCTGTTCCTGGGCGCGGGCAGCGTGATCCACGCGCTCGGAGGCGAGCAGGATATGCGCAAGATGGGCGGCCTCGCCCGAAAAATTCCCATCACGTGCGTGGTTCTGTTCTGCGCGGGCGTGGCCATCGCTGGTGTGCCCTTCACTTCGGGCCATTACAGTAAGGATGCGATCCTCGACGCCGCCTACACGCTGTCGCCGTGGATGTTCTGGCTGGGTACGTTCACCGCGTTCCTGACCGCGTTCTACGTCTTCCGCGCGCTGTTTCTGACTTTCTTCGGCGAATATCGCGGAACCTACGGCCGTGAGCCGGTGCACGAGCATTCCGGTCATGGTGACGGTCACGGCCATGGCGCCATCCACGAATCGCCGCCCATCATGTGGATCCCTCTGGCGATCCTCGCCGTGCTGAGCCTGGTGGGAGGATTCATCAACGTCCCCAAGTTTCTGGAACCGATGTTCAAGCTCTCCGAAGGCGAGCTGCCCAGTTTTGTCTCGCTGGGGCCCATGATCGCTGGACTCACGGGCATCGGCCTTGCTTACGTGTTTTATGTGCTCGCGCCGAAGGTGCCCGAACAGCTCGCTTCCGCGTTCAGCGGCTTGTACGTGCTGATTTACAACAAATATTTTGTGGATGAGCTTTACGACGCGACCGTGGTGCGGCCCGTGGTCGACGGCTCGCGCACGCTGCTGTGGCGCACCGCGGATGCCGAGTTGATCGACGGCACGGTGAACGGCATCGGCCGCACCGCTAGCGGCATCGGCGGAGTGTTGAGACTTTTGCAATCCGGCTTCATACGCAGCTATGCGGCCTGGGTGGTCGCCGGATCGATCACAGTGGTCCTCGTCATGGCGCTGTGGGGAGGGTCACGATGACGCTTTTGGACGTCGTTCTGTTCCTGCCGCTCGCCGGATTTCTGCTCCTGCTGTTTGTGCCGAAGACGGCGTCGCGCGCCGGCGCCCTGATCGTTTCATTGCTGATCTTCGCCGTCTCGTTGGGCCTGGTCGGGCCGTACTGGTTTGCGAACCCGCAAGGCTACGCTTTCTCGACGAATATCTCCTGGATTGAGTCGCCCGCGATCCGTTATCACGTCGGTATCGACGGATTGAGCCTGTGGCTGGTGCTGCTCACCACGCTGCTTACGCCCATCGCCGTACTGGTGTCGTGGAAATACATCGACCATCGCGCCAAGGAATTCTACGCTTTCCTGATCCTGCTCGAATTCGGCCTGATCGGCGTGTTCGTCTCCATCGATCTTTTTCTGTTTTACGTATTCTGGGAAATTTCGCTGGTTCCGATGTACTTCCTCATCGGCATCTGGGGACACGAGCGGCGCATCTACGCGGCCGTGAAATTTTTCCTGTACACCATGGCCGGGTCGATGCTGATGCTGGCCGGCATCATTTATCTGTATAACCGCGCCGGATCGTTCGATTACGTCGACATTCTCAGTCAGATCCAGAGCGGACGGCTGGTGCTCGACGCGCGCGCCGAGCTTCTCCTTTTCCTCGCCTTCTTCGCATCGTTCGCCATCAAGGTCCCTTTGTTTCCGCTGCACACCTGGCTGCCCGACGCGCACGTCGAGGCGCCCACCGCGGGTTCGGTCATGCTGGCTTCCGTAATGCTCAAAATGGGCACCTACGGACTGCTGCGCTACTGCCTGCCGCTGTTTCCCAATGCCGCGCACCAGTCCGCGCCGTGGGTCGCCGCGCTGGCCATTACTGGAATCATCTACGGCGCGCTGGTCGCGATGGTCCAGCCCAATATGAAGAAACTGGTGGCGTACTCCTCGGTGAGCCATCTGGGATTCGTGGTGCTGGGGATTTTTTCCTTCACGCAGCAAGGACTCGATGGCGCGGTGTATCAGATGCTGAACCACGGCGTGTCCACCGGCGCGCTGTTCATGCTGGTCGGATATATGTATGAGCGGCGGCATTCGCTCGAAATCGCGGCGTACGGAGGCGTGGCGACGCCCGCGCCGCAACTCGCCACCGTGTTCCTGATCACCACGCTCGCCTCCGTCGGACTGCCCATGCTCAACAATTTCGTGGGCGAATACCTGGTGCTGCAAGGCACCGCCGCGACGAATTTCACCTGGACCGCTTTCGCCGCGCTCGGCGTGATTTTATCCGCGTGCTACATGCTGTGGCTGTACCAGCGCGCGTTTTTTGGGAAAGCTTCGGAATCCGTTACGCATCACATGTACGACCTCACGCCGCGCGAATGGGCCGCGATTGTCCCGCTGCTTGCGCTGATGGTGTGGATGGGCACCTTCACGCAAACCTTCATCCCGGCGATCAGCACTCAGAACGCGCGCATCCTTCAGGTTTCGCGGGAGTCCCGGATCGAGCGCGCGTCGATTCCCGCACCCGTGGAGGTTTCGCGTGCCCGATAGCTTCATGCCCACCTCCGCCGAGTATTTCCGCATCCTGCCGGAAATCGTCTTGACCATCGCCGGAACGCTGATCATGTTTCTGGCGGCCCTTCTCAAGGAGCGCCAGAAGGGCATTCTCGCGCCCATAACGCTGGTCGGATTTGCGGCCGCAATGGCCGCCTCGGTCGCCGCTTACACCGATCCCGGAACCGCGTTTCACGACATGATCGTGGTTGACGGGTTCACCACCTTCTTTCGCGTGCTGGTGATGTCGGTGGGATTTCTCGCCGTGCTCGCCTCGTCGGCCTACCTGCGCCGGGAGAACGCCGAGGCCGGCGAATTTTTCGCGCTGCTGCTGTTCAGCGTCACCGGACAATCGCTCATGGCGGCTTCGAATGAGCTGATCATGATCTTCATCGGCCTGGAGATTTCCTCCATCGCGTCCTATATTCTGGCCGGCTACCTGCGCGACGACAAGCGCAACAACGAAGCGGCGCTCAAATATTTTCTGCTGGGATCGTTCGCTACCGCGTTTCTGCTGTACGGAATTGCGTGGATTTACGGCACCACCGGCTCGGCCAACCTGACCGAGATCCGCCGCGTGCTCGCCGGCGGCGGCGCTCCTTCGCTCACACTGGTCGGCGGCGCCGCGGCGCTGATGTTTGTCGGATTCGGATTCAAAATCTCCGCCGCGCCTTTCCAGGTCTGGGCGCCCGACGTATACCAGGGCGCGCCGGCTCCGGTTTCCGCGTTCCTCTCGGTAGGGCCGAAAGCGGCCGCCTTCGCGGCGTTGCTTCGCACTTACCTCATCGCGTTCGGGCCGGTGGCAAAGGATTGGGCTCCGTTCCTGTGGGCCTGCGCGCTCGCCACCATGATCATCGGAAATTTCGCGGCGATCCAGCAATCCAACATCAAGCGCCTGCTGGCCTACAGTTCCATTGCACACGCGGGCTACATATTGGTCGCCGTCACGGCTGATTCCGAAATCGGATCCGCCGCTGCGATGTTCTATTTGGCGGCATACGCCTTCACCAATTTCGGTGCGTTCGCGGTGGTGACCTACGTTGCACGCAAGCGCGAACAGTACACCAGCATCGACGATTTCGCCGGACTGGCCGAGCGCCAGCCCGCGATGGCGGCGATGCTCACCATCTTTCTGCTGTCGTTGATCGGGGTTCCGCTCACCGGCGGATTTTTCGGGAAGTTCTACATCTTCAAAGCCGCTCTCGATTCGAACCTGGTGTGGCTCACGGTTCTGGGCCTGCTGAACAGCGCGGTCGCGGCGTATTATTACCTGCGCGTGCTGGTGGTCATGTACATGAAACCGGCCGAGGCGTCGGCTGAAACTCTTCCACCCGCGGGAGCGGCGCTGACGGTCGCGGTCTACGGCTCGGCGATCGCGACGCTGTTCCTGGGAATTTTCCCGTCGTTCGTGCTGAACTTCGCGAGCAAAGCTGCTCTGAAGTAGCCGGTCAGCTTCGTCTCTGGATCGCCAGTACGATCCACGCGGCGATGAAGGCGACTCCTCCGAACGGCGTGATGGCGCCGAGCGTCCGGATTCCCGTGATCGCCAGCACGTACAGGCTGCCGCAGAACAACACGATTCCAGCCACCAGCAGCCACGCCGGCCAGTTCACGCCCGCCGGCTTCGGCATGATCGAGACGATCAGCAGTCCGAGCGCGTGGATGAAGTGGTACAGCACCGCGCGCTCGTAGACGCTCATCGAATAGTCATCGATTTTTCCGCGCAAGCCATGCGCGCCGAAAGCGCCGAGGGCGACTCCCAGCGCCAGCAGCACAGCGGCGACAGCGGTCCAATTCGACATTCAGTCAGATTGTACCGTTTTCGCTGCGCGAAAAACCGCGATCCGGACGATCCGGCTGGGTTATTCGCCGCCGGTCGGAATCGGGGTTTTCTCAAACACGATGCGCTGATTGGTCCCGCCGATTTCGATCTCCTCAACCTGCGACCTGTTTCCTACCGGCGTCACCACGATGGCGCTGGTTGCATATTTATGGTCCACCGTCTCCATCCTGCCCGGCACTTCGATCACAGTCTTTCCCGACTTGAGCGTCACTTTTCCGTCTTCGACCGTGACCTTGTAGTCGCCCGCCTTCACCTGCGTTGCGCCAATCCACGCATCGTTCTGGAACGTCACATGGTAAGTTTTCGACGCCGCAAATGCTGCAAACGCGAACAAGATCGCGACAAGCATCAGTTTCTTCATCATTTTAGGTTCTCCTCGCTTGAATTATTCAAAAAGCCAGGCCGCCAAATCCGCGTCCCTATATAGCAATACGTTTGCCTTCCGCCGCCTGTTACGCGCATACAATATGGACATGAGGACCCTGGCGCTGATTCCTTTTGTTACGATTTGCGTCTTCGCGGCGGAGCTGCCGGCTCCGTCGACCGATCTTCCGGAATCGAAATCGATCGCGAGCGCGGTTTTCGCGGGCGGATGCTTCTGGGGCGTCGAAGGCGTATTCGATCACGTGAAGGGAGTGAAGTTCGCGGTGTCGGGATACGCCGGCGGAGCGCCGGACGCGGCGCACTACGAGATGGTCGAGACAGGCCGCACGGGACACGCGGAATCAGTCAAAGTGACCTACGATCCGGCGCAGATCTCGTATGGAAAATTGCTGCGGATCTTTTTCGCCGTGGCTCACGATCCCACCGAGCTGAATTATCAGGGACCCGACGTGGGCACGCAGTATCGCTCCGTGATCTTTTATTCGAGCGGGGAGGAGAAGCGCGTCGCGGAAAGCTACATTCAGCAATTAAACGACGCGAAGCTTTTCAAGCACAGGATCGTGACCGAGGTCGCACCGCTTGAAGGCTTTTATCCGGCCGAAGGCTATCACCAGCATTTCCTGGAGCACAATCCAGACAATCCGTACATTGTGTATAACGATCTGCCCAAGCTGCGGAAATTGAAGAAGGATTTTCCGGACGTGTGGAAGTGAGGCAGGCGCGCGTCTATTTGGAGTCGTTCTTCTTGGTGAGCCACTCGGCGATGCGGTGCGGAGGGAAAGCCACAAAAGCAACCGCGATCACCACGATAAAGAGTACCAGCAGCAGGAAAAAAAGCGCCACCGTTACATCTTAGCGGAAAGTTGCTGGTTGGCAATGACCGCCTGGCCCAGCGCCAGGCCTCCGTCGTTGGCGGGAACAGCGGCGTGCAGGAGGACCTCGAAACCGGCTCCGCGCAGCAGCGCGACGGAGCGCGAAAGCAGGCGAACGTTCTGAAACGTTCCGCCGCTCAGCGCGACCCGATTCAAATGCTCGCTCGCGCGAATCCGGAGGCACACATCAAGGATGATCGCGGCAATCGTGTTGTGGAATTTTGCGGCGATCCGCTCCACGGGCGCGCGCGCGACTACGTCCCCGACCACAGCGCGGATCAGCGGGCGAGTGTCGATCTCGCCGGCTTCGATTTCGAAGGGATATTCGTCTTCAATGCCCTCGGCGCACTTCATCTCCAGCTCGATCGCGGCCTGGCCTTCGTAATTCACGTCCCGGCGCACGCCGGCGATGGCGCTCACCGCGTCGAACAGCCGGCCGCAGGAGGAGGTATCCACGGTGTTGATGCGCTTTTCGATCGCGGCGCGAACCAGGCGCACCGCCGACTCCGGAATCGACGGGAAAAGATCGGGGATCTGGTTGCCGAAGGCTTCGTGCAAATAGCCCAGCGCGGTGCGCCAGGGATGGCGAATGGCGGCGTCGCCGCCGGCGAGCGGGACGTATTTGAAATGCGCGTGGCGCTCGAAGCCCGCGTAGTCGCAGACCAGAAACTCGCCGCCCCAGATCTTTCCGTCGGAACCGTAGCCTGTTCCGTCAAAGGCCACGCCGATCACTTTCTCGTGAACGAAATTTTCCGCCATGCAGCTTGCGATGTGCCCGTGATGATGCTGCACGCCGATTTTCTCGATCTCCGGCATTTCGAGCGCGAAGCGCGTGCTCAAGTAGCCGGGATGCAGATCGTAGGCGACGGCGCGCGGATGGACGCGAAAGAAGCGCTTCATGTGATCCAGCGTTTCCTCGAAAAACGTGAGCGTTTCCAGATTTTCCAGATCGCCGATGTGCTGGCTGAGGATCGCGTAGGTGCCCTTGGTGAGGCAGAGCGTGTTCTTCAGTTCGCCGCCGACGGCGAGCAGCTCGTGGATCTCGCGGCCCAGCTCCACGGGCTGCGGCGCGTAGCCGCGCGAACGGCGAATCAGGCGCTCCCGGCCTTCGAACGTGCGCAGAACGGAATCGTCAACGCGTGTCTGAATGTCGCGATTGTGGAGAACGAAATGATCGGCGAGCGTATTGAGTCTCGGCGCCTCCTGGTTGCGGCTGACGATGGGTTCCTCGGCGAGATTGCCGCTGGTCATCACCAGGGCGAGGAACTCGGGATCGGCCTCGCGCGAGTCGCCGAACAAGAGATAATGCAGCGGCGTATAGGGAAGCATCACGCCGAGCGTATTGTTGCCCGGCGCGACCGCGGCCGGGATGGGCGCAGCGGCGCGCCGCGGCAGCAGCACGATCGGACGGCGCGGCGATTGAAGTACGCGGCAATCGGTCTCGCTGATCACAGCGATTTTGGCGATGGATTCGAGGTCGCGCGCCATTAGGGCGAAGGCTTTGTCGCTGCGGCGCTTGCGCTCGCGCAGGCGGCGGACCGCGGAATCGTTGGTGGCGTCGCACGCGAGGTGAAATCCGCCGAGACCCTTGATGGCGAGGATTTCCCCCGCGTGCAGGCGCCGGCGAATTTCAGAAAGCGGCTCGCTCAACTGCGGACCGCACACCGGACACGCGTTGGGCTGCGCGTGAAAGCGGCGATCGCCGGGGTTATCGTACTCGCGCTGGCAATCGGCGCACATCGGGAAAACTTTCATCGTCGTTTTCGGACGATCGTAGGGGATGTCCTGAATGATCGAGTAGCGCGGGCCGCAGTTGGTGCAGTTGGTGAACGGATAAAGATAACGGCGATTCGAGGCATCGGTGAAATCCGACCAGCATTCTTCGCAGGTGCCGACGTCTGGGGGAACCATGGCGAATGCTTCGGCTGCGGCGACGCTTTCATGAACGGCAAACGCGGTGTCGCCGCGCAGCGGCTGGTCTTGGATCTCGACGTGCTCGATCGAGGAAAGCGGCGGCGCTTCAGCGCGCAGCCGTTTGATGAAGGCCTGCAGCGCGGATTCCGATCCTTCGATCTCGGCGATCACGCCGCCGGAGATGTTGAGCACGTGGCCTGTCAGTTCAAGCTGGGTGGCGAGCCGGTAGACGAAGGGCCGGAATCCGACGCCCTGAACCGTTCCGCGAATGTGGAGGCGCTTGCGTCCGGTCATTGCGCGGTCGACAGGGACGAGCTTGTAATCTTGCGGATGAAATCGACCTCTTCCTGACGGTACGGCCGGCCGTCCTTGTAAAAAACATCGTGATGCCACACCGGAGGGTCATGATCGACGTAGGGTTTTTTCCAGGAGTCCCACGGAAGCCAGGTCTGGGTCTTGCCGGCGACCAGTCCCCAGTTGTACGCGGCGATGTGCAACTTCCGGGCGATGGGCAAAATGTTCTGGAACGTCGAATTCAGATCGCGGGCCATGTATTCGGTACAGAAAAGCGGGCGATGATAAGCCTCGAGCGTCACAGCGCGCGTGCGGAAACTGTCGGGCGGGCCGTAATTGTGGAATGAGACGATGTCGGAATTTTCGAGCTGGATTTTCGCCATGCGCGACAGCTTGCCTGGTGTCCACCGTCCAGTCCACACGCCGCTGGTGAGCGGCTGCGTGGGATGCGCTTGGCGCGCCCACTCGAAAACCTGGGGCAAAAGATAAACGACGGCCCCGGTTTTGCGATGCGGCTCCAGCTTTATATACGCCGGCCGGTTTTCGTTGTCCGGCTCATTCCACAGATCCCAGGCGAGCACGCGCGGGTCGTTTGCAAACGCGCCGATCACGCCTTTGACATATGCTTCCAGACGCGGGTATTCGCGCCGATCCATCAACGCTTCGCGGCCGGGACTTTGCATCCATCCGGAATTGTGCACGCCCTTGCGCGGCTCGCGCTGCTTGCCGAGTTGCGGGTCGGGGTCCCAGCACGAATCGAACAGCACGAACAGGATGAGCATGTGATGCCGGTCCGCAATCTGAAGAAATCTGTCGATGCGCTGTTTGAACCCGTCGGCGTCTTGCTTCCAGAGAAGGTCGTGAAGGAACACGCGCATGGTGTTCATGCCGATATTTTGCGCCCATCCTAGCTCACGGTCGATAGTTTCCGGGTCGAATGTATCGGCCTGCCACATTTCGAGCTGATTGATGGCGGTTGAGGGAATAAAATCGGCGCCGACCAGCCACGGTTGGCGCGCGTACCAGCGTTCCGCTTGCTCTTGGCTCCAGCGGGCGGGTTGGGCGAAGGCGAATGCGGCCGCGAAGAAAAAGCAAAGAAGCGGCTGATGCGCGCGGATGCACACGGGTAAATGATAGCGCCTATTTCCGTCCACAGACGCGCAAATGGTAGTTGTAGATCATCACGGTAAGGATGCCGAAGATCATTCCCGCGACGCCGACCACCGCGCCGTAGGGATGACCGGCGGTGAGCGCGGAGCGGATCAGAATTGTCGAGATGACGAAGGCGGCGTTGCGGAAGACCAGCTCGAAATGATCGGAGACCAGCAGCGAAAGCAGCAGAATCAGAACGTCGGTGAAGATCATCACCAGGAATACGTCGGCGTAGAAACCGGTGCGATGGTGGAAGGCGTCCTGCGATCCGCGCGCCAGCTCGAGGGCAAACTGCCAGATGCTGCGCCCGGCGAGCCCCAGGAACAGGATCGTCAGCGCGACCGAGACCGTTTTCTTGCGCGCGATGAATTTTTTCAACCGGGGCGAAAATTCCTGGGGCAGGCCGGCGTTGCGCTTCTGCGTGATGTGCCGGAATATGGTCACCAGCAGGAACATGGTGATGCCGGCCGCGACGTCCAGCAGGGCCGGCGCAAGATCGGTGGACGGCGTTTTGAGCTGATCCAGATCGATTCCGGCGATGTCCTGAAAAAATCCGCGCACGAAAATCAGGGACACGATCTCGAATTGTGTCGCGATGGAATCGGTGGTGGATTGCGGGATCGCCGAGATCAGGATCAGGACTTCATAGAACAGGATGAAGCTGAACGGAGTCGCGATGGCGGAAAGATAGTTGCGGCCCGCCGTGGCGACCAGCGGCGGCGAGGCATGCAGGTTTCGCGCGAGAAAGATGAGCGCAAGATGCGCGAAAAAACCCAGCACGCTCAGCGCGACCATCGCACGCTCGAGCCTTTCGCGATGCTTTTCCGTGTACAGCCGGTCGTATACGGCTGGAACCAGGCCTGTGGCGAATCCCACCTGGGAGCGTAGGCACTTCTCGGTCCAAAGCCACGAAGGCGATCAACGGATCACTTCTACCGAACACGCTGCGTGGGTCGCGACAGCTTCCGACACGCTGCCGAGCAGCAGCCGGTCGATCCCGTGATGTCCGTGCGACCCGAGCACGATGATATCGGCGCCCCACTCCGCGGCTTCGTTCACAATGACCGTCTTGGGAGGGTCGAGCAGGACCGAAACCGATTCGGAGGAATTCAGTCCGGCGGCTGATAGCATTTCCCGTGCGCGCGCGATGGCGCTTTGCGCTCGTTTCATGGCTTCCGCGCGCGCGGTCTCCAGGACCTCGGTGTCGATGTACGGCGGCTCGAACAACGCGTAACCGGTGGGCACGATCAGCTCCACCGCGCTCAACACGCGAACTTCGGTACCCACGGGCCAGGGACGGTCCGCAATGGATCGCGCGGCGCGCTCGGAAGATTCGGAACCGTCGGTGGCCAGCAGGATTTTTCGCTGCGGCCGCGCCGAGGCGCGCCTCCGGACGATTTCTACCGAGCACGGAGCGCGTCGCAACACCGCGACCGCGGTGCTGCCGAGCGGGCCCAGCGATCCCGCCACGAGCAAATTTGCGCCGGCGCTTTTCGCCCGCTCCGCGATCAATCTTTTGGGATCGCCGAACAGAACTTCACCTTTCGCAGCCCGCTTCTTCGCCGCCAGCCGCGCGACCGCGCCATCCACCGCCGCGCGCGCCTCGCGCGCCGATTCCTGCACGTGCTGGGAGGTTTTCCACAGATGCGAGGGCTCGACCACACCGAGCACATCGAACAGCGCATCTTCAGGCCAGGGGCGGTCGGCCATTTCTTCGAGAGCGATACTGCTCGCCTCTGAGGAATCCATCGCCAGCAGAATCTTCAGCGCCATGATTTCTCCTTTGGTCTGTATGAAGGGTAGCATTCCAGCCTCCCGGTGCCCGGATGCCGGCTTGCCCTCCTTGTTAAAATAACGTTTCCTGATGATATTTGAATTTGAGCCGTTCTCTTCCCGCCATATCGGCCCCGACGCGCGCGAGCGCGATGAGATGTTGCACATCGCCGGCGCTTCTTCTCTCGATCAGCTCATGGATGAGACCATTCCGGACCGCATCCGCCTGCGCCGTCCGCTGAATCTCGCGGAGGGCTTGAGCGAGTACGAATATCTTCGCGGCCTGCGCGAGATCGCCGCGCGCAACCGGATTTTCAAATCCTACATCGGCTTGGGCTACTCGGATTGCTTCACGCCCAGCGTGATCCTGCGCAATGTTTTCGAAAATCCGGGATGGTACACGCCTTACACGCCGTATCAGGCGGAGGTCGCGCAGGGGCGGCTGGAAGCGCTGCTGGTCTTTCAGACGATGGTCGAGGATCTGACGGGAATGCAGGTGGCCAATGCCTCGCTGCTCGATGAAGCCACCGCGGCGGCAGAGGCGATGACCATGCTGCATCGCGTGTCGAAATCGGAGGCGATGAAATTCTTCGTCGCTGATTCGTGTTTCCCGCAAACCATCGATGTGCTTCGGGCGCGCGCCGAGCCGCTGGGAATCGAGCTGGTGATCGGGGACTGGCGCAAGGTTGAATTCAGCCCCGAAATGTTCGGAGCGCTGATGCAGTCGCCGGACGAATCGGGCGCGGTGCACGATCTGCGCGATTTTATCGCGGCGGCAAAAAGGCATGGCGTGCTGGTCGCGGTCGCGACGGATCTGTTGAGCCTGACTTTGCTGATGCCGCCGGGCGAGATGGGCGCGGACGTGGTGGTCGGCAATTCGCAGCGCTTCGGAGTTCCGCTGGGCTACGGCGGCCCGCACGCTGCGTTTTTCGCGACGCTCGAAAAGCATGTCCGTCAGGTTCCGGGACGAATCATCGGAGTTTCGGTGGACGCGCACGGCAATGCGGCGTATCGCATGGCGCTGCAAACGCGCGAGCAGCACATCCGCCGCGAAAAAGCGACCTCGAATATCTGCACCGCCCAAGCGCTTCTCGCCAACATGGCGGGGTTTTATGCCGTGTGGCACGGGCCGAAGGGATTGACCGCGATCGCAAGGCGGGTGCACGGCCTGGCAAAGCTGCTGGAACGCGAGTTGGCAAAGGTCGGCGTGGCGCAGCGCAATGAGACTTTCTTCGACACGCTGTGCCTGGAGCCGCCGGCGGGAGCGCTCGGCCGCATTCGCGCCGCCGCTCTCGAAGCTGGCATGAACTTCCGCTATCGCGCCGACGGGTGCATCAACGTCGCGCTGGATGAGACGACCACGCTTTCCGATGTCGAAGCGATCGTCAAGGTGTTCGGCGCGACGCCGCGCTTTGACGCGTCCACCAGGGGCCTGGAGCTGGGTTTCGCGCTGGCGCGCAAATCGGAATTCCTCACGCACCCGGTGTTCAACACGCATCATTCCGAATCGCAGATGATGCGCTACATCCGCTCGCTCGAACGCAAGGACGTGGGCCTGGACACGTCGATGATCCCGCTCGGTTCCTGCACCATGAAGCTGAACGCGGCGTCCGAGATGCTGCCGGTGAGCTGGCCGGAGTTTTCCAAGCTTCACCCCTTCGCGCCGGTGGAGCAGGCGGCGGGTTATCAGCAGATTTTCCGGGAGCTTGAAGCAGCGCTGTGCGAGATCACCGGATTCAGCGCGGTTTCGCTTCAACCGAATGCAGGTTCGCAGGGCGAGTTCACGGGATTGATGGTGATTCGAGCCTATCACCACGACCGAGGCGAGTCACATCGGGATGTAGTTCTGATTCCCGCGTCGGCGCACGGAACCAATCCGGCGAGCGGAGTGATGGCCGGCATGCGGGTGGTGGTGGTGGCATCGACGGGCGAGGGGAACATCGACGTGGCCGATCTCAAGGCTAAAGCCGCGGAGCATCGTGATCGCCTCGGCGCGCTGATGGTGACGTATCCGTCGACGCACGGGGTTTTCGAAGAGAGCATCCAGGACATCTGCGCGATTGTTCACGCCAATGGCGGGCAGGTGTACATGGACGGCGCGAACATGAACGCGCAGGTGGGGTTGACCAGCCCGGCGGCGATCGGCGCTGACGTTTGTCACTTAAATCTGCATAAAACATTTTCGATCCCGCATGGCGGGGGTGGTCCGGGCATGGGACCCATCGCGGTCGCTGCGCATCTTGCGCCGTATCTGCCGGGGCATCCACTGGTGAAGACCGGGGGCGCGAAGGCGATTCCGGCGGTCGCCGCCGCGCCCTGGTCGAGCGCGAGCATTCTGCTGATTTCTTACGGCTATATAAAGATGTTGGGCCGTGATGGCATGACCGACGCGACGCGCTACGCGATCCTGAACGCCAACTATTTGAAATCGCGCCTGGAAAAATACTTTCCTGTTTTGTATACGCGGTCGAGCGGCCGCGTCGCGCATGAGTTGATCTTCGATCTGCGCCCGCTCAAGGCCGCGACGGGGATCGATGAAACGGATGTCGCAAAACGCCTGATGGATTATGGCTTCCACGCGCCGACGGTTTCGTTCCCGGTCGCCGGGACGCTGATGGTCGAGCCGACGGAAAGCGAGCCGAAAGAAGAACTGGACCGCTTCTGCGAGGCGATGATCGCGATTCGCGCGGAGATCGATTCGGCCGACCCAAATGACAACGTCCTCAAGAACGCTCCGCACACCGCGGCGGCGGTTTCGGCGGACGAATGGAAGCACGTCTACTCACGCGAGCGCGCGGCGTATCCATTGCCATTTGTGCGCGCGCGGAAATTCTGGCCGAGCGTGGGACGGATCGACAATCCCTATGGTGATCGACATCTGATGTGCTCGTGCCCGCCCGTCGAGGCGTTTGCGGAAAAGAATTAGCCGCGAATAAACGCAAAATGAACGCGAATTTATGATTTGTGTCTATTCGCGGCCATGATTAAGCGGTGCGCGTGAGTTCTGATTTGTCGCCGCTGATCGCCGCCTGCGCCGCGGCCAGCCTCGCGATCGGAACGCGGTACGGCGAGCACGAAACGTAATTCATCCCCACGCGATAACAGAACTCGACCGACGCCGGATCGCCGCCGTGTTCGCCGCAGATTCCGATGTCGAGATCGCGGCGCGTCTTGCGGCCGAGTTGGATCGCCATCTGGATCAGCTTGCCAACGCCTTCCTGATCAATGGTGGCGAACGGGTCGGCGTTAAAAATTTTCAGATTCTCGTATTCCTTCGAGAATTTCGTGTAATCGTCGCGCGACAGGCCCATGGTGGTCTGCGTGAGATCGTTGGTACCAAAGCTGAAAAATTCGGCCGGACCGGCGATTTTATCGGCGGTGAGCGCCGCGCGCGGAATCTCGATCATGGTGCCGATCAGGTAATGCAAATCCGGCATGGCGGCACGTTCGAGAACTTCTTCCGCCACGCGGTCGACGATCGCCTTCTGATTCTCGACTTCCGTCACGCTTCCGGCGAGCGGAATCATGACTTCCGGAATCACTTTGATTCCCTTTTTCGCCACCTGCGCCGCCGCTTCGAAGATCGCGCGCGCCTGCATTTCGGTGATTTCGGGATAAAGGATACCGAGGCGGCAGCCACGAAGGCCGAGCATGGGGTTGAACTCGTGCAGCTCCTCCACGCGATGCAGCAGCTCGGGCAGGCGCTTCTTCAGCTCGCCAACCGGAATATTGTATTTCGCGGAAAGTTCCTTTTTCGCCTTGGCATTCAGGTGCGGCAAGCGCGCGATATCGACCATTAACTCTTCGCGCTTGGGCAAAAATTCGTGCAGCGGCGGATCGAGCGTGCGGATGATCACCGGCAGGCCCTCCATCGCCTCGAACAGTCCCGCGAAATCCTTGCGCTGCATAGGCAGCAGCTTGTCGAGAGCTTTGCGCCGCGATTTCTCGTCGCGCGCCAAAATCATCGCCTGCATGTGCCCGATGCGATCCTCGGCGAAAAACATGTGCTCGGTGCGGCACAACCCGATGCCTTCAGCGCCGTACAGCCGCGCGACTTTCGCGTCGCGGGGAATATCGGCATTGGCGCGCACGCCGAATTTTCCGCGAAATTCGTCGGCCCACACCATCAATTTCGCGAAATAGCCGGATTTCGGATCGGGCAGAACGGTTTTCGCCTGGCCCAGGTAAACTTGTGCGCTGGCGCCGTCCATCGAGATCCAGTCGCCCTGCTTTACGGTGACGATCTTATTGCCCACCGAAACGGTGAACTGGCGGGCCTTTTCGTTGATCGAGATCGCGCCCGCGCCGACAATGCACGGCCGTCCCATGCCGCGCGCCACCACGGCCGCGTGGCTCGATTTTCCGCCGACCGCGGTCAAGATTCCCTTGGCGACGTCCATGCCGTGAATGTCGTCGGGCGTGGTTTCCTTGCGCACCAGGATCACGGGACCCGATTTCCCCAGCTCCACCGCTTCGTCAGCCGTGAACACGGCACGGCCTACCGCCGCCCCCGGGGATGCGTCAATGCCCGTTGCCAGCAGCGTGAGCTCCTTGATCGATTTCGGATCGAAGACCGGGTGCAGAAGCTGATCGAGCTGCTGCGGCTGGACGCGCAGCACGGCGTCGCGCTTGTTGATGAGACCTTCCTCCACCATCTCGACCGCGACGCGAACCGCGGCCGGCCCGGTGCGCTTGCCGTTGCGCGTTTGCAGCATGTACAGCTTTCTCTCTTCGATGGTGAACTCGAAATCCTGCACATCACGATAGTGCTGCTCCAGCCGCGTGGTGATGTCGCGAAGCTGCGCGTAGGCTTCGGGCATGACTTTTTCGAGCTCCGAAATCGGCTGCGGCGTGCGAATTCCCGCCACCACGTCTTCGCCCTGCGCGTTGATGAGAAATTCGCCGTAGAAATTCTTCTCGCCCGTTGCGGGATCGCGAGTGAAGCCGACTCCCGTCGCCGAAGTGTCGCCCATGTTGCCGAATACCATCGCCTGAACGCTGGCCGCGGTGCCGATATCGTCCGGAATTTTTTCCATCTTGCGATAATAGGCTGCCTTCGGATTCCACCAGGAGCGGAACACCGCGTCGCGCGCCATGGCAAGCTGCTCCCGCGCGTCCTGCGGAAATTCTTTCTTGGTTTCCTTGGAAACCAGCTTTTTGTATTGGTCGATGATGGCTTCGAGATCGCCGGCGCTGAGGTCGGTATCGAGCCTCACCTTCGATTTCCGTTTGCGCTCATCGAAAATGTGATCGAATTTCGCCATGTCGATATTCAACGCGACCTCGCCGAACATCTGGATGAACCGGCGATACGAGTCGTAAGCGAAGCGCGGGTTGTTGCTGCGCTTGCGCAGGCCCTCCACGCTTTTATCGTTCAAGCCGAGATTGAGAATCGTATTCATCATTCCCGGCATCGAAAACTTCGCGCCGGAGCGCACGCTTACCAGCAGCGGATTTTCGGCATCGCCGAGCTTTTTTCCGATCTGCGCTTCGAGCTTATCCAGCGCTTCGAGGATCTGTCCGTTGATCTCGTTCGGAACCTGGTTGTGATTTTGGAAATAAATATTGCACACTTCGGTGGAGATGGTGAAACCGGGCGGAACGGGAATTCCGGCGCGGGACATTTCAGCCAGGCCCGCACCCTTTCCGCCCAACACGTCTTTCATGGAGCCGTCGCCATCGGCGTGGCCGGCTCCGAAGCTATAAACATATTTGTTCATTTCTGTTCTCCTGCGGTGACGATTTCTGAAAAATCGGCGATGGTGGAAAACTCGGTGAGCAGATCCGAAAGCAGCGTCAGGCGGTTCACGCGCACCTGCGGGTCTTTCGCGTTCACCAGGACCTTGTCGAAAAATGTGTCGACCACCGGGCGCAGTGACGCGATGCGCTCGAGCGCGGTGCGATAGCCCGCATCCTGGATCCCGGTTCGCACTTTTTGGTACGCATCAAAAAGATTACGCTCCGGGCCTGCTTCGAGCAGCGATTCGTCGAAGCGTCCGTCAGCTTCGAATTCGGCCTGCTTCAGAATATTGCGGATGCGCTTGAAGCTGGCGGCGAGCGGCTCGAAATTCTCCGTGGGCCGCACCTCGGCGAGCGCGGTCAGGCGCGCCTCGACGTCGGCGAGCGTGCCGCGACTCGTGGCGAGCACCGCGTTCACCTCGTCGTACTTAAATCCGCGGACTTCGCGGAAATAATGCTGGACCCGCTCCAGCATGAAATCGGAAAGCTCGGCCTGGAACAGCCCGTGGAAATTATATTCGAGCTTCGCTTCAGCCAGGATCTTGACCACCCCCTGCGCGGCGCGGCGCAGCGCGAAGGGATCCTTCGACCCCGTCGGCACCATGCCGATGCGGAAGCACTCGCGCAACGTGTCGAGCTTGTCGGCGAGCGAAACAGTTTGCCCTTCCCGCGTTTCGGGGATGGAATCCTCCATGCTGACAGGACGATAGTGTTCGTAGATCGCGCGCGCCACCGGGTCCGGCTCGCCCTGCGCGCGGGCGTAGAGTCCACCGACCACGCCTTCGAGCTCCGTAAACTCTTTCACCATTTCGGTGGTTAGATCGGTCTTTGAGAGCAGCGCGGCACGGAGCGCATAATCGTTCCCGCCGAGTTCTTTCACCAGCGCGAGCACGCGCTCAGTTTTTTCGTAATAAGATCCCAGGCGCGCGTGGAAGGTGACTTTTCGTAAATCCTCGACGCGGTCGGCAAGTTTCTTTGTCTGGTCGACATCCCAGAAGAAGCGGGCGTCGTTGAAGCGGGCCCGTAGGACTCGCTCGTTACCTCGCTTAACCAATCCCTCAGGGTCAGATTCGGTGTTCATCACAGCGACGAACGCGGGAGCGAGGACTCCGGGCGCCGATTCGACCGAAAAATATTTCTGGTGATGCCGCATCACGGTGGTGAGCACCTCGGCCGGAAGTTCCAGGAATTTCGGATCGAATTCGCCGCGAATCGCGGTGGGATATTCGGTAATGAACGTCAGGGTTTCCAGAAGCTCGGCATCGATTTTCGCCCCGAGGTCGGCGGCTTCTTTTTCGATTTTGTGGCGGCGCTCGTGCGAGGAAACAATGACGAAATTGCGGCGCAGTTCTTCGGTGTGATGTTGGACCGTGACGGGAATCGAAGCCGCTCCGAGCTGCCGATGCCCGCGCGTCATACTGCCGCTGCGCACGCCGGCGATTTCGAAGGGGATCACCTGGGTGTCGAGTAGCGCCACGATCCAGCGAATGGGGCGGATGAAGCGCGGGCCGTTTTTCGTGGTCCAATACATAGTCTTCGGCCATTGGATCGCGAGAATCGCGGCGGGCAAAGTCTCCGAGAGAATATCCAGGCTCCTGCGTCCGGGAACCAGGACCCTGGCTTCAAAATATTCGCCGGATTTCGTCAGCGCGGAAGGATCGACGCCTTGTTTCTTTGCAAATCCCGCCGCAGCCTTCTCGCCCGCAGAAACCGGCGGGCCTTTCACGACGCGGTGCTCATCCGGAGTCCGCTCCGGCACGCCTCCGGCTTTAACGACCAAACGGCGCGGAGTCGCGTCCACCAGCGGCGCCGCGCCCAGCAGATCGAGCTTTGAAAGCTGGTCGAGGGCGCCGGGAATCATCCAGTGCGGAATCTCTTCCGTGCCGATTTCAAGCAGGAAGTTCACGCCTGCTGCTCCGCCCAGAGCTTCGCCGTACCGACCGCCAGATCGCGCACGCGCTTGATCACGCCCACCCGCTCGGTCACCGAGATCGCCCCGCGCGCATCGAGCAGATTGAACAAGTGCGAGCACTTGAGCACCTGCTCATAGGCCGGAATCGCCGGGAAGCGGCATTTGTCCGGATACTTGGGCCACATCGCCAGCAGCCGTTTGCACTCGGCCTCGTATTCATCGAAAAGGCGGCGCAGGCGGTCGACGTCGGCCAGTTCGAAATTGTAGACCGACGATTGCAGCTCATCGGCGAATCGCACCTGCGCGTATTTCACTCCCGGCGCCCAGTCGATGTCGTACACGCTTTCGACGTTTTGCAAGAACGCGCTGATACGCTCCAAGCCATAGGTCAGCTCGGCCGGAACCAGGTCGAGATCGAAGCCGCCGCACTGCTGAAAATACGTGAACTGCGTAATCTCCAGCCCGTCGAGCATCACCTGCCACCCGATCCCCCAGGCCCCCAGCGTGGGCGCTTCCCAGTTGTCCTCCTCGAATTTCAGGTCGTGCTTGGTCAGATCGATGCCGATCGCTTCAATGCTGCCCAGGTATTCGTCGATCACGTCCTCGGGCGAGGGCTTCAGAATCACCTGAAGCTGCTGGTGCTTGTACAGGCGGTTGGGATTCTCGCCGTAGCGGCCGTCCGCGGGGCGCCGGCTGGGCTGAACATAAGCTACCCGATATGGTTTATCGCCAAGCACGCGCAAAAATGTTTCGGGGGACATGGTGCCCGCGCCGACCTCGACATCGTACGGCTCCTGAATCACGCAGCCGCGGTCGGCCCAGTAGCGCTGCAGCTTGAAAACGGTGTCTTGAAACGTGTCCATATGCTTCAAAAAAGGGGACAGACCTCTCTGTCCACCGTTGGCTCGCTGGTCACGCTCGCGGTCGTGGGGGTTGGGGACAGAGTGGCCAGTCCCCTTTTTTGAAATCTCACAGCGCCTCCAGAAGAGGAATGGTGAGGAACTTTCGTTCGACGTGCTGCTCCATCACGCGGACCAGCGCGCGCCGCAGGTCGGCCGCGGTGGCTTTCGACCAGGCGCGCGGCGTGAGCCCGGTCAACGGGCGTCCCAGCATCTCCCCCGCGATCTGGGCCGATTCGTCGCGCACGCGGATTTCCGGGAAAATGCCGCTGAGCCGCACCGCCCACAGCGAAAAATACAGGACCGCGGCCCACATCTCACCGCCGCCGCGCAGGTACTCGAGGACCGCGAGCATCAGACGAAAAAATTTTTCGTTGGGTTCGTGCGGAGGCAACAGGTGCTCGGACGCCTCAGTGAAAAAATCCAGCGCGATGCCGCGCGCGTAATCCGCACCCAGGTCGAATTGCGAATCGATCAGCTCGCAACCGTTGAGACTCGCCAGCTCGGCGTGCTCCTTCTGGTAATACGACATGCGTACATGGGAAAGCCGCTCGAGCCCCGAGCCGAAGGCGCTTTTGGGTTTCCGGGCGCGCCGCGCGACACCGCGAAGCTTGCCCTCATCACGTGTGAAGAAGCTCACGATCAAATCTGCTTCCCGAAACGGGTACGTGCGCAGGACCAAAGTTTCGCTGACCCGCGCGGGCATAGGATTGGCCGAAACAAAGTTCGGGACAAAACACTAGATTAACATGCGTTTACCCATGCCGATTCGAGCGACCAATCCGCGAGCACGCGAGTCTATGCTAATATGAGAAGTCCCATCGAATACAAAGGAGGCAGCCCGTGTCGATCGATTTTCCCGCAAACGCGTTACCACCTGAGAGCTGCACCTTTGTAGGCGCCGCTCTCCTTTAGAAACCCGCAACAGTCTCAGAAAAAGTGCCGGCATCCGGAGGTGCCTATGAACTATTTTTCTATCGACCTCGAAGCGGCCCGGGCTGAGGAGCAAATCCCCTCGATGAGCTATCGCGAGCTGCTCGAAAATCTGACCCGGCTCACCGAGCTCGGCGTGCTCACGCCCGAAAATCCGGCGAGCATGCTGGTGGTCGCCCGGCTGGCCGATCGCGCGCGCTTTCGCCGCTCCGGCCTCACGCTCGACGAGCTGCGCGATGCGCTGGAGCGTTACCGCGCGTGCGCCGATCCTGCGCGCGCCGTGGTGAAGGCCATCGAGCAGGCGATCGCCAACTTCGGCCGCTTGTGACTTGCACAGATGCACACAGATTCACACGGATCCGAGTGGATCTGGGTGCATCAGTGCAGCCAAATTGTAGTGACCGCGATCCCACCGCCGACTGCCGCGCTCACCAGCGACGCGATCCAGATGGTGTTGCGCTTGGCCAGAATTGCCAGGGACGCGAAGACGATCCCGATTTCCAGAAAAATTTCGCCGATGTGCATGCGTAGCGCCTGGCGTCCCCGGAATTCGCTTTCCCGCTCCAGGCCGCGCGCCTCGTTCTGGACTTCTTCGCTCTCCTTTTGATAGCGCTCCATGTTGGTCGCGTACTTCGCGGCGCCCTTCGCGGCCGCCGCGCCGCTCAGGTTCCCGAATAGATCCCTGGCGATATCGGATTCGTAGCGCCGGATCGACTTGGCCTGATAATAGGCCCACTGGTCGGACGCCTTGGCCTGCTTCAACAGCTCCTCGTTCGCAAAGAGTTGCCCAAAAACAGAGACCACGGCCAATGCCGCGGCGATGATCGCCATCGACGCCGCTACTTTCTTGTCGAAGGGCGCCCTGGCATGCTCGGTATTTTCGGTAAGTTCCTCGGTTACGGACATTCGAACAACATATCATGGGAATGGAGTGACCCGCCCGCGCTTTCATCTGCTACTAATGTTCGGCGCGGCGATCTTTTTGAGCGCGTTTCTCCTGTTCCTGATCCAGCCGATTCTCGCCAAGCTGATCCTGCCGTGGTTCGGCGGGTCGGCCGCGGTCTGGACCACGTGCCTGGTGTTTTACCAGACCGCTCTGGTTGCCGGATATTACTACGCGAACCTGATCGTCACGCGACTTCCCGGGCGGCCGCAGTCCGTCATACACACCGCTCTGCTCGCCGCCGCGCTGGCGTTTCTGCCCGCGATTCCGGGCGACCGCTGGAAGCTCGCCGTCGATCATCCCGCCGCGCGGATTCTGCTCCTGCTGGTTGCGGTGGTGGGGCTGCCCTATTTTCTGCTTTCCTCCACCGGTCCGCTGCTACAGGCCTGGTATGCGCAGCGCTGGCCCGGTTCGCAGCCCTACCGGATGTTCGCTTTGTCCAATGCGGGCGCGCTGATCGCGTTGCTGGCTTATCCCAGCCTGATCGAGCCGCGCATCGCCACGCACACCCAGGACCTGCTTTGGTCCGGCGGATTCGGCGTGTTCGCCGTGCTGTGCGCCGCGGTCTCCCTCAGCGGTTCTTGGAAAACGACTGGGCGGGATGTGTCGAGCGCAAATTCCGCCGCCGCGACACCCGTCCCAGCGCGCGACCGCTGGACGTGGATCATTCTCGCCGCGGCCGGCTCCATGCTCCTGCTTTCCACCACGAACCAGCTCACCGAAAACGTCGCCGCCGTTCCGCTGTTGTGGATCGTGCCGCTGGCGCTGTACCTGGTCACGTTCATCCTGTGTTTTGAAAGCTCGCGCTGGTACCCGCGGCCGCTGTTCCAGCGCCTCCTGGCGATCGCGCTCGGCGCGGTGGGCTACGCGAGCTACGACATCCGCGTGGGCGAGACCCTGCCCGTCTCCATTCCCCTGTTCGCCGGAGCGCTGTTCATCGGATGCATGTTCTGCCACGGCGAGCTCGCCGCGCGCAAGCCTTCGGGCGAGCACCTCACGTCTTTCTATCTGATGATCGCGCTCGGCGGCGCTCTCGGCGGGATTTTTGTCGGCCTCGTCGCGCCGGTCATCTTTTCCGGAGTCTACGAGCTGTCCGTCACGCTGCTGCTGATCGCAATCCTCGCGTCGGTTTTGAACTGGGACCAGGGATGGTCGCAGCGGCTTCTGTGGGGCGTTGCGAGCGTCGCCATGGCGCTGGTGCTGGTCGCCCAGATCGGCGCGTACCACCGGAACACCATCGTGCTGGAGCGCGATTTCTATGGATCGCTGCGCGTGGTGGAAACCGGCGGAACGCGCACGCTCTATCACGGCACCGTCATGCACGGCTCGCAATTTCTTTCGCCCACGCTCCGCGATTGGCCGACCACCTATTACGGACCCCCATCGGGAATCGGCCTGGCCTTGCGCAACTGCTGCGCCGGCTCGAAACGCGTCGGCGTGGTCGGCCTGGGAACCGGCACGCTGGCGATCTACGGCACGCCCGGCGACGAAATCCGCTTCTACGAGATCAACCCCGAAGTGACCGCGATCGCCGAATCGCGCTTCACGTTCCTGCGCGATTCCCGCGCGAAAATATCCATCGCGCCGGGCGATGCGCGCTTGTCGCTCGAGCGCGAAGCGCCGCAGCGCTTCGACGTGCTGGCGATCGACGCGTTTTCAGGCGACGCGATCCCGGTCCACCTGCTCACGCGCGAAGCCGTCGAGCTGTACCAGCGCCATCTCGCACCGGGCGGGGTGATCGCGTTCCACGTCTCCAACCGCTTTCTCGACCTGGCGCCCGCGGTGAGCCGCGTGGCCCAGGCGTGCGGCCTGCGCGCGGTTCAAGTGGAGAGTCCCCGGGACGATGATCTCGGTCTGTCCTCGGCAACATGGGTGCTGGTGACCCGCAACGTCGATTTCCTCTCGCGCCCTGCCATCGCCAAGGCCGCTGAAGCCATCCCGCCCCGCAACATCCGGATCTGGACCGACGATTACAACAATCTCCTACAACTGCTGCGCAGATAAGCGCACCTAATGCACCGGCGCCGGCGCGGGGGTCTCCGGAAGCGCTCCCTTGCGCGCGTCGTCGAGGGATACGTGGTTCACATCGAGGGTCGTGCCGAGCGTTTGATCGAGTGCGATCTTCGCGTTGCTATAGGCGACCTCCGCGGCGATCTCGGTCGATTGCGCCGTCGCCAGATCGCGCTGCTGCTGAATCACCAGTGATGCGGTCGACAACCCGTTGGCGAGCTTCTTTTCTTCGGCGTCTAGCAACTGCTGCTCCAGAATCCGATTTTGCGCACCCGCCCGGTACCGCGCCAGCGCCTGGCGGATCGCGATGGCGTAATTGGAAACCGAAACGGAAACCGAATTCAGGTCCCGATCGAGTCCGATTTGCGTCTGCCGCAGCGAAAGTTGGTCGATGGCCTGGTCCGCCGTCGCCTGGCGATTGTGAGCGTAGACCTGAAAGTGCGTGAACAGCGAATACGTGGGGAAGTCGTGCTGAAAAACTTCCTGGAGGCCTCTTCCCACATCACCGCTGAAGTACAGGTTCGCCGAGCGCGTTCCGGTGTGCGTCACCGCAGTCTTGGGCACGCCCGACAAGCCCGCCGCGCTGGCCGTCGCGCTGGCGGAAAGCACCGGCAGAACGCCGTTTTTGGTTCCCAGCGCCGAAATCTCCGCGCTGGTTACTCCCAACCGCTCTGACGCGAGGTCGGGACGCTTCTCCAGCGCGGTCTTGACCATCTGGTCGAGCGGCGGCAGGTTGTACTCCGCGGGAATTACCATGTGATCCACCGGAACGATGCGCGCCTCGGCGAACACCGGGTCCATCAGCCCGGTGCGGCTCAGCATATTCTTGAGCTGAAGCTCCTGCTGCTGAAGCGTGGTCGCCGATACGGTTAGGTCGCTCTGTGCCGAAGCCAGCGCCGAATCGGCCGTGGTCACGTCCAGCGTCGCCATGGTTCCGTTTTCAAACCGGATCCTCGCCTCACGATCGAGCCGTTCCGCCAGATCCAAGGCCTCTCTCTTGGCGCGAAGATCCTCGTAATCAGCCACCAGGCCGTAATAATTGTTGAGGACGGTGGTCACCGTGTTGATCGCTTGCGTTTCGAAGTTCAACGCCGACGCCTTCACGTTCAGGCGGCTCACGTTGATGGTGCGCTCGTTCACAGCGATCCCGAAACCCTGCAGCAGGTTTTGCTGCCAGTTAATGGCCAGGCTCGGTGCCGAGGAAGGATTCAGCAGGTCGCTCGCCGCGTTTTCCTTAAGAAAACTGTCGCTGTAGGTGACGCTCACGTTCCCGCCCACCAGGAATCCCTGGTTATAACTGCCCGAATAAGAATGCGTGCCCGTAAGCAGCACCGGCGTGATGCTTTGCGTCGCATTCGGCTGCGGAACGCTCTGATGACTCCACAAGCTCGTTTCCGTAATGTTTGGATCGAGCACCTGCACGATCGGGCCGATTTGGGAAATGGTCGCCTGTCCGGCGTTTCCGCCGCTGACGCCCGCAAATCCCGTAGTCACGCCCGCGGCCGCCTGGCTGCCCGCGACACCTTGTCCGCTCGCCACCGCTCCCACCTGCGACGCCGCGCTGGGAACACCCGGCAGCGCGCCGCCGGCTTGCGACCGCTCCAGTTGCCACTGGGCCGAGATTGGACCGTAGCGCGCGTTTTCAAGATCGATATTGTTATCGAGCGCCAGCGCCAAGGCATCGTGCACCGTCAGGTACAGCACTCCCGCGCGAATCAGCGTCCGCGCGCGCACCGAGTTCTGCAAACGCGCCGGCGGAACGTAGGGAGCCTCATAGGGCCGCAGCAGGACCGTCGTGTTCGGACGCACCGGATCAATGCTTTGTTGCGCCGCCAGCGTCGAGGCCGCGCACACGCTTGCCAGCGCGGAGCGGAGAGCGTTACGCGCCGTCATTGCCGGTTCTCCTGCGGCTGGTTGTCCTGCGGCAGATTCGCCGGCAGCGTGGAGGGTCGCGAAATCGTACCCGACAGCGCCTCGGCGATGGTGATGTGATTGTCCTCGAGCGTCCGCCCCATCGCCTGGTCGAAGGAAATGCGCGCGTGGCTGTAGTTGGCCAGTGCCTGCGTCTCAGTGCTCTCCGCACTTGCCAGGTTCTGCTGATCGAGCACGATCTGGTACGTGGTCGACGCGCCCACAGCATAGCGCTTTTGATCCGCGTCGAGCGTCTGCTGTTGCAGCACCCGCGCCTTCAACGAGGCTTCATAACGCGCCTGCGCTTGTTGCAGTCCGATCATGCCGTTCTGGACGTCCACGCGCACCTGGTTGATGTTCTCCTGCAACCCCAGCTCATTCTGCCGCAGCGACAGCACGCTGGTGACGTAATCGGATTGCGCCGCGCGGTTGCGCAGCGGAATGTTGAGCGAAATGCCCGCCGAATAATTGGGATAATTCCGGCGTAAGATTTGCGCCAGAAGGTTGTCGTATCCGCCCGCCAGATACCCCACGCCGGGCGACGCCACGCCGAGGGGCGTGATTGTTCCCGTGAGTCCGTTGTTGGTCAGCTCGGCGAAAAGCTGCAGTGTCGGCTTGAGCTCGTTCTTGATTCCCTTCAAGTTCAGGTTCGCGCTGTCAATATTGATCCGGCTCTGCTCGATTTCCGGACGCTTTTTGAGCGCCTCCTGCACCAGATCGTCGAGCGGCGCGAACTTCACCGTCGCCGGCACCGCGATGGTGTCCAGCGGAACGATGTGCACCATCGCCAGCTCCGGGCTCGCCACGCCGTTGCGGCTCAGCGCGTTCTTGAGCACCGTCTCCTGCTGCAGCAGGTTAGTCTGCGAAACCAGCAGGTCCTGCTGGCTCGAGTACACCTGCGCTTCGGCGCGCGTGATCTCGATCGGCGCCAGCGTCCCGGCCTGCACCTGCTTGCGATTGTCTTCAAGCAGTTCCTGCGCCGCGGCCAGCTCCCGCTGCTTCGCGCGCAGATCGTCGCGGAAGCTCACCAGGTCCCAGTACAGATTCAGCACCGCCGAAGCCGTGGTGATCACCTGCTGCTCGAATTGCAGATCGGCGACTTTGATGTTGTTCTTCTGCACGTAAATGTTGCGCTCGTTTACCGACCGCCCAAAGCCGTACAGCAGGTTCTGCGTGACCTGCAAGTCCAGGAATCCCGTCGTGTAAGGGTTCAGGTTGTAATCCGCGCTGTTCACGCTCAGGTACTGATTGTTGTAGGTCCAAGTCATGCTCATTCCCCACGGGAAGCTCTGGGAATAGCCGCCCGTGAAGGTTCTGCGGTCCTGGAGCAGCGCGGTGGTTCCCGTGAGCACGGTGTTGCTTTGCGGCGTGCTGGCGTGCGCGATGCTGAAGTTGGCGGTAAGCGACGGATCGAACGTCGGGATCGGCGGACCCAACTGCGTGGTGATTCCACCGCCCGAGCTGACGCCTTCGCCGGCCGTCCCGACGGCGCCCACGGTGGTCACCGAAACGCCCGTAAGGCTGACGCTGGTCGGTCCTGCCGCTACGCCCACTCCCACCGAGCGCAGCGCGCCACCGCCCCGGGCGCGCCGCAAAACTTCCTGCGCCAGCACCGGGCCATACCGTTGCACCTCGATGTCGAGATTATTCTCGATCGCCAGCGCTACGACGTCTTGCGCCGACAGGTACAGGTTCCCGGCCCGCACCAGGCTCTCCAGACGGGTCGTATTGCTCAGCTTGACCGGCGCCACCGTGCGGACCCGGTAGGGGTGCGTCAGCCAGTTCAGAAACCCATGTGCCGGTTCGACTTGTACCGAATTCTGGGTGTCGGCCGCGACCGCAACCAGCGACAGCGCGAACCACGAAAAAAGCCAAAAGCGCATCGTTTTACCCCCAAAGGGAAAGAAAAGTTCTTGAATCACACTCGCGGATCATTCAACCATAGCCCTGCCCGTGGAGGCACGCAAGATACGGATGGCATACCGAAGGCGCCAAAGCGCGGGATGACTTCCAGGACTATGTTACGACGCAAAGAAGCCATCGCTCGGTTACCCCTCGGGGTCGCGTAAATGCCGGAAAGATCAGCCCATAGTCCGCGCAAAGCTCCTGCCGAGCCATGCTGAGGCATCATGGATAGCATAGATTAAAATGTTGTATTATGCGTAAGTTAAATACGATTATCTAATGCAGAACATTGCGCCGTGGCGTCACTTTGATATGACCAAACCATCGAGGACAACGAGATGCTCCCCGAAATCGATCTCGGCAAGGGTGTCCGCGAAACGAGGCCAGCTTGGCTCTCCGAGTTCGGCGGTCGAGGCTTTTTCGGCTAATCCAGCTTCGGGTCTTTACCGAGCGGGTTGCGAATGAACGCGTGGTTCTACTCAGCGCGTAGCGCAACTATGGGTTCGACACTTGCCGCGCGAGCAGCGGGGATCCATGAGGCTGCGAGCGCGGCTGCGCAGAGCAATAAAGCAGCGATGGTCAGCATTTGCAGGTCCCACGGAGCGACGCCGTAGAGTTGCTCGATCATCAGGCGGCCAGCGGCAATGGTGAGCGGGATGCCGAGTCCGAGCCCCAGTCCGATCTGAGAGAACGCGCCACCGAGGACCATGCGGACCACACGGCCGCGATCGGCACCGAGCGCCATACGCACTCCGATCTCGCTGGTGCGCTGTTCGACGCTATAAGCCGTCACCCCGTACAAACCCACCGCGGCGAGCACAAGGCCGAGTACGCCGAACAGCATGGTGAGCGTAGCGATCATGTTTTCCTGCTGGAAATCGCCGGCCAGAATTTCGGAATACGGATTCACGCCGTAAACAACCAGGTTGGGATCGATGCTCGCCAGCGCTTGCCGCACCTCGGATTCCATGCCGGGAGGGCTGCCTGGCGCCCAGATCACGATGTTGCTGAGGAAATGGGATTCGAGATCGAAGTTGTCGAACAGCGGATCGCCGTATTTGTGGCTTTGCGTTTCTGGCAGCCAGAACATGGGGCGGATCGGATCTTTGTACCCCCAGGTCATGTAGCGCATGTCGCGCACTACGCCGACGATTTCAAAGGAGCCGGCGTATTGGATGCGGTCCATGCCGAAGTGCTGTCCGATGGGGTTCTGGTTCTTGAAGAAGCGGCGAACGAAGGCTTCGTTCACGACGGCAACGGGACGGGTCGCGGGAGTGTCCTGCTCCTCGATCGAGCGGCCCTGCACGATTTTGGCGCCGAGGGTTTCGAAGAAGCCCGGCATCACGCGCGCCCAACCTGCGCCGGTATCCTCCTTCGGTCCGGGCTCGGGGCGGCCCTGGATGCGAATGCCTTCATTCCAGCTGTCGCCGCTCATGGGCGCGTAAAGGACCGGAGCCACCATGCGCACGCCGGGAATGCGGAGCAGACGTTCGTCAATGCGACGGTACACCCGCTCCATTTGCTCGGGCTTGTAACCAGAGAGGCCGGGGTTGATCTCCACCAGATATCGCCCGTCCGTCTCGAACCCGAAATTCTGATGTTGGAGATTGCGCAGGCTCTGCGCCAGAAGCGCGGCGGCCGACAGCAGCACCAGCGACATCGCGGTTTGTGCGATGACCAGCGATTTTTGCGTGAGGGATCCGCCGCCGCGAACCGAGCGGCTGCTTCCCTTTAGGGCTTCGGCGGGATCCACGTGCGAAGTCATCCATGCGGGAGCGATCCCGAAGAGGATACCGGTCAGGATCGAGATCGCCAGCGTAAATAGCAAAACGGACCCGGACGGCGAAGCATCGATCGGAACGAAATTCGCGGGTCCGCCGCTCGTGTGGAACGCAAGATAGAGAATCAGTTTACTTCCCGCGTATGCCACGGCGATACCGAGGGTTCCGCCGACAATGGCGAGCAGCGTGGACTCGACCAGCGCCTTTCGCACCAGGCGGGCGCGTGAAGCACCCAGAGCAACACGCAGGGAGGTTTGCGGACGCTCCTTCAATCCGCGGGCGAGCATGAGGTTGGCGAGGTTGCCGCAGGCCACCAGGAGAACGCAACCGGCCGCAATCAGCAGCAGCTTCAATCCGGCCTCGTATGAATCGCGCAGGGCGGTGACTCCCGCGCCTCCGGGAATCAGATGGAGAGTCTGCTGGCGCCAAGTCTGTTTTTCGGAGGGTTCCATATCGGACACGTGACTGGCAAGCCAGTCGGAGAACTCCACCCTGAGTTTTGCTTCGAGGGATTGAGGATTCACGCCGGGACGCACGCGGCCGAGGATGTCGAGCCAGTTCGCGTTCGGCCGTTTGATACGCGGGGCGTCGCCGGCGAGCAGGGATTCGGTGGCGAGCGGAATCCAGATGTCAGGCATGCCCCCGCCAGCGAGCTTGGCTCCGAAGAAACCGGGGGGCGCCACGCCAATCACGGTGAACAGATGACCGTTGATCTCGTAGCCGGAGCCGACAACGGAGCGATCGGAGCCATATTTATCGGTCCACACGTGATAGCTCATCACGGCCACGGGAGCCGCGCCTTCGCGATCGTCGTCATCGGTCATGAGCCTGCCGATCCAGGGCTGGATGCCAAGGGTGCGGAAGAAATTGCCGGAGACGTATTCGCCATTGCGAGTATCGAGAGGCGCTCGCGATCCGGCGCGGCGGACGCCAAGCGACTGACTCCCGGCCTGGAGCGCCGCGAGATCGGCGAACTCCGGCGTGTGCTCACGGAAATTCCGGTAGGCTTCCCAGGAGAAGAGCGAGAAATCACCGTCGTTGTCCTGCGTATAGCCGCCCCAGTTGCAGCAGCGGATTTTATCCCCGATGCGCCAGAGCTCTTCGGGACGGGTGACCGGCAGGGACTTGAGCATCACCTGGTTCACCAGCGTAAAGATGGCTGACGTTGCGCCGATTCCCAGCGCGAGCGTGATTACCGCGGTGCTGGTGAATCCTGGCGCCTTTTTGAGCTGCCGAAATGCTTCTTGTAGGTCGGTCATGGGTGTTTTCTGCCGTGCCGCTTCTCTTCTAAAGACGAACGAAAAGGCGCGCGGTTCGCGTCTGTGTCTGCTTGGAATACTGAGCGCCGTCTCTCCGGTTACAGGATCATGCGATTTGATATAGTTTCGAGAATGCTACGCCGAACCGCGCTCTCGCTGACTCTCTCCGCCGCCATCTCCGCTTCAGCCTTCGCGGCGAACGAGATCGATGCCCTCATGACGAAACCTGAAAAGGTGGGGATGTCAACCGAACGCCTCGCTCGCATCGGGAAACGCATGCAGGAATATATCGATCGGAACAAGGTCGCCGGAACGGTGACGTTGGTGGCGCGCCACGGCAAAATCGTCAATTTCGAAGCGCTCGGTTACAGCGACCGCGAAAAGAAGATTCCCATGAAAAAGGACGACATCTTCGTCCTGATGTCGATGACCAAGCCGATCGCCAGCACCGCCCTCATGATGCAGTACGAGAACGGCAAGTTCCTGCTCTCCGATCCGATCTCGAAGTGGCTTCCAGAGTTCGCGCACATGCAAGTGAAAGCGCCCGATGGCCAGGGCGGGTTCAAGCTCATCGACGCACGCCCCATCACCGTGCGGCACATCCTGACTCACACGGCCGGCCTGCCTGCTCTCGGATCGCCCGAGGCGCGAGCCATCGCCGGAGCGAAGACCGTTCGCGAGCGCGTGAAACTCATGGCGACCCAACCGCTCGCGTTCCAGCCGGGAGACAAATGGGAATACGGTTACGCGACGGACGTCGTGGCCGCGCTCGCCGAAGTCCTCTCCGGCCAGAACATGGACGATTATTTCCGTGAGCACATCTTCAAACCGCTCGGCATGACGGACACTTACTACAACGTTCCCGAAGCCAAGTGGGACCGCCGTCCCACCGTGTATTCGCCGAAGGAGGACGGCACCATCGATCCGCGGCCGCGTAGAGATCCCAGCCCGACCACCGTTTTCGGCGGAGTCGCGGGGCTTTCCGGAACGCCGCTCGACTACTTCAGATTTGCGCAGATGATTCTCAACGGGGGCGAATACAACGGGGCCCGCATCTTGAGTCCGAAAACGATTGACACGATGATCAGCAACCAGATCGGCGACGGGATTCCCGTAACGCTCAAGGGGCCCGGCTACGGATTCGGCCTCGGCTTCTGCGTGTTGATGGATCCTGGCAAGGCAGCCGAGTCGCTGACGCCCGGAACCTTCGGCTGGGGCGGGGCGTGGGGAACGTACTTCTTTATCGACCCGGTGGAAGACATGATCGGGATTCTCGCCATCCAGATCACATCCTACCGGCACATCAACATCCGCCCGGACCTCGGCACGCTCGCGGAGCAGGCGATCCTCGAACCGCATTCGAGCGGCGAACAGAAGATCCGCGGCTACGCGGTTCTCCACTGACCGCCGGCTGACCCACGCCCGACAGCAGATTCAGCGATAATTATCGGCATGAAAAGCGCCGCGCTGATCGTTTGTTTTGGCTCGCTCGCTCTCGGGCAAACCGCTCAGCGGCATGAGTTCGTCATCGAGAATTTCAAAACTGAAAGCGGCGCGACCCTGCCGCACGCCGTCATTGTCTACGCGACCTACGGCCAATTGAACGCGGCGCACGACAACGCCGTGCTGCTGCCGTCGCATTATATGGCCAACTATCACGGCTATGAGTGGCTGATCGGCGCGGATCGTGCTCTCGATCCGTCGAAGCTGTTTCTGGTCGCGACCGAATTATTCGGCAGCGGCCATTCTTCTTCCCCGAGTAACACGCCGGAGCCGTTTCACGGCCCGCGCTTTCCGGTAACGACCATTCGCGATAACGTCGAAGCCGTACACAAGCTGCTGACCGAGGAACTGCACATCGCGCATCTGCGCGCGGTGATCGGATTCTCAATGGGGGCGCAGCAGGCGTTTCAATGGTCCGTCAGCTATCCAACCTTCGCCGATCGCATCGTCGCCACTTCCGGAACCGCAAAGACCTATCCGCACGGCATTGTTCGTTTGGAGAGTGAGATAACCGCGCTCACCACCGATCCCGCGTTTCAGAACGGCGATTATTCGTCCCCGCCCAAAAAAGGACTGGAAGCGTTCGGGATGGTTTGGGCCGCCTGGCTTTATTCCCAGGAATGGTGGCGGCGCGAGTTGTGGCGCACCAACGCGCGACCGGGAACCACGTTTGAGTCCGTCATGAACAGCTTCCGCACCCGCTTCAGCGCCGATGCGAACGACTACATTTTGCAGGCGCGGACGTGGGAGCGGCACGACGTCGGTACAACGCCGGGCTTCGAAGGCAACGTCGAAAAGGCCCTGCGCTCGATTAAGGTTCCGTTCCTGTATATGCCATCGGAAACGGATCTGTATTTTCCGATCAACGATGCACGCTATGAGGAAGCGTTCATTTCGACGGTGACGTTCAAGCCCATTCCGTCGCTGTGGGGGCACACGGCCGGCGCCGCGAGCAATCCAGCGGACGCGAAATTCCTGAACGAAACGATCGGCACTTTTATCGCGCCTGTAACCGGACCATCCCGGCCTTAGCGGTGCGTGCATCCGGGCCAACAACAGGGTCGTCGTTTTCCATCCCTTAAGTTTGAACAGCCCCAGTCGATCCGGCGGCTTCGGGTTTCTGCTTTTTTAGCCGACTCAATCCAACATATCCACTCGTTGCGTGCGAGCGGTGTAATATCCTCCCAGGTTGTTAATGCCTGCGGGTCGGATGCAAGGGCTCTTTGGAAATCCATGGGTATCTCGTGAACTATACCGCCAGAAATTTTCTTTCGCGACATGCATCAGCTTTCCTTTCGGATGCTCCAGTAGCGCCAGGATCGCCGCGAAGCAAAGCGCCGGCTTTGTTGGATAATCGCGGGCGCCTGATGCTCAGTTTAACTCTATAGGGTTGTGGAAACAGCGTATTACTACGATTCGAGAACTTCAGAACGGCTCCCTGTTCTCAGGTGCGCAGCGTCCAGGTTTCAGAAGTTAACCTTATTGTGGTACCAAAACGCCTCGCTTACTATGAAACGTGCACACGCAGTACTATCGCGAGGCATCGTTTGTGACCCGCATTACAGGTATCTTGGCAATCTGTTGGTCGCTTGCCGGCGGCGCGCGGGGCCAGGTATCCGTCTTGACATGGCACAACGATAATGCGCGCACCGGACAGAATCTTCAAGAAACGATTCTGACTCCCGCGAACGTGAATTCAACGACCTTTGGAAGGCTGGGCACAATTACGCTCGATGGAAAAGTCGACGCTCAGCCGCTTTACGTTCCCGGGCTGACGATTCCAGGGCAGGGAAGTCA
>DATJVN010000023.1:0-2218 GCA_035501755.1 Bryobacteraceae bacterium | reverse complement strand
TCAATTTCACGGCGAAAAACGTAACACAGAGCACACCGAGAAACACATAGGGCACGGACGCCTACCGCACGCATCCTTCGCTACGCTCAAGTCACGCCGGCTCAAATTTCTGGGTCGATGAGCGGCATCGTGCCGAAGCTCACAGAGGTACAGCGGCGGCAAGCCGCCGCACTCCACATCAGCCGTGGCGTATCGGCTGCATCGCGCCAAGGATGCTTGCCGGACGCGGCATGCTGTGCCCCTACGACCGATGGCAGATTTGAGTTCGAGGCGCGATTCGCTGATTAAGCACCAAGCGGCTGAGGTTCGTTTTCGAGTGGAGGGTGAAACGGGCGCCAGCCCTTTTTCCAGCGGCGGCGCAAATAGATCGAGAGCCAGGCGAGATTGAGAGCCGCAACGAGCAGCAGAGTGTCGCGCAGGTAGATGCCGTATGTATCGCCTTCGTTGAAATACTTCGGATAGACGGCGTGAGCGTCGGCCTCGTACCAACCCCGGACCGAGGCATTGCTATTGCGATACCAACTGCCGTCCACTACGAGTTTCTGGCGTCCGTTTCCGAGCCGAGTTACTTCGAAGCGCGCGGACATTGGTCCGCTTGCGTTTTCCTGCTGGTGTTGGATGACCCAAACGAGATCGTGGCGAGGCAACTGAGATTCGAGGGCGGATTCCTCGCCGGCCGGAACCAGAAAGCTGTATCCCGGATTCTCTCGGCAGAATTGCGACAACTCGGACCACTGGATGACGCGCGCCTGATACGAACCGGGCTGTTCGCCCGGTGTGATCACCAACACAGGATATTCCGGTTTGGGATTCGAGCCGGCCGGATACCAACCGTTGAAATGCAGCACGGCGGCGAGGTCGATGTAGTACGCGGCGACGAGCGAAAGCGTTCCAACGCTGATCAGAACCAGAAAGAATTTTGCGAAACGCAGGCGGCGGTAGGTGAGAAACCCCAGGACCGCGACGTGAAGGATGACCGTCGCGAAGGCGGCCTCGAGCATGGGGCCGAGACCCGAGAGCGGAGTTTCGAGCGAGCCAGGGCTGAAATGCTCGGCCAGCGCAGCGAAAGCCATCGCCCCCAGCCAAAAGACAGAGTAGAAGGTGATCGAAAGAATCACCAGCATCAGCAGGAAGTGCGCGGAAAGCGCCGCGGCGTATCCGAGCTTGAGGGGCAGTCCGACGGGCGCTTGTGATTCGGAGGCCATTTGGTATTAGTGTACGGCGTGCGTGGAGTCGCGGGGATGATGCGCGGCTAAATGGTAATGGATTCGAAGAGCCACGGCAGAGACGGAGAGGAAAGCGTTCAAAAGCGCGATCCTGATCGGATCGTCAAATGGTAACGGATTCGCGATATTCGCCGAAGACGCGGCGGAGGGCGTCGGAGATTTCGCCGACCGTGGCACAGGCTTCGACGGCAGCGAGGATGGCGGGCATGAGATTCTCGCTGGTGCGGGCGCGGCGCTCGACTTCGTCAACCGCGGCGCGTGCTTTGGCGGCGTCGCGGCGGGCGCGCAAGGCGCGGAGGCGCTCGATCTGCGAGCGCTCGATTTCGGGATCGATGCGCAACGTGGGAATCGGCTGCTCTTTTTCGGCCTCGAAGCGATTCACGCCGACGACGATTTGTTCGTCGCGCTCGATCGACTGCTGATATTCGTACGCGGATTTTTGAATTTCCATTTGGACGTAACCGGTCTCGATGGCGCGCAACATGCCGCCAAGCGCGTCTATTTTCGAGATGTAAGCCTGTGCGCCGGATTCGATTTCGTCGGTCAGTTTTTCGATGGCATACGAGCCGGCGACGGGATCGATCGTGTTCGCGACACCGGTTTCGTGGGCGATGATCTGCTGCGTGCGGAGAGCGAGAAGCGCGGACTGCTCGGTGGGCAGCGCGAGGGCTTCGTCGAGCGCGTTGGCGTGGAGCGACTGGCAGCCGCCGAGCACGGCAGCGAGACACTGGATCGCGACGCGCGCGAGATTATTTTCCGGCTGCTGCGCGGTGAGTGCCGAGCCGGCCGTCTGCGCGTGGAAACGCAGCATCATCGAGCGCGGATCGCGCGCGCCGAAGCGGTCTTGCATGGTGCGCGCCCACAGGCGCCGCGCGGCGCGGAACTTCGCAATCTGCATGAGGAACTCGTTGTGCGCGTTGAAGAAGAAGGAGAGCTGCGGCGCGAATTCGTCGACGTGCAGACCGGCGGCTACGGCGGCCTCGACGTAAGCG
>DATJVN010000022.1:0-47458 GCA_035501755.1 Bryobacteraceae bacterium | reverse complement strand
GGTTACGGCTTCAACAAATCGCACTCCGCCGCGTACTCGTATCTTGCTTACATCGTCGCGTACCTCAAGGTCCACTATCCGCTCGAATTCATGAGCGCGCTGCTAACCTCGGAAACCGGCAACACAGACAAAGTGGTCAAGTACATCAACGAATGCCGCGAGATGGGCATCAGGGTCCTCCCGCCCGACATCAACTCCTCCGAATTCACCTTCACGCCCGTCACCACGGGCGAAACTCAAGGCATCCGCTTCGGCCTCGGCGCGATCAAGAACGTCGGAAGCGCGGCCGTCGACGCGATCGTGAAGGCGCGCGGGGAAGGCGGAAAATTCCACTCGCTGTTCGAATTCTGCGAGCGCGTTGACATGGGCGCGGTTAACCGGCGCATGATCGAGAGTTTCATCAAGGCCGGCGCTTTCGATTCCCTCGAAGGGACGCGCGCGCAGTTGACCGCGGTGATCGACAACGCCATGGAATCCGGCGCCCGGGCGCACAAGGATCGCGAAAGCGGTCAATCGGGGTTGTTCGCCGAGTTGATCCAGGAGCAGCCCGCCGCCGAACACGCTCTGCCGAAAGTGAAGGACTGGACCGGCGCGGAAAAGCTGGCCGGCGAAAAAGAAACGCTGGGATTCTATATCACCGGCCATCCGCTCGATCAATTCATCGAGAAGGCCAAAGAACTGGCCACGCACACCACGGGGCAGCTCGAAGGGCTCTCCAAGAACACCGAGGTCGCGCTGTGCGGCATCCTCACCGGCGTCCAGCGAAAGCGCAGCAAGGAAGGGAAGCTGTGGGCGGCGATGCACATCGAGGATCTGGAAGGCTCGGCCGAAGCGATGGTCTTCTCCACGCAATACGAGCGCCTGACCCCCGCGCTGGTCGAAGACAAGGCGGTGCTGGTGCGCGCGCTGGTTTTGCCGGAGGAAAGCGGACCGCCCAAAATTTCGGTGCAGGACATCGTACCGCTCGAAATCGCGCGGCTGAATCTGCCCTCGCTGATCTCGATTCGCGTCCCGCTGAATGGAAATGCGAGCGCCGCGACGGATTCCGAGCGAGCCGACGCGCTGCGCCGCCTGTTCGATCAAAAGCCGGGCGAGACCGAAGTGCGGCTGCGCCTTGAAAAATCGCGCGACTTCTCGGTTATCCTGGACGTTGCGGCCAAAGTTCGGCCGGACAAGGAGTTTTGCGCCGAGGTCGCGCGCATCTGCGGCTCGGAAGCGATGGAAATCCTGGCCAACTGAACGTCACGGAAAAAATGTCCGAAACAGCGCCGGCTCAGCCCATGAATCCGAGTTGGGAGCGCGTGCAGCTCGCGCGCCATCCCAAGCGTCCGCACGCGCTCGATTTCATTCAGAAAATTTTCACCAACTTTCACGAGCTCCACGGCGACCGCGCGTTTGGCGACGACCACGCCATCGTCGCTGGAATGGCCTGGCTCGATTCCAAGCCGGTGATGGTGATCGCACAGGAAAAAGGCCGCGATACCAAGCAGAAAATCTTTCGCAATTTCGGATTGCCCCGCCCGGAAGGCTATCGCAAGGCGATGCGCCTGATGCAGCTTGCGGCGAAATTCAACCGCCCGATCATCACCTTCCTCGACACGCAGGGCGCCTGGCACGGCAAGGACGCCGAGGAGCGCGGACAGGGCGAGGCGCTGGCTTACAATCTGCGCGAAATGTCGCGGCTGGGGGTTCCGGTCATTGTGACCGTTATCGGCGAAGGCGGCAGCGGAGGCGCGCTGGCGCTGGGCGTCGGCAATCGCGTGTTCATGCTCGAAAACGCGATTTACAGCGTGATCTCGCCCGAGAGCTGCGCCGCGATCATCTATCGCGATTCCGGCAACGCGCCCCAGGCTGCGGCGGCGCTCAAGCTCACCGCGCCCGACCTGCTCAAGTTCGGCCTGATCGACGGAATCGTGCCGGAGCCGGGCGAGGGCGCGCACACCGATCCGGATAGCGCGGCCGAAGCGCTCGCCGGCTTCCTGCGCCACGCGCTGGAGGAGCTCGCCGAAGAATCCCCCCGGGAATTGATCGACCAGCGTTACGAAAAATTCCGCCGCATGGGATCTTCCTTCATCGAGAGCGCGGCTATGCAGGGACAGCCATGAAGAAACCCGTGCTGATCGGCCTTCTGATCTTCGCCGCGATCATCGGCCTGCTCGTGTATTCGACGCTCACCCTCGGCGGACAGAAAGTCGAGGTGTGCATGCAGTTCAACGGGCGCCAGAGTTGCCGCACAGCTTCCGGTTCGACCAAAGAGCTGGCCCTGCGCACGGCGACTTCGAATGCCTGCGGCGACATCGCGTCCGGCGTGACCGATTCCCTCGCCTGCGAGCGTTCTGAGCCCGTTAAGGTCACCTGGAAGTAAATCACGCAATCCTGGCCCGCATCGCTGTATCACGTTGATTTTACGTGACCTGTCTTCCTTAAAACCGGCACTCGCCAAAATACGCTAAAATAGTATGTGGCATGCCCCCAGCCGCAAAGGCAGGCGTCGTTGACGTTACGCCATCATTGAATGATCCCCATTTATATATCGATCGAGAGCTGAGCCTGCTTGCGTTCCAGCGGCGAGTGCTCGAGGAAGCGCAGGACCCCTCGAATCCGCTGCTCGAACGCGTCAAGTTCCTTTCGATTCTTGCTTCTAACCTCGACGAGTTCTTTATGGTGCGCGTCGCCGTGCTCAAGCAGAAAGCCACGACCACCGCGCTCGACGGCTCGGTGCAGGCGCAGCTTGACAGCATCCGCGCCGAAGTGAAAAGCATTACCGCGGACGCCTACACGACGTGGCGAGAGTTGGCTGCCTCGCTCGACGCCGCGGGAATCGAGCTACGCGATTACGCCCAGCTCACCGAGCGCGAGCGCGATTCGATGGAGGCGTATTTCCGCCAGGTGGTTTATCCGGTGCTGACGCCGCTGGCGTTCGATCCCGGCCGGCCCTTTCCACACATCTCCAATCTCAGCCTGAACCTGGCAGTGGCCGTCCGCGACGGCAAAGGCGTCGAGCGGTTCGCGCGCGTCAAAGTTCCGGACACGCTCCCGCAACTGGTTCCGGTGGATCACAGCCTGAGTACGCGTCCCGTGCTGGTGTGGCTGGAGCATCTCATTATCGGCAATCTTCAGATGCTGTTTCCCGGTCTGGAGATCATCGAGGCCTATCCGTTCCGCGTGACGCGCGATGCCGAGGTCGAAATCCAGGAACTGGAAAGCGACGATCTGCTGGAGACCATCGAGGAGGCCGTGTGGCAGCGGCGATTCCGCGCCGCCGTCCGCTTGCAGGTTTCGACCGACATTCCCGAGCATATCCTTGAAACGCTCGTGGCTAACCTGGAACTCGACGCGCGCGACGTTTATCCCGTTGATGGTCCCTTGGATCTCAGCCGTCTGCGCCAACTCAATTCCATTGACCGGCCGGAATTGAAGGATGCGTCGTTTCTTCCCTACACTCCCGCGGATCTGAGCTCCAAGGCCGAGGACGATATCTTCGCGCTGCTGCGCCGCGAGGATGTGCTGCTGCATCACCCTTACGATTCGTTTCAGCCCGTGGTCGAGTTTCTGCGCCGCGCGGCCACCGATCCCGACGTCCTGGCGATCAAGATCACGCTGTACCGCGTCGGCCAGAACTCTCCGGTGGTCGAAGCGCTGCTGAACGCCATCGAGAATGGGAAACAGGTCGCGGTGCTGCTCGAATTAAAAGCGCGCTTCGACGAGGAAAGCAACATTGAATGGGCGAAAGCGCTGGAATCGGCGGGCGTGCACGTGGTGTATGGCCTGGTGGGGTTGAAGGTGCACTCCAAGGTCGCGCTGGTGGTGCGCCGCGAAGGCGAGACCATCCGCCGCTACGTGCACATGAGCACGGGTAATTACAACCCCATCACCGCGCGCCTGTACACGGACCTGAGCTTTTTCACCGCGGACGAGCAGATCGGCGCGGATGTGACGGACCTGTTCAACTACGTCACGGGGTACTCGGCCAAGAAGGAATTCCACAAGCTATTCGTCGCGCCCATCAATCTGCGGCAGAAGATGGAATCATTGATCCGCCGCGAGATCGAGCATGCGTCCAAGGGCAGGGAAGCGCGGCTGATTTTCAAAATGAACGCCCTTGAGGACGCGGGAATGATCCGGCTGCTGTACGAGGCCTCGCAGGCCGGCGTGCGCGTGGATCTTCTGGTGCGCGGAATCTGCTCGCTGCGGCCCGGGATTCCAGGCGTGAGCGAGAATATCCGCGTCACCAGCCTGGTCGGCCGGTTCCTGGAGCACAGCCGCATCTACTATTTCCTCAACGGCGGCCGGGAGCAGGTGTACCTGGGCAGCGCCGACATGATGGGCCGCAACCTGGATCATCGGGTCGAGCTTTTGTTCCCGGTCGAGAATAAACGCCTGCTGCGCCGCCTGCGCGACGACATCCTGGCAACCTATCTCGCCGACAACCGCAACGCCCGCCACATGCAGCCTGACGGCACGTTCGTATGGGACCCATCGCAACAGCCGGCGGTCGACAGCCAGGCGAAGTTTCTCCAGGCGCCGGTCGTCGTGCCCATGCAGGTCCGCAAGAGAAAATTGCGATAACGTCCGGCCTCCGGCTGGTATCCTGATAGCTGGAGGACACGGATGGGCCCGCTTCAGAATCTCGAGCAGTGGGATGATTTCGTTCAAAAGCGCTACGATCCCGATCGCAAGACCGAGGATTTTCGCGATTACGCCAACACCACTCCCGGCGTGCGCGAATTCTACCGGCTCAACCACACCCACCAGACCCACGAGTTCGCCTCCGCCAAAAGACGCGAGTACGCCGGACTCAATAAAAGCAAAATGGGGATCTGGGAGGCGCTCGAATATCTGAACACGCTCGTCGACGACAGCGATCCCGACACCGATCTCAGCCAGATCGAGCACAATTTGCAAACCGCCGAAGCGATCCGGCGCGACGGGCATCCGGAATGGTTCCAGCTCGCCGGCCTGGTGCACGATTTGGGCAAGGTGCTATGCCTGTGGGGTGAGCCGCAATGGGCCGTGGTCGGCGATACCTTCCCCACCGGCTGCGCCTACTCCGACAAAATCGTCTTCCACGAATTTTTCGCCGCCAATCCCGACGCCAGTCATCCGGTGTATTCGAAAAAACTCGGCGCGTACGAAGAAAACGGCGGCCTCGATCAGGTGACCATGAGCTGGGGCCACGACGAGTATTTTTATCACGTGGCCAAGGAATATCTGCCGGAGCCGGCGCTGTATATGGTCCGTTACCACTCGTTCTACCCCGCGCATCGCGAGGGCGCTTATGAGTACCTGATGAACGATCACGACCGCGAAATGTTCGAGTGGGTGAAGCGCTTCAATCCCTACGACCTGTACTCGAAGAGCGCGAAAAAACCGGATGCGCGCGAGTTGCGGCCGTATTATCAGAAGATCATCGACAGATATTTCCCGGCGCAGGTCGCATTTTAAGAACGGCAAGACCGGTTATCACGTCAGGCCGCGAAATTACGAGTGATGCAGCGCGTTCTCTCGGTTCAAAATCTGCGCAAGGTGTACGGCGAAACAGTCGCCGTAAATGGAATTTCGTTTGAGGTCTCACCCAGCGAGATCGTCGGCCTGCTGGGACCCAACGGCGCCGGCAAAACGACCACCATCAACATGATCCTTGGCGTGCTCGAGCCTACTTCGGGTAGCATCCGGATCGAGAGCATCGACCTTGCCGCGCAGCGCTCGCAGGCGCTCGAGAAGACCAATTTCGCGGCGGTCTACGCTCCGCTTCCGGGAAATCTCACGGTGTATCAAAATCTGCGCATTTTCGGAATGATCTACGGAGTGAAACCACTCGGCCCGCGTATTGAGGAGCTGCTCGCACAGTTCGAGCTGGAAAAATTCCGGAACACCAAGACGGGCGTATTGTCTTCGGGCGAGCAGACCCGCGTGGGTCTGGCCAAGGCGATGCTGAATCGCCCTCCGCTGCTGTTGCTCGATGAGCCGACCGCGTCGCTCGATCCCGCCGTCGCCCGCGATATCCGCGCCAGCATTCGCGATTTCGTCCGCGCGGGGGAATCCGGCGTTCTGTGGACCTCGCACAACATGTACGAGGTCGAAGCGGTCTGCGACCGCGTGCTGTTTCTTTCGCATGGCCAGATCCTGCTTGAAGGCGACCCGCGCGAACTGCCGCGCGAGCATGGGAAAGAAACGCTCGAAGATCTGTTCATCACCGTCGCGCGCGAACCGCTATCGCTAGAACACATGGGAGAGCAGGCCTGATGTCACTGGAGCGCACGGCGGCGGTGGTTTTGCGCCAGTATTACCTGCTGCGCGGCAGCCCGGCTCGCATTCCGCCGTTGTTTGCATGGGTTGCCATCGACATCACGTTGTGGGGATTCATCACTCGTTATCTCAACGCCGTCGCGTCGGCGGGATTCAACTTCGTCCCGGCGCTACTCGGCGCGGTGCTGCTGTGGGACTTTTTCATTCGCGTGATGCAAGGCGTCACCACGGCGTTTCTCGAAGACGTCTGGTCGCGCAATTTCCTGAATTTTTTCGCGACCCCGCTCTCCATCAGCGAATATATCGCCGGTCTGATCCTTTCGAGCATTTCCACCAGCGCGGTTGGCGTGACCGTCATGTTCCTGCTGGCCAGCCTCGTGTTCGGACTGTCGTTTCTGATCTACAAAGCTCTGCTGGCGCCGTTTCTTCTACTGCTGTTCGTGTTCGGAATCGCGCTGGGCGTTTTCGCGTGCGCGGTCGTGCTGCGCCTGGGTCCCGCTTCCGAGTGGTTCATCTGGCCGATCCCCGCGCTGATTTCGCCGTTCGCGGGCGTCTTTTATCCGATCTCGGTTTTGCCGCGCTGGATGCAGTGGATCTCGCGCGCAATCGCGCCGTCGTATGTGTTCGAGGGCATGCGCGCGATCGTCGCGCAGCGCCCGGCGCCGTTAGCCGATCTGGCCTGGAGCGCGGCCCTCGACCTGGTCTGCCTGGTGCTCGCCTGCTGGATTTTCCGACGTGTCTACCGGCACGCCGTCCGAACCGGTCTCATCGCCAGATACAGCGCTGAAAGCTTGAGCTAATTACGCTGATCAGCCTTTGCGGCTGAAATTCTTGAGCACGATCGCCAGCACGATCAGCAGCGACGCCGCCAGGCTGACAAAGTAGCTGAACAGGGTGCCTTCGTTGGGATGGGCCGACGACGCACGGCCGAAATCGTTCAGGCTGCGCACCAGGAACGACGCCGCGAACGCCAGGAATAGCGCATCGCGCGTCTTCCGCCAGAATTTGAAGAAATGCAGCGCCGCGATGACGCACAGGGTCGATAACGCGCCCAGGAGAAACATCTCCAGGCGGACCATCCAGTCCGGCGACATCACCGCTCCTCCGCCGTCAGACCGTAGACCAGCAGCGCCATCGCCCCTACGCCGGCCGCCAGCCGGAGCAGGTACAGGTCGACCTCGGGAAGAACCACCAGGTCCACGAACACCAGCGCACTCGACAGCGTCAGACCGGCAAAGCACAGCCCGCTCCACAACAGCAGCCGCTGCCGCACCTGGCGATAGGCCCGCAGCAGGAGCCAGGCGCATAGCAGGTTGACCAGCGTGGTCAGCAGATAAACGAAGGTTCTCACGATGGCTTCCGTTTCTTGGTGAACTGGAACGCGCGGGCGAATTCCCTGACTCCCGTCGAGGCCTTCAGATGGATTGCGGTCGAAACGCGAACCAGATCCTGGCGGTACAAATCCGCCACGCCGCTCAACAGGCGATCGTTTTCCGAGGACGCCACATAGCTCCAGAGCGCCGGCCCACCCCTCGCGACGAGTCCGCGGGCGCTCCAGTCCTCCAGGATTTTGCGGATTTGAAACGCCTGCACGAAGAGCCGCAGGGCAAGATCCTCTTCGCTCCACACCTGGGGACGCGAGTTCCAAAGCTGGAGAAGCGCTTCGAGATGCGGAACAGACTCGACCTGGTCGAAAATGAACCGCTCGACCTCGTCCCGGCTCGCCCTTTGCTCCGTACCTTTGGCGTCGCCTTTTCTGCGAGTCGCAGCCACGTCGAATCAACGATTATATCTGCTTCGGGACGTAAGCGCGACTGGTTTTGGACCGCAGTTAACGGTGACTATACTTGCCCATCAGCTCGCATTTTTCCATTACATGGCCCCGCATCGCGCGATCGAGTTGCGCCCGCGTCGCCCCCGCCGCTTCGTCGATTTTCGAATCGAGCGCGTACAGCCGGAAATAATAGCGATGCGTTCCGCTGGGCGGCTGCGGACCGTCGTAGCCAACCTCGCCGAATCCGTTGCGTCCCTGGCGCGCTCCGCCGGCCAGCTTCCCCGACCCGGCGCCCTCCGCGAGGCCCGTCGTCTCCGGCGAAATATCCCACACCAGCCAGTGCACGAACGTCCCCGAAGGCGCGTCCGGATCGTCCACGATCAGCGCCAGGCTCTTGGCCCCGCGCGGCACTCCGCTCCAGGTGAGCGGCGGCGAGACGTTCTCGCGCTGATGCGCGTATTTCTCGGGAATGACTCCATCGTTCTTGAATGCCGAGCTTTCCAGTTTCATGCTGCTCTCCTGTTCCGGGCATTTCTCACCGTTTTGGGCCGCGATGTTACTCTGAACACATGCGCGCTCTCTTTTGTTTATTATCTATCGCTCTCGTGTCTTGCTCCTCCAGCAAGGAGACGTCCAGCACGTCCAGCACCTCCGGCGCGGCGACTTCGGATCAATCCGCGCTCGACAAAGCCGCCGCGGAGCCGGGGGCGGTCCGCACGCCCAGCGGCCTGGTCTATCGTGAACTGACGGCCGGAACCGGGGCGTCCCCCAACGCTACCGACGTGGTCACGGTGAACTACCGCGGCACACTCACCGACGGCACGGAATTCGACAGCTCCTATAAGCGCAATCAGCCGGCGCAGTTTCCGCTGAATCGCGTGATCCCGTGCTGGACGGAGGGCGTCCAGAGAATGAAGATGGGGGGGAAATCGAAATTGGTGTGCCCGGCGAATCTGGCGTACGGAGAGCAGGGATCTCCGCCGGTGATTCCCGGCGGCGCGACACTGATCTTCGAAGTCGAGCTGCTCGGCATCAATCATTAGGCGCAACCGCGCGGCCGAATCTCCCGATCAGCCCGCGGATGCACTCGACCAGCTCAGGCGGCTCCAGCACCTCGAACTCGAAACCCAGCATTCCCAGGTAAAGGCACAGCCCTTCGAGCGACCCCGCTCCCAGGTGCAGCATGCACGAGCCCTCGTCGATCTCTTCGAGGATCGCCGCCGCCGGTGGAATCCGCTGGGCGGCTGCGCTGATGGAAACGTAAAGCTTCAGCTTGGCCTGATACGGGTAGGGAGCCGCGGCGATGCTGCGCCGCACGTACACGGCGAAATCGCCTTCAGGTGCTTTTCGCGGCGTGAAGCGCGCGCCCGCCGACGGCCGCCCGTCGATCCGGTCCACGCGGAACGTTCGCCAGTTATTGCGATTCACATCCCACGCCGCGAGGTACCAGCGATGCCCCGTGTGGACCAGCCGGTGCGGCTCGGTTTCGCGCAGGCTGGACGTTCCCTCGCGGCTTTGATACTGGAAACGCAGGATGCGCGAGTCGCGGCACGCGGCGGCGAGCGCGGCGAGCAGCCGGGCGTCCACCTTGGGACCGGCATGCGGCAGCGGCACGATCGAAGAGCCGAGCGCCGCGACGTGTCCCCGCAGTCGCGAGGGCAGCACCTGTTCCAGTTTCGCCAGCGCCCGCACCGACGCCTCTTCGATTCCGCTCACCATTCCGCTCGCGGCGGTGCGCAGTCCCAACACCACCGCGACGGCCTCTTCGTCGTCGAGCAGCAGCGGCGGAAGCGTTGCGCCCGAGCCGAGCTGATAGCCCCCGGCGATGCCCGAAGTCGAATTCACCGGGTACCCCAGGCTGCGCAGGCGGTCGACATCGCGGCGCAGCGTGCGCGCGGTCACTTCCAGGCGCCCGGAAAGCTCGGCGCCGGACCAGTAACGCCGCGCCTGGAACAGCGACAGCAGCCGCAGCAGCCGCGCCGAGGTATCCAGCATTTTTTCAGTCTCGCATAGGTCGAGGACAGAAACTGTCCGCAATCCCTGGTATCGTTTTCCTGGAGAGCTTCTCGAAAGGACCAAGAAAATGCCGTTCAGCCAAACACTGCTACCCGAATTTGACGAAGAGATGAAAAACACGCGAAAGATTCTGGAGTGCGTGCCGGATTCCAAGCTCGATTACCAGCCGCATGCCAAGTCGATGAGCATGACGCGTCTCGCTACGCACGTCGCGGAGCTGCCGTCATGGACCGGTTTCACCATCGATCAGGAGGTGCTCGACATGCAGCCGGGATATGAGCCGCACTTCGCCAAATCGCGCGCCGAGCTGCTGGAGATGTTCGACAAGAACGTCGCCGAGGCGCGCGCCAAAATCGAACGCACCAGCGACGAGCACTGGGCGAAGACCTGGACGTTCAAGTTCGCCGGACAGACCGTCATGTCCATGCCGCGCGCCGCGGTGATGCGCTCGGTGATCATGAATCACCTGATTCATCATCGCGCGCAGTTGGGCGTGTATCTGCGGCTCAACAACGTAGCGATTCCCGGCATGTATGGCCCGTCGGCCGACGAACCCAACATGTTCCAGGCACAGTCCGCCTGACGAGCCTGCGGAGAATCGCTCCCTAAGGTCACTTCCTTACGGTCGTGGCTCAGTAAGCGGCTGTGAACGCAACGCGCCGATTCCGAGGCGCGCGCGTGAGCGAGCGGATCCTGTTAACCGAGGGGACAGACTACGCAGTGGCGGTCTGTCCCCCTTTTTTTAACGTCCGTTTCAGCCGCAAACTGTTGAACACGACGGTCACCGAGCTGGCCGCCATCGCCGCGCTCGCGATCACCGGGCTGAGGTATCCGAGAGCCGCTGCCGGGATCGCGATCACGTTGTAGGCGAGCGCCCAAAACAGGTTTTGCCGGATCACACTCCACGTGGCGCGCGACAACGCGACGGCGCGTGCCACGCCATTCAAATCCGCGCGCAGCAGCGTCACGTCGCCGGCTTCGATCGCGATGTCGGTCCCCGATCCCATGGCGAAGCCCACGTCGGCCTGGGCGAGCGCCGGCGCGTCATTGATTCCGTCGCCCGCCATTCCGACGATGCGGCCTTCTTCTCTTAAACGCCGGATTTCCGCGACCTTCCCGTCCGGTAGGACCCCGGCGATCACCCTTCCGATTCCCACCGCTTCAGCGACAGCCTTGGCCGCTTCGACGCGATCGCCGCTGATCAGCACGACTTCGAGTCCCAGCTTTCGCAGCGCCGCGACGGCGTCCTTCGCGCCTGCGCGAACCGGATCGGACACTTCGATCGAGCCTGCATAGCGCCCGTCGATGGCGACGCCGATCGCGCCGTTACCTTGCATCCCCGTGCTTTCGAGAAATGCCCGGCTGCCAACCGCGACCCGGCGCCCATCCACGCGTCCCTCGACGCCGCGACCCGCGATCGCGTGGAAATCCTCGACCTCGGCGAGCGTCAGACCGCGCGATTCGGCGCATGCGACGATCGCGCCGCCCAGCGGATGTTCCGAGCGCCGCTCGACAGCCGCGGCCATGCGCAGCGCGTCATCGTCGAGACTCGCGTGGACTACGCGCGGTCGCCCCTCAGTCACCGTTCCGGTTTTATCGAACGCGATGGTGTCCAGGCGCCGCAATTTTTCGAGCGTCTCGCCTCCCTTGATCAGCAGCCCCATTTCCGCGCCGCGGCCGGTCGCGACCATCACCGCGGTGGGAACCGCCAATCCCATCGCGCAGGGGCAGGCGATGATCAGCACCGCGACCGCGCTGACCGCGGCCTTCATCGCGCCCGCGCCCGCCAGCACCCAGCCGAACGCCGTAAGCAGCGCGAGTGCCATTACCACGGGGACGAAAATCGAGCTGATTTTATCGGCCACGCGCTCGATCGGCGCACGCGAGGCCTGCGCCTGGCGCATCAGGCTGACGATCCTCGCCAGCACGCTCTGTTCGCCCAGCGTGGTTGCGCGATAGCGAAAGCTTCCGGTGGTGTTGAGCGTCCCGCCGCTGACCGCGCTCGCGGCGGTTTTCGCGACCGGCGCCGGTTCACCGGTCAACATCGATTCATCAACCCAACCGGCGCCGTCGATGACTTCGCCGTCCACCGCGATCTTTTCACCCGGTCTCACAATGATGAGATCGCCGCGCCGCACTTGCTCCACCGGAACGTCGCTTTCAATTCCTTCGCGCATCACACGAGCTACCGGCGGCTGAAGGCCGATCAGCTTGCGCAGCGCGCTGGTGGTGCGCCGCTTGGCGCGGGCTTCGAGCGCGCGCCCGCTGATGACGAACGCCAGAATGAACACAGCCGCTTCGTAATACAGGTCGGGATGGGCGAACCATTGCGGCTCGACGGTGACCACTGCCGAATAAAGGAACGCCGCGCCCGTTCCCAGCGCGACCAGCGCGTTCATGTCGCCGGTCCCATGCCGCGCGGCCTTCCATGCGCCCACATAGATTCGCCGTCCGGCCCACGCCATCACGAAAATCGCGATACCCATCTGCGCCCAGGGAATGAAGCTGCCGTGCAGCATCGCCAGCCACATCACCACGGCGCCGGCGATCAGACTCACGATCGCTTTGAGCGTCAGCTCGCGCGCTTCGGCCGCCTGTTCGCGCTCGCGATCCTCGCCTTCCATGGGAAGCCGCGCTTCATAACCCGTATCGATCACCGCCTGGATCAGCGCATCGGCCCGCGTCCGCGCGGGATCGAAAGCAACGGTGGCGTCGCCGGTCATCAGGTTTACGGCCGCTTTCTTCACGCCGGGCGAGCGCTCCAGCGCGCGCTGCACATGCGCCTGGCACGCCGCGCAGGTCATTCCTCCCACGTTGATGTGAACCGTTTCCGTCATTTGTTTCGGGGCTTTTTGATCGACGTTCGCTTGAAGGCTTCAGTCATCGCGCGTCCGAGCGTTTCTTCGTCGGCGTGGCGCAGATGGACGCGCGTGGCGCCCTCCGCGCCCCAGGCTCCGTTCACCGGGACGAACATTTTCGGATTCTCAGCGATAAATTCGCGCTGCAATTCCGGAGTCAGCTTCACCATGCCCCACTGCATGTCATGCCACAGCGTGGCGAAGATTCTTCCATTCGCGCGGAAATCGGGATGCCCCATGTGCGCGGCTTCCACCGCGCCGGGCATGCTCAATGCGAGCTTGCGAAAACCGTCGGCCGTCATTGCGACTCGCGCGCTGCGTAGCCGGCGTCGCGCAGCGCGGCGATCACTTGCGGCGTCTTCGAGGCATCCGCGGCGACCCTCGCCGAACCCACCTCGACGCTTTCGACGCGCGCTCCATCCACGCCCTCGATCGTCTTGCGGACCCGTTCCACGCACTTCTGGCAATGCATTCCGTCAATTGCGAGCTTCATACATCCATTTTAGATGCGCCGAGGCGCGATACGATGGAACTTTCGCCATGCAGCGAATCCACCTGCTCGCGACCGGCGGGACCATCGAGAAAATCTATTCCGAGCAAAAGGGATCGGTCGAAAACGTCGAAAGCCGGATCGAAACGTACCTGGGACGCCTGCGCCTGCCCGACGCGCGCGTCGAGGTCACGCGCCTGATGAACAAAGACAGCCTGGAGATGACCGATGCCGACCGCGCGCAGATCCTCGAAGCCGTTCGCCAGCGCCTGGACGCGCCTATCGTGATTACGCATGGCACCGACACCATGGTCCGCACCGGCCTGTATTTGAAATCCGCGTTGGGCGCAGTGAAGCATCCCATTATTCTCACCGGCGCGATGACGCCGCTCGGGTTCGAATCGAGCGACGCTCTGCAAAATCTCACCGAAAGCCTGTTCGCCGCGCGCGTCCTCGCGCCCGGGATTTATGTCGTGATGCACAACCAGGCTTTCCCGGTCGACCATGTGCGCAAGGACACGGTGCGCGCACAGTTCGTTCGCGTGGAGTAATCAGTAGCGCGGCACCCCCGGGTCGATTTCGACGCTCCACTGGTCGATCCCGCCGGCCAGGCTCTGACAGTTTTCGACGCCCTGATGCCGCAGCCAATGGACCGCGTTGAGGCTGCGCACCCCGTGATGACAGAACACGATGAGCGGACCCTCCCCCGCTCGCAGTTGGAGTTGGCTGAGCGCGGCCGGAACCGATCGCAGCGGCACCAATTCACTTCCCGTGATGCTCGATTGGGCGCGCTCGTGCGGCTCCCGAACATCGATCAGGTACAGCTTTTCGCCCGCATCCTGGCGGCGCTTCAACTCCGCGGGACCGATCTCCAAAGGCAGCGGCATTTGCTTATTATCCCTCGCCGAAATCAGCAATTCGCCGGATGCCGGTTCAGGGCTTCTCCTTAGCCCAAATTTTGCGAACCTCCGGTATTGTTGAGTTGTGGAACTCGCTCGTTCGAGCTCGCGCGGCGCTACCGCCGGCACGCTGAGGGGATTCAACCTCTTCGGAGTCCCGGTGCGCCTGCATTTCACGTTTATCCTGCTGGTGATCTTCCTGGTGGTCAGCGATCTGGGCAGCCGCCAGACCAGCGCCAGCTACGGAGTGTTCCTGGCCGGTCTGTTCGCCAGTGTTTTATTGCATGAGCTGGGACACGCCGTGGTCGCGAGGGCGTGCGGCGTCCGGACCACTGAGATCGTGATGTTCCCGATCGGCGGGCTGTCGCGCATGGCGCGCATGCTGCGGCCGGGCGAGGAGATGCTGATCGCGCTCGCCGGTCCGCTGGTGAGTTTTCTGCTGTCTTTCGGAATTTTCGCGTACATGTACGCACATCACCTCGCGGTCTCGATCCGCCTCGGAGAGCTTTTGCAGCCCACCGACGCGAGCGCGGTCGCGCGTCTGGCATACGCCAACCTGGTGCTCGCCAGCTTCAATCTGCTGCCCGCGTTTCCCATGGACGGCGGGCGGATTCTGCGCGCGCTGCTTTCTTGCATCCGCCCCGAAGCTGAAGCCACTCGCCTGGCCGCGTGGCTGGGACGCATGCTGGCCATCAGCATCGCGCTGTACGGATTGCTGGTGCCGCAGTTCATGCTGGTCTTCTTCGCGATGTTCATTTATCTGGGAGCGGCGCAGGAGGGCGTCGCCGCGATGGGGCGCACGCTCACCCACGGAATTCCGGTGCGCGCGGCGATGATGACCGAATTCCACACGCTCGATCACGGCAACACCATTCGCGACGCGGCGAACCTGCTGCTGTCCACCTCACAGCAGGATTTCCCGGTGATCCACAGCGGACAGGTGGTGGGGCTGCTGGGACGCAACCTGTTGCTGAAGGCGCTGGCGGCGGAGGGTCCCGACGCCTACGTGGCGGGTGTAATGGAGCGCGATTTCCTGGCGCTCGAGCCGAATCTCGATCTGGCCGGAATCCTCCCGCTCATGGCGCAGGCCGGCCGCTGCGCGCTGGTGATGGACCACAACAATCTGCTGGGACTTCTGACCACCGACAACCTTTCCGAATTCCTTCTGCTGCGCCGCTTCGGAATGGAGCCGGTGGTTTAAATTACTGCTTCGCGACCGTATTCACGCGCTTGAACTTTAACGTTGCGTTGCTTCCCGAGGGCACGATGGGCATGACCTCCAGCTCCATCGCGTCGGTCTGGTCAGCCGTGAATCTGCGCTTGAGCACGTCCGAGCCTTTCTGTTCGATTTCCACCAGCTTGGGCCCGTTGTAATAGAAGGAAACGCTGGCTTTCTTGCCGCCGATTTTGACCTCGCACTGCTTCCCGTCGGTATTGCAGGTAAAATCGGCGACCTTGTTACCCCCCTCGGTCTCAACGACCTTGAGCGCATCCCCCTGATTTGCAAAGCTCCAAAGCTGAGCATTATCAGGCGATTGCCAGGAACCGACCAATTTGGCCCGCTCCGTCGTCTCGTCCTGCGCGATGGCCGCACCGCAAAGGCAAACCGCCACCCATATTAATGTTAATGATCTCATCGGTTGAAAAATAATCCTGTCGGACCCGAAAGACAATACAGTCGAGATGGTAGTCGCCTGCTGCTATTGCGTTAGAAGTACAGCTTCATCGCGAGCTGGATCTCGCGCGAGGTCCGCTGGAAGAACGCGGGATTGCCGGCGTAGTTCAGCGTGCCGACGCCGGCCACGCCGATGGTCGCCGCGCCGGCGGTTGCGCCGGATTCGTTGGGATTGTCGAACTGTGGCTTGTTGAACAGGTTGAACGCTTCCGCGCGGAATTCCAGCCGCATTCCTTCGCGCCAGGGCAGCACGAAATTCTTGAAAAGGGACAGATCGATTTCGTTGGTTCCCGGTCCCACAATGATATTTCGTCCTGTGTCGCCGTACGTGTAGGAGGGCGGCGCAGTGAATGCGTTGGGGTTAAACCACAAACTTGGGCCCGGGTCGGGGACGTGCCAGTTTCCGATCACGTTGGCGCGTTGCGTGCCGCCTCCCGATCCCTCCGTGTTGGTCCCGGAGTTGACCGTGAAGGGCGACCCGCTCTGGAACGTGTCGATGCTGTTGAATTTCCATCCGCCGAAGATGTAATCGACCGGCTTGCTCCAGTCATTTCCAATCCATTTGCCCTTGCCGAAGGGAAGTTCGTAGCTCCAACTCAGCACCATGCTCTGGCGTATATCGAAATCGGCGGGTCCGCGATCGCACAGCTCGCACAGCGGATTCTGAACGCCGCCGCTGGCCGTGGTGCTGGTGATATCCAGCGCGTGGCCCCAGGCGTAGGAAGCCAGAAATGCCAAGCCGTGAGAGAACCGCCGGTCGAGCGTCGCCTGGAGGGCGTTGTAAGATGAGCTTTCCCCATGTGAGATTTCGCTGATGCTCGAAAAAAGCGGATATTCGCGGCGGGGGTTGGCGGCGCCGGGACCAGGAACGGGCTGGTTGATGTTGGGATAAATCGTGAGATGCTCGCCCCCCGTGCTGACGTAAGCTACAGTCAGGACGGTGTCGGAGGTAACCTGCTGTTGAATGGAAACGTTGCCTTGCCTGACCATCGCATCCGGATCGTTGAGCGGGAACCAGCTTACGCTGGTGCCGAGCGTGCCGAAATTGCCAATCGGTTGATAGGGAAGGAAGCCCACTGAAAGCGGGGTGACACCGCTTAACGTGCCCGGACCCGTGACGGCACCGGTTACGTTATTTGTGATCGCGAGATTGCCGGCAAACGGCGCGTTATTGTTGCCCAGCGAATTGACGCTTTCACTGGTGAAATCGTAGAAAATCCCGTATCCGGCGCGCAGCACGGTCTTGGAGGTCAACTGGTACGCCAGGCCGATGCGCGGCTCGAAATCCAAATAGTTCGCGTTGTACATCGTGTCCATCGGATACTGCGGGCTTCCCGCCGGATACACGTTGTCGAGGGCGGGAACGAAGTTCGCCAGACGATTGTGGATCTCCGTCCAGGGCGTGGTCAGCTCGTACCGCAGCCCCAGATTCAGAGTCAGCTTATTGGTGATGCGGTAATCGTCCTGGACGAACATGCCATGCTCCCAGCGGCGAGTGCCGGTCTCCTGCCAGACGGAAAGGCTCGCCGACGCGTCCAGGCCGAGCAGCGTGTCCGCAAGGCCGCTGCCGGTTCCGCTGGGGCTCGCCGGATTCTGCGTGAACTGGCCGGTGAAACTGAAGCTGCCCGAGGGCGCGCCCATCTGCACCGTGTTCATCCCACGGCGGAACAGGTCGTAGCCCCATTTGATCGAGTGCCGGTCGTGAATCCAGTTGAAGTGCCAACTGAATTGTTTATTGTTGGTCGCCTTCACGAAAGGAATATTCCCGGTGCCGCCCACCGTGGAGGCTCCCGTGATCGAGAAAACGCCGACTGCCTGCCATTGATATCCGTAGCCGTCGATTCCGGGAATTCCGATCTGGTCCATGAAGTTGCTGCCCTGGTTGAAATTCACCCCGGTATTGTCGATACGCGAATAACCGGCGCGGAAATCGGCCAGAAAGGTGGGAGAAAAGACGTGCGTGTAGCCGACCACGCCCTGGGTGCCGGCCGTCGTATAATTGCCCGGGAAAATCGGACCGCCCGAATATTGCGGAAAATATCCCGGATTCACGATGGTGCCCGACCGCTGAGCACTGAAGCGCGCGAAAAACGAGTCGTTATCGGTGAAGTGCTGATCGATGCGCAGATCACCCTGAATCGGCGCCAGCGTGCGCGGAGGATTGTACCCGTAATTGTTGGCGGTCCCCGGCAGGTTCGGCGCCGGATACAGGTTCATGATCGCCTGCCCGATCGGGCTGATCATCGACGGCGGGATGATGTTGTTGGCGAACGGTTGCCGCGTGGTGACGCCATTGGTCGTGCTGGTGCTGTAGGGATTGTAAATGATGCTTTTCAAAGCGCTGAAGTTGCCGGTGATCTCCGGCGTCAGCGGGACGGTTTGTAGGAAAGACTGTCCCTGAATGGTGTAGGACTTCTGAACATCGACAAAGAAAAACGTCTTGTTCTTCTTGATGGGGCCGCCCAGGCTTCCGCCGAACTGATTCTGATGGAACGCCGGAATCTGCGGCGGATCGAAATAATTTCGCGCGTCGAAATCGGAGTTGCGCAGGAACTCGAACCCGGTTCCGTGGAATTCATTGCCGCCGGACTTGGTGATCAGGTTGACCGCCGCGCCTCCAGTGCGTCCGGTGGTGGCGTCGCGGTCGCTGGTCTGCATCTTGAATTCCTGAATGGCATCCGGGGTCGGCAGCAGAATCATCGCGCCGTACTCATTATCCTGGGACTGGATCCCGTCGAAGTATTCCGTACTATCGCCATTGCGGATGCCGTTGACCGAAACACCTTGCAGCCCGAGCTGATTACTGGCGCCACGCGACATCGTGTATCCCGTTCCCGAGCTGCTCGTGCCCGGCGTCAGGTACGTCAGCACCATAAAATCGCGGCCATTGAGCGGGAGATCGTTGACCGCTTGCGCGGTTCGGACGTTGCTCAATTCCGCGGTCTGTGTATCGAGCATGGCCGCGTTCGCTTCCACCACCACCGACTCGGTCACCTGTCCGGGCTTCATCGAGAAATCCAGCCGCGCGTGCTGCGCGACGTCCAGGTTTATATTCTGGGTCGTTTTGGCGAATCCGGTGGTCTCGACGCTCACAGAGTAGGGTCCCGGCTGGAGCGGCGGCGAGGCGTAGTTGCCGTCGGCTGCGGTCTGAACCGTAATGGCAATATTGGTTCGCGTATCGCGAATCGTGACGGTCACGGAAGGCATCAGGGCGCCGGAAGAATCCGTCACAGTGCCCACGATGAACGCGCTCTCGGTCTGGGCGTAGACCGCCGGAGCGGCGACGCCGAGAGCAAGCATGACACCTACCAGCCAACGATGCGTTTGCATAATATCCCCTCATTCCTGTCGGAAAAACGATGCCGACCCCACGAGAGCGACTTGGCTCAGGTAGGCGAAAACGTATCACGTATCGCAGTGCAAGTCAATGGGGCTCGACGGCAACCGCGCCTGGCTGCGATTCGGTCACTCTGCGCGAAGCGCGTCGAGCGGGTCCGATTGCGCTGCGTTCCATGCCGGACGAATGGCTGCCAGTGCCCCGATCGCCAGCAGAACGGCGGCTGAGACGGCGTAGGTTGCCGGATCGCTGCCGCGCGTTTCGTACAGAAGGCTGGTGAGCGCGCGCGCCGAGAGCATCGCCCCGGCTGCGCCTGCCGCGAGTCCGAGGATCAGCGGCACAAAGGCGCCGCGCAGCACCAGCGTGATCACATTTACGGGCGTCGCTCCGAGAGTGACGCGGATCCCGACCTCGCGAACGCGCAGCGCGGTGGTGTAGGCGACCACCCCGTACACTCCGGTAGCCGTGAGCGCCAGCGCCAGCGCGCCCAGCACCGAGAACAGCCAGGCGGAGAACCGTGGACGCCAGATGGATTCGGCGACCACATCGTCCATGCTTTCGATCTTCAAGATCGGCTGCTTGGGGTCGTACGCCCAGATCTCCTTCTTCAGCATTCCGGCGATCGCCAGCGGATGGCCCGCGGTCCGGACCACGATGGTCGACATGAAGGCCCCGAAGATGAATTGGGTGTAGGGCGCGTAAATCTCGCCCTTGGCGGGCTGATCGTACGCCATCTGCGCGGAATCCTTCACCACGCCGACGACGATCGCTCCGGGGCCTCCCTCGCCGGGGAGCGTCTGGCCGATTGGGTCTCGCTCCGGAAAAAGCTGATGCGCGAGAAATTGATTGATGATCGCAACGCGTGGCGCGTCGGCCCGGTCCGCGTCGCTGAAAATTCGTCCGGCGAGCAAGGGAATCCCCATCGCGGCGAAATATTGCGGGCTGATCGTGCGCGTCGAGTTCAGGACAGTCTCGCCCTCGGGGCCTTTCAAAATCGTCGTCGTGTTGACGCCGGAAAGCGGCAAATTATTCACAACGGCGATGGCACCGATGCTCGGGATGCGCTCCAGCCGCTGCATCAGGTCGTGATAATACGCAATCTGGAGCGGCCGCGTGTCCTTGCCCGCGGGCCGCGGCTGCGTCAGGCTGCCGAGCGGAACGCGCATCGTCAGGACGTGATCCGGACGAAATCCGTGATCGGACTGCTGCAATCGGATCAGGCTGCGCACCATCAGCCCCGATCCGGCCAGCAGCAAAAACGCGAACGCCGCTTCGGCAGCGATCAACGCCGCAAAAATTCGCGATCCCGAGCCGGTGGATCCCTGTCCGCCGCGCAGGACCGACTGAAGATCCGCGCGGCGAGCCGTCCACAGCGGCGCGACCGTGCACAGACACGCGATCAGCAGCAGCAGTACGGCGCTAAAAATCAGCACCCGTCCATCGAGCGCGACGCGCTGGAGATGCGGCAGAACGATCGGCAGGGCGGCGATCCGTGCCGTGAGAAATCGCAGAAGATAAGCCGCGGCGGCGAGTCCGGCGATTCCGCCGAGCGTGGCGAGCGTGAAACTTTCGATCAAAAGCTGCCGGGCCATCCGCCAGAATCCGCCGCCGAGCGCTGCGCGAATCGCGATCTCTCTTTGCCTCCGAATGGCGCGGCTCACCAGAAGGCTTGAAACATCGGCGCAGGCGATCAGCAGGACCAGTCCCACCGCCGCGAGCACCAGCACCAGCGTCTGCTCGTACTTCTCGCCAATGCGCTCGTCGCGCCACGGCTCGACGAGGATGCGCAATCCTGCGTTGTTCCGCGGATCGGCGCGGCGCATTTCATCGGCGATCGGCTCCATCGCGCTCTGCGCCTGCTGCGCGGTTTTGCCGTTCGCCAGCCGGGCCGCCAATTCGATGCGCGTGGTTGCCGACGGAGTGAGCCGCAGCGGCGCCCACACTTCCACGTCCGAGCGCGGAAAATCGAAATCCGGCGGCATAACGCCCACAATGGTGTACGCTTGATCGGTCAGGGCGATGGTGCGGCCCACCACCGCCGGATCGCCCTGAAAATGCCGCTGCCAAAGCCGGTAACTCAACACCACTGCGCCGTCATCCGATTCGACCAGCGTTCGTCCCAATCGTGGGCGCGCGCCGAGCGTCGCGAACATTTCGCCCGGCACGCGAAAAACCCACACCTGGTCGGGATCGCCTGCGCCGGTCATGGTCGAGACGTCCTTGACGAAGGGGATGGTCTTCTCGAACAGATCGGTCCGCGCGCGCCACGGAAAATATTCCCGCGCGGAGATGCCGATGGTCGGATTTTTGGCGCTGGTGGCCTGGATCCGGACCATGCGGTCCGCGGCGGCGTAAGGAAGCGGGCGCAGGAGCACGGCGTCGACTAGGCTGAAGATCGCAGTGTTGGCGCCAATGCCGAGCGCCAGGATGGCCGTGATCGTGAGCGTAAACAGCGGGCTGCGCCGGAGCCAGCGAAACGTCCCAAGCAGATCGCGAAACATACTAATAATTTAGTACGATTCCGGGCCGGGCGTTAATGCTCCAGCCGGTGCACCGTTTCGAGCACCACCGTGCCCACGATCTCCAGGCTCTGCGCACTCAGTTTATCCATCGTGTCGGAGTCTTCGTGCCACGGCGGATAATCGAAATCGATCAGGTCGATCGCCGGGACGCCCAGCTTCAGGAAGGGCTGGTGATCGTCCTCGGTGGCCAGTTGGTCGTCGAGGAAATACGCTCCGTAGCCGAGAGCGCGCGCCGTATCCCAAACCAGCTTGTTGAGCGCCGCGTTCGAATTGGTCTCCTGCTTGATATCCAGGTTCTTGTCGCCGATCATGTCCACGTTGATCAGCGCGCGCATGCGCGCCAGCGTCCCGTCCTTGTGCCATTTTTCGGCCAGATGACGGCTGCCGTACAGATTGTCCACGCCCTCCCACTGCTCGCGGACCGCCTCCTCGCCGTCGAACCATACCAGGTAGATATCGTCGCTGTGCGGATCGTGCGCGAGCACCCGCGCCATTTCGAGCAGGAATCCGGTGGAGGAGCCGGCGTCATTAGCGCCGACAAAATGCCGGCCGGGAAACAATTTCGTATCGTAATGTCCGGTGATCGCGATGGCCTTGCCGCTTTTGCCCGGGAATTTGCAAATGATGTTTTTCATCGCGATGGGTCCCTTGGGCGTACTGGCGGTGAACGCGTCCTCGGAGACTTCGCAGCCGTCCTTGCGAATCTCCGCCAGGATGTAATTCTGGAGCTTTCGATTGGCCTCCGATCCCGACGGCCGCACGCCGAACGCGACCACCTGGCGGGTGAAATTGAAAGCGGACGCGCCCGAAAAATTCGCCGCCGAGGCGAGCGACGCGGCCGCCACCAGGACTGAAACACGCATCATATGCTTCCAGGGTAAAGAATCCCGGGGCTGCCGTGCTCGCCAGTTGCGATAATAGTGGCGGTTTGCCGGAACACATTACAGAATGGGTGCGGCTGATCGGTCTCGAAACCGTGGTCGGTTTCTCCGTGGGCGGTGTGATCGGGATGTTCGCGGCGATCGCGCGCAACCGCGCGCTGTCGAGCGCCTGGCTGGACGCGCTGCTGGGCGCGATCGGATTCGTGGCCGGCGCGTTGACCATGGCGCTCATCCCCTGGCATCACACCACCACCACCCAAAACCGCGGCGGGATGATCATCAGCACCACGACGATGCACTATCCCAATCCCTACCGCGTGGCGTTCGCCGCCGCCATCATTTTGCCGGTCTTGTGCGAGCTGGTGCGCTCGTGGATCGCGAAGCGCAAGCGCCCCTCGTAAGTTGCTGGCTCGCTTCTACAGCGTTCGGGTCACCTTTTCGATCGCCCGCGGACGGTCCGGGTCGAGCCCCTTGCGCTCGGCCAGATATGCCGCGAAGAGCTGCGCGGGAACAATATAAGGAATTGGCGTGAACAGCTCGGCGGGCACGCGGCGCACAATTTTTGCTTCAATGACCAGCGCGGGCGATCCGGTTCGCGCTGCCGCACGATGGCCGGCGTCGGTGATCACCAGCGTCTCGGCATGGAGCGATTGCAATCGCTCGATTACGCCGCGCATTCCAGTCCAGGTCGCCCCCGGCGCGGCGAACAGGAACACGGGAAACGAGCGCTCCACCATGGCGATCGGTCCGTGCAGGAAATCGGCAGCCGAGAAGCGGTCGGCCAGCACGTAGCAGGTTTCCATCAGCTTCAAGGCGAATTCGAAGGCATTCGCGTAATTCAGGCCGCGGCCGACCACCACGGCGCGCTCCATGAACCGGAACCGTTCGGTGCGTTCGGCGATTTCCGGCGCAAGCGACAGCGCGGCGTCCGTCCATCCGGGGAGCCGGCGCAGATCGTCGGTGCGGATCTTCGCGCCCAGCGCCTGCGCCAGCAGATAGCACATCATCAGCTGGCCGGTGTAGGTTTTGGTCGCGGCGATGCTGCGCTCGCGCCCTGCCCGCACCAGGAACAGGTGATCGGCGAGACCGGCGAGCGCGCTGCGCGGCTCATTGGTGATCCCCACGGTCAGCGCGCCCTGCCGCCGCGCGCGTTCCACCACCAGGTTCGTATCGGTGGATTCGCCCGACTGCGAAATCGCCACCACCAGCGCGTCGCGCAGATCGACGCGCGCGCGATACAGAGTGAAAATCGACGGCGCGGCCAGCGATACCGGAATGCCCGTGGCGATCTCCAGCAAGTATCGCCCGAACTGCGCGGCATTGTCCGAAGTTCCGCGCGCGGCGAGCACGATCAGCTTCGGCCGCCGCTTTTCGACCACGCGCGTGAGCTTCGCCGCGGCCCGCAATCCCTCGCCGAGCGTCCGTTCGAGCGCCGCCGGCTGCTCCAGAATTTCTTCGAGCATCTTCGACACGAATTCAATTTTGACAAACTGGAGAGGTGCTCCTGGGCCTGCATCACGTGACCGCGTTCGCCGGCGACGCGCAGCGCAATCTCGATTTCTACACGCGCTTCCTGGGACTGCGCCTGATCAAGCGCACCGTGAACTTCGACGATCCCGCCACGTATCACTTTTATTTCGGCGACAAGCGCGGCGAGCCGGGAACCCTGCTGACGTTTTTCCCCTGGCCGACCGCGCCCGCGGGACGCCCCGGCGCCGGCCAGATCGTGTGCGCGACGCTCGCGGTCCCGGCGAGCGAGGTTCCACGCTGGACCGATCGCGCGAGGGCCGCGAAAATCACCTGCTCCGAACCGGCCGTGCGCTTCGGCGAGCCGTGCATCGCGCTATGCGATCCCGCCGGACTCGCTGTTGAGCTGATCGGCACAGAAATACGCGAACCGCGCCTCCATTCAGTCACTGTGCGCGAATCGAAACCCGAGCGCACCTCCGCGTTTCTCACCGATGTTCTCGGCTTCTCGTTTGCGAGCGAGGAAGGCGAGCGCACGCGATGGCGGCTAAACGAGGCCGTCGTCGATATCGTCCCAACTCAGGACCCCGAGCACGCCAAGCTCAGCGCCGGAACGGTTCATCACGTCGCGTTTCGAGTCTCCGATGACGCCGCGCAGCTCGAATGGCGCGAAAAATTGATCGCCGCCGGAGTGCGTGTGACGCGCGTGATCGACCGCCGGTATTTCCACTCCATCTATTTCCGGGAGCCGGGCGGCGTGCTGTTCGAAATCGCCACCGATGGTCCCGGATTCTTCATCGACGAAGCTGAGCCAGGCGCCGCGCTCCAGCTTCCTCCCTGGCTCGAGCCGATGCGCGATAGCATCGAACGAAGATTGCCGCCGGTGAATTTTTGAATTATGTCCATGGAAACCATGTCTGTTGTAAATATCGTCCTGACCTTTTCGAGCGACAAGCTCGTTCAGCTTTGCTCGCGCATCGAAATCTGCCTGGATAAGCTGACGCCCGAGCAGGTGTGGGCGCGCGGCAATGAAAACGCGAACGCCGTGGGAAACCTTGCGCTGCACCTGATGGGCAACGTGCGCCAGTGGATTCTGCACGGCGCGGGAGGCCAGCCCGATGTGCGCCTGCGCGACAGCGAGTTCGCCTCGCGCGGCGGCATCGATCCCAGCGAGTTGAAGCGCCGCCTGCGCTCGACCGTCGAGGAAGCCGCCGCGCTGATTCGCGCCCTTCCACCCGAACGTCTGACCGAGCGCCGCACCATCCAGAATTACGACGTGACGGTGCTCGAAGCGGTGCTGCATGTGGTGGAGCATTTTTCCATGCACACCGGCCAGATCATTTTCGCCACCAAATTCCTGACCGGCGACGATCTCGGCTTCTACGCGCACCTGGGCTCACCCGCTCGCCGGCGCGCCGAAAAAATGCCGTGAGCTTCAGTGTCTGCGTGAAAAAGGGGACAGCCCGCTCTGTCCACTCCGTCCGCGGGTCGCCAGTTAACAGCTTGCGTCGGGGACAGAGTAGTAGGCTGTCCCCTTTTTCACGCAGACACTTCAGCCGACCCTTACCGGCGAAGTGCGTTCGGTAACGCCCAACTCTTCGCTCGCCACGCGCACGGGCTTGAAGCGCGCCTGGAAGAAGCGCAGGAATTTCGGCTCGTAGACCATTTTCAAACCGCCGACGCGTTCGCGTTCCTGATAAACATTCGCGACCGATTCCGCGGTCACGTCCATGTGCGCCTGCGTGTACACGCGGCGCGGAATGGCCAGCCGCACCAGCTCGAGCTTGGGTATCCGCTCCGCGCCCGTTTCCGGATCGCGGCCCGCCGAAACAATGCCGCGCTCCATCGTGCGCACGCCCGAATCGAGGTAGATAGCTGCGGCCAGGCTCTGCGCCGGGCACCATTCCTGGGGAACGTGCGGCAGAAACGCGCGCGCGTCCAGAAACACGCCGTGCCCGCCGATGGGCAGCACGATCGGAACGCCCCAGCGGTGCAGCCTCTCTCCCAGATACTGCACCTGGCCGACGCGCGCGCGAATCTGGGCGTCCTCCACCGATTCATCGATTCCCACCGCGACCGCCTCCATGTCGCGCCCGGACATGCCGCCGTAGGTGTGCAGCCCTTCGTAAATCACCACCATGTTGCGCGCCTTCTCGGCGATCTCCGCATCGTTCAGCGCCAGGAACCCGCCGATGTTGGCGAGCGGATCCTTCTTCGCGCTCATGGTGCAGCCGTCGGTGAGCGAGCAGATCTCGCGCACGATCTTCGCGATCGGCCACGGACATTCGCGCTGCTGGTTGAAATACGCATTTTCGGCGACGCGCGTCGCGTCCAGAATCAACAGCACGCCGTAGCGCCGCGTCAGCTCGCGAACCGCGCGCAGGTTCTCGAGCGAAATCGGCTGCCCGCCGGCCATGTTCACCGTCGCCGCCACGCTCACATACGGCACTTTTCCCGGATTGGCGCGCAGAACGTCCTCCAGCTTTTGCAGATCGACGTTGCCCTTGAACGGATGCTCGCTCGCCGGCTCGTGCGCCTCGGGAATGATCACGTCGACGAATCGCCCGCCGGCCAGTTCCTGATGCACGCGCGTGGTGGTGAAATACATGTTTCCCGGAATCACGTCGCCGGGCTTGATCAGAACCTGCGAGATGATGTGCTCCGCGCCGCGCCCCTGGTGCGTGGGGATCACGAATTCATATCCGTACACGCGGCGAACCGCCTGCTCCAGCCGGTAAAAGCTGCGGCTCCCGGCGTAAGCCTCGTCGCCGATCATCATCGCGGCCCACTGCCGGTCGCTCATCGCGTTGGTCCCGGAATCGGTGAGCAGGTCGATGTACACGTCCTCGGAGCGCAGCAGGAAGGTGTTGAATCCGGCTTCCTCGATGGCTCCTTCGCGATACTCGCGCGTGGTCATGCGCACCGGCTCGACCACTTTGATCTTCCACGGCTCCGCCCAACTTTTGTGCATCGCAGGCATGTGCGAAAAACCTCCTCGCCAAAAAACCCAGCGTGCGCGCGAAAAGGCCCATTCCCGCGCCGCCGAGCCGCGGCTCACCGAGTCAGTGGCAACTATCGGGCCAATTGCCACACCAACTGTAAAAATGGATCAGATGAAGTGGATTCATTTCGCCGCGGCCTATCTGGTCTTGTCGCTCCTTTTCGCCTGGTTCGCGAGCATCGAGCTGCGCCGCTATCCCATGAGCGCGATCGAGGCCGCGGCGATCTACGCGTGCTGGCTGCTCCTGCTGGGGTTTTATCTCGCGCCCGGATTCGCCGCGCCACGAGCGTGGCTCAAAGCGAAACTGCGCGGCGCTCCGGCGACGACGGCGTGCGTCGCGGTGTTCCTGCTCCCCTACCTGCTCTATTCCGCGGGGACCGGCGATTTCCACTGGCGTGCGCTTGGGAAACTTTTCGCGTTAGCCGCAGCGCCACTCGTATTGTTTGCCATCGCGCCGGTCCGTGATCCGAAAAAGCTCAACTGGCAGGACGTGATTGTGCTGCTGTGGCTGATGGTCCCGGTGCTTGCCGGCGTGATCGGCGGCATCTGGACGCGGCCCGTCAATCTCGACTTCATGACGCGCGTTTATCTGGTCGGCGTCGGCTCGTGGAGCTTTCTGATTTTGCGCGGCACCGAAAATTCCGGCTACCAGTTCACGTTTTCGCCCGCGATCCTGGGCGACGCGGCCCTGAATTTCTGCGGATTCGCCGTTCTCGCCGCGCCGCTCGGCTTTGCGCTGCACTTCATCGGATGGAACCCGCAATGGCGCGGAGCGCAGGCATTCCTGTTCGACTACGCCACCATCTTCCTGTTCGTCGCTGTCACGGAAGAACTTTTCTTCCGCGGCCTGATTCAGAATCTGCTCGAAGGCTCGCTCGCCTCGCGCTACCAGGCCCAGGCGATCACCTCAGTGCTGTTCGGCCTGAGCCACATCCTCCACGCGCCCTTCCCCAACTGGCGCTACGTCGCGCTGGCCACCATCGCCGGGTGGTTCTACGGCTCGGCGTATCGAAAACGCCGCAGCCTGATGTCCTCGGCCACGACGCACGCGCTGGTTGACACGCTGTGGCGCACCTTCTTCACCATCGCGCGCACCTGAAATGTTAACGGAAACACGATGCCATTGTGTTCCTGAAATTCATTGGAATTCAAAATAATTTGGATTACAATGTAATTCGAGGTTCCGCATGAAACGAGTCATTCTCCTCCTGGCGCTGGTGGCCCTCGGCGTCGCCATCTGGTGGGTCGAGCGCCCGCGCCCGCAGACGCTGGTCCTGACCGGCACCGTCGACGGAAACGAGGTGGTGGTCAGCAGCAAGATCACGGGACGCATCGTGAGACTTGCGGTCGACGACGGCCAGCCGGTGAAGGAGGGGGATCTGATCGCCGTGCTCGATCAGGCGGAGCTGCGCGCCGATCAGGGCGCGGCGCGCGACGCCATCGCGCAAGCCCGCGCCAACGCGCAGCAATCGGTGGCGCAGACCGAACTGTTGACGCATACTCTACCCACCAAGGTGGAACAGGCCGAAGCGCAGGTCTCCCAGAGTGAAGCTCAGTTGCAGCAGGCCGACGCGCAGATCGCGCAATCGCGCGCGCAGCTTCTGCAAGCCCGCGCGCAGGTTGCCCAGACGCAGGCCGCGGTCGCCAAAGCGCAAGACAATTTCAATCGCATCCGCCCGCTGGTCGAACGTGATATCAATCCTCCGCAGGACCTGGTCAACGCGCGCACCGATCTTGAATCCGCGCAGGCGTCCGAGCGCGCCGCGGAGGCCAACGCGGAAGCGGTGCAGCGCGCCGTGACGGCAGCCGAAGCGGGAGCGGAAGCTCTGAAGCGTTCGGTTACAGCCACCAAGGCCGCGCTCGCGGACGCCGAGCAGGAACAGCGCCAGGTGCCCGTGCAGCAGCGCCAGACCGAAGCCATGCGCGCCGCCGAAGCGCAGGCGAGATCGAACGAGCTTGCCGCCTCGGCCCGCTACGATCAGACCCAGATTTTCGCTCCGGCCAGCGGCATCGTGACGCTGCGTGCCGCGCGGCAGGGCGAAGTGGTGAATCCGGGCAATCCCATCGTCACCCTGTTCGATCTGAGCTCCACCTGGGTCGACGCCGACGTCGAGGAAACCTACGCCGATCTCATCTCCATGGGCCAGAACCTGCGCGTTCGTCTGCCTTCCGGAACCGAAATCAGCGGACCGGTAATCTACAAAGCCGTGGAAGCCGATTTTGCCACGCAGCGCGACGTCAGCCGCACCAAGCGCGATATTAAAACCGTCGCGATCCGTGTGAAGGTTCCCAATCCTCAAGGCCAGCTTCCCCTGGGAATGACCGCGTGGGTCATGCTTCCCGTTCCCGCCCTCCCGCCGCCTCCACGGCCCGATGCCGCGACGAATTGACGATATGGCGGCACCCAACGAAATCGCCATCGACGTCCGGAGCATCAGCAAGCGCTTCGGTTCGCTGCTGGCGGTCGATCGCGTGAGCTTCACCGTCAGGGCCGGCGAAATCTTCGGCCTTTTAGGTCCCAACGGCGCGGGCAAGAGCACGCTGATCCGCATGTTGACGACGCTCGTACCGCCCACCGACGGCACCGCGATCGTCGCCGGGCAGGACATCATTGCCAACCCCAACGCGGTTCGCGAACGAATCGGCGTCATTCCACAAAACATGACCAGCGATCCCGAGCTCACCTGCGCCGAAAACATCGGCATCCATGCGCGCCTCTACGGGATCACCGGCGCGCGGCGTCGCGAGCGCACCCGCGAACTGCTCGAAGCCGTGGGCCTTTCCGATCGCGCCAGCGCGCTCGCCTCCACGCTATCGGGCGGCATGCGGCGGCGCCTCGAAATCGCGCGCGGCATGGTGCACGATCCGCAAATTCTTTTCCTCGACGAACCCACCACGGGGCTCGATCCCGTCTCGCGCGTCTCCGTCTGGGAGATGATCACCCACCTGCGTGCGCAGCAGGGCCGCACGCTGTTCCTGACCACGCACTACATGGATGAAGCCGATCGCCTGTGCGACCGCGTCGCCATCGTCGATCAGGGAAAAATCGTCGCGCTGGACACGCCGGTGGCGCTCAAGGCCACGGTTCCCGGCGCAAGCCGCATCGAGCTGCAATTCGATCCCGATCTGCCGCACGGAGCCGCCGATCTCGAAGCGCTGCCCGCGATCAAGTCCGTCCGCGCGCTCGGTTCGGCCACCTATCGCATTTCGAGCGATCGCGGCCCGGCTTCCGCTGAGGAGCTGATCGAGCTCGCCCGCGCGCACAAGCTCGAATTGAAGAGCCTGTCGGTCGAATCCACCAGCCTCGACGACGTTTTTCTCCATTACACCGGCCACGGTCTTGCCGAACTGGGGGAATCCGCCCCGCAACAGAAAGGATGGCGTCAATGAAGCGAGCACTCGCTTTGGTCGAGCGCGATATGCGCAAATTCCGGCGCAGTCCGGCATTGCTGTTCGCCTCACTCGTTCTGCCTCTGGTGCAGTTGGTGATCCTGGGGAATGCTTTCGGCGGCAACATCAAGAATGTCATCCTCGGCGTGGTCAATCTGGATCACGGGCCCGAATCCGTCGATGTGATCGAGCGCGTACGCGCCGTCGGCGCCAACGCCCGCACTTTCCTCCCCGTCGACTACGTCGATCAGGGCGTCGCCCTCAGCGATCTGCGCAAAGGCACGCTCGGCGCCGTGCTGATTATTCCGCAGCACTACTCGCGCGACCTGCTCGAACAGCATCAGCCGCACCTCGCCTTGATCACCGACAACACCGACCGTTCGGTCTCTGGCGCTGTCGGCGACGAAATGTCGCAGCTTGTGAGCTCCATCAACGCTCCGCAGGTCGGCCCGCGTGAGCCCGCCGAGGCCGCGCTCGATGTGGTCGAAGTCTATCCCTACATCGATTACATCAAGTATCTGCTGCCCGGCTCGGTGGCGCTCGCGATTTTCGTCACCTCCATGATCGGCGGCGGCCTGCTGTTCATCGACGATAAATCGCGCGGCCTGCACGAAGGCTACATGGTCACGCCGATCACCAAGTGGGAGCTGATTCTGGGCTTCAATCTCTCCGGCGTCATCAAAGCCGTGCTCGCCGGCGAAACCGTCATGGTTCTAGGAGCGGTCGTGGCGGGAGTGCCCCATTTCTTCGAGCCGATGCGCCTTCTGGAGCTGACCCTGCTGGTGGTGCTCACTTCGATCGCGCTGATCGGAATGATGTTCTTCATGATGGCGCGCATCAACGACCCGCTGGTGCCTCGCGCGATCTTCGGCGTGCTCAACACGCTGCTGTTTTTCCCCAGCGGCGCGGTGTACCCCATCGCCGGTTTTCCGAACTGGCTGCGATGGATGTCTTTGGGCGATCCGTTTACCTACGCGGTGCACGGTTTCCGCACGCTGCTGCTCAAAGACGTGGGCATCTCCGCGATAGGAACCGACGTCTTTGCGCTGGTGCTAACTTCGACCGTCGTGCTGGGCGGTGCGACGCTGCTGTTCCGCCGGACCTTATGACGCCGCGCTCCGCTCGAAAATCGTCCGCGATCAAAATCACCGCCGCGCTCGATCCCGGCGCGCCCGGCCTGTGGTTTTGCACCTGGAAAATCTGGCTGGAAGCGCGCCATCGTCTGGATCGCACGCTCGCGCCGCTCGGCCTGCGGGCGCGCGATTTCTGGCTGCTCGAGATCGCCGGGGCAGGGAACGTCGCCCAGCACCAGATCGCCGAGCTGGTCGGCCTCGATCCCAGCTCGCTGGTCGCCATCCTCGATGCTCTGGAGCGCCGCGGATGGCTGCGCCGCCAGCGCAACCCGCGCGACCGCCGCATCCAGTGGGTGCAGCGCACTGAAGCCGGCGATAAATTATTCGCCCGCGCCCACCCGCGCGCGCAACGCGCCGAGGCGCAGCAGTTGACCGCGCTCTCGCCCGCGCAACAGCGGCAACTGGTTGCAGCCATGCGGAAACTTGTGACGAATTCCCAATGAAGACCACGCTCATGAAACCATCCGGCATTGCACTCTCCATCGTTTTTGCATCCGCCGCGTTCGCCCAAGGCCCGCTGGGCGCGCCGGCGCCGTCCTCGGCCGCGACTTCGGCGACGAGCTTGTCCGCCTCCGGCCGCACTGGCCAGGGCTCGGTCGGAATCACGGAACAACCGGTTCCCGGAACCACTACGAGCGTCAATACCCTCAATCCGAGCGTCCAGATTTCGGGGCCGTATTCGGGCAGCGCGCGCAGCACCGCCGCCATGCCGTTCAATGGCAGGCTGTCGCTTGACGATGCGCTCAAGCGCGGCCTCGCGTTCAATCTCGGCTCCATCGGGATGACGCAATCGCTGCGGCAGAGCGCCGCGCAGGTGAGAGTCGCCCGCAGCGCCCTCCTGCCGAACCTCACCGGAAGCCTCAATGAAAACGTCGAGCAGGTCGATCTGGCCACCTTCGGATTCCGTTTCAGCGCTCCCGGCTTTCACATTCCCACCGTCGTCGGTCCGTTCAACTATTTCACGCTTCAAGCCAGCCTCAGCCAGACCGTCGCGAACATGACCACAGTGAACAATTACCGCGCGGCTCGCGCGACCGCACGCGCCAATCGATACAACCTGGACGATGCCCGCGACCTGGTGACGCTGGCGGTCGGCGGCGCGTATTTGCAGGTGCTCGCGGCGCAGGCGCGCGTGAATGCCGCCGAAGTTCAACTCAACACCGCCAATGCCGTCTTTCATCAATCGAGCGAACAGCACGTCGAGGGCGTGCTCGGAAAACTCAACGTCGATCAAAGCCAGGTCCGCACGCTGACCCAGCAGCAGCAGATCATCACCCTCCGCAACGATCTGGCCAAACAGAAAATCAATCTCGCGCGCCTCACGGGCCTGCCGCCGACCGCCGATTATCAGCTCACCGACACGTTTCCCTTCAGCCCGGCGCCGGTCGAAAGCGTGGACTCGGCGATCGCCAAAGCCGACGAGCAGCGCGCCGATCTGAAATCCGCGCAAGCGCAGGTCGACGCGGCGGAAAGAGCTTTATCCGCGGCGCGTGCCGAGCGCCTGCCTTCCGCCTCGATCAGCGGCGATTACGAAGTGATCGGCATGAATCCCGGCAACTCGCACGGCGCTTTTAGCGCGACCGGCTCGATCAACGTTCCCATCTGGCAAGGCGGGAGGATCGCCGGCGACATCGCCGCGGCTGAAGCGGTGCTCGCGCAGCGCAAGGCGGAACTGGAGGACACGCGCGCGCAGATTGAAGCCGAAGTGCGCCAGGTGTACCTCGATTTGGCCGCCGCCGCGGGTCAGGTGGAGGTCGCGCGCAAGAATCTCCAAGTTGCCCAGGAAGCGCTCGAAATGACGCGCACCCGCATGGAAGCCGGCGTAGTGAACACGCTTGAAGTCGTGCAAGCGCAGGAAACTCTGTCGAGCGCGCAACTGGATCTGATCGACAGCATCTTCGCGCACAACGTCGCGAAATTGAATCTGGCCCGCGCGCTGGGCCACGCGAACCAGCAGATTCCGTCCTTACTCAAGCCACAACCGGGCGCGCCTCCTGATCGTTGATGGAGCATTTCAGCACTGCGAATCGCTGTGGCGCGCTACCCTATCGCGGTACTCTTGCGTAATGCGACCTCTTCGGTATTCGATCAACGTCACCTTGGACGGGTGCTGCGATCATCGTGCGATATCACCGGACGAAGAGTTGCATCGCCACGCGACCGAGAACCTCAACCAGGCCGAGGCACTCCTCTTTGGCCGGGTGACGTACGAAATGATGGAAGCAGCGTTCCGGCCGCCGGCGCAAGCCGGAGCAAGGCCCGATTGGATGGAACCCTTCGCCCGGACCATCGACGCGGCCAAGAAGTACGTCGTGTCGAGCACCCTGGACCGGGTCGATTGGAACGCGCAACTCGTGCGCGGGGATCTGGGGGAGGCCGTTCAGCAGCTCAAGCGCGAGTCGGGCAAGGGACTGCTTGTGGGAGGCGTGAAGCTCCCGCTGGCGTTGGCGGAGCTCGGATTGATCGATGAGTACGAATTCGTGGTGCAGCCCCGGCTAGCGGGCCACGGGCCCACGTTGTTCGCGGGGCTATCGAAGCATGTCGACTTGAGGCTCGTGAGCCGCCTGGAGTTCGGCTCGGGGGCGGTGGCGATGCGCTATGAGCCGAGAAGGTAGCCTGTCTTAGGAACAACCTGTTACTTATGTCTCCGGTCCGGACAGGGCATCTTTGGCGTCCCCAGGGGGATTCGAACCCCCGTTACCGCCGTGAAAGGGCGATGTCCTAGGCCGGGCTAGACGATGGGGACGCTTCTCTTTAAGATAACAGCCGCGCCAAACCGCAGCTACAGCGTTTTCAGGTACGCGATGACGCTGCTCTTTTCTTCATCGCTCAGCAGGTCCTGATACGACGGCATGCCGTTGCCGCCCGCGTTGATCACCGCGCGGATGTTGGCTTCCGTCGGCTTCTTTCCGTTCGCGAGCTTCTCTTTCTTGAACAGGCCCTTCAGCCCCGGCCCCACCTTCTTTTCGGCGTTGTCGGCATTGTGGCACACCGAGCAGTTCATCTCGAAAATGTCTTTTCCCTTGGCTGCGTCGCCGGCCGCCTTTTTCGACTGCCCCCACGTCGCCGGAGCGATCACCAGTGCGGCCGCACACCCGGCCGCGGCAAACATTCCTCGAAATCTGTTCATCCCTTCAGTCTACAATTTTTCATCGCACGCGCAGTCCGTATTTTTGCGTCGGCGGCGGAACGATGCCGTTCATACGCAGATACTCGACCAGTTGCCCGTAATGATCGGTGATGTGCCACACCGCGGTGACCAGCATGCCCATCCGCGTGTTGAGCACCGGTGTAGTCATTTTTGCGGGCCGGAAGGCTGCCCGCTTTCCTCCGCGTTCTCGGAATAATGGAACACACTTTCAAGCGGTTTCCCGAACACCGCGGCGATGCGGAACGCCGCCTCGAGCGACGGCGAATATTTTCCCAGCTCGATCGCGTTTACCGTCTGGCGCGTGACGCTGATCCTGTCCGCCAGTTGCTGCTGAGTCATCTCTCCATGCTCGAAGCGCAGCCGGCGGATTTCGTTGCGGATATTGCCCATCTCACGCCCCACGCCGGTATTGAATAACCTGGCAGCCCGAGCGCAGTATCTCGGCGACCACCAGCACGAACAACAGCGCATTCGTGTTAAAAATGATGGGCGGATTGAAGGCGCCGAAAAAACATGCGCACACCACGCTGGTCGCGAGCGCAGCGTAGGCAACCCGCGTCGATTTGAGAACGATCAGCCGGTCGCGCTCGTCGGCCGGAGCCTTGGCCTGCTTCGGGTCGAAAATCGCGACGGCAATCGTCAAAGTCACCTGAACCATCACCAGCGCGATGACCGTCCCCAGCAGCCCGCCGGTATGCGATCCCGAGCGCACCACCGACCAAAAATACATCCCATAGATGCCGGACATCGAAAGCAGCGAGATCCATGCGGTTTTTTCACGAAAGGACATGAGAGAACCCTCCTCTGTGGTGTCTAATTATCAAGACACATAGTATAATAGTTTTTACTACATGTCAAGTACACACGACATTATAACCTTGACAAATCACAATGAGCGAAGAAAACTGGAAGAGTGACAGGCTGGTGTTAAAATCGGAGAAGATGTGACATTAAGTCTCCATCTCGTTATCACTACAGACGACGCAGGAGGTGCTCGTATGGCTGAAGAATGGATTGAGAAGCTCGCTCATGCAATCAAGGGCAAGGATCACGAAGCGGCGGAGCAGGATGCCGCCGCAACGCGGCGCGCAGAATTGATTAACCATGAAGGTCCGATTTTCTGGCGCTCATTCGCGGATTTTCTGAAGAAATATACGGAAGAGATGCGCGGGGCGCTGGATGGGGATGTAACGGCGGCGGTCATCTCATTTACATTTCAACCCCAAAGCCAGCGGATCGACATCCACAAGAGCGCGTATCCCTACATCATGTTCAACGCATCTCCAGGATACGGACCGAATCAGTCTGTGTCGATGCAGTATTTGAAAACCAACCCAAAGCAGCCCCAGAACATCGTGCAGAAAATGCAAGCTATTCCGTGCCGATTTGAAGTGTCGCATCATCACAAAGTTTTCCTGCACCTTGATGGCAAGGAATTTCCTGAACCCCAGCATGCAGCTAAGTATTTGATCGAAAAACTATTCACTCTCGAATAAGTACGGAGAGCGTTCTCCATCACCGCACGCGCATCGTTTTTGGTTTGCGCCCAGGGCGCTTCGCGCCCGCCTTCGGTTTCCGTTTGGGCTTCTCGCGCGCGGGCGGCTTCACCTTCAGCACGGCGCTGATGGTTTGTTCGAAGGAAAGCGGGATATGAATTTTATCGACCACCAATTCCAGTATCAACTAAAATGCCCACATTCATACCCGCTTTTTTGTGGCCGCACTGATGCGTCTTCGGTGCTGGTTGACAAGTTTTTTGATTGATGGAGCGGGCGGAAGATCTTCCGGGTTTTTCCCGTTCTCTCCTTGCATAATGGCCCGTACTTCGGTGCCGACTTTCCGATGCGTATTAATGGCTTCCTGCTCAGTTTTCGTCCCGGTATTATTCAAACGTTCTTCCGTGACCTTGATTCGGAAATCGTGTGCCGAAAGTTCAAGCGATCCGATTCTGTCCAGCAGATCTTCGTTCGGTTCGATGCCCTTGTACCCTTTCACATCACCGACCCCCATACCATAAAGCCCGCGATAACCCGCGTCCTGAAACCAATCATAATGCAGAACGCCGGATTTTCTGGCCGCTCCAGCGAGACGCTTGTTGCTCGCAATCGTACGGAGACGAAAGCGCAGGCGTTCCTGCTCTTCTATAAGATTTTCTTCAAGCCTTTCCATCTGTCGCGTTTTCCCGGCGAAGTACGTCATCGCGTAGCCGACTTCGGGTTTACTGGATTCGGCGTTCATCGCGATCAAGTAGCACGCGTAGCGGGAGAGGAACCAATCTGCCCTTTCGCGCTCGGCTCCGCTCCCAATCGGCACCATATTTCCCGTGCGGGAAAAATGGTTATCAACCGGGGCACCGGCGCTTCGCGCTGCGCTCCGCGCGCGCTCTATCGCACCCTCGAACTTGTCCCAACTGGCGTATCCGAGCAGGTTGACAAGGTCCCTGGCCATCCAGTATTCAGTTCCATCGCGCATCAATTTGCGCGCCGCCTCCAAGCCTCTTTTATACGCCGCCACGTCCATCGTTGTTTTTGTTGTCGGTAGATTTTCCATGCGTGATTCCCTTTTTGCGCGTTAACGTTCCATACGAAGTAAGCATAACACAACAAAGGTAATCCCATCGAGTACTCATTCCGTGCGCGCTTGCGCTTCGCTATGCTCTATGCGACAATCCGTTTATGGCGCTGCGGGACGAAATCCAGAAAAAAATTGACAGAAAACGCGCTGATATCGAAGCGCTGGAACTACAACTCCGGGATGCGAAGATCTACGTACAGGCGCTCGAAGACACGCTGAAGATGTTGCCGCGCGAAACGGCAGCAGATGCCGTGGCATTGACGGCGGGCGCAATGTTGCGCGTTGGAAGCAAGGCAGACAAGGCCCGTCAGGCAATACGCGCTGCGGGAAAACCGCTCCACGTTACGGAATTGCTCAAGGCGCTCGGGATTCCCAATAAGGCGGATCAGCGGCAAGCCCTAGCTGGCTCGCTTAGTTCCTACGCCCGCAAACAGGAAATCTTTACGCGTCCAGCTCCGAATACATTCGGTCTGGTCGGGCTTGAATCCAGGCCTCCCGCGGAAAATACACCACCTCCCAATTTTGGGAAGGATCAGCCAAGCGGACGGCAAGACAACGCGCCGGAAGCCGACCTCGAAGGAGACACGCTCATCAGCATCGATGACGATATGGGCGATTACGGAATAGACGAAGAAGAGGAACAGGAGGTCGCAGCGCCGAAGACGAGGAAAAAGACTGAAGGTTGGTAGGTCCCTGCGCTGTGCGGCGGTGGCGGAATAGGAAGACGCTCCAGATTTGGGATCTGGTGGGTGCCCCTTGACCGGATCAGCCCCGTGCGGGTTCGAATCCCGCCCGCCGCACCCAACTATATCTTACTCCGACTTCGCCGATTTTGGTTCCTTCAACATCAGCCGCTTGCCTTCGGTTCCCTTCAGCGCAATCTGGGCACGTTCCGCGTCTTTCATCTTGCGCGTGCCGTAGCGGAAGATGAACTCGTTCAGGTATTGCTGGGTGTACGGCTTGCCCCAGTGGTGGAAGGTTCCGTAGTTGCCCCGCTTGATGAGGCCAAAGAATCCCTCGATGGTGTTGGTCGTTATTTTCTTGCCGTTTTCGCGACGCGAGTATTCGCGTTTCGTGTGGTTGACGGTGGAGTGACCAGCAAAATACTTGGCTGGCCATTTGTAGATATAGCTTTCATCCGTCATGATGTGCGCCGATTCATCGATGTGGGCCTTTAGGATCGGCTCGATGTTCTCAACCGTCACACGTTCGACCGGCATCGCTCGGAGTTCGCCATCACGCTGGAGGATGCCCAGGACCGGCACCTTCTTGCTGGCTTTCGACGTGGCTACTCTGAATTTCTCTTTCCCGCCGATATACGTTTCATCCACTTCAACAATTCCGTCCAGCAGGCCCTTCAATGGCTGCTGGTGCATCGTGTAGCGCACGCGGTGCATCATGAACCATGCCGACTTGTACGACACGCCGATCATGCGGTGAATCTGATGCGCACTGATTCCTTTCTTGCTCGCGCAAACGAGGTGGTAAACCATCAGCCACTTGTTCAGCGGAATGTGCGAATCCTCGAAGATCGTCCCCACCGTCACGCTGAATTGTTTGCGGCAAGCGCGGCAGTTCCAGAGGCCCCGGCGAGCGTGCGTCTTGCCTTCCTTCGGTTCCAGCCGCGTCGCTTCGCCGATCACGCCGCAGTGCGGGCAAACCGGACCGTCCGGCCAGCGCTTCGCTTCGAGGTATTCCCTTGCCTTATCAGCATCTTGGAAATGCGGTTGAATCAAATCGGCTTCCATGCTTTTATTTTAAGGCACTTGGCGTGATTTGTCAAGGTTATAATGTCGAGTACACATTACTTTTACGACGACTGAAAGTGGTATTGTACTTCTCGCTCCCACATGTGATAATCCACTTCTCCGATCCGAAAGGCCTGCGTCGCACGGCACATTCCGGGACTCGCCTCTCTTTTACCGGCCGAAGGGAGTCCATGATCTGCGAAAGCTGCAAACAGTTGATGCGGGCCTATGACGCCGCTGTAGCGGCGTACACGAAGGCGAGCCGGCAACTTTCCGGACTGATGGGCGACGACGTCGATCAGGCGTTAGAACAATGCGAAACACTTCGCCTCGCATGCCGGTCGGCGCACGAAGCCATCATGGATCACATCGCCGCCGAGCATTGATTGATCCGGCGATTCATTCGGCGAAAAGGCTAAGGGTTTCAGCGGCGTCCGTCGATTTGAGGAGAGGATGCCAGACGAGCACCAAGCTCCCCGCCGTTCGGTTGTCATCCTCTCCTACATCATCACCGCGATCGTCGGCCTTGCCGGAGCCGAAGGAGTGCTGTGGTTCGGCGGATATCCCGACTGGTGGGCGCTCGATCCCTCCACCGGAGCAGCCAGCGCCGAATACCGCTGCGATCCGCAGCTCGGCTGGGCGCCGCGGGAAGGCCGCTTCAATCTGCTGTGGGGCGGCCTGCGCGATACGCCCGTGCGCACCACCAACTGGAGCGATGGTAGCCGCTCGACCGCGGAAACCGAGCCCCGGCCGGACGATCCGCGCCCCAAGGCCATGTTCTTCGGCGACTCATTCATGCAAGGCTACGGCCTCTCCGACGACGAGACCCTCCCCTGGATCGTGCAGCGCCGGCATCCCGAACTGAGCGTCGCCAACTTCGCCGCCGGCAATTACGGAACCTACCAGTGCTATCTCGCCATGCGAAATCACGTCACGCGTTCCGCGTCAGTCTATTATTTGTTCAACGCGTACCAGGAGCCTCGCAACGGCGCCGATCGAAGCTGGCTGCGCGTGTACCAGCGCCCGGCCGCAGGCTGCTTCTTTCCCTACGCGGTCGAGTCCAACGGGACCCTTGAGCCGCGCAAATCCGAGGGCAACCTGGTCTGGTTTCTGAGCCGCCATCTTCGCATCGTCGCGCTGGTCGAGGATTACACGCAGATGATCCCGTCCTGGTTCCGCGTACGAAACCAGCGAAAAACCACCGAAGCGCTTCTGTCCTCGATGGACGAGCTGGTGCGATCCCGCGGCGGCGCGTTCACGGTAATCCTGGTGGACCTCACCGACGAACAGCGCGCCTACTATCACTCATTCCTCACATCCAAAGGCATCGCCCAAATCGATTTCCAGATCTCCGCTCTGCGCGATCGGCGCTATCGCCTCGCCGACGGCCATCCCAACCGCGTGATGAACGAAATGCTCGCTGAGAGGATCGAGGCGCTGCGAATCGTCAAAGCGCGGTGAGCCTGTTCGCCACGTGTTTGCCGGATTTACGCCGACTCTGGGTGTGGATAAAATACCCGATTTCCGTTTTTAGGGGCCTAGCGAGCCCGTAGACGAGACTTTTGAGTTTCCGGCACCCTGGGTATCAACCCGGACTTTTATTACGGTCAAATTTCACGAGCCAAACATTCAAAGAATTGATTTTACTCCATTTCTTGGAAAATTGCGTTTTTTAGTGCACAAAATATAGGATATTGCTAATATATTGCTGAGAGGCACATTTCGCCGAGGCGCTCCAATGAGCACCGAACCCACCAAGCGCGCGGTCACCATCCGGCTCGATACAGCCGCTGTCGATTATTTCAAGGAGCTGGCGTCGGAGCTGGGGATGCCTTACCAGCACCTCATCAATTTGTACTTACGGGACTGCGCGGCGAAAAGACGTCGCCCGGAGATCCGCTGGCCGGCGAGGAACCGAAGCCGGTCGGGCAAGCCGGAAGATGCTCAGGGACGTCCTTGATCCCGGGCCGACGATCCCCGCGCTCCAGCACGCCGATGAACAGCGCCGCGAACACCCAAAACCGGGTCAGCCTGAACATACCCTTTTTCTCAATCGCGAAAAGGGGCCAGTCTGCTCTGTCCCCTTTTTCTGGATCGCGTTTTTTCCCGTTTTTTCCCCCGTAGTTTTTCCCGCCGTTTTTCCGTTTCCCGATTTTCCTCGGTTTACAATGGCAATTCGAGGAACTGCGTCTTGTGTTAAAGGCAATCGTCCTGATCGCTTTGGCTGCGATACCGGCGAGCTCATTAGCTTCTTGCTGTTTTCGATGTTCCCAATTGACGTTGGCTATCCCCCTGGTACCAACCCGCTCTGGAATATCACGCTGATCGGAGTGTGGCTTCACGTTCCCGCGCTGCTCATTCTCCAACGGAATCAACTTCCGCTGTTTCCTTCAATGCTTCTTCTGTTCGGGTACCTGACGATTCTGCTGTCGACGATGCTCGCTTGGCTTTTGTTCAGGCTCGTCAGGCATGTGATCTCTCTACGCTAACCCCCCTTACCCGAGGCTTGCGCGGACGGTGCCGGCTCTGCTATCTTCGTTATTTGTAGTCGTCCCCTTGGGAGGCGTGGGGTCGCTTTAAAGAGCGAGTCCCGCCGTTTGGACCAATCATTATGAGCCGCAAATCCGGTAAAAAATATTCCGCTGCCGCCGCGCAGGTCGAACACAAGCCGTATTCGATCGACCAGGCCGTTCCTCTCGTCCAGAAAGTCAAATTCGCCAAGTTCGATGAGACCGTCGAGATTCACATGCGGCTTGGGGTCGATCCCAAGCATGCCGATCAGATGGTCCGCGGGACGGTCGTGCTCCCCAACGGACTCGGCAAATCGAAAAAAGTTTTAGTCATCGCCTCCGGCGACAAGCAGCGCGAGGCCACCGAGGCCGGCGCGGATCTGGTCGGCGGCGAGGACATGGTACATAAAATCCAGACCGAGAACTGGACCGATTTCGATGCCGTCATCGCTACCCCCGATATGATGCGCTCCGTCGGTCGTCTGGGAAAGGTGCTCGGGCCGCGCGGGCTGATGCCCAATCCGAAAACGGGCACCGTGACCGTCGATATCGCGCAGGCGGTGAAGGAAGTGAAGGCCGGCAAGGTGGAGTTTCGCGTGGATAAAACCGGCGTGATTCACGTGCCCGTCGGCAAAACCAGCTTCGCCAGCGACAAGCTGCTCGAAAACGCCAACACGCTGCTGAACGCGGTGGTGAAAGCCAAGCCGGCGGCGGCCAAGGGCAAGTACGTCAGGAGCGTGACCATCTGCTCGACCATGGGTCCCGGCGTGCACCTGGATGTGACGCCGTATAACCAGAAGGCGGTTTAAGAATGGCTGCGAATGAACGCGAATTTGAAGTGTTTTATTCGCGTTGATTCGCGGCTAAGGAAAAAAAGATGAAGAAGAAGCCGGAAAAGAAGAAGGACCTCGAAGCGCTGAAGAAGGATCTCGAAAAATCCGGAAACGTTTTTTTGACCGGGTACGAGAAGCTGACCGTCAGCCAGGATTTCGAATTGCGCAAGGCGATTCGCGGCGCGGGCGCGAATTATAAGGTCATCAAGAACCGCATCGCCGAAAAGGCGGCCGAGGGCACGCCGGCGTCGGAACTTTTAAAGGACCTGAAGGGCATGTGCTCGCTGGCCTATACTTCCGGCGACCCGGTGGCGCTCGCCAAAGCGCTGACGGCGTACGCCAAGGCGAATCCGAGCTTCACTTTCCGCGCCGGCCTGGTGCAGGGCCGCGTGGTGAACGTGCAGGGCATCACCGATCTGGCCAGCCTGCCGTCGAAGGAAGAGATTTACGCCAAGCTTTTGTGGTTGATCAATGCTCCGGCGCAGCGCCTGGTGACGGCGATCAACGGAGTGGGCCGCAACCTCGCGGTGGTGGTCGATCAGGGAGTGAAGGAAAACAAGTTTAAAGCGTAAGCTTTCAAGAAAAGCTTTAGAGGAAAACGAAAATGGCTGACATTAACGCGATTGCGGATCAGATTCAAGGCTTGACGCTGCTCGAGGCTTCGCAGCTGGTAAAGCTGCTCGAAGAGAAGCTGGGAGTTTCGGCGGCTGCCGCGGCGGTGGCTGCGGCTCCGGCGGGCGGCGGCGCGGCTGCGGCCGCGGCTCCCGCCGAGGAAAAGACCGAGTTCACCGTCGTGCTGACCGCGGCGGGCGCCAACAAGATCAATGTGATCAAGGCCGTCCGCGAGGTCACCAGCCTGGGCTTGAAAGAAGCCAAGGACCTGGTCGACGGCGCGCCCAAGACCATCAAAGAGGGCGTGAACAAGGAAGAGGCCGAGGCGATCAAGAAGAAATTCACCGACGCCGGCGCGACCGTCGAAGTAAAATAAGACTTGCTCTCACCCGAGATCGAAGGCTATTATCTTCGAACCCGGGAATCCGCGCGCCTTGCGGGCGTCGAAGGTGAACTGGAGCGCGTCCGGACGCAATCGATCCTGGCGCGCCATCTGCCGCCCGCGCCGGCTGTCCTCTACGACATCGGCGGAGCAGCCGGAGTCTACGCTTTTCCGCTCGCCGAGCTCGGCTACCAGGTTCACCTGATCGATCCGGTGGAGCGGCATCTCGAGGACGCCCGGGCTGTGGAAGCTGAGTCCGAGGTGCGGCTCGCCTCGATCCGCGGCGGCGACGCGCGGCAGCTCGACATCGCCGGCGCGAACGCGGACGCCGTGCTGCTGCTCGGTCCTTTGTATCACCTTACCGATCGAAGCGAGCGCATGCGCGCCGTGCGCGAAGCGCGCAGGATTCTGAAGCCCGGTGGCATCCTGTTCGCCGCGGCGATTTCGCGCTTCGCATCGCTCATCGACGGCGTCGCGACCGGCGCCTTTTCCGATCCTCAGTTTCGCGACATCGTCGCGCGGGATTTGGAAACCGGCGAGCATCGGAATCCCTCCGACAATCCTGCGTATTTCACCACAGCGCACTTTCATCGGCCGGAGGAACTCTCCTCCGAGGTCGGCGAAATTTTTCAGGACGTGCGCCTGGTCGCAGTGGAAGGTCCAGTGTGGATGGCGGCCCATTTTCGGCAAATTTGGGAGCACGCCGATTTGCGGGCGAAACTGCTCGAACACTTGGAAAAGGTGGAAGCCGAGCCCTCGATTTTGGGAACGAGCGCGCATATTCTGGCGATCGGAAAAAACCTACGCTAGCGGCTTCGTTTTATCGCTCTCATTCAAATTTTCTATCCCTCTCGGCCCTCGCAACCGGCTATCCTCAAGTGGTATGAGCCACGCAGCTAAGACGCCGAAAGATGTTCTTGAATATGCCAAGAAGCACGAAGCCCGGCAGGTGGATCTGCGCTTCACCGATCTGCCCGGACTGCAGCATCACGTCTCCTATCCGATCAGCGAGCTCGAAGAGGACTCCTTCGAGCAGGGATTTGGAATGGATGGATCGAGCATCCGCGGCTGGGCCGCGATCAATGAGAGCGATATGCTGCTCATTCCCGACCCCACCACGGCTTACATCGATCCGTTCTATGAAACGCGCACGCTGGTGATGACCTGCGATGTGATCGATCCGATCACGCGCCAGCACTACGATCGCGATCCGCGCTGGATCGCGCGCAAGGCCGAAATGTATCTGAAAAATTCCGGCCTCGCCGACACGGCCTACTTCGGCGCGGAAGCCGAATTCTTCATTTTCGACAACGTGCGCTTCGATCAGAATGCACACGAAGGCTATTATTTCATCGACGCGGACGAGGGCCGCTGGAATTCCAGCCGCGAGACCAACAACCTCGGATATCGGCCGCGCTATAAAGAAGGATATTTTCCGGTCCCGCCGACCGATCACTACCAGGACCTGCGCGCCGAGATGGTGGAGACCATGATCCGCTGCGGGATCGAGATCGAGTGCCACCATCACGAGGTCGCCACGGGCGGGCAGTGCGAAATCGATCAACGCTTCGACACGCTGCTCAAGTCGGCGGACAACATGATGCTGTACAAGTATGTGATCCGCAACGTCGGGTATCAGTACGGTAAAAGCGTGACGTTCATGCCCAAGCCGCTGTTCGGCGACAACGGCAGTGGAATGCACACGCATCAGAGCTTGTGGAAGGGCGGAAATCCGCTGTTTGCGGGCGACATGTATGCGGGGCTGAGCCAGATGGCGCTGTGGTACATCGGCGGATTGCTCAAGCACGCGCGCGCGCTTTCGGCGATCATCGCGCCGACCACCAACAGCTACAAGCGCCTGGTGCCGGGCTACGAGGCTCCGGTGAATCTGGCGTATTCGCGGCGCAACCGGTCAGCCGCGGTGCGCATACCGATGTACTCGGCGAGCCCCAAGGCGAAGCGCCTGGAATTCCGTCCGCCGGACCCGAGCTCGAACCCGTACATGGCGTTCGCGGCGATGATGATGGCCGGACTCGACGGCGTGATGAACAAAATCGATCCGGGCGAGCCGCTCGATAAGGACATCTACGATCTGTCGCCGGAGGAGATGAAGAGCGTCCCATCGATGCCGGCGTCGCTCGAAGAAGCGCTGCAGTGCCTGGAGGACGATCACGGCTTCCTGCTCAAGGGCGACGTGTTCAGCGAAGAGCTGCTCGAAACATTCATCGCGTACAAGCGCAAGAATGAGTCGGACGCCGTGCGACTGAGGCCGCATCCTTACGAGTTCGCGCTGTATTACGACATTTAACGCGTGCCGTTGAAGGTTCGCGACGTGATCACGCTTCTCGAAGCGAACGGCTAGAAACACGTTCGCACAACCGGAGATCATCGCGTATTTAAACATTCTGACGGGCGGATCACGGTCGTGTCCCGAAAGACCGGAGATGATGTGCGGCCCGGGACATTTCGTGCGATTCTGAGGCAGACTGGTATCAGGGACGACGGATGACCCGAAAATACTCGCTCGTGATCGAAGGTCAGCCGGGAAGCTTCAGCGCGTACGTGCCGGAACTCCCGACCATCATGGTGACAGGAAGCTCAGTCGAGGAGCTCACGGAGCGCGCCGCGGGAGCCATTCGCGTGTATTGGGAAAGCGTGAAGCCCGATCGTTCGCCAACCTCGATTTTGCGCGAAATCGAGGTCGAGCTTCCCGCTTAGTGCGGCATCGACGCCAGCGTCTACAATCTCGCCGCCGTGATTTGAATCGCGTGTCGAATATCCGGCATCGCTGTGCCCTCCGGTACGATGGTAATCGAAAGTGCCGGCATCCATTCTACAGATCAGCGTGTCGCGCGGCGGGATTCCCAAGCGCGCGATTTCTGAAGCCGAGGTGACCACGCTCGGTCTCGCGGGCGACGGGCATGCGTTTCCTCAGATTCACGGTGGTCCGCGCCAGGGGATCCTGATCATCACTTCGGAGGGTTTGGAGGAGCTCACCCGGCAGGGATTTCCGCTGTATGCGGGCGCGCTCGGCGAAAATCTGACGACTCGCGGGCTTGATCGTCACGCGGTCCGCGTCGGGCAGCGCTATCGCACTCCCGGCGTGGTTTTCGAGATTACCAAAATTCGCGTTCCCTGCGAGACGCTGAGCGTCTACGGCAAAGGAATCCAGGCAGCGATTTATGACGCGGAAGTCAAAGCGGGTGACGCGTCGTCGCCGCGCTGGGGGCTGAGCGGATTCTACGCGTCCGTGCTTCGGCCGGGCATGATCCGCACCGGCGATCCGATCGCGCTGGTGGAAGAGCCGGCGTGACCATGCGGCGGCTTTCGGAGCTCGATTTTGCCGACCGCGCCCGCGCGGAGCGCGAAATTTTGAGCCTCGGCCGCGGTGTTCCTCAGGCGGTGCTGGAGCGCATCGATCTGCTGCTCGCCGCTTCTGCCGCGCCGGAGATCGGCCTGCAATATTTCGTGAGGCTCCGGGAGCAGCAGCCCGCGGCTTTCGACCGGATCACGCGATCCACCACGGGATTGCGCTATCTCACGGCGATTTTCACCAACAGCCATTTCCTTTCCGAAGAGATTCTGGAGCATCCCGGATGGGCGGAGGAGCTGATTCACTCGCCCGATCCGCAGCGTGTGATCGAGGCCGAGGAATATCGCGCGCGTCTCGATGCGGCGCTCGCGCCGGGACTTCCCAGCCCCCTCGAGCTCGCGCAGTTCCGCCGCCGGCAGATGCTGCGGATCGTGGTGCGCGACGTTCTCGGCCTGGGCACGCTGCCCGAAATCACTTCGGAGCTATCCGCGCTCGCCGACGCGATCGTCGAAACCGCGTACCAGCGCATTCACGCCGATCTGATCCGGCGCTTTGGTGAAACCGACGCGAGCTTTTGCGTGATCGCGCTGGGAAAACTGGGCGGCGTCGAGCTCAACTACAGCTCGGATATCGATCTGATGTT
>DATJVN010000021.1:0-68092 GCA_035501755.1 Bryobacteraceae bacterium | reverse complement strand
CGCCGCCCGATCTTGGCCGCCAGCATCACCATCTCGATATATTCGTCGTCTTTGAATCCGTTGCAGATGATTGGTGTGTCGTTGTCGGCGATCGCGAGCACCGCCAGCAGCTCCGGCTTCGAGCCCGCCTCCAGGCCGAATTTGAACGGCCGCCCGTATTCGAAAACTTCCTCGACGACCTGGCGCTGCTGATTGACCTTGATCGGGTACACGCAGCAGTAGCCCCCGCGATAGTTGTGCTCGCCAATGGCGCTCTGGAAGGCCTGGTGCATCTCTCCCAGACGGTGCTGCAAAATCTGGCCGAAACGGATCAGAATGGGCAGCGCGATCCCGCGGAGCTCCAGGCTGTCCACCAACTCCTTCAGATCGAGCGAGCGCTGCGGATCTTTTTCCGGGTGCACGTAGAGGTGACCGTTCGTGCCGACGGAAAAATATCCCTTGCCCCAGCTGGCCACGTCGTACAGCTCGGCCGCTTCCGCCGTCGTCCAGCGATCCGCCGGCTCGCGGACCTTTGCTCCGTTGGTGAGGATCACGCTTGCCATGAAATTTAAGTGTCCATTGAATTGACGCAGAGAGCAAGTACAAAAGTACCTAAGGCGCGATTTTTTTTGAAATTTTCCGATCAACGGCCTCCCGCGGGCGATGAGCCAAGCAAAGAGCAGCTTCATACAGCTTTCAAAAGCCGCTCGTCTCTGAAAAGCCGCTCTTCCAGGAGACGCCATGCCACGCCGCTCGGCCGCATTTTTTTGCGCCGGTTTATTTCTGCTTTATTTCAACGTGTCCGCGCAGGATCAGGAGCGCACCGTCGTTCTGGCCGGCAATAGACATCCGCTGGCTCGCGCCGAGTTTGAAGTGGGACCCGTCGCGCCAGATTTTCCCATGCAGCGCATGATTTTGGTGCTCGCACCACCCAGTGCCGATCAGCAGGCCGAGCTGGACGCGCTCATCGACGCGCAGCAGGACCCCGCTTCGCCCGAATACCACCGCTGGCTCACTCCGGAAGATTTCGCGGAGCGTTTCGGCGTTTCGCAGGAAAATCTGCGGCGAGTCTCCGATTGGCTCGCCGGCGCCGGATTCACCATCGACGAAATTCCCGCCGGCGGGCGTTCCATCATCTTCAGCGGCACGGCCGCGCAGGTGGAAACCGCGTTTCACACGCCCATGCGGACCTATCGCGTAAATGGCGCGATCCATCACGCCAACTCTTCCGATCCGAGCATCCCCGAATCGCTGGCCGCGATCGTCGCCGGCGCGGTGTCGCTGCACGATTTTCCGCGCGCGCCCATGCACCACGGGCTCCGGGCCGCACCCCAATATACAAGCGGCACCGCGCACTACCTCGCGCCCGCCGATTTCGCCACCATCTACGATGCCGCCGCGGCCTACACCGCCGGATTCACCGGTTCCGGCCAGTCCATCGCCATCGCCGGCCGCACCAACATCCAGCTCTCCGACATCCAGACTTTCCGTTCCACTTTCCATCTTCCGGTGAACAACCCAACGGTGATCGTGAATGGAACCAATCCCGGCATTCTCTCGATGGATGAGGAATCCGAAGCCGATCTCGATGTGGAGTGGTCCGGCGCGGTCGCGCCCATGGCGACCGTCAAGTTTGTGGTCTCAGCCTCCACCAACACCACCGACGGGATCGATCTCTCCGCGCAGTACATCGTCAGCAACAACATCGCGCCGGTACTGAGCGTCAGTTTCGGAAGCTGCGAGGCGCAGATGGGATCGGCCGAACGATCGTTTTACAACAACCTGTGGCAACAGGCAGCCGCGCAGGGAATCACCGCTCTGGTCGCGGTCGGCGACAGCGGCGCGGCCGGCTGCGATTCTCCTTCGGAGTCCAAGGCGACCCTCGGCCAGGCGGTCAACGGCCTGTGTTCCACCCCGTACAGCGTGTGTGTCGGCGGGACCGAGCTCAACGAAAACGGCAACAACAGCCTGTACTGGTCGGCGGGCAACAATGCGTCGTACGGCTCGGCGCTGAGCTACATTCCCGAGGTCGCCTGGAACGAAAGCGGCTCCAATGGCGGGTCGGAGTTGTGGGCCGGCGGCGGCGGCGCGAGCGCCTATTATTCGAAACCCTCCTGGCAATCCGGACCCGGCGTTCCCGCCGACTCCAGGCGCGACGTCCCCGACATTTCGCTCAGCGCAGCTACGCACGACGGCTACCTGGTCGATATTCTAGGCGGCCTTTACCTCATCGGCGGCACCTCGTGCGCGTCGCCGTCCTTTGCGGGAATCATGGCGCTGGTGAATCAGAAAACGGGCGAGCGCCAGGGCAACGTCAACACTACGCTCTACCCGCTCGCGTCGGCTCAGGATTCCGGCGGTGCGCAGGTCTTTCACGCGATCACCAGCGGCAACAACACCGTCCCGGGCGTCACCGGTTTCACCGCCGGAGCGCATTACAACCAGGCGACCGGCCTCGGCTCGCCCGACGTGTTCATGCTGATGAACCACTGGACCACGTCGGCGCCGGTTCCCTCGTTCACCCTTTCCGTGCCCGCTTCTCTCACGGTGGCCCAGGGCGCGCACGCGAGCCTGACCGCAACTATCGCGGTCAGCGGCGGATTCAACTCCGCGGTGGCGCTTTCGGTCACCGGTGCGCCCACCGGAGTGACCGCGTCATTTGCCCCCTCAAGTATCACTGGCGCCGGATCGAGCACGCTTACGCTCTCCGCCGCTTCCACCGTCGCGACCGGTGCGTATTCTCTCACCGTTACCGGCACTTCCGGCAGTCAGACCAAAACCGCGACCTTGACTCTCACCGTGGTGCAGCCGTTCACGGTCTCAGGGAGCGCGTCGTCTATCTCGATTGCCCGCGGCGCCTCGGGTTCGGTGAACGTCACCACCGCCGTGGCGGGCGGATTCAGCGGCGCCGTCGCGCTTTCGGTCTCGAAAGTTCCGACTGGAGTCACGGCCGCGTTTTCTCCCGCATCCATCTCCTCGCCCGGCAGCGGAACGAGCAAGCTGACGCTCAGCGTCAGCGCCAGCGCGACCGCGGGAGCCTATTCCATCCAGATCGCGGCGACCAGCAGCGCCGTCACCGAATCAGCGCTGCTCTCGCTGACCATCCTCGCGCCGACTTTCACCCTGGTTCCGTCGGCAACCAGCGCGAACATCGCGACGGGCTCGTCGGGCTCGCTTACCGTCGCCACCACGGCGCAGAACGGTTTCAGCTCCGCAATCGCGCTTTCCACTTCGAAGCTGCCTAACGGCGTGACTGCCATGCTTTCGCCGGCATCCATCGCATCGCCCGGCAGCGGAACGAGCAAGCTCACGCTCTCGGTGGCTTCCAACGCGACGCCGGGAACCTATTCGATCACTATTTCCGGCACGGGCGCCTCCCTCACGCAATCGGCGACCCTCTCACTGACGATACCCGCGCCGGCCGCGACCCCGTCGCTCACCATCGCTGCGACTCCCTCGACCGTCACGCTCGCGCCTGGAGGCTCTGCGTCCACCAATATCACGCTCACTCCCGCCAACGGATTCACCGGGACGGTCAACGTGTCTTACGGCGCGCTTCCTTCCGGAGTCTCCGCCCGCTGGTCGATTTCCGGGACCAGCGCTTCGCTAGTGTTTCAGGCGTCAACCTCAGCCGCCGTGGGCTCATATCCGGTCACGATCACCGCGACCAGCCCGTCGCTGAAGTCCCCCGCCACGACCACCCTCACAGTGGTAGTAAACAAGTAAACGGCTGCGGAATTACTTGGTCAGAATAAGAATATGCTGCCACGGGAGGCGTTCGTCGACCTTCCGCAGATGAAATCCCTGCGTCTCCAGTTCGAGCTTCACTTGCTGAACGCTCATCTTGTGCAACGGCTTGATCGGAACACTGGGATCTTCCTTGCGATATTCGACCAGCACCAGCCGGCCGTCGGGGGCGAGCGCGTCATAAAAGTGACGCACCATCTCCTGCGGGTGCGACAGCTCGTGGTAAACATCCACCAGCAGGATGAGGTCGATCTGGCCGCGCGGAAGCTTGGGATCAGTATCGTCCCCGAGCACCGGTTGGATATTGGTCAGGTTCGCGCGAGCCGCGTTGGCGCGCAGCAGACGCAGCATCTCCGGCTGAATATCGACCGCGTAAACTTTCCCTCCCGGTCCGACACGCCGCGCCATCCGCAGGGTCATATACCCGGTGCCCGCGCCGACGTCGGCCACCGTCATTCCCGGTTTGAGGTGCAACGCGTCCAAGGCTTCGTCGGGATGCTCCTCGGCCGCGCGCTCGGGCCGTTCCAGCCAGTCCGCACCGGCGGCGCCCATCACCGGCGCGATCACACGGCCGGAAACCGGATGTTCCTGTTGAAACGCGAGTCCCGGCCCTGCCAGCCCTAAACTGAGCGCCGCCGCCAGAATCCGGACTTGCCATCGCCCCGAATTCCGGTAAAATTGTGAAATAATCCTCATGCCCTTGCGCCTGTTGCGATTTCAGTTTTCGGCATTACTGCCCATCCTTTTACTTGCCGGCTGCACCCGGGAGGGCCTCTCCACTCGCGCCGAATACGATATGGGAGAACGGGTTCCCATCGGCCCGCTCACCTACAATGTCGTCGACAGCGTCTGGCGAAGTCAACTGGGAGACGAGTTTAACGTTCGCCTTCCGCAGGGGCGCTTCCTGCTGATTTCCATCTCGGTGACCAACGGCGGCGGGCATGACCTTTCCGTGCCGCTGTTGATCCTCGAGGACCAGGACGGTAAGCAATATAAGGAACTGGAAAGCGGCGACGGCGTGGACTCCTGGTTCGGTCTGCTGCGCACCATCAACCCCGCGCAGACGCAGCAGGGCCGCCTCCTGTTCGATGTTCCACTCGGTTCCTATCGTCTGCGTCTAACCGATGGAGGCGAGGCGGGAAGCGAAAGATTCGCGTGGGTCAAGATTCCTCTGCGTATCGACCCGGAGACCGAGGCCAACCCGTTGCCGGAGCCCTCGCCGCCCGGAAAGTAAAGGTGTGTCGTGGTTCGTCTGTTGTTTCTGACCGCCGCGGTCGCGGCGCTGGCTGCCCCGGTTCGCGCGCAATCCGCTCCTCAAAGCGAGCCCAAGCTGGCCATCGAGAGGCTGGCGCTGCATCAATATGAGGACGGTCCCATGTTGCCATCCGGCTACGAATTCGTCCCCGGGGAAACCGCGTATTTCAGTTGCCGCATCGCCGGTTTCGCGACCCAGTCCGGCAATGAAGCGCGCGCCGTCAAGCTGCGCTGGCACATGCGCCTGGTCGACCCCTCCGGTGTTCCCATCGACAAGGATCGTTCCGGCGCGATTGAGGAGTCGCTCTCCGCGCAGGACAAAGACTGGGTTCCGAAATTTCTCGCGACCTTCAGCGTTCCGGCCTTCGCGCCCAGCGGAACGTATCACATTCCAGTCACGATTCAGGACGAAGTCGCCGGCGCCGAGACCACCGGCGAACTGAGCTTCGAAGTGCGCGGCCACGATGTCCAACCCAGCGATACGCTCACCATCCGCAATTTCGCCTTCGTCCGCGCCGCCGACGATAAGGTCGCGATGAGGCCAGCGATCTACACGCCGGGCGATACGTTGTGGGCAAAATTCGACATCACCGGGTATAAATTCGGGGAAGGGAATCAATTCTCGGTGGATTACGGTCTGGCGATTCTGAACGCCAACGGTGACCAGGTTTTCGCGCAACCCGCGGCGGCCTCCGATGCGCACCAGTCGTTCTATCCGCAACGCTACGTACCCGGCGAGCTGAGCTTGCATCTGGACAACACCGTCGCCAAAGCTCCCTACACTTTGGTGATCATCATCCACGACAAAGTCGGCAATCAGAACTACGAAACGCGACAGCCGTTTCAAGTGCAGTAAGCCCGCGCAAGGCATTGCCTGGCAGCCGGAGTGCTGGCCTTTCGACGTGAGTAATCAAGACGCCCGTAGTACTCCAGCACTAACGCCGATTCTGGGAAAAACTACCAGATTCAGGGGAGCAACTCGACCCCGGGCTATGGCATCACTGAAATGGGTGCGTTATGAACGGGAAACGTAAATTACTCGCAATCGTTTGCGCCGCGGCGATCTCGGGAATGACCGCGTTCGCGCAGGAACCGTATCCGCCGCAGGCCGCGCCTGCCCCGCAGGGAGCGCTTCCGCAGGCTGTTCCTCCGCCTGGGGCCAACGTTCCGCCTTCTCCGCCGGAGCAGGCCCCGCCGCCCGCGCAGCCGCTTTCTCCGCAACAACTCGACGATCTGGTTGCGCCCATCGCACTCTATCCCGATCCTCTGCTCAGCCAGATTCTGGTCGCGTCCACGTATCCGCTCGAGGTGGTTGAAGCCTATCAATGGACGCAGGAGAACCGTAATCTGACGCCGCAGCAACTGGTCGACGCGGCGCACCAGCAGAATTGGGACCCCAGCGTTCAGGCGCTGGTCGCTTTCCCCAATGTTCTCGCGACGCTCAACCAGGACGTCCAGTGGACCACCGCTCTCGGCAACGCGTTTCTTGCCCAACAGGCCGACGTGATGAACGCGGTTCAGAGAATGCGCCTCCAGGCGATGCAGAACGGCAAGCTGCAATCCACCCCGCAGCAGAGCGTCACCGAGCAGACTGAGAACGGACAAACCGTCGTCGATATCGAGCCGACCAATCCGCAGGTAGTCTATGTCCCCACGTACAATCCGGACTATATCTGGGGTCCGCCGGCATTCGGCTATTATCCTCCGCTGTTTTATCCCGGGATCGGGTTCGGGTTCGGTTTCGGCCCTGGCATCTACATCGGCGGATTCTTCGGCGGCTGCTGTGGATGGGGAGCTTTCGGGTGGGGATGGGGGCCGAACTGGTTCGGTCACAGCATCCTGGTGAACAATTATTTCCTGCATCGCTATGGTTTCCGCGAATTCCACGGCGGGTTCCGAGGGACCTCGGTTTGGGCGCACAATCCCGCGCACCGGCTGGGAGTCCCTTATCCCAACCACGCATTGAATAACGAATTCCGCGCCGGCAATATTCGCGGAGCGGGCGCCTTCCGCGGCGGAGCCGTTCCGCAATTCCACGGCGGTGAAAATCTCCGTGGCGCGTCCAGCGGTAATTTCAGAGGATTCAGCGGTGGCGCAGCCCCGAGAGGATTCAGCGGCGGAGCGGGCGTCCGCGAACCAGCTCCGCGAGCCGGCGGATTCAGTTCTCCGGGATTCAACCACTCCTTTTCCGGCGGCGTTCACAGCGCGTTCGGTGGAATCCATAACGGCGGCCAGACCCGCATCGAGAGCGACCACGGCTTCTCCAGCATGGGCCACTTCGGCGGCGGCTTCCACGGCGGTGGCGGATTCCACGGAGGCGGCGGCGCACGCGGAGGGAGACGCTAATGAAAGCGCTGCTACCCGCGCTCGCGATCGGCGCACTCGCATTCGGCCAGACGGCCACACAGAAATCTTTTCCTAGCCCTCAGGCGGCGGCCCGGGACCTGGTCCAGGCCGCCGCTTCCGATAACACTACCGAACTTAACGCCATCTTCGGCCCCCACGCGAGCACCGTGCTCACCACCGGAAATCCCCAGCAGGATCAGGCCGAGCGCGCCGAATTCGTCAAAGCGGCCGAGTCCCAGCAGCGCTTGCAGAAGGATTCGATGGACCCCAATCGGATGATCCTGTGCGTCGGCAGCGAGGATTGGCCTTTTCCTGTGCCGATCGTCAAAAAGAACGGCGCGTGGATCTTCGACACCGCGATGGGAGCCGAGTCCATGCGCGCCCGCCGCATCGGCGCCAATGAGCTCGACGCGATCGATATCTGCGTGAGCCTCGGCACGGCCGAGCAGGACTACTCCGAGATCAACCCGCAGCATGTCTACGCGCCCAGCATCGCCGCGCTTTCATCGATGATCCCTCAGGATTTCGAGCAGGACGAAGGCGGCGTCGCGCTCAAGCCGTATCATGGCTATTATTTCCAGATCCTCAAGGCGCAGGGCTCCGCCGCCCCCGGCGGCGCGCACGCCTACCTCGTTAAAAATCAGTTATTGGGAGGCTTCGCCATCGTCGCCTGGCCCGCCGAATACGGAGTCACCGGTGTGAACACGTTCGTCGTGAATCAGGACGGAATCGTTTTTGAAAAGGACCTGGGCCCGTCGCATCGGCAAGGCGCGCCCGTGACGACGTACAATCCCGACGCATCCTGGAAGCCGGTGGACTAGGTGAGCAGAGCCGCTCGCTCACGCGGCAAGGCTGAAAATTACCGAGCCCTCAGCAGGTTGTTCACGCCTTCCGAGCGATCACGCTCCGCGACGGCACGCACCACAAAAACAACAGTCCCGATAACGTGACCTCCGCCGCGCCCAGCCCTCGCAGGATCTTGGCGTATTCGCCTGCGTGCAGAATGTCGTAGACTAACACGCGCCCGCCCGGCTTGAGCACGCGCCACATCTCCTGGACGGCCTGCTTCCGATCCGCCATCTCCGGCAGATTGTGGATCGCCAGCGTCGACATCACCACGTCGTAATGATTCGCGGGATACACCAGGCGCCGCGCGTCGCCGTTCTCGATGCGCACGCGGTCGCTCACGCCTTCGATCTTCGCGTTCTGCTTGCAGGCATCCGCGGAATTTCCCGAAAGATCCGTGGGACTCCACACGTCGATCCCGGTTGCTTTCCCCGATTTCAGCCGCTTCGCCGCGCCGATCACCATCAGCCCGCGCCCGCAGCCGACATCCAGCACTTTTTCATCGCCCCGAAACTGGAGCAAATCGAGCAGCCGGTCGCGCAGTTCCAACTTCGCCACGCGGCTCGACCAGATCATGAACGCGCCCGCCGCCCAGAACACCACGCCGATGAATCCCAGCACCGCGAGCAGTCGCGCCGAGACCGCCGGATACTGGTTGTGATTGATGATGAACAGCACCAGACCAGTCCCGGCGAACCACGCCCCGCGCGTGAACATGCGCTTCACCGCCACCGGAGCATCCAGGCCGTAATCGGGCTTGGGAGGTTGCGCGGCTACCGCTTCCGCCATCACACCTTCACCTCTTCCGGAGTTTCTTTGGCTTCGGCCGCGGGCAGCTCGAGCGGATGTTTGTACTTGCACTCTTTATTGGGACACTGCGCTACCGGACCCGATTTCAGAAATTTCTCGATCAGGTACCCGCCGCCGCACTCCGGACATTTCTCCGCGATGGGCTTGCCCCACGCCACGAATTCGCAATCCGGATAGCGATTACAGCCGTAAAAAACTTTGCCGCGCTTGGATCGCCGCTCCACGACCTCGCCTTCCGAGCAGTTCGGGCACTTCACGCCGATGGTCTTCTGCTTGACGTACTTGCACTTGGGATAATTGCTGCACGCGACAAATTCGCCGTAGCGCCCGTACTTGCGCACCATGTTCGATCCGCAGTTGGGGCATTTCTCATCGAGCGGAACGTCCTGCTGCTTCTGCGCCGCTCCGAGTTGCTTGGTGGTCTTGCACTCCGGATAACCCGAACACGCCAGGAACTGACCGAATCGCCCCTTTTTGAGCACCATCGGACGCCCGCAGTTCTCGCAATATTCGGCTTCGTCCTGCTCGGTCATCGACCCGGATTCATCCGGCAGCTCGCGCGTGTTGGTGCACTCGGGGTAGCCCGTGCAGGCGATGAAGCGCCCGTGCTTGCCCCACTTGATCACCATCGGCTTGCCGCATTTTTCGCACACGAAATCGGTGGGAACTTCCATGCGCTTGATGTCGGTCATGTGCCGCGCGGCGTAATCCAGGTCTTTCTGGAAGCGCTCGTAAAACTCGCTCATCGCCATGCGCCAGTCGACCTTGCCCTGCTCGATTTCGTCGAGCTCGGCCTCCATCCGCGCCGTGTAGGTCACGTCAAACAGGTCGTTGAAGCTTTCCAGCAGCAGATCCGTCACGACGATCCCCAATTCGGTGGGGAAAAATCGTCCGCCCTCTTTGCGCACGTATTCGCGCTCCTGAATGGTCGAAAGAATCGACGCGTAAGTCGACGGACGGCCCACGCCATCGGCCTCGAGCTCCTTCACCAAAGTCGCTTCCGTGAATCGCGGAGGTGGCTCGGTGAAATGCTGTTCGGGCGTGATCGAGCGGAACCTCAGCGTCTCGCCCTCGGCGACCGCGGGCAGCTTGTGCTTTAACTCCTCGTCTTCTTCGTCCTTCTGATCCTTGCCTTCTTCGTAGACTCTCAGGAACCCGTCGAACTTGGGCACGCTGCCGGTGGCGCGGAATAAATACGTTGCGCCGTCCTTGCCCTTGGCCTGAACGTCGATGGTGGTCTGATCGAAAACCGCCGGCGTCATCTGCGACGCGACGAAGCGCATCCAGATCAGCCGGTACAGTTTCAGCTCGTCCTCCGCCAGGAATTTTTCCACGCTGTCCGGCGTCCGCAGAACCGAAGTCGGCCGGATCGCCTCGTGCGCATCTTGCGCCTCTTTCTTCGATTTGTAAACGTTGGGCGACGCCGGCCGGTAGTCCGCGCCGTAGCGCTCCGCGATCATCGCGCGCACTTCATCGAGCGCCTCGTTCGAAACGCGCGTCGAATCCGTGCGCATATAGCTAATCAACCCGATCGCGCCCTCGTCTTTCGACAGCTCCACGCCCTCGTACAGCTTTTGCGCGAGCATCATGGTCCGCTTCACGCTGAACCTCAGCTTGCGCGCCGCTTCCTGCTGCAACGTGGATGTAATGAAGGGCGGCACCGGATTGCGCCGCTTCTCGCGATTGTTGACCGACTTGACGACGTAGGCAGTTCCCTCCACCGCGTCCACGATCGCTTTCGCTGCGCCCTCGTCGGCGATCTCAATGCTCTCGTCGTTTTTCTTCGCCAGGTGCGCCGAAAACACCGGCGGCTTCTTCGCCGCCAGGCTCACGTCGATCGACCAGTATTCTTTTTTCTGGAATGCGCGGATCTCGCGCTCGCGCTCGACAATCAGCCGCAGCGCGACCGTTTGCACCCGCCCCGCCGAAAGTCCGCGCCGCACCTTGTCCCAGAGAAGCGGCGAGATTTTGTAACCCACCAGCCGGTCCAGCACGCGCCGCGCCTGCTGCGCGTCGACCAGGTGCAGATTCACCGAAACCGGCGTCTCGAACGCCTTCTGAATCGCGTTCTTGGTGATTTCGTTGAACATCACCCGCAGGATCCGCGGACCCTTCTTGCCATCGTGAAGCTCTTCCTGGAGGTGGAAACAAATCGCTTCGCCTTCCCGGTCCGGGTCAGCCGCCAGGTACACCGTTTCAGCCTTCCTGGCCGCCTGCTTCAGCTCCGCGATCAGCTTCTTCTTCCCTTCGATCACTTCGTAAACCGGGGTGAAATCGTGCTCGACATCGACAGCCAAGTCCTTCTTGGGCAGGTCCTTGACATGGCCCAGCGAGGCTTTCACCAGGTATTGTTTCCCGAGATACTTTCCGATCGTTTTCACCTTTCCAGGCGACTCGACGATCACGAGATTCTTTGCCATAGGAATGCGCTCTTTAATTACAACAATTATGAAGATCGATCAATTTCATTGGCACCCGGCCGCGACGGGCCGCGTGCAGGCCTTGCCTGCCCGAAATCTTAGCACGATCCGCCGGCCAGGGTGTCAATCGGCCCATACCCGCAGAAAGCTCTTGCCCGGAACCTGGCGCACTAAGCCGGCCAGTTCCAGTTCGAACAAAACCGCGATAATTTCCGATGAAGAAGCGCCAGGAACTGTTTCCACCAGGTGATCGAGACCTACGGGAGAATCCGGCTGGAGCGAGCCCAAAACCGCCTGAGCGATGGGACCCAACCCTTTGTAGTTAATCGATGCCGGGGTGGCCGCCGCGGATTCATCTTCTTCTTTTCCGTTTATTTTCAATCGGCTGCGGCACTGATCCACCAGCTTTCGGCGCTCCTCCGGCTTCAATTCGACCGCCACGTCGTTCCATTCCTGGACCAGTTTCGCTCCCTGCTTAATCAGCAGGTTCGGCCCCCAGCTCATCTTCGAGGTAATATTGCCAGGGACCGCGAAAACCTCGCGCCCCTGCTCGATCGCCAGCTTCGCCGTGATCGAAGACCCGGAATACTCGCCGCCCTCGACCACCAGGACGCCAGCGCTCATTCCGCTGATAATCCGGTTCCGGACGGGAAAGTTCTGCGGATAAGCGGGCGTGCCCATCGGGAATTCCGAAAGGGTCAAGCCGCGCTCTACGATCTGGTCGCGAAGTTTCCGGTTTTCAGCAGGATAGACTTCGTCGATTCCGCACCCGAAAACTGCGATCGTGTCGCCTTCGGTGTCGAGCACTGCTTTGTGCGCCGCCGTATCGACGCCGCGCGCCATCCCGCTCGCGATGGTCAGCCCGGCAGTCGCGAGATCCTTCGCCAGCTTCGCCGCCGCCGCAGTCCCATAGGCCGTCGGCCGCCGCGTCCCCACGATCCCTATCATTAATGTTTGTAGCAGCTCGATCCGTCCGCGGGCGAACAGCACAGCCGGAGGGTCGAAAATCTCGCGCAGCCGCGGCGGATACGCCGGATCGTTCATCGAAACCAGGCTCGCGCCGAACGCTTCCAGTTTCTTGTGCTGATCGGCCGCGTCCTCGAAAGCGCAGCCGCTCGCGATGCTCTGCGCCCCGGAGGGAGAGATTCCGGCGCTTTCGAGTTCGCTTTTCGAGGCGCGGAACACGGCCTGGGGCGTTCGAAAAATCTCGATCAGTTGCACAGCCTTGCGCGTTCCCAGCCCGGGAACCATGCGCAGGGCCAGCCAGTGGAGTTCCTCGTCAGAATCGCGCATTGAAATCTGGTGCGTTCAGCGCGCGGGAATTCTCAGGCTACGTTACTCTGAAATTTATGGCTCCGCCGACCTACGACGACCTCAACCTGATCCTGAAACTGTACGAACTGCGCCGTGAGGAGCGGCTGCGCGCGGCTCGCGCGTGGTTTTCCGAAAATTTCCGCGTGAAAAGCCTGGTCGAGTACCACACGCTGTGCCCGCGCGGCTCGGAGAACAATGCCTTCGCGCGCCAGGTGACCACGTATTGGGAAATGGTTGCGTCATTCATCACTTCAGGAGTCCTGAACCAGGAGCTGTTTTTCGAGAGCGGGCGCGAGCTCCTGTTCGTGTGGCTGCGCCTCCAGCCGGTGATCGCCGAAATCCGCGATTCCTATAAAGATCCGTACCACCTGAAGAACCTGGAAACGGTGGCGAGCGCTTTCATCGCGCATTTGAAAAAACACAGCCCGGAGGGCTACGAAAATTTCGCCGCGCGCGTGAGGGGAATTTGAATTTGCGCAGAGAGCCTGACTATTTCGGCGAGCAGGAATTGAGCCTGCTGTACGTCGCCAAGCGTCTCAAAGAAGCCTTGCGCCTGGAACAGGTGCTGAGCGATGCCGGCGTCGATTACCTGGTCGAGCCGGACAAATATCATGGCGGTATTATTTTTCGCACGGAACGCGTGGGCGCGTTTTTCTATGTCGCGCCGGACCACGACGAGGCCGCCAGAACCGCTATGACGCGAGGCGGATTCGCGCCGCATCAGGAGGAGCCCGCATGAACCGCGCGCGTGAGCGAGCGGTCCCGGACCCTTCAGCCGGACTCGGATTGACGACCCACGCTGATGAAAATCGGAATTGAAATCCTTGCCGCTTCCGGTCCGGGAGTCCTGCATCAGCTCACCGGCGTCATCGCGCGACGGAACGGCAATATCGAGAGCGTCGAAATTGTCGAGCACAGCCAGACAGAATCGCGCATCGTGTTTGAAATCGATCTTGCCGACGGCGCGGAGGTTTTGGTCGACGAACTGAACGCGCTCGACGCGGTGAAGCAGGCGCGCCAGGTTCCCACGATGGAGCGCGTCTACGGAAAGCGCATCATCATCATGGGCGGCGGAGCGCAGGTGGGCCAGGTCGCACTCGGCGCGATCACCGAAGCCGACCGGCATAACATTCGTGGCGAGCACATTTCCGTGGACACCATTCCGCTGGTCGGAGAAAAAGCGCTCGCGGCCGCGGTGCGCGCAGCCGCGCGATTACCGAGAGTCAAAGCGCTGGTGCTGGCCGGATCGCTCATGGGCGGCGAAATCGAACAGGCGGTTCGCGACGTGCGCGCCTCGGGACTCCTGGTGGTCAGCCTGAACATGGCCGGCAGCGTCCCCGAAGCGGCCGACCTGGTGGTGACCGACCCGGTGCAGGCCGGCGTCATGACGGTGATGGCGGTCGCGGACACCGCCAAGTTCAACGTGGAACGCTTAACTCGCCGCCTTTTCTGAGCTCTCCTTACCATCCGGGCTCACTCTCCGCCACGAATACCGTTCCTTGCACGGCTTGAAACTGGCGAAGTTGCACCGGCACGCCGGGCAGCGATAGGGAGTGGCACCCGCCCTGAGCAGGAACATCGTGGCTGCGGGCGGCTTGTAATGATCCAGGCTCCAGGTGCTCAATTCCTGGCGATAGCAGCGCGGACAGCGCGCGAACCGCCACGCGCCATCGGCCCATGCGCTGGTTTCCCAACGCGCGCGGCAACGGCGGCAGCGCAACGGATAGATCCCGAACAGACCTTTGAGTAGCTCGCCGATAGTCCGGCGATGCGAGAGACGCACATCACGCGTTCCGCATTGAGGACAGGTAAGCTGCATCCTCCGCCTTCAGTTTTTTGAAGTATCTTCAGTATATTACGATTTTGATGAAACGTCACCAATTCAGTAGTGGCGTTCCCTTTTTGGCTGTTCGACGCCTTCCCCCGCGCTTCCACCCCGGCGTGACCAGCGGAGCTCGTGCATTTGGCCGATTCCGCAATCCGCCAACTCCCAGGGGATGAATTCACCGGGTGGATCTGAACGCGGAATTCAGCATTACCGCCCATTCGGCCCAGACGTCGATGAAGGCGTTTTAATTTGGGCTTAAGCCAGGTTTCATGTCCTACTGCAATCATAGTGGCTGAAGACGGCGGAAGTCGTCGACAAACAAGGAGAATAACTTAACCATGAAGAAGATCATGAGCCTGATGCTCGGTATGTCGCTTGTCCTCGGCGCCGCCAGCTACGCTTTCGCGCAGTCGGACACGTCCACCAAGAAGAGCAAGTCCAAGAGCACCAAGTCGAAGACCAAGAAGACCAAGTCCACCTCCAGCCACTAAGACTCGCTTTAGTCCCAAGAAAACCAAGGCCGCGTCAGCCTGTTCCGTCGGGAGCGGGTCGGCGCGGCTTAAGTTTTTTTCCCCTCCTTTACACGGCCTGACAAAATTCTCTGAATCCCGCCGAACTTTCCCCACATCAACAACGTTAAATAAGTGAACGGTGTTAAGCAGTCGATCGTTGTAAAGCACAAATCGAATCTGTCGATTGTCGTAAAGGAGAGATTGAATCTTATGACCAAGAGTGTGTTGTTGCTCGCGGCGTTTTCGCTGGCTGTGGCCAGCGCGGCAAATGTCAATCTGAACCTGATCCAGCCCACCACCGTGAACGGCACCCAGTTCAAGCCGGGTGAAGCGAAGCTGGAGATCAAGGACAACAATACGGCCGTGCTGAAGCAGGGCAAAGTCAGCGCGGAAGTGCCCGTCAAAGTGGAAGCGAACGAGAACAAGTACGTCTTCACCTCGGTCGGGTACAAGGAAGGCTCCGATCACGAGATCAAGGAGATCTTCGTCGGCGGGACCACCAAGCACATCGTTTTCGAAAACCCGTCGAGCGCCGGAACCCCCGCTGGCGGTCAGAAGTAAAAGAGTCCGGCACCCCCTGGACACGCCGGGCCTGGCGCGGGCAATCTCGTCCGCCGGCTCGGCGTTATTTTAGTTTTTCGAGCTTCTTTTTCGCCTCGCTCACCAGCTTCGCTTCCGAGGCCAGATCGACGCAGTTTTTGAATGCGGCGCGGGCACCCTTGCGGTTGCCCATTTTTTCGTCCACCTCGCCGAGCTTGAAAAACGCCTCGGCCGATCCCGGGTCCCATTTGGTGGCTTCGGTGTAGCGCCACTGCGCCGCCGGGTATTTTCCCTTCTTGAAATAGTAGTCGCCCGCGGTGACATTGCGCTGCGCTTCCAGCGGATTCAGCACGTACACCTTCGGCTTGAGCGATTCGTCCTCTTCGGGAGGCTCCTCTTCCTTCTGCTGACCGGCTTTTGGAGCGGGCTGTTGTTTTTTGGGAGGTTGCTGTTGGGCGAGAGCGCAGAGCATGACGCTCGCCGCGAGAAACCATCGCTTCACAAATTCAGTATAAATCCGATCGAGCGGATGATCAGCGGGCTCCAGCCGCGCGCGGACGGATCGCGGACAGCGTGGGTTCGGCCGCTGCGGGTTTGGGCGCGGGCGCTTCGATCTCGGTGGGGCAGCCGTTGGGACACACCAGCCATCCCATTCCTCCGCGATCCTCCAGGCGCATGCGCTCCAGGCAAAACGGGCATTCGATGGTCTCTACATCTTCCATCTCGATTGCGAGTGTAGCACCGTTTTCACAAAACTGGGGCGAAAGGAACGTTACTGAGGTTGCTGAAAACGGGGACAGACTACTCTGTCCCAGGATATAGATCGTTGGAAATATGTGGAGGTGCGTGTGGACAGAGCGGCCTGTCCCCGTTTTCAGCAACCTTACCGCGCTCTCAGGCCGAATTCGCGCAGCAGTTCGTCCTCCCGCGAGTACAGCCGGACCCAATAGATTCCCGCGGCCAAGCTTTTTTCGACGCGCGCCGAGATCAGGGTCGATCCCGCGTGCGCTGCTGCGGATCCGCGCCACACCGGGCGCCCGCGCGCGTCCACGATCGCCAGCCACAATCCGTCCGTCGCGCCGAGATCGACGCAATCGACCGTGATGTCGAGACCGTTGCCAGCGCGTGCGTGCGCCATCGCATCCTCCGCGCCGCCACGGTAGGAGACCAGTTGCACCGGGACCAGGACGCGGGGGGCTTGTGTACGATACGGGATCCCGACCGCCAGCGCAGTGATGATCGCGACCGCCGCCAACACCGCGACCCGCGAGCGCGACCTCCGCGCGGGCCGCCGGCCGCCGGCGCTGACCAAATCGAATTCGGCCGCCGCGGCTCGCATCAGATGGATGTACTCGTCTGTATGGGTCAGTTCATCCCGGCAGCGAGCGCACACCAGCAGATGTTCCTCGAACACAGCGCATTGATCTCCGGAAACGCGTCCGAACACATACTCCTCGAACAGCGGTTCCGGCGGATGCGGACTCAGGCGTGAATCATTTTGCACAAACTCGTCCCGAACTGGCACTTCTTAGTTTCTTAGTGGGAAATCCCGGCAGAAGTTCTCAAGAAAAATGCAGTCAGAGAGCGATGGGTCAGTTTTTTCCTACCTAAATGTCCAAAGCGCGCTTTGGCTCGGCTTTTGAGGAGCCGGAACTGGGTTTCACTGAGGTCCATTTCCAAGCAGATCTGCTCCTGAGCCTGCTCGCGCAGGTAGAAGCGCGTCAGGATCTCCCGGTCGCGCTCGGATAACTCGCTCAGAACCCGGCGGATTAACTCGATGCGCTGGCGAAAGATGGCTGCGTCCTCGGGATTGCCGGCGGGGTCGGCGATCCGGGCGCTCGATTCCAAATCCAGGTGATCCTTACGGATATGGACGACGTGATCGATGTGCGCGGCAACCTGGCGGCGCACGATCGTGCGCACGAATCCCATCAGTCGCTGAGGGTCGCGCAGCTCCCCGCGGCGGATTGCCTGGACCACCAGAACGAAAGTATCGTGCACCTTGTCGTCGAACTCCTGAGGACCCAACTGGCGGCACAAATAGAATCGTATTCCCTTGGAAAATAAGACATACAGCTCTTCCATGCCGTCGGTCTCCCCGCTGCGGATGCGGTCGACCAGAAGGCTTAGCGCCTGATAGCGCGCCGGGGTGGGATCGTCGAAATCGATCTCGAAATCGCGCACGGGATCGTGACGAATGGCCCTCATCGGGCACCTCCGCTCACCTGGTATGCGGCCCAGTAGAATGGCGCTGCCCGCCAGGAGCCGGAATCGAGCATCTCGATCTGGCTGAGCCGCAGGGCTTCGGCCGCGGGAAGCTCGCGCAGGTGCCGGTAGAAGCTCGAAAAAATCGCCCCGCCCGAGTCGGCGACCGGCCATGCGGTGGAAACAACGGCGCTTGCTCCGGCGCTCTGCCAGGCGCGCGTCAGTCCGAGCAGCCCGGCGCCGGCGCGCACGTCTCCGCTGGCGGTGTCGCACCCGCTCATGACCACCACCGCGCCCGGCACCTGCATCGAAGAAACGTCGGAGACCGTCAGAAATTCGGGCCGGCCTCCCGACCCGATGCTGAATGCGATCAGGGACTCGCCTTGCCCGGCGAGCGGAATCAGGACGTGCGTGGCGAGGTGAACGATGGCGGGTCCGCGGGTCGCGAACTCGAGAAATCGCGAACGAAGCGCGTCGCGGCCGCGCAGCAGGACATTGGGACCGTTCCAGCTTCGCGCGCTCGATTCGATTTCGGCGCCGCTCCCCACCAGCCGGTTCAGGGCGTCCTCGCCTGTCTGGGCTTGCGCCAGAAAGCCGCCGAAGGGAGCCGGGCGCAGGCGCGCGTCCGCGAGGTTGTAAATCGGATCTCCTACGCCAAGAAACCAGCCGTTCGACTCCGGCTTCCCCCGTTCGCCGCTCACCGGCAGCGCTCCGGGGATCACCTCTAAGGAGTGCTCTTCCACCAGATACTTCCTGTTCCCGCGACTCTCTATCACCAAAGCCGCGAACGGCAGGTCAAACAGCTTGTCATCCACCGACAACAACCACCGCGGTTTCGCCGCCATCCCTGCCGGCAAGCGTCCAAACAACCGCCGGTACAATTCCGCGCCGGAAGCCTCGAAACCGGCGCCCCGCGTGTTCTGTGCGCGGACCTCTCGGCGAAAGCGTTCGATCTCGGGCCGAATCACGTCTGCCCCGGCCAGGCGCAGCACGATGGCTCGTTCCCGCGTCACCGCCCACTCGTACGACGCCGGCCGTCCCAGATGCAACACCAGGACGACTTCCGATTTGCTTAATCCATTCTGAAAATCTATAAGTGAAATCTGACCGCGAATTTTCTCTCCCTGATTTCGGAAATTTCGTAATTTTGCGTCGCCTTCCATTTCGGAAAGTTCCAGATTGAGTTGATCCGATTCGGAACTTCGCGCCAGTCCTGCTCGCAACAGCCGGGCGGTTTCGGCCCTGAGCCGGGCCTGAATCTCCCAGTACTGAGGGTCGAGCCGCGTGCGCCAGTTCCCCGTGAGTGCGACCGTTTGCCGCAAGCTCGCGCTGCGGTTCAGCGCGACCGCGGCCAGGGATCGCTCGAGCATGCGCCGGTCGTGGCGCTCGACGGCGCGTGCGGCCGCGGCTTCGATGAACGAATCGAAAATTCGTTTCTCCAGTTCGATGTTGGAAGCGGTCAGCGCGGAAAGCGAGGGAGGAACTTCCAGGCGCCAGCGCGTCGCAAGCTCGACCGCCGCGGCGAAATCGCCAAGAGCCGCGTCCTTTTGGCCGCGCGCCAGATGGATTTCTCCGCGCTGATGCATCAGCAGGTAGCGCGGAAAGGTCGCGTCGACCACGTTAGCGGCGGCGATGGCGCGATCGGTGAACAACGCTGCCGCGGCAAGATCGTGCTGGGCCAGCTTCAGCGCGCCGATGAGCGCCCAGGAGAAGGGAAGCTCGGCGCGATTGAACAACGATTCCAGCCGGAACGACTCGAGCAGGGCGCGCTCGGCCGAGCGCAGGTCTCCGGCGGCCAATCGTCCTGCGCCGAGGTAATTCCAGCCCTTGGCTTCAAGCGCGATATCGCCCTGCCGCCGCGCGGCCTCGATGCCCTCGAGATAATAGCGCTCGGCATCGCCGTCGGTGAGGATTTCATGCAGCCGGGCAAGCTGCAGCAGCAACGGCGCTTCGAAATACGGATTTACCAGAGATCGAGTCGCAGCGCGGGAACGCTCGGCCGCGCCCAGAGCTGCGTCGAAATCCCACACCTGGAGGTACAGACTCGACAGATTAAGATCGATGGCGCCCTGATCGAGCAGGTCGCGAGCCGCCACCGCGCGCCGCCGGGCTTCGAGATACGTCTCGAACGCGGCGCGGTAGTGGAATTGTCCGAAGCGCGCGCCAGCGATGCTGGTCAGCATCTTGATGGCGGAGATTTCATCGTGGCTCGCTAAAGCGAGCTCGTACGCGCGCTGGTACAGCCGTTCGGCCGAGGGAAAGTCAGCGCCGACTACCGACCGGCGGGCTTGGTCGCGAATGTTTCGAGCCTGCTGAGTGCCCCACCAAGAGCCAGGTTCGGGCGATCCTGTCCGGATCCCGGCTGACGGGCGCAAGCCGAGCATCGCAACTGCAACGATGAGGCAGAGGCTCCGGGGGAGAGCCATTGCCAGAGTCCGTTCAATTTGGAACGATTCACAAATATTACCAGATACGTCGGATATATGCCAGTCACAGGGGTACTACGGATGTGAGATTTTTATGCGGGCGGTTGCGCACCCCGCCCGCTACACCAACTAGCGCCCATCAGAATCCGGGCGGAAAAACGATAATAGGCTCTCCCATAGTACCTCCTCGGAGTCGAGGGTAGCCCGGGAAATCCGCGAAACCAGATGCGCTGATCCTGGAAGTGAATGAAAAACGGCTATATCGCTAAGCCGAGCGATTCGTCAGCGCACGTCGCTCAACGCCGCGCGCTGATTACTTGGCAAGCCGCAGGATCTGAGACGAGATCAGCGTGAAGCCTTCGGCCCAGGTGGAAGGGGTGCTCGAATAAATGAATGTCCCCTGCGGCTGGCTCGAATAGGTATAGCAGCCCGTTTCGGAAGCGCAGGCCGAATACTTCGCCGGCACGTTAAACGTGTCCCCGTTGGGATCGTTGGCGATGCGCTGCATCAGAATCGGATCGGGAGGAGATCCTTCCGTCCCGCCCAGGCCGATTACGAAAATCATGGCTTGCATCGTAGTCGTATTGTTCGGCGACGGGAGGTCGGACCCGTTGCGCGCATTATAGGCTGCGTTGTCTGCCGCGTTTTCCGCCGCGTTGTGAAAATTCGTGTACGCGGTGTTTCCGTTGGTGCATGACCCGTTCATGATGTGCTTGCCGTCGGCTGTGGCGCACACGGACTGGTAAGGATGGCTCGCCGGGTTCAACGCATTTCCGAACACGTCCGTTTTTGGGAACCAGGCGATGTCGCTCATGGTCGCCACAAAATTACCCGAGCCTGGGGCGGAGGCGGTGGCGGAACCCGTGAAGCCGCAGTTGCGAGCGGTGGTGTTCGTGTTGGTCGCCCAGGTACTCTCAAAATCTGAAATGGAGGTTCCGCCTCCCGGAGCGGCGGGCATCATGCTTCCGTTATAGGGCTGCTGCATGTAAATAAAATCGAGAGGGCTGCCGCAGCAGGTGGCGTCGCCCGGATCCGGAACGCCGATCGCTCCCACCAGGTTGCCTGCGCCGGGCGTTGACGTGGGATTCCCGGAAAGATAACTGCTTGTGCCGAGTGGAATCGAGTTCGTCCACTGAATGTTCGAGAAGCTGGAGGAGCTCGTATCGTTGCGCAGATAGTTGCCGCTGTTATCCTTACAAGTGCTCGAGCTGGTCAGTCCCACGACGCTGTTGCTCGAATCCCAGAAATTCAGCGTCATCGTGTTGGGCAATCCGTCCGTCTCGAGCACGATCACGTTCAGCGCGCCCGGCTCGTTCATTTTCCACAGTTCGTTGTACGCGACCGAAATCGCCGAGGACGTGTTGGTATTGCCCTGGCAATTGATGTTATCGATAAGTCCCGTGCCGGAGCCCTGATCGTTGGTGTAGCCGAGCGTGCTTTGGAAACTGGTCGACGGCGACGCTTCCATCCAGACGTCATTGGCGAATGTGACCAGGCCGATGTTATCGCGGCCCTCGGCGAACTGGCCGGTGAAGGCCTTGGCCGCGGCTTTCATGGTTCCGCAGGCGCCGGCGAGCTGAATGGAAAAGGAGCGGTCCAGAACAAGCATGGCCACTACATCGCGGCGCGACGCGGTCCCGGTCGCGCTCACCGTAATATTGCCGAAGCTGAGCCACCTCATGAAAAACGTGTTGACGCTGGTGCTGGCTGTCACCGACACGTCGCGCAGGTGAGCATTATTGGCGTCGTCGGACACCGTCACGCTGTCCGTGGTCATGTTGGTGTTGGTGGTCCCGAAGAAATTGCTGGGGAAATTGGCGTAAAACCAGTTCACTGCGTTGTTTTGGGCGCTGGTGGTCTGGGCCTGGGTGCTCGATCCGGTGCTGAGCGAGCGGGCCGCGGCCAGCGCCGCGCCATCGACGGCGGCCTGGAGTTTGCTTTTCGCGACGTACAGAAATCCGACATCGATCGAGAGGCCGATGAGCGGGACCAGAAACACCAGAGACACGGCCGCCAGCATCAGTGTAATTCCGTTTTTGCGTCGTCGAATCATAGGCTCGTTGTTCCTCCATGTGTTCCTACATGTGTTCCTACATGAAGGTCGCGGTATAGAGTACGCCGCCCGGCAGCGAAGAGAAACTCAGGTTGGGATCGCTGAAGAACGCTTCCACCACGTACGCTGTTTGCCCATCGGTGAGCGCGGTCTGAAAATAGCCGGAGCAGTTGGTGCAAACCGCGCCGGTGTCGGTCAAAATGTTTTGCACGATGCCGGACGAGCTGGTGGTCGCGGTAAGCGAGCCGAGCTTGCTGGTCACGTTCGCGCTGTTGGTTCCGATCGCCTGCGTACCAAAGCCGATCTGCTGTATAAAGACGTACTTGTTTTCGTTGGTGCAAGGGTTGGCCGTACCGCACGTGCCCGCGCCGATGTACATGACCTCGGAAAGCACAACGTAGACGTTCCCGCCGGTGTTCGACGAGTTATTGGCCTCGTTGCCGGTGAAACTCGACCCGATCTGCATGTTAAAGCCCGAGGCCAGGCGCTGCGCCACCTGCTGCGCCTCGTAGGTAGAGAAATCCACGCCGTGAATGTACTGGTTGGCGATGTCACGATCGATTTCCTGGCACTCGTTGAAACGCACCAGATTGAAACCCGCGAGGAACGTCCACAGCAGGAGCGGTATCATCAACGCGCTGTACAGCGCGAATTCGATCATCTCATTGCCGCTCTGGGTCGCGCGGTGGCGTGAGGTCGGATGGAGTCGGCTGATCATTCTGTCACCGAAGTCGTGCCGGCCGGATACGCTCCGAGGACGTCGACGGAATACACGTTGATCGTCGAGGCGAGATTGGTCACAAATGGACCCACGATCGTGCCGGATATCGGAAACAGCCACTGCATCGGATAGCCCACCACCGCTACCTGGACGATGTTGCCGGGGATATTTCCGCCGCTGGCGATCGCCGTGTTCGGCGCCGACGGCGCATAATAGGTGACCTTCATCAACGATGCGTTGCTCGAGCTGATCAGGCCCATCGAATACTGCTCGATCACCGCCTCGATCGAGGCGTCCTGGCCGAGACTTCCCGAAGTCTGAAAAGTGATCGCGTACCGGCAGCCTTCCCGCACCGCATTCTGCAGCGTGGACCACCCATACATCGCAAATGTCACATCAAAGAAGAACGTCAGAATGGCGAAGGACGGCAATAGCGTCAGCATCCATTCAACGAAGGTGTTTCCGCTCGAGCTCCGCCGCCGCCGTTCCGAAACTTTCAGCCTGCCGCCTGACAAGCCGCCGGACGGTTCCATGGGTGGCTGGATTCCGTCTTGCATCCCGTTTCCTCCGCGCTTCACGATCGATCCTTTATGTATGCCCCGGACCCCGGGATAACCTGCACCTGACGATTTTGCAACGGCAAAGGCTGCGGGCAGAATAGAACGTTGGTTGGGATCGCCCTCGGTAAGGTCCCTTAGCGGGCCGACTGAATTCGCTTTAGTCCGCGGTGCATCGAAGAACTAACGGCAACATCGCTTCGGACTGCCCTGCGCGTCAGAGCGCGTGTGAAAACTCAACGAGCTGCGGCCGTGACGGCTGCGGCTGCCTGACACGCCTCGCAATTTCCAGGCGTTGCCGCCTCGCGTAAGCGCGCGGCTTAAACATCGGTTTTCACACAAACACGTCAGGGCCTAGTGGCCATGGCCTTGAGATGTGCTCCCACCTTCTGGTCTGACCCCTGAATGTGGTGCTTCAGCCAGTCGCTGAGGAATTGCAGCACCTCGATCGAAACCGAGGTCTCGCCCTTCAGCACCTTTTCCTGATATTCCACGACGCGCTGTGTGAGCTTGACGTGCTCGGCGTGGTGCTCGATGTAATTGGGGAATCCGGATTGCTTCATCTGCCGTTCCTCGGCGGAGAAGTGATAGACAGTGTAGGCCACCAGCCGTTTCAGCAGGCCACCGATGGTTTCTTTGCCGCGGCGTTCGAGCATCGCGCGGTGCAGATCGTCGGCCATCTGGAAGAGTTGCTGGTGCTGTTCATCGATTTCGGCGCATCCTACGGAGTACGCCGGGTTCCATGCGAATAGGCTCATGCGGGGCTTATCGGAAAGAAAGCCCGCAGCGTGAGCGGCGCGACCTTTTTAGGAAGGGTCCCAGTCGATGCCGGTGAACTGGATGGCGACGCGCAGTCGATCCACGCGCACTACCTTGCCTACGCCCCAGGCCTGAGGAGCTTTGCCGGGGTACAGTTGAACGCTGCACCCGACCTCTTCGCCCACCGCGAGATCGGCCGGCTGCGCAAGGTCGAGCAGCACGCCGCTGCCGCTAAGGTCGACCGTCGAGCCGGAAAAGCGTCTCCCCGTTTTCTGTTCGACGATCGCTTCGGCGCGCACCGGTTGCCGCAGTTCCTTGCGCTGATCGAGAGTGCCGTCGGTGTTCTTCATCATGACCCGTCGCGCTTATCGGCCCGGGGCAGGAAAGTATGAGAGGGCTAAGAGGGACGCGGCGTGGCCGATAAGGTCGGCGAGATGCCGTGGATAAAACCACCCACGATTCTGGTGGTCGAGGACGTGCCCCTGATGCGCGACCTGCTGGCGCGGATTCTGCGCTCGGAAGGTTTCGAGGCCTGTGGGGCCGAAGACGTCGGGGAGGCGCTGGAACAATGCGCCGCGGCGCCGCCGGAGTTGGTGCTGACCGATATCGTACTGCCGGACCGCAGCGGCTATGAACTGTGCGCCGAATTGAAGGGCAAGCCCGAGACCAGCGACATTCCCATCATCTTTCTTTCCGCGCTGGACGACTCGGGCAGCCGCATCGCCGGCTTCGAGGCGGGCGGAGTGGACTACATTACCAAGCCGTTTCTCGCCCGCGAGGTGCTGGCAAGAGTGCGCGTGCATCTGCGCCTGCGCCGCGCCTCGGAACTCCTGCTCGCCGAGCAGCGCGCGCGGATCGAGGAGTTGCGCCAGGCGCAACAGTCGATTCTGGTGACGCCGGGGGACTTCCCGCAGGGCTCGTTCGCGGTGTGCTATCGGCCGCTCGAAGCCGTGGGTGGCGATTTCTACGACGTCCTGCCGCTGGCTGCGGGAGCCATCGGATATTTCGTCGCCGATGTCAGCGGGCACGGCGTGGCGGCGTCGTTTCTGACGCCCGCGATGAAGGCGCTGTTGCGGCAGTATTCCGGGCCGGTGTTCGCGATCGAAGACACCATGCGGCAGATCAATTCCGCGATGCACGCGACGTTGAGCGACGGCCACTACATCACCGCGTGCTATGCGCGGCTTTCGCCTGACCGCCGCAGGGTTGCGGTAGTGAGCGCCGGGCACCTGCCGCCCGTGTTCGTGTCGGACGGAGAGGCGAAGCCTGCCGCGCTGGCGAGCGATCCGCTGGGCGTGTTCGGGTCAGTGGTGCTGCACAAACAGGAGTTGGAGGTGCGCCGCGGAGATCGTTTTTATCTGTACACCGACGGCCTGGTGGAGGATGGCGCCATGCCGGGCGGCGGACGCACGTCGGGCCTGGAGCGGCTGCGCGCCGCCTGCGGCCGCCGTCACGGCCTGGATCTGGAATCGGCCGTGAGCGCGATCGTCGCGGATGTCAAACCCGAAGGCAGCGGCGACGATCTGCTGCTGTTGGGCGTCGAGGTGCGTTCATGAGCGCGGCCATGAGCGGCGGGACGGGGTCGATGATGCTGCGCGCTCGCCTGACGACGCTTGAAGCGGTCGACCAGGTGTGCTGTGAGCTGCGCAATCGCGGGCTGGCGCAGTTGCCGCGCGAAGAGCGCTTCGCGGTGGAGCTGCTGGTGCGCGAAGCGCTCGCCAACGCGCTGCTGCACGGGTCCGCCGCAAAAGAAGTGTGGTGCGAGGTGGAGCGTCTCGAGTGTGGAGTCGCGGTGCGCGTGGGCGACGACGGCGAAGGATTCGACTGGCGGAGCTGGCTGCACTCGGCTGCGGATTCGAAGGCGGAATCGGGGCGCGGGGTAAACATTATGCGCCGCTATTCGAGCGCGTTGCGCTTCAACGAAAAAGGCAACCTGGTGGAAGCCATTCGGATTTTTAGCCGAGGAGGAGAGCATGGCTAACTTTGAGATCCGGCGCGAAGGGGTTTGCGCCACGGTGATTCCGTCGGGCGACGTGGTGGCATCCTCCGTCGCGGACCTGCGGCCCGCGCTGCGCGACCTGGTGCGCTCCGGGGCGCGCGAAGTGATTCTCGATCTGGGGCACGCCGAGATGCTGGATTCGATGGGAATCGGGCTGCTGCTTTCGGCCCACAACTCGGTGGCGCAGACCGGCGGCACGTTTTCAGTGATCGAAGCGTCGCCGGAGATTGTCGAATTGCTGTACTCGATGCGCGTGCATCAGCACTTCCGTGTGGCCAAACGAGGTGAGGGATGAGCGGGTTCGACGATATCGTAGGCGAATACCTGGCGGAGTGCCGCGAGCACCTCGACGGCATCGAAAGCGATCTCCTCCAGATGGAGCGCGACGGCGCGGAAATCGATGAGGAGCGCGTGAACCGCGTGTTCCGCGCGGCGCATTCCATCAAAGGCGGCGCGGGATTTTTCAATTTCAACCGCATCCGCGATCTGGCGCACCGCACCGAAAACGTGCTGGACCTGATCCGCTCCCGGCGCATGGTGGCGACTCCGGAGGTGGTGAACATCCTGCTGGGCGCGTTCGACAAACTGGGCACGATGATCGAAGACCCGGCCGCGGGCGAACAGACCGACATCGCCGAGTTCGTGCGCGGGCTGGAGGCACTGGCCGCTTCGGGTCTGCCGGCCGCCGAGCGGCACAGCGTCGAACGGCGCATCCAGATCACCGTGGGCTGCGCGCGGGCCCGCCTGGCGCTGACCGAGTTCGACTTCGACGCCGCGCGCAAGAGCGGGAAAACGGTGTACCTGCTGCGTTACGACCTGTTGCATGACGTGCAGCGCAAGGGAAAAAAACCGCTGGATGTGCTGCGCAACCTGATGCAATATGGTTCGCTGCTTGACACCGCGTTCGCGCTGGAGCGGGCCGGAACGCTCGACCAGGACGCCTCGAACACGCTGCCGATGGACGCTTTGTACGCGACCCCACTCGACACAGACCTGATCGGCGAAGTGACCGGCGTGCCCCAAGAGCGAATGTGGAAAGTGCAGCGCGACGGGTCGTGCGCGCCGCTGGTCCCTGGTTCGGTTTCGAAAGAGGATCCGCCCGCGCCGCCGGCGCCGGCGGCGCCGCCTGCGCCGCCGAACGCCGAAGCGAAGCCGGTCCGCGATGAAGCGGCCGCTGCGCCGGCCGCATCGAGCGACGGCACGGTGCGCTTGAACGTCGCGGTGCTCGATTCGCTCATGAACCTGGCGGGCGAACTGGTGCTGTGCCGCAACCAGTTGGGCGAAGCCGTGTCCCGCCGCGACGAAGCGGGTATCCAGGCGGCCAGCCAGTCCATCAGCGCGGTCACCTCCGAAGTTCAGCAGGCCGTCATGCGGACGCGCATGCAGCCGGTGGCCAACCTGTTTCAGAAGTTCACCCGCTCGGTACGCGATACGGCCCGCAAGGTGGGCAAGAGGGTGCGGCTGGAGATCGAGGCCAACGAAGTCGAGCTGGACAAGACCATCATCGAGGGATTGAGCGATCCGCTGGCGCACATGGTGCGCAATGCGGTGGACCACGGCATTGAATCGCCGGCCGCTCGCGAGACCGGCGGCAAACCGGCCGAAGGCGTAATCTCGCTACGCGCCTGGCACGAGGCCGGGCTGGTGGTGATCGAGGTCAGCGACGACGGCCGCGGCCTGGATCCGGAAAAGCTGGCGTCGAGCGCGGTTGCCAAAGGCGTGATCGCCGCCGAAGCGGTCCACGCGATGACGCGCGAGCAGAAGCTGGAGCTGATCCTGCTTCCGGGATTCTCGACCGCGGAGCGCGTCACCGACATTTCCGGCCGCGGCGTGGGCATGGATGTGGTCAAGACCAACCTGGACCGTCTGGGCGGAAAGCTGGAGATTCAGTCCACGGTGGGCCAGGGTTCGTCGTTTCGCATCCGGCTGCCGCTGACCCTGGCGATCATTCCTTCGCTGCTGGTATCGGCGGGAGAGGAGCGCGTCGCGGTGCCGCTCGCCAACGTGCAGAAGCTGGTTCGCGTCGTCGAGGGAGACGCGGCGGTACGCGTGGAGCGGGTAGGCAACTCGCGCGTGCTGGTATTGAGCGACGCATTGGTGCCGCTGGTCGATCTGGGCAGCCTGCTGGATGTCCAGGACACGCGGCAGGACGTCGCGATCAACATTGTGCTGGTGAGCGGCGGAGAATTCCGCTACGGGCTGGTAGTGGAGCGCCTGCACGAAACCATCGAGATCGTGGTCAAGCCGCTGGGCCAGCGCCTCAAGCACCTGCGCGAATACGCCGGGGCGACCATTCTGGGCGACGGTTGCGTGGCGCTGATCCTGGACGTCGCGGGACTCGCCAGTGCCGCGGGTCTCGGCACGGGCGCTCTCCAGCAGACCGTTGAAGCGCACGCGAGCCAGGCGTCGGAGACGCATCACCTGCTGTTGGTCCACAATTCGGCGGAGGAGCTCAGCGCGCTGCCGCTGCATGCGGTCGAGCGTGTCGAAAAGATTCGGCCGGAGCAGGTGGAAATGGTCGGAGGCCGGCGCAGCATGCAATATCGCGGGCGCAGCCTTCCGCTGGTGGCTCTCGCGGACGCGGCGAAGGTTGCCGAGCTGGCGCTGGACGAAAACCTGATCGTGGTGGTGCTCGAAATCGCCGGGCGTAGCTTTGGTCTTCTGGCCGCGCGTCCCGTGGACGTGATCGAAGCGGAAATGGAAATCGACGGCGCCACGCTGCGGCAGCCCGGAGTGATGGGATCGGCCATTCTGCGCGGCGAGACCACGTTGATTCTGGATCCGTTCGAGCTGGCGCAGACGCTCGGCTGGGAGGGATCGGCGGAAAAAACGGAGCAGGAAGCCGCGGTGAGCGGCGCCACCATCCTGTTCGCCGAGGATTCCACGTTTTTCCGCGACCATACCACGCGGCTGCTCGAAGAAGTGGGCTACAAGGTGATCGGCGCGGACGACGGCCAGGAAGCCTGGGAGAAGCTCCAGGCAAACGCCGGCGAGGTCAAGCTCGTGCTGACCGATATCGAAATGCCCGCGGTGGACGGGCTGGAGCTGACGCGGCGGATTCGCGCGGACCGGCGCGTGGCGCGGATTCCGGTGATCATGCTGACCTCGCTCGCCGGCCAGGACGATATCCGGCGCGGAGAAGCGGCGGGGGCGACCAGCTATTGCGTCAAGCTCGACCGTGAACAGGTTTTGGGCAGCATTCGCGAAGCGCTTACACATGCGGATCGCGAACCGGGCAGCGATCTCGCGGCCCTGGCCCGGGAAGTGGAAGAAATTGGAGCGGAGCCCGCCACGCGCGGCGCGTCGCGAAAGGGAGAAACCAAGTGAAACTGTTATCGAATATGAAGCTCGGAAAGAAAATCGGCGCGTTGTCGATGACGGGCGTGGGGCTGCTGATCGGCATCCTGCTGATTGCGGTGTGGGCCATGGTCCGCATCAAGGATACGCAGGACGAATCGCGGCGCGAGGCGGCGCGCAGCTCCCAGACACTGGAGCTGCAGATGCACCTTTCCAACAACGTGATGTACGTCGGCACCGTGCTGATGCACGAAGAAGGCATCACGGACAGAAAGTGCGGCGCCTGTCACGAGGCGCGCGACAGGTCGCGGCTTGTGGCGCCGGTCGAAAGGGAACGCGAGATTTATCAGAAGGACCTCCATGACCTGCTCGAAAGCGCCAAGACCGACGAAGACAAGCGCCTGCTGGGAACCGTCGACAAAGCCGTCGCCGAGGTGGCGGGCGACGAAAAGCAGGTGATCGAGCTGTGGAGAAGTGGCAAGATCAAGGACGCCTGGACGCAGTACAAGTACGGCAGCGTCACGGCTCTTCCGCCGGCGATGGAGGCGCTCGACAAGATCGTGGAGCATCGCAAGGCGGAGTTGGACGAGCTGGCCGCGTCGAGCTCGGCCACGGTCTCGTTCATTCGAATCCTGCTGATCGTAGTGGTGCTGGTAGGGGCTGTCGGCTCCGTTCCGGTGACGCTCCTGATCGCGCGCGACGTGTCGCGGCCGGTAGCGGCGGTGATCGGACACCTGGGGGAGGTGGGACAAGGCAATGTGGCGCACGACATCCCCAAACAGCTGAGCGAGCGCGCCGACGAAGCCGGCGACCTGGCCAAAGCGACGCAGCAGGTAATCTCAAACCTGCGGCCCATCATCAAGAAAGTCGCCGACGGCGTGCAGACCTTGTCAGCCTCCTCGACCGAGCTTTCGGCCATCTCCGGCGACATGGCAGCGGGAAGCAAAAAGACCTCGGAGCGCGCGGACTCAGTCGCGGCGGCGGCCGAGGAGATGAGCGCGTCGATGCACACGCTGGCCTCGGCCATGGAAAACGCCACGACGAACCTGACCTCGGTGGCGAGCTCCACCGAACAGATGACAGCCACCATCGGGGAGATCGCCGCGAACTCGGAAAAGGCGCGGCGCATCACCTCCGACGCGACCCAGCAGGCGGCGCAGGTTTCCGAATCGGTCGGACAACTGGGCAAGGCCGCGCAACTGATCGGCAAGGTGACTGAGACCATCAGCAATATTTCGGCGCAGACCAATCTGCTGGCGCTCAACGCGACCATCGAGGCCGCGCGCGCCGGCGCCGCCGGCAAAGGCTTCGCCGTGGTCGCGAACGAGATCAAGGACCTCGCATCGCAGACCGCCAAGGCCACCGAGGACATCAAGGACAAGGTCACCGGCATCCAGTCCTCCACGTCGCAAACCATCGTGGACATCGAAGGCATCTCGAAGACCATCGGCGACGTGAGCGAGATCGTCTCCTCTATCGCCACCGCCATCGAAGAGCAGGCTGCCGCGACCAAGGACATCGCAAGCAATATCGCGCAGGCCACCAATGGCGTCCAGGGAGCGAGCGAACAGGTTTCGCAGACTTCGCAGATCAGCACGCAGATCGCAGCCGACGCAGGCACGGTGAACGCGGCGGCGGGCGAGTCCGCCAATGGAAGCGCGCAGGTGCGCACCGGCGCCGAGGATCTCTCCAAACTCGCCGAAAATCTGCGTCATACCGTGGAGCAGTTTCAACTGTGAGCGCCGACACCCATTCGATGAACGCGCTGGGCGCCGAAGCGACTGAGCCGGGCCAGTCCTCCCTGCTGGTCTCGACCTTCTACGTGAACGGCGTTCTGTTCGCGCTGGACACCGCGCTGGTCGAGGAGGTGGTGCGGCCGCGGCGGACCACGCGCGTGCCGCATTCCCCCGCCCACGTGCTCGGAATCATGAACCTGCGCGGGAAAATCGTCGCGGTGCTCGACCTGGCGCGGATTCTGGAGCTCGGCAAATCGGAGCTGAGCGACGACAGCCGCCTGTACATCGTTCCCGACCGCGACGGTACCGCGGGTCTCTTGGTGGACCGTGCGGCGGAGGTGATCGAGCTGGATGAAAGCGCGCTGGAGCCTGCGCCGTCGAGCGTGGGCGCGTCACAGAACCGGTTCCTGCGTGGGATCGCGCGCGCTGGCGGACGCCTGGTGACGGTCCTCGATGCGGCCGCCATTCTGGCCGCGGAAAACGCATGAGCATCCGGGTTCTGGTCGTGGACGATTCCGCGGCGTTCGGGCGCGTGATGAAGCTCGCGCTCGAAGGCATTGGCGGCGTGGAGGTCGCGGGCATCTGCCGCAGCGGCGACGCCGCGCTTCAGCGCCTGCGCGCAGAGCCCTGCGATCTGGTGACCATGGACGTCGAGATGCCTGGAAAAAATGGCCTCGACGTTCTAATCGCCATGCGCCGCGAAGGGATCAAGGCCGCGGTGGTGATGGTGAGCTCGGTAAGCGACGGCGCGCGCGAGCTGACCGTGCGCGCGCTCGAGAACGGCGCGCTGGATTTCGTCTCGAAACCACAGGGCGAAAGCGGCGATCCACTCGAGCTCCTGCGCGAGCGGCTCGCGCCGCTGGTCGCGGCCGTGACGCATCGCAAGGAGGTGCAGGCGATCCTGCGAAGCGCGCCCGCCAAAAGCGTGCCGATCATCTCGCCGACGCCGTGTCTGTGTGAAAAAGGGGACAGCCTACTCTGTCCCCAAACGCAAGCTGTCGAACCGGCGGCACACGGACGAAGTGGACAGAGCGGGCTGTCCCCTTTTTCAGACAGACACACGCCAGCCGCCGCGATTCCGGTCGAACAGTACGGCAAGAGAACGCCGGGTCTGCGGCCACCCGCCGTTCAGCAAACCCCCGTGGAACCCTCCCCGCGCCCGCGTCTGCTCAAGCCCACCATGGTGCTGATCGGCGTGTCCACCGGCGGGCCGGAAGCGCTGGCGCGCATCATTCCAAAGCTGCCGGCCAAGCTGCCGCCCGTTCTCATCGTGCAGCACATGCCGCCGCTGTTCACCCAAACTCTGGCCGAAAAACTCGACTCCGACTCTGCACTGCACGTGAAAGAGGCCGAGGACGGCGAAATCGCGCTCGCCGGCTCGGTATACCTCGCTCCCGGAGGAAAACACCTCAAGGTAATCGCGGGCAAGCGTCGCGAGATCGTGCTGCGCATTACGTCCGATCCTCCCGAGAACAACTGCCGTCCGGCCGTGGATGTGCTGTTCCGCTCCGCCGCGGCCGCCTTTCCCGGACTGGCCGTCGCCGTGATCCTCACCGGCATGGGCCGCGACGGGACTCTCGGGCTGCGCGATCTGCGCTCCTCCGGCGTATTCTCCATCGCCCAGGACGAACTCACCTGCACTGTTTTCGGAATGCCCAAAGAAGCCATCCAGGCGGGACTGGTGGACGTCGTCGCGCCCTTGCCGTCGATCGCGTCCGAAATCGTGAAGGCGGTCGGCTAGATGCTGGTGGATGCTCCCACACTCGCCAGCGACGAGCGCAAGCTGCTGTCGAATTACATCTACTCGGTCTGCGGCATCGATCTCGATCACACCAAGCATTACCTGATCGAGAGCCGTCTGCGCACGCTGGTGGCGCAGACCGGGTCGGGCACTTATAGCGAGTTGTACAACAAGGCGCGTTCGGACCGCAGCGGAGCGCTGGAGCGCGCCATTATCGATGCAGTTACCACCGGCGAAACCCTGTTTTTCCGCGATCACGCGCCCTTCGACCTGCTGCGCCACAAAATCCTGCCGGAGCTGATCGACCGGCGCACGCGCTCAGCCGCGGGCAGAATCCCGCTGCGCATCTGGAGCGCGGCGTGCTCCAGCGGACAGGAAGTGTACAGCATCGCCATCGTGTTGCGCGAACTTCTCGGCAGCGCCGACAAGTACGAAATTCGCCTGCTCGGCACCGATATTTCCTCGCAGGCGGTCGCGCGCGCCAGCCTCGGAGTCTACACCGACATCGAAGCCGAGCGCGGCCTTCCCGAAGACGCCCGCATGCGCTACTTCGTCCGCCGCGGCCCAAGCTGGCAGATCCGCGACGAGATCCGCGCCATGGCCTCCTTCCGCCAGATCAACCTGATGCGCGATTTTTCGATGCTCGGCCAATTCGACGTGATTTTCTGCCGCAACGTCGCAATCTATTTCCAGGAGACGGACAAGGCATCGTTGTTCGCGCGCCTGGCGAAGTCGCTCGCGGAAGATGGCGCGCTGATCATCGGCTCGACCGAAACGTTGAACGGCCACTCCAGTTTCGAGCCCAAGCGCTACATGCGGTCGGTGTTTTACCAGCGGGTCTCCCGACGGGTTAGCTGACGCCACGACATTCATGCCGGCCGGCGCGGCATAACGGTCAACTATCCCTGGTAGTAACACTTTGCGCGTTGTACCCTGAACTAGCTCCATGCCTCGTCTCGCGCTTTTGTTGTGCCTGTGCTTCGCCCTTCTTTCGCAGACCCCCGATACCGCGACCGTCACCGGCCACATCACCGATCAGACCGGCACGGCCATGGCCGGCGTCGACGTCAAGCTCACCAACACGCTCACCGGTTTCGAACGCACCGCGCAAACCGACAGCTCCGGCGCCTTCAGCATCGCCGGATTGCCGGTCGCCGGCGCCTACAATCTCACCGCCAACCGCTCCGGTTTCGCCGAAGCGCGCAAGGACCGCATCACGCTCTCTGGCGGCACGACCGCGCGAGTCGACCTCCAACTGAACGTAGCCGCCGCGCAGGAGCAGGTAACCGTGACGGGAGCGGCGGGCGAAGTCCGCACCGATTCGCCGCAGTTGGGCGACGACCTGGATACGCAGCAGGTTCAGGAGATGCCGCTGCTCAACCGCCGCATCACTTATTTACCACTGCTCAACGCCGCCAATCGCCAGGCAATCAACCAGGGCGACGTGTTCATGAATGAGGATCTGTTCACCACCAACGGTGCCGGCCGCCGCCAGGCGTGGTTTGAAGTGGACGGCGCGACGGGCAACGATAGCTGGGGCCGCCAGACAATGTTCAGCAACATTCCCGTGGACGCCGTGGTCGAAATGAACGTGCTGGTGAACGATTTCACCGCCGAGTACGGCGGCAGCACCGGCAGCGCGATCAACATCATCACCGCCTCAGGCGGAAATCAGTTTCACGGCGATCTCTTCGAGCTGTGGCGCCCCTCCGCGCCCGAAGCCAGGCTCTCCGGCTTCAACGTCGCCAACGCCGCCAGCGGAAACGACATCACCAATGACACGCTGGGCCAATCCGCGGCATCGCTCTCCGGGCCCATCGGCTCGAAAACGCATTTCTTCGCTTCCGGCGAATACAGCCGCGAAAATCGCGCCTCTCCGGTGATCTCGCCGGTCGCCCCCGGCCTGTTCGTCGGCCACTATCGCGGATATCTCGCCTTTCTGCGCATCGACCACCAGATCAACGATCGCAATAATCTGTTCTTCCGCAGCGACACCGACAGTTTTTACGACACCAATCCCAACGGCATCGTCGGCGGCAATACCCTGCCGAGCGTCGATCGCGTGTTTCACCGGCGTACATTCTCAAACGAGTTGGGCGAGACCGCGGCGCTCAGTCCCACGCTGCTCAACAGCGCGCGCGTGCAGTTCCAGCTTGCCTCGCCCATCACCGAATTCAACCCGTCCCTCTACGGCACCGAATATTCCGTCCCGATTTCCGCCGGAGGAACGTTCACCAGCGGCACTTCGCAATCCGCCCTGCTGATGAATCGCCAGTACGAGGCGAGCGACACGCTTTCCGCGTCCTGGGGCGCGCACCAGTTCAAATTCGGCGCCGATTCGATCACCGCGCACACCGGCGGCGACAGCAAAGAGTTCGGAGGGCCCATCTATTTGGGCGAATTCGTCTACAATCCCTGCACCCTGACGCTCGCGCAATGCGAGAGCCCGGCGTATCTCGGCAACCTCGCCAACGTCCAGACCTACACGCAGAGCTACGGCAACGCGAATTACACTGTGAACGACACTTTGTGGTCCGCGTTCGTCCAGGACGATTGGAAAGTTCGCAAGGACCTCACGCTCAACCTTGGTCTGCGCTATGAGCAGCAGACCTTCACCGATTCGCGCCAAGACTTCGCCCCGCGCGCCGGCTTCGCCTATAACGTCCACGGCAACGGAAAAACCGTGGTCCGCGGAGGCTTCGGGATCTACTATTCGCAGATCGTGGACAATTCCGAGGCAAACTACGCGCTTACCGGACCGACCGGAGTTTTCAACTACACCGCCGCGCCCGGCCAGATCGGATTTCCGACTAGCATCACGGCCGTTCCGCTGCCCGCGTTCCCCGCCGGCGCGCAGGCCCCGCTGCGCAGCCTCTACATCCGCCCCGGCGACGCATCTTATTACAACCAGTTCATCCCGACTTCGGTGCTCGACGGCTACCCCGGCGCGCTGCTCAATCCCTACTCGGAGCAGTGGACCTTCGGGGTCGAACACGATTTTTCGAAGAACTGGGTGCTGAGTGTGGACTACGTCGGCGCGCACACACTGCGCATCAACCGCCCGCTCGATATCGATCCGCCCTCGCCCTTCATCCGCACCGCGCAGGGCCAGATCCGCACGGCGCAGGCGGCCAACTGCACGCGTCCGTATTGGATCTGGTGGTACGCGCAGAACAACACGACCTGCAATCCAGCCAAAGCGACGAATCCCCAGCCGCCGTACTCCGTAATCCAAACCGACGTGAACGACGGCTACGCATACTACGACGCGCTCGACGTAAATTTGCATCATCGCTTCAGCAGCAAGCTCGAAATGCTGGCGAGTTACGTCTGGTCGCACGCCATCGACAACGTCGATCCGGACATTCCCAGCCAGAATCCCAACGATCCCAACTTCACCGGCCACATTGAAAACGGCAATGCCATTTTCGATCAGCGCCAGCGCTTCGTGCTCAGCGGAATCTACGCGCTGCCCTGGAAAATCAATTTCGGCGGCGTGGCCACCTTCGCCAGCGGCTTGCCCTACAACATCACCACGGGTTCCACCAACAGCGGCGACACCGGCGCGACCACGGATCGCCCGGTGATCAACGGCGTAGTGATCGGCCGCAACGCCGGCCTGGGCCGCCCGATCTATGACGTCGATCCGTTCCTGGAGCGGCCGTTCACTCTGTGGAGCGAGCGGATTCACCTGAACGCGCGCGTCGAAGCGTTCAACGTGCTGAACCACGCCAACTTCGTCGGCTACAGCGGAACCTACGGCAACGGCACCACGCCCGGCCTTGGATTCGGCCAGCCGCTGCCGGGGATCACCAGTCAATTGCCCGCACGCTCGCTGCAATTTTCGGTGAAGGTGTTATTTTAGCCGCGAATGAACGCCAATAAACGCGAATATTCCTTGCCGATTCGCGTCATTTCGCAGCTAAAAACTAAACCCACCAAGGCGCCGTCGGCCGATCCCGAATCACAATCTGATTCAAGAAATTCGCCGCCTTCGTCAGCCCCTCGTCCGGCGACATTAGCGTGTCCTCGTGCTCGATCGACAACACGTAATCGTATCCGAACATCCGCAGCGTCGAAATGAACTCAGTCCACCACGCGTAAGCGTGCCCATACCCGCACGCCCGGAAAATCCACGCGCGATTCTTCTCGTCCGTATACTTCTTGGTATCGAGCACGCCCGTCCTCGCCAGATTCGCATCGTAAATCTGCGTGTCCTTGGCGTGGACGTGAAAAATCGAATCGCCCAGCACGCGAATCGCTTTGATCGGATCGATCGCCTGCCAGAACATGTGGCTGGGATCGTAATTGCAGCCGATATTCTTCCCCGCGATCGCCCGCAGCTTCAGCGCGGTCTCCGGACTGTACACCACGAACCCGGGATGCATCTCAATCGCGACCTTCACTCCGTGATCCGCCGCGAACTGCGCGTGCTTGATCCAATACGGCGCGACTTTTTTCTCCCACTGCCACTCGAGCAGGTCCAGATATTCCGGCGGCCAGGGACACGTCACCCAGTTCGGATATTTTGCCTTCTCGCCATCGCCGGGGCACCCCGAAAAATCGATCACCACAGGCACTTCCAGCTTTTCGGCCAGGCGCACGGTTTGCTTGCTCGTCTCCGCGTAAGCCCGCGCCACGTCGCGATCCGGATGCAGCGGATTCCCGTGCGAGCTGAGCGCGCTGATGGTGAATCCGTTGTCGGCAAACCTCTGCTTGAACTCCTTGAGTGCCGCGCGATCCTTCAGCATCGACAATTTGCAATGCGGATCGCCCGGATAATTTCCCGTCCCCAGCTCCACCGTCGAGATGTTCAGCGAGCGCAGTTTTTCGAACACTTTTTCGAGCGGAAATTGCGATAGTAATGGAGTGAACACGCCGACTTTCATGGGGCAAGCATAACAATGTTCAGCGATCTCGCGCTCGCGCGGCGCATCGAGGGCGGGGAAGCGCGCAACGCGGCGGGCTGCGGCGAATCGCTCGAGATCGGAGGCGGTTATGCGGCGTTTTGCGGCGTCGGTTCCCCGCTCACGCACGCCATCGGCCTGGGATTGAACGGGCCCATGAGCTCCGCGGATTTCGACCGCCTGGAAGATTTCTACCGCTCCCGAGGATCGCCGGTGAACCTGGATTTGTGCCCCCACGCGCACTGGACCATGATCGAATTGCTGGGTGAACGCGGCTACCGGATCGTCGAGTGTGACAACGTTCTGGCCGGACCGGTCGCCGGAAGCGCCGACGCCCGCGTGAGCCGCACTGCGGACGAGCGGTTGTGGTCAAAGACCATGCTCGAAGGATTTTTTTCGCGCACCGAGTTCAGCGAGATGGAGTGGGACCTCGGCCCGCGATTATTGAAATTGGAGAACGCGGCTGCGTGGCTTGCGCGCGTCGACGGAATCCCCGCGTCGGCAGGAGCGATGAATCACCGCGACGATCTGGCGCTGTTGTTCGCCGACAGCACGCTCGAAAAATATCGCGGGCAGGGACTGCATCTGGCGCTGATCCGAGCGCGATTGAAGCACGCTGCGGAGGCCGGATGCGACCTGGCGACGGCATCGACGGTCCCCGGCAGCACGTCGCAGCGCAATTACGAGCGCGCCGGGTTTCAGGTTATTTACACCAAGCTCAACATGCAGCGCGATTTCCTTTAGCCCGGTCCGGCGATACACCGTCGGTAAGTGCCGTATTCTTGTGAATTCCCGCCCCCACGAACCGACCGACACTGTCGCTCTTGAGGCGCGCCCGTCAGGGCGCGCGTTCTTCTCCGGCAACCCTGAATTGGGATAACTTTGAACGTTCGTAGCGATGGACCATTCCTAAGCGTCTATCCAACAGGAACGGAGGATTGATGCGGTCGCTCCTGGCTGCACTACTTTGTGCGGGGTTTCTTCGCGCCGACGTGCCGCTTACCGCGCAGGAGATCGTGCGCCGGTCCGTGTCCGTCAACGAACGCGACTGGAAGGCCGGACCGTCGTTCGAGCACCAGGAACGCGAAATCGACAGGAAAGACGGCATCGTAACCGATCACACCTACGAAGTCATCACCATGGACGGTACTCCCTATCGCCGTCTCATCGGCATCGATGGAAAGCCTCTCTCACCCGCCCGGGAGCGGCTGGAAATGCAAAAGCAGGGCCGCGAGCTCGCCCGCCGCCGCCAGGAAACCCCGCAGGAGCGCCAGCAGCGCATCCAGAAATATCAGAAAGATCGCGATCGCGACCATTTGCTGATGACCCAGATGGCCGTCGCCTTCACGTTTCATCTGAACGGCGAGGAACCCATCGACGGGCACCCGTCCTACGTCTTGACCGCGGAACCCAGGCCCGATTACCGCCCGGTGAGTCGCGAAGCCAAGGTGCTGCTCGGAATGCGCGGGAAAATGTGGATCGACAAAGACCAGTTCCACTGGGCGAAGGTCGAGGCGGAAGTGATCCGTCCGGTAACTTTCGGCGGATTCATCGCGCGCGTCGACCCCGGCACCCGCTTTGCGCTCGTCGCCGACCCGGTCAGCAATGACATCTGGCAGCCGCGGCGCTTTGAGGTGAATGTCGTCGCGTCCGTGCTGTTCTGGAGCCGCAACTCCGTCACTACCGACCTGTACAGCGGCTATCGCGGTCGCGTGCTCTCACGATTGCAGCCGCGCGCGGGGCCCGCCCTCCAGGTCGAGCTTGAGGCTCAAAAACTCGAGCAGATCCCGCAGCGTCACGATCGCCAGCAGCCGGTCCTTATCGACAACCAGCAGCCGTGTCAAACCCGACGTGCGCATCTTGGTGAGCGCTGAAACCGCGTTGGTGTCCGGCGACACGGTGTTCTCGAGAGAGCAGGGCCGCATCAACTCCTGCACGCTGTGCTGCCGCCACTCATCCCGCGGAATCGATTTCAACTGATCCGTGCTGATGCACCCCGCCAGATGATGCGCTTCATCGGTGACCACCGGGAACATTTTGTGATGGAAACGGTAGACGTAGTTCTCGATCAGGTCTTCGACGGAGATGTTGGGCGGGACAGTCACCACGTCGGGATGCATGAAGCGGCTGACCGCCTCGTGGGAGAGCGCGCCCTGAATGCGCATCTGCTGGTAAGACTGCTGCGCCGCGCCGCGCAGAAACATTCCCAGCACGAACCACCAGATCGCCTGCACGAAACTGCCGAAAAACAGCGAAATGATGCCTAGCGCCATCAGCAACACGCCGAACCCCTCGCCGATTCCCGAGGCGATCCGCGTTGCGCGGTCGAGATTCCGGGTCGAATGCCAGATCGCCGAGCGCAGCACCCGCCCGCCGTCCAGCGGAAAAGCGGGAATCAGATTGAAGATCGCCAGCACCCAATTGATCCAGCCCAGATAGTGAATCACAGCGGTCACCGGCGCGGGCCACACGCCCGCGGTCGCCCGGTAAATGCCGTAGGCGATGGTGCCGATCAAGATGCTCGTCAACGGACCCGCCAGCGCCATCCAGAATTCGATGCCGGGCTGCGCCGGTTCATCGCCCATTTCCGCCACGCCGCCGAAAATGAACAGCGTAATCCCCTGCATCGGCAGGCCGTTACGCCGCGCGACCACCGAGTGGGCGAATTCGTGGACCACGATCGACAAAAACAACAGCAGCGCCGCCGCGATCCCCATGTACCAGTAGTCCGGGGTCGGAAGGCCACGGTCGTAGGCGGGGAAATAGCCGACCGCAAGCGACCATGTGATCAGCGCCGCCAGAATGATCCAGCTCGCGTCGATCCGGACCTCGAATCCCATCAATTTGAACAGCGTGAATCTTCGCCCGAACATGTTGGTTTCTCCCGATTTATCGATGCTTCCGGCGCGTCGAGGTTTCACCTCTTCGCCGCCGCGCTCGCGCCGCGCTCTTGGCTTGTCTGGACAGCGCAGCGTGCGAAGCCGCCGAGCGCGGCTCCCGCTTGAGCGCCGCTTCACGCGCCGCGGACTGCCGCTTCGAGACGCTCTTATGACTGTGCGCACGTTTGATATCCTGCCGGGCTTTTTTACGGGTCGCCTCCGACGCCCGCCCTGCTTTCGGCGGCGCCAGCTTCACCCCGGCTCTCCGCGCCTTCGCGAGGCCGATCGCGATCGCCTGTTTAGTGGACGCAGCGCCGTGTTTCCCCTTGCGAATGTGCTCCATTTCTTCGCGTACGTACTCGCCCGCCTGGGTGCCGCGGGCCTTTCCTTCCCGCGCGTCTTTTCGCGCACGTTCGATGGTTTTCTTTTCCGGCATTCTCACAACCTCGGGGAACACGTTGCAATTCCCATGCCGAGGCGCGGATGTCGCGCTACACGCTAGAATCGCGTCACGCCGCGGTGCTCCATTTTTTAGGCGAGGCCTTCAGGCCGCGCGTTAGGCGAAAAACCCCGACATGGCCGTGTATTCAGACTGATAATCACTGATAACGCAGGAGATCCCTTCGAGCCCCAGCGATTCGATGCGCCCCGCGTCCGCGCCGTCTGCCTCCGGCGCAAGGCCGATCGAAGCGCCGGTCGAGTTTACATACTGATTCGCCGCGTCGATTACTCGACTCAAAGCCATCTCGCGCGCTGGCGGATCGTCGTTTTCCGGCGCATGGTGGTGCAGCACCGCGGTCCGGATGGGCGGTGGCAAGTGCCACTGCTCCAACGCGTCCACCGAAAGGTCGGCATGCGTGAATCCGAGCACTTCGGTTTCGCATTCGATCCGCGGCCGCCCGCTCGAGTCGTGCAGCGCCTCGATCCGCGCCAGGTGCTCCGGCAGCGCCCGCGCGATCATCAGGCGTCCCACGTCATGCAGCAGCCCGGCGACGAACGCCCCTTCCGGATAAGCCACCGGCAGCCGCTGCGCAGCCAGGTCGGCCAGGATCGCCACCGCGGCGGAATGCATGTTGAACCGCGCCATGGAGAACTGCGGGGGCATCGCCATGGTGCGCCACATTCGCGAGAGGGACATGCTCAGAATCGCGTTGCGCACCTTTTCAATTCCCAGCAGCGATAGCGCGTGGCGCACGCTGTTGACCGCCTCGCGCCGTGCGTAGAGGGCCGAATTCACCAGGTGCAGCAGGTTGCCCGCGATCACCGTGTCTTTCTCCACCAGATCGCCGAGCTTATGAAAAGACACGTTTTCGCCCGCAAGCGATGCCATCACGCGATTGAGGATCGCCGAAAAAGGCGGCAAGTCGCCCAAAGCGCCGAGCGCCTTGCGCCGCAGCTCTTCGCCCGTCGTCGAGGTCTGCGCGAGTTCATATTCCGATAACACCACATCGCGCTTATCGGCCGCGGCGGCGTAATCCTGAAAACGCGATAAATCCGCAACAGGCCGCGAGCGTGGCTAGACTCGCTGCCGCGCCGGCCCCCAACCATCGCGAGCGATACCGAAACTCGAGCTGGTGCTCGCCCGGAGGCGCGATCACGCCGCTCAGCGCGTAATCGACCGGCACCACCGCAGCCGGACGCCCGTCGATCTCAGCCGACCACCCCGGATAATAAGGAACCGCGATGCGCAACAGACATTGCTGCGGCGCGGAATAGCGGATGCGATAGAAATCATCCTGATAATTGACGATGCGCGCGCGCACTCCGGCCCCCGACAAATTCCACGGCGGCCCTTCCGCGACCGCCGACTGCGCCGGGTCGAGCGTCGCCAGCCTCTTCCGCGAAGCCTTCGCATCGGGGACAAAATAGACCGATGCAGGCGCGGAGACGCGCTCCAGCGCGTCCGGATTTTCGGCGATGGTTCCGTTCTTCACGTCGATCTTGTGGGTCACCGCCAGCCCGTTCAGCAGTTTCGGATTCTGCCCGGCCGCCTGCATGTATTCGCCGTAGCGCGAAAGCTCCAGCGGATTGTATCCGTAGGTGGCCTCGGTATGCGATTCAAGCGCGCTGTTCATCGGGCCGAACGCGTTGGTCGCATATGGCGACCAGATGCGGTAAAACGGCCGCTGCTTGATCGCAGCGATATGCGACTGGTAGTTGTCGAACGCGTTGCCATACAGCTCCGCCCAGCTCTGGCGCGCGTAGGCCAGCGGATTCGCACTCATATTATGACCCCACAGATCGACAGCCGAAATCGCGATCAGGACGGCCACGACCCACGGCCGCCGCAGCCGTTCCGCCGCGAACGCTGCCCCCAGGCCCGCCGCAAGCGCGAGTCCCAGCGCGATAATGAACCACACGTGCACCGGCGCGCGCACACTCTTGAATCCGGGCAGGAGCGTGAGCACATCATACAGCCCCGTTTTCGGCCCGAGCGCGTACCACAGCGGAATCGCGATCAACAGTGCAGGCAAAACCGCCGCGCGGCGCTTGAAAAAACCCGCGATCGCCAGCGGAACCAGCAGCAGCCCTCCGTAAAAATAAAACTGCGTGATATCCGGCGGCCCATGATAGTTTCCGCCGAGCACTCCATAGAAATCCGGCGCAAACAAAGTTGCCAGCGCTCCGGGATTGAGCGCCGCGTTGGTCGAGGCATGATAATTTGCACCCGCCCGATCCGATTGCGCCGTCAATGCCAGTGCCGGTAACGTTTGCACCGCGCTGATCAGAACCCCGATCGCCACGGTGGTCGCCAGCACGATTGCCCGCCGCGCGATCGATCCGCGCCACACCGCGGCCAGGATCGCCAGCGCGAAAAACGCGTACAGCGCGCACTGAAAATGTCCGGCAAGAATCACCAGCCCGGCGATCAGGCCCGCCATCACGATGTCGCGCCCAGCGCCCGACTCGATCGCCCTCGCCCCTGCCCACAGCAGCCATGGAGCCAGCGCCGCCGTTTCGAACATCCCCAGATGCGAGCTGTGCCCGGCGAAGAATCCCGCAAACGCGTAGGAAATCGCTGCAAACAAAGCCGCTCCCGCGCTGCCGGTGAGTTTACGCGCGAACAAAAACATCCCGGCGAGCGCCAAAAACGCGTGCAGCGCGAGTTCCCACTCCATGGCCCGCGGCGTGATGCCGATCAGGAAAAACGGCCAGTGCAGCGGATACCACCCCGCCGTCTGCGGATCGGCGAGAAACGGCATCCCGGAGAATTCGAACGGCGTCCATCGCGGCAGCTCGCCCGCCCGCAGCGACTGCTCGAAATATTTCTGCGCCGAATAGTGGACATCGGCCACGTCCCATTGAATGCTCGCCTGGTCGTCAAACAGCGGCGTCCAGTAAAATAGAATCACCGCCAGCGCCATTCCGGGCCAGATCATTTTCCGCCACGCGATTCCGGAGCTTCGAGCCTGAGGAACCGGCGGCGCGCTCTTCTTTTTCGGCATGCAATCCCGCTATTTTAGACCGTTCCGGAACTCTGGTCCCTGATTCCTGGCGCCTGGCAAATCCCACCCCGCCAACCACATCCCGTTTCGCCCCGCACAACCCCATCCACGCCGCATGCTATCCCTGTAGCGCCATGACAGCGCAGCCCATAACCCCGATCGACCGAGCCCAAATCAACCGAGCCAACTCCCAGCACTCCATTCGCTCCCACACCCGACCCCACATTCTTGTTGATTCGTGCGGACTCTCTGCATCCGCGAATCCACCGTTACAGAGGGATGTTGCCGTGCTTCTTGCGCGGCATCGTGTCGACCTTGGTTTCAAGCATGCGCAGCGCGCGGATTACGCGCGGACGCGTCTGGCGCGGCTCGATTACGTCGTCCAGGAAACCGTGCTCGGCCGCGACGAAGGGGCTGGCGAAACGCTCGCGAAACTCTTCGGTTTTCGCGCGCCGGACGGCATCCTGATCGTGCGCGGCGGCCAGCTCGCGCCGGTACACGATGTTCACAGCGCCGTCGGCTCCCATTACCGCGATTTCCGCGCTGGGCCAGGCGAGATTCACGTCGGTGCGCAGGTGCTTCGATCCCATGACGCAATACGCTCCGCCGTAGGCTTTGCGCGTGATCACCGTGATCTTGGGGACGGTCGCTTCGGAGAACGCGTACAGGAGCTTGGCGCCGTGGCGGATGATGCCGCCGAACTCCTGCGCGGTGCCGGGAAGAAATCCGGGAACATCCTCGAAGGTCAGAATCGGAATATTGAACGCGTCGCAGAAGCGGACGAAGCGCGCGCCCTTGGTCGAGGAATCGATATCCAGGCATCCGGCGAGAAACGCCGGCTGGTTCGCGACCACCCCGATGGTCCGCCCCTCCATGCGCGCGAACCCGACCACGATATTGCGCGCCCAGTGCTCATGAACCTCAAAAAAACTGCCCTGGTCCACGACGCGCGTGATCACGTCTGTGATGTCGTAGGGAACGTTCGACGCATCCGGGACAATCGTGTCGAGCGCCCCGTCCTCCCGATCGGCGGAATCTCCGTTGCTCTGAACCGGCCCATCGTCGCGGTTGTTTTGCGGCAGGTAGCTCAGCAGCTCGCGGATCATGCGCAGGCACTCGGCGTCGTCGTGCGCGAGAAAATGCGCCACGCCGCTGGTGGCATTATGCGTGGTGGCGCCGCCCAGGGTTTCCTTGGTCACGTCCTCATGCGTGACGGTCTTGATCACGTCCGGACCGGTGACGAACATGTAGCTGGTGCGATCCACCATGAAGATGAAATCGGTGAGCGCGGGCGAATACACCGCGCCGCCGGCGCACGGCCCCATGATCGCGGAAATCTGCGGCACCACTCCGCTCGAAAGAGTATTGCGCAGGAAAATATCGGCATAGCCGCCGAGCGAAACCACGCCCTCCTGAATTCGCGCGCCGCCGGAATCGTTCAGTCCGATGACGGGAGCGCCGGTCTTGAGCGCCATATCCATGATCTTCACGATTTTTTTTGCGTTGGCTTCGGAGAGCGATCCGCCGAAAACCGTAAAATCCTGCGCGAAGACGTACGTCGGGCGGCCGTGAACCAGGCCATAGCCGGTGACGAATCCGTCGCCGTCGATCACCTGCTCCTGCATGCCGAAATCGTTGCAGCGATGGCGCACCAGCTTGTCCGTTTCCTCGAAGGTGCCCTCGTCGAGCAGCAGGTCGATGCGTTCGCGCGCGGAGAGCTTGCCTTCCTTGTGCTGGCGCGCGCGGCGCTCTTCGCCGCCGCCGGCTTCGGCCACCGCGTGGCGCCGGCGCAGTTCCTTCAATCGATCGGACATAAGAATCCAGGGTACCGCGGCGGCCGCGGCACGCGAAATGCTGTCCGGTTTTCGGTTGTTGAACTGGCCGTTAATGAACGTCAATGAACGTTAAGCCCCAGATTCATGTTCATTCAGGTTCATTAACGGCCATAACTGTGCTTTTGGCGCTCAGTGTCGCGGCGCGCGCACAGCAAGCGCCGATTCAGGCCAACGCTCCGCTGGTCCTGGTGCCTGTGACGGTAACCGACAGGCAGGGAAACATCATCGACGGACTCTCCGTGGACGATTTTCTGGTGACCGACGACGGCGTGCGCCAATCCACGCGCATGGATACATCGGACACAGTGCTCGCGCCGGTTTCGCTGGTGGTCGCGGTGCAGTCGAGCGGAATCTCGTCGGCGGCGCTCGCGAAGATCAACAAAGTCGGTGGAATGATCCAGCCGCTGATCATCGGCGACCGCGGGAAGGCGGCGGTGGTCGCCTATGACGATGAAGTTCGCGTGTTCCAGGAGTTCACTTCCGATCCGACCCGGCTTCGCGTGGCCTTCGGTCGCATGGAAGGCCGCAGCCCGCGCGCCGGCAAGATGATCGACGCCGTCTCGGAAGGAATCGAGATGCTAGAAAACCGGCCGCCGGATGCGCGGCGCATCATCTTGGTGCTGGGCGAATCGCGCGACCGGGGCAGCCATCTGAAACTTCCGGGTGTGATCGAAACTGCGCAGCGCGCCGGCGTGACGATTTACGTCGCGACGTATTCGGTTTACGCGACTCCGTGGACCACGAGGCCGGAAGACAATCCGCCGGTGCCGGGCGGATTTGCCGACGGAGTGGCCGATCTGTTCCGTCTCGGCAAGACCAACACCGCCGACGCATTCGCGCGCGCGACCGGCGGCCGGCATCTTTCTTTTGAAACCCTCAATCGACTGGAGCAGACCATCGCCCGTGCCGGCGATGAGATTCACAGCCAGTATCTGCTGAGCTTCGTTCCGCACGAAACTGCGAACAAGGGATACCATCACATCGTGGTCAGCGTGATCGGGCGCGAAGGCCTGATCGTGCGCGCCCGGCCGGGGTATTGGCCGCAGCCATGAAGATTCAGTGTCTGCGTCAAAAACCCCGTCACGGCGGAGGGCGGCTTACGCACTTTCACGGCAGGGACACGTGCAGCAGGGTCATTTCTCCGCCGATTTCCACTCCGCGATCGAGGCGCCACACTTCGCCCGGTTCGACGGCGTTCTCTCCGATGGTTCCCTTTCCGTGCAGGACGATCACGAATCCGCTGTCCAGAGGTTTTTTCGCACGGTCCAGAACCATGCGGCGCGTCACGAAGTAATCGCAATTCACCAGCACGTCTTCGCGCGGGCGCAGCGGCGAATGCGGTTGCAGGCGGCAGACCTCGGCCGCGCGTTCCAGGTGCAGCTCCCGAGGACGGCCGTAATCATACAGGCGGTAGGTGATGTCCGACCTCTGCTGGATCTCGCACAAGGCCAGGCCGCCGCCGATGGCATGAACCGTTCCCGCGGGAATGAAGAACGTATCGCCGGGCCGGGCATCATGCCAGGCGAGCAACTCCTCGATTTCGCCCGAAGCGGAGGCTTCGCGCAGACGCTCCCGGCTGATCGGCTGGCGAAAACCGGCGGCGATCTTGGCGCCCGGATCGGCGGCGAGGATGTGCCACATCTCCGTTTTCCCGCGCGATTGATGATGCATCCGCGCGTACTCGTCGCCGGGATGCACCTGCACCGACAATTTTTCGGAGGTGAAAATAAACTTGATCAGCAGCGGAGAATCCTCCGCGTCCTCAAACCAGATTTCGCCGATTTTCAAATCGGAATTGGGGAACCACGGCTCCAGGCGCCGCGATCCCCAGATTTTTTCGCGAAAGGATGGCGTCAGCCGTATCACACGCGCGCGGCGATGAATTTCTGAATCCGGTCAAGGCCGCGCTCGAGCTCTTTCATCGAGGTCGCGTAGGACAAGCGCACGTGCTGCTCGGTTCCAAAGGCTTCGCCCGGCACCACGGCGACAAACTCGTCGGCCAGGAGCTTTTCGGCGAAGTGGAGCGAGTTCGCGATGCCTCCGGTAAACGCGGCGCTCACGTTGGGATATGCGTAGAACGCGCCCTGCGGCTCATTGGCGCGCACGCCGGGCATCTGGCGCAGCCGCGCGACCACGTAATCGCGCCGTTTGCGATACTCGGCGAGCATAGTCGCGACCGAATCCTGCGATCCGCGCAGCGCCTCGACCGCGGCTTTCTGCGCGATGGAGTTCACGTTCGACGTGGAGTGGCTTTGCAGCTTCACGATCGCGCCGATGATGGACGCCGGCGCCAACACGAATCCGACGCGCCAGCCGGTCATCGCGTAGGTCTTCGAAAGCGATCCGGCCACCACCACGATTTCTCGCATTCCCGGGAACGAGGCCATCGAATACGGCTCGCCGTTGTAGATGAAGCGGTGATAGCACTCGTCGGTCATGATCCAGATTCCGCGGTCGCGCGCGATCTGCGCGATGCGTTCCAGCTCCGCGCGCGCGAACACGGCTCCGCTCGGATTCGAAGGCGAATTGATGATGATCATCTTGGTTTTGGGCGTCAGGCGCCGCTCGATCATCGACGCGCGCAGCTCGAAGCCTTTCGACTCGTCGGTATCGACAAACACGCACGATCCGCCGGCGTAATTCACGACGTCTTTGTAGGTCACCCAATACGGCACCGGGATGATGACTTCATCGCCGGGATCAATCAGGGCCTGCATCAAATTGAAAATCGCGTGCTTGCCGCCGACGGTGACCACGCACTCCTTGTTGGAATACGCCGTGCCGTAGTCCTGCTTGTGGCGATCGCAGATCGCCTGCTTGAGCTCCTCGATTCCGCCCGCGTTGGTGTACTTGGTGAAATTCTGGTCGATGGCGGCCATGGCCGCGCGCTTCACGTTGTCGGGAGTGGGGAAATCCGGCTCGCCCACTCCGAAGTCCACCACGTCGGCGCCCTGGCGGCGCAGACGCTCCGCTTCGCTCGAGACGGCCATCGTGGATGACACGCTGATCGAAGAAATCCGCTGGGCTAAATCCACAGCTGTTTGCATCGTCTCACCTTCCTTTAAACTGCTCTCGCAACCGGCACTCCACCAGCGGAGGCACAAGGCCCGAGATATTTCCGCCGAGCTTGGCGACTTCCTTCACCAGCCGCGAGCTGATGAACGAATAGGCCTCGCCCGCCATCAAAAACGCCGTTTCGATTTCCGGCTGCAAGCGCCGGTTCATCAGCGCCATCTGCAGCTCATACTCGTAATCGGAAACCGCGCGGATGCCGCGCAGAATCAGATTCGCTCCGCGCTGGGCCGCGTAGGCCACGGTCAAACCTTCAAACGCCGCGACCTCCACGTTGGTGTACGGTTCGAGCACCGTCTTTAACATCTGGATTCGCTCTTCCACCGAAAACAGAGGCGGCTTGCCCTCATTCCGCAGAATCGCGACGATCAAACGGTCGGCCAGCCTGCTTCCGCGCGCGATCAGGTCCAGGTGCCCATTCGTGATGGGATCGAACGAGCCCGGATAAATCGCGACGATATTCCTTCCGGCCAATAACTTTTCATTGTAGCCGCACATCCGCGCCGTTGCACGGCGTCACCAGCCGTTGCGCTCCCGCGGACCGGTAATGTGCGTATAGCGCAAGATTCTGCTCCAGCGTCACGGGGCCGATTTCGGGATGCCGGAATGAGCGCCGCCATCGCTGCTCGTCGAGCGATGACATCAGCCGCACCCAGCGGTCGTGCAGCGCATCGAGCATGGCAAGCGAAACCTCGACGTGCTTGTCTCCTGTTAAAAGCGTTTCGCCGAAAAATGCACGACCAACGCGCGGCATGAATGCCGCGCCTCAATCCGCGACGCGCATTTTTATCCCAATTCGAGTCGCGCGCTTTCAGCAACCACCCCAGCGTAACGCGCTCGCTCGCGATGCGTTAGCTTAATGAGATGGACGGCGTCATCATCGTCGACAAGGCGCGCGAGTGGACTTCGCACGACGTTGTCAACAAGGTGCGCCGGCTGGTGGGAACACGCAAGGTGGGGCACCTCGGCACGCTTGATCCCGGCGCGACTGGAGTTCTCCCGCTGGTGGTCGGCCGCGCCACGCGGCTCGCCCAGTTCTACACACGCAACGACAAAGTTTACGAGGGCGTCATCTGCTTCGGTTATTCCACAGACACCTACGATGCCGAAGGGCGGCCCACGTCGCCACAAGTGGAGGTGACGCTCGATCGCGCGCGGCTGGATGAGATCTTCGACCGGTTTCGGGGAGAAATCTCGCAGCGTCCGCCGCCGGTTTCCGCGAAAAAAATCGCCGGCAAGCCGGCCTATGAGCTGGCGCGCGCCCATCAGGCGGTGGAACTCGCGCCGGTCAGCGTCAGCGTGTATTCGCTGGACCTCATGAGCGTTCACGGAAATCGAGCCGACGTGCGGGTGCACTGCTCGGCGGGCACCTACCTGCGCAGCATCGCGCATGACGCCGGACAGGCTCTCGGATGCGGCGCGTTCCTTGAAACCCTTCGCCGCACGGCTTCGGGCGATTTCAAAATCGAGGATGCCCGCACGCTCGAGGAGCTCGGCGCGCTCGCCGAACAGGGCCGCATCGGCGAGGCTCTGATTCCCGCGGTGCAGCTTCTTCCCGAATTCCCCATGGAGATGGTCGATTCGATCACCGCCGGCCAGATCCGTAACGGCCGCGATTTCCGCATTTCGCCGTTCCAGGCGCGCAAAGGGTCGCGCTACGTGAAGGCCGTGACCGCGCACGGAGAGCTGATCGCCATCGGCGAGGCGCGCCTGCCGCATCTCTATCACCCGGTGCTCGTGTTGTGAAGTTTCTCGAATCCCTCCGTCTGCATCCGCGCCTTGCCTGGGCGGGACTGCTGATCTACGCGGCGGCTGTCACCTTTCCGCACGAGCAGGTGCAGTTGCTGGTTGGAAAGATCGCGGACTTGCTCACTCGTCCGGGGCTGTACCGGCTTTCCGCGGCGGTCGCGCTGGTCCTGGCGGCGTGGGCTACGGTGATGTTGTTCCGCCGGCTTCGCGGGCATTCCCAACGGCGGACGATCGCGGCGTATTGGGCGCTGACCCTGTTTCTGATCTGGTGTAACTGGCGCGTCTTTACGGCGAACGACACGGAGCTGGTGCATTATCCGCAGTATTTCCCCGCAGGCGCGGTGCTCATGGCGATGACGCTGTCGCCGGTGGAATCGCTCGCCTGGATCGCGCTGCTGGGAGGGCTGGATGAAGCCTACCAATATTGGGTTTTGTATCCGCGGCGCGTTTCCGCGCTCGACTTCAACGACATTTATATGGATCTGCTCGGGGGGGCGGCAGGGATGGTGTTCGCCGCCGCGTTTCTGTATCGCCCGAAGGGCCGGGTGCCGATTGCAAAGCGCGCGGGCGTGCTGACGCTGGCCGCCGTGATCGCGAGCGGCTTCGTTTTACGGGCTATCGGAGTAATGGCGCTGCGCCAGGACGAACCGGCGCCGCACTGGTTCGCGCTCAGCCGGCAGAAACCGGGACCGTTTTGGTCGGTGGTGCCGGCATTGGGCCCGCATTATATTCACGAGCTCACGCCGCTTGAAGGAACGCTGCTGATCCTGGCGACCATTGCGGTTTACGGAGTTTTCGAGCGCATCGTGTCGCGCCCGTCGTAGGAATCAGTGCGCTCCGGGCTCGCGCTCGATCACCAGCAGAGTGAAGGTGCCGGGCAACACGGGCGGCCGGCGCTGGCCTTTGGCCAGCAGTCCGAATTTCGCAGAGACGACGAAAATGCGGTGCGTCAGAGGATCGAGCCCCATGTTGCGCGAACGCTCCGGCGTCTCGACACTCTGGCTGACATGATATTTGTCCGGGCTGTCCTGGTGAATCACGGTGAGCGAGCCGTTCGCGTTGGAGGCGAACGCGTCGCCATAAGCTGGATCGTAGCCGGCTCCGTCGACGCCCTCTCCGATCGGGATCGTCGCCACGATCTTTCCGGCCTGGTAATCGGAAACCGCCATCAGCCCGCTGCGGCACCCGCTGAACAAACGATGATGCTCTGTGTCGATGGCCATGGAGACGGGCTGTTTGCAGGGAGCGGTGGGCCAGTGGCGGGTCACGGTCAAGGAATTGGCGTCGATCTCCGCCACTTCGCTGATGTCGGTCAGGTTGGCGTAAACCTTGCCGTCGCCCGCCGAGACGCCGTATTCCGGTTTGCCGCCGAGCGGAACCGTGCCGATACGTTTTCCTTGTTCCGGGTCGATTACCGTGGAGGAGTGCGCGTCGCCATTCAGAGTGAAAACGCGGTTCGAGGACGAATCGTAGAGAATCGCGTCGGCATCCTCGGCCGCGGGAATGTGGCTGAGCACTTTGTACGTCTTCAGATCGAACATGGCGACGGACTGGCCCTGACCTTCGGTGGCGAATCCGTGGCCGGTCTTGTGGGCGATCGCGGTGCCGTGCGCACCGTCGATGCCGTTCACTTCGCCGAGAAGCTTCCCGGTCTTCTCATCGACTACCATGAGCCGGTTCTGGCGAGCGAGGAACACGCGATGATCGGGCGGGTCCGGCACGACGTAGTCCCAGCTTCCGTCCTCGCCGAGCAGATAGCGATGGACGATGCGATACGACGGCGATTGCGCCCACAGCGAGGCGGCGGCCGCGGTCAGAAACAAGCACATTCGGTGCATTCGAGTCCTCCTACGATTAGACTCCAATTTAAGACGGAGGATCGGAGTGCCTTAAGTCTGCGTTGCTTCGCGTTTTTGGGTGTTTCACCCCGGCATTTTACGGCCAGAGCTTAGCGAACGTCGTGCAACCCGCCAGTCGACAGGTGCTAACGCAGACGTCAGGCATGACTCGATTTCGCTGCGCGTTTTTGCGCAACAAACTTCTTAATCGTAGGGCGTTTTGACGCGATACGGACGAACCGTTTCAGCCGCCGAGCTGTCCCTGGTCCCCCAGGATCCATTGCTCGCTGGGATCTTCCGCGCATTTCGGTGCCGGATGCGGACCGTGTTTCAAATGGCCGGACTCCTGGATTTCAGCGATCAATGCATCGTATTCCTCGGCAATCCACGAACTTCGCTGGGCTTCGCGCGCGTCGTTCGTCAGGCGGCTTTTTTGCCGGAATGCTTCTCGCCGCCGTTCAATGAGCTCCATCACGCTCTGTTCGGGCATACGCCTCCCCGCAAATCCATCCCGATTGCGTACAATCGCATGGCCACTCCGACCACCTCGGCCGGAGTTCGCGATATCCTGTTCCTCATGCGCAATCTCATGCTGGTTTCCGCTGTTGCCGCCGCTTCGACAATTCTCGTGTTCGCTCAGGAACAGGTGGATGATTCCAACATCGCCCGGTTCCGCAGCGAAGCTGTGGAGAATTCGCAGATCATGCACACGCTCCACATGCTGACCGATCGCTACGGTCCGCGGGTGACCGGTACGCCCAATCACGAAGCCGCCGCGAAATGGGCGGTGGCCGAGATGACGCGCTGGGGCATGAAGAACGCGCATCTGGAACCGTGGAATTTCGCGCGACCCGGCTGGTTGAACGACCACGCCTGGGCATTCATCACCGCGCCGGTCAAGGAGAATTTGCATTTCGAAGTGCTCGCCTGGACGGCGTCCACGAACGGCACCGTTGCGGGTTCGATGGTTGAGCTCGAGCGCACGCCGGAAGGTCCCGAAATTCCGCGCAACAACGCGGCGGGATTTGGACGCGGAGGGCGCGGAGGCGGACCACAGCATTACGGGCCGACGCAGGAACAAATGGACGAATGGGTCGCGGCGAACAGGGAAAAAGTCCGCGGAAAGATCGTGATGGTCGGCAAGGCTGCGGTGATTCCGGTCGACTTCAATCCGCCCGCCAAACGGCGCCCCGACGACGAGGTGAAAGCGCAATACGAGGGCGGCGGCCGGGGCCGGGGTGGGCGCGGCAATGTTCCTTCGGATCCGAGATATCTGTCGAACAACAAAGTGGAAGCGATCGTCGACGCGATGCTCGTCTCCGGCGGGGCGCTGGGCAAAATCAACGACGCCGCGCGCGGCGAAGGGCTGATTTTTGCTCAGCAGGATCATCAGTACGATCCGTCCAAAACCGTACCGACGATTATTGTCCGCAACGACGATTACGGACGCATGGACCGCCTGCTCGCCGATGGCGATGACGTGAAGGTCGAGATGAACATCGTGAATCGCATCTTTCCGGAAGGGAAGACCAGCTACAACGTGGTGGGCGAGATTCCGGGCAGCGATAAAGCCGACGAAATCGTGATGCTGGGCGGGCATCTCGACTCGTGGCATTCGGGCACCGGCGCCACGGATAACGCGGCGGGGTCGAGCATCATGCTCGAAGCGGCGCGCCTGATTCAATCGCTGGGTCTGAAGCCGCGCCGGACCATTCGCGTGGCTTTGTGGTCGGGCGAAGAAGAAGGACTGCTCGGGTCGCTGGCTTATGTCGCGCAGCATTTCGGCACGGCGGAGAATCCCAAGCCCGAATGGTACAAGCTGGACGCTTACTTCAATATCGATACCGGGACGGGACGTCCGCGCGGCGCTTCCATTTTCGGGCCGCCTGCGGCGGCGGATGTTCTGCGGCCGGTGCTCGCACATTTCACTGATTGGGGCGTTTTCGGCGCGAACACCACCACCAGCCGCGCGGTCGGAGGGACTGACAGTACGTCCTTTAATAATGCCGGTCTGCCGGGGGTCGGCTTCCAGCAGGACCCGATCGAATACAACACGCTGACGCATCACAGCAGCGTGGATACCTACGAGCGCATCATCCCGGATGATGTCGAGAAAGCCGCGGCGGTGGCCGCCGCATGCGTCTGGGATGTCGCCAATCGCGATCAGATGGTGCCGCGCTTCAGCAAAGACCAGATGCCTCCCTACGTGAAGCCCCAATAGAGCTTGTGCGCCCGCTGGACGGGACGAGCATGTTAGCGCACCGGGTCCGCTTGCTTACGCGCGCGGCTCCGCTTCAATCCGCCCAGCGTTGCGACCCGAGCTTATGGCGATTTGCGCAATTTTTCGAGCAGTTGCCGCGCCTGTTCGCGGACCGCGGCATCGGCGGCGGAAGGTTGCGGATCGTGGCTTTCGAGAATCGCCTGCAACTGCGCCTGGGCCTGGTCGAGCTTGTGCACTCGGATGAGAGCGAGCGCGTAGTCGTATCGCGCTCCGGCGTAACCGGGGCGAATATGCAGCGCGGCCTCAAAATGAAATTGCGCTTCTTCGAACCGGCCGGTTTCGGCGAGCAGGTTTCCTAAATTATTGTGCGCGCCGGCATGGTTGGGATGAAGCTCGATCGCGCGGCGTAGCGCGGTCTCCGCCAGCGCGGGATTGCCGGTTTCATACGCGATCGCGCCGAGCATTGCGAATGCGTCGGGCATCTGCGGATCGAGCCTGGTCGCCGTTTGGAACGCTTCGACCGCCTGTTTGAGTTTGCCTTCCTGCACGCGGATTTCGCCGAGCAGAACCCAGCGCGCAGCCGTAGGCGCGAGCTTCAGCGCTTCGCCCAGCTCCGATTCGGCACCGGCTGGGTTTTCCGCTTGCAAAAGACACAACGCCTCCCGGTCGTAAGCGACGGCGGAATTCGGATCGAGCTTGAGCGCTTCACGATAAACCAGGACGGCCTCAGCGAAGCGGTGCGCATGGGCGAGCGCGTCCGCGAGTTGTAGATCATATTCGGGGTTCCGGGGGTGATCTTTCGCGATGGCGGCTTGAAGTTGTGCGATACCCGCGTTGAGATTGCTTTGCTCGGCCACTTGGGCGATGGCCAGGTACAGCTCGTCTTCTGAGGTCGAGGAGCCAAGATTGTAGGCGACCACTTCGCCGCGATAAGGATTTGCATCGACGGGAATCTCGGCGCGCGCGGCGAGCGGATCGCCGGAGGGTTTGAAGCGCTGAATCAGGTGATCCGTCATCACCACGTGTACGACGTCTTCGGTGCGGCGCTTGGGCATGTGGCAGCCGACGCAATCCTGCGAAGCGGTGTGCGCGCCCGCCAAGATCAGGCGATCGAGGGCGGCGGCATGGCACTGACGGCAGACGGAAGTGTAGTGGCGGGCTGCCTCTTCGCCGCGCAACGCGTCGTGCGGATCGTGGCAGGTGGTGCAGGTGAGCGCGCCATTCGATTTGCGGAAACACTGCGACTGGCGCAACCGGTACATGGAGCCGTCGATCTCAAATTTGGCGTCGTGGCCCGTTCCAGGCGCGTGATCGAAATGCAGCATGAAATTGTCCGGCGGCTCGCCGGGGTGGTAGGAAAACGGCTCGCGCTCGTAGCGGACAATCGATCCCGGAAGCGGAGAACTCGTGGTCTCCAGATGACATTGCGCGCAAACTTCCATCTGGCGTTCCCGGTCGAGGCGCGAGGGATTGAGAATCGTAGCGCGAATTTGCTCTAAGCGAGCGCCGCTGCGGGCGAGCGCGATATGTTTTTCTCCGTCGCCATGGCAGCGTTGGCAATCGATGCCCTGGGGAAGGCTCCGAAACACCGGCTCGGAGCGGGGACCGCTCGCGGCGGGGATTTCCGAATAGGCGTTGTGGCAGAACATGCAATCGTAGGTCACGTTGCGCTGCAATCCCAGATGATCGGGGCGATCGTAGCCGGGACTCATCGCCCATTCGCCTCCGTTTTCCGAGTACCAGGCGAGCGGCAACTGCTCGATGGTTCCGCGCGGCGTGCGATGCAGATAGGTTCGTGCGTGATTGCCCGATCCCATGACGAAATCGATCGCGGTTTCGAGCACATTCGCGCTTTCACCGCCGAAACCGATGGTCGATTGGCGCTGGAAATAGTGGTCGCCCGCCGCGTCCTGGCGGTGAATCATTTGATAGTGAATTCCCGATGCGGCGTGATCGTAGGAGTTGTGGCGGGCGTAATCTTCGATGGTGTTGGAGGGATCGGGCCGGTAGAAGGATCGCGCCATGCCGGTGCGCTGGTAGGTTTGCCAGATCTTCGCGTGACAAGATGCGCAGATGGTCGAATCCGCCTGCGCGATTGCGGCAACGGCAAACGCGAGAGCGAGAAGGACCGAAGACCGCATGCTCAATGTTAACGCCGGATTGTTAATCGACGAACGCCGCCGGAAATTCCATACGACATATTTTGCCTACAATAAACAATATTGAAACCGATTAGGTCGCAGAGGAATCTAAACGGAATCAGGGTGACTCACAACTGGGTTCGACGCACGTCAAATCCAGTATCAGTGCTTTAGATGTTTCGACGCCGGATGCTTCGACTGCCGGCTTGCGACAAGGGGCAAATCTTTAATCCAGTTTCCTTTGAAAGGGAGCGTCCATGTTTGAGCGATTGACACGATTGCTTTTCGCGATCGTTTTCGGCGCAGTTCTGGCCGTTTCACTTCTGAGTCTTTCCAGTTCTTCCGCGTTAGCGCAATCCACGGGTGCAATCACCGGCACGGTGAGCGATCCGCAGGGCCTGGTGATCCCCAACGCTTCGATCACGGTAACGAATCAGGCGACGGGCGAGGAACGCACAACAGCCACCGACACAGCGGGCATCTATCTGGTTCCGTCGCTGCTGGTGGGCAAGTATCGCGTGGAGGCGAAGTCGTCCGGCATGCAGACGACGGTGGTAACCGGCCTGGATGTTTCGGCCGGTAACACCACGCGACAAGATTTCCAGATGGCCGTTTCCGCCACCACGCAAACCATCGAGATCAGCGCGGCCGCGCCGATCATCGATACGAGCACAACTACGGTCGGCGACGTGATCAATCAGCAGACGGTGCAGGAAATTCCGCTGAACGGCCGTCACTTCGTAGATCTGGCGCTGCTGGTTCCCGGAACGGTGACGCCTCCGGCGAACGGATTTCTGACGGCTCCGCTGCGCGGGCAAGGATCATTTGCATTTGATTCAGCCGGCGCGCGCGAATCGAGCATCAATTATCTGGTCAACGGAATCAACCTGAGCGATCCCAGCCAGAATCAGGTGACGTTCCAGCCGACGATTAACACGATCGAAGAGATCTCGATCGACAATCAGACCTTCGACGCGGAATATGGCCGTGATTCCGGCTCCATCGTGCTCATCGCGACGCGGCAAGGCACCAACGCGGTTCACGGCGAGCTGTACGAATTTCTGCGCAACGATTATTTCGACGCGCGCAACTGGTCCAACCCGACCCATGTCGTTTCCGGCGGACAACTGGTGGCCAATCCGGAAGCGCCGTTCATTCGCAACCAGTTCGGCGGCGACGTCGGGCTGCCGTTCAAAAAGAACAAGTTCTTCGGATTTTTCACGTATGAAGAGCTGCGGCAGCGCCAGTCCGTGCCGTTGTCCTTCCCTACGCTGACCGGGGCGCAGCGCTCGCAGATTATGGCCACCAGCGACAAGTCCGTGCAGGGGCTGCTCAGTTTGATTCCGCTGGCCAATTCGGGGACCAACCAGTTCGTCGGCTCGGCCGTTGCTCCCGTGAACATTTACCAGGGCACCACGGACGAGACCTGGGTGATCAATTCGGCCAACCGATTCAATTTTTATTACGCGATCCAACGCGACCAGCGCAATGAGCCTCCGACGACCGATGGCAACGACTTCCCTGGCGGCGGCGACATGCGGAACGGGCATCGCCAGTTGATGACGCTCAACGAAACCTGGGTGCCCAACGCGAACTGGGTGAATGAAGCGCGGCTGGGCTTCAATCGAATCCTGATCACGTTCAACGCGGATCAGCAGATTCCGTCGTCCGAATTCGGGATCAATAATGGCGGCGTAGGCACGCTCCCGCAGGTCACGGTCTCAGGAAACTTCACCTTCGGCGGAATCAGCGGATTCCCGCAAGGCCGCGGCGACAACGTGGAAGTCTTGTCCGACACGCTGAGCTGGGTGCACGGAAATCACTCGATCCGTTTCGGCGGCGAATTCCGTCCGGAGCTTTCAGACAACTTCTCCGCTACACCCGGAACCTTCACGTTCGCGAGCATTGCCGCGTTCATGGCCGACCAGGCCACCAGCTTCAGCTCGAACACCGGCAACCGCTCGAATCGCACCTACGCGAACGCGATCGGCGCGTACGTCACGGACGCGTGGAAAGTCAGGCCGACTCTCACCGTCACGCTGGGGCTGCGCTATGACTGGTTCGGGACGCCGTACGAAGCGGAAAACCGCTTTGTCAATTTCAATCTCGCCAGCGATGAACTGATTCGCACCGGAACCGGGGGCGGCCCCTCCAACCTGTACAATCAGAGCGCTCTCAACTTCCAGCCGCGTGTCGGCATCGCGTGGGACCCGTTCAAAAACGGCAGGACCGTCGTGCGGTCGTCTTACGCCATCATGACGGATCAGAACACGCTCGGTCTGGCGACCGGAGCGGCCGGCAATCCTCCGTTCGCGGTGCCGGTTTCGTTCACGCCGAGCGCGTCGGTTCCGTTCGTCTCGCTGGAGAACGCGTTTACGCTCGCCGGCGGACTGATTTCGCCGTTTGCGGTCGCACAGAACTACAAGACCACCTACGTGTCGGAATATAACTTCAACATCAGCCAGCAGCTCGGAAAAGATTACGCTGTCTCGATCGGCTACTTCGGCAACAAGGGTACAGACGAGAATATCGCGATCAATGCCAACCAGCCGATCAATGGCGCCAAGCCCTACCCGTTCCTGTCGATGAACAGTCCCATCGATCCGGGCCTGGCACTCGGCAACATCACGACATATGAAAGCGTGGGCAATTCCAATTACAACGCGCTCATGTTGCACGCCATCCGCCGCTTCGCGCAAGGCTTGCAGTTCGACGCGTCGTACACGTGGTCGAAATCGATCGATTACGTCTCGCAGAACCAGTTTGGCGCCTCGGTGCAGAACGGCTACGACATCGCCGGCGACCGCGGCCTTTCGGATTTCAACGTGCCGCAGCGCGTCGCGCTCAGCGGCGTCTGGAACCTTCCCTTCCATGGAAATCGTCTTAAACAAGGATGGACGTTGTCGGTCGTCGAGCAGGCACAGGCAGGCTCGCCGCTCAATTTCCACATCAGCACGACCACGCTCACCGGCGGATTGACCACGGTTCGTCCGGACGTGACCGGTCCGGTTAAGACGGGCTTCTCGCCCGCAACCAACGGCAGCAACACCTCGATCACTTACATCCAGAATCCGCAGGTGTTCTTCGATCAGGGCGCTTCCGGGTTTGGAAATCTCGGCCGCAACGTGATCCAAGGGCCGGGATTCTTCAACACCGATATTTCGCTGATGAAGAGCACTAAGATCACCGAGCGCTTCAGCCTGTTGTTCCGAGCCGATGCGTTCGACGTGTTCAACCAGGCCAACTTCACCAATCCGATCACGACGCTCACGACGCTGGGACAGTTCGTGCCGACCGCGACCTCGACGTTCGGGCTGATCACCAGCGGAACGCGCTTCCCGGCGGGCGATTTCGGTACGTCTCGGCAGTTGCAGCTTTCGCTGTATTTGCAGTTCTAACAGGTGTGCTTAAACCGCGGCCTCACGAGTCCGTGGAAAAACACCTTTGTACCCCGCCGTGACCGGCAGGGTTTGCCGGTTGCGCTGATCGGATATGCCTGGGAGCCCCGGCAGTCATGCCGGCGGTGACAACGCGCAAGTTGAAGGTTGCGCCTCAAAACGTCGATCCGCCGTTTGAGGCGCGTACCTTCAGGGCGCGGGGACAGGCAGGATCTCCGATGCGCCGCCTGCGGTGCGGCAGGTCCAGACGTCCAGGTTGATTGCGGTGGTTCGCTGATATTCGTCGGTGATCTTGCGCGCGAACTCCGCTGCGCGCTCCTGATCCAGGAGAGCTAATGTGCACCCTCCGAATCCGGCGCCGGTCATGCGCGACCCATAGACGCCGGGAAGGGCTTGCGCAATTCGCACCATAAGGTCGAGTTCCGGGCAACTGACCTGGTAATCATCGCGCAGGCTTTCGTGCGATTCAGACATCAGGCGACCGAACAATGCCAGGTCGTCCGATTCGAGCGCTTCGGCTGCCCGGAGGGTCCTCGAGTTTTCTTTGATCACGTGACGGCACCGGCGGTGGATGATTTCGGGCAATCGAGCGCGTTCGAGAATTGCGAGCGAGGCGTCGCGAAGCGAACGGATGGAGGGATCAACTGACTGGAGCATGCGCACGCCTTGTTCGCACTCGGCGCGGCGATGATTGTAGTCGCCGGATTGGAGCTGGCGGCGCACTTTCGTATCGCAGATCACCAGACGTACGCGCGCAGGCAAAGGAATCATGCGCCAGGCGAAGGACCGGCAATCGAGCAGCATGGCGTGGTCCGCGCGCCCGCAGCACGAGGCGAACTGGTCCATGATGCCGCATTGCACGCCGACAAACTCATTTTCGGCGCGCTGGCACAAGCGGGCCAGCTCAGGGCCGGGGAGGGAAGTTCCGGACACGGCGAGGAGCGCCTGCGCGCAGGCCACCTCCAATGCGGCCGAGGAACTCAGGCCGGATCCGACCGGCACGTCGCTGCGAATCGAGAGAGTCGCTCCACGCAGGTGGAATCCGGCGCGCTCCAGTGTGACCGCCACGCCGCGCACATAGTCGCTCCAGGCACCCTCGGCGCGGGCATCCGGATCGTTGAGAGGAAATTGCCGCGGCTGATCGAAGTTTTCCGACGAGACCAGGAGCTCGCGGTCATCGCGAGCCTCGACCGCGACATAAGTCGCCAGATCGATTGCGGCGGGCATGACGAATCCGCCGTTGTAGTCGGTATGCTCGCCGATGAGGTTGACGCGTCCGGGAGCGCGGAACACGCGCGTGGCCGGCCGGCGGGCGAGCCAGCTCGACTCGTCACTTATCACTCGGGCCCGCCCCCGAGGCGCACTAACATCACGCGTGTATGTTAACAGGCCGTGTCCAAAGTGCGCATCTCCGGCGAGGTCAGGCGAGGCGCAATGCTGGAATCGCCGCAACTTCGACGTGAACGGGGAACCGGTCAATAGAACTCGGGCCGCCGGCGGTCTAGTATTAACGGCACAATGCACGCAAACTGCATAAGGTAAAACGCTCGGTCAAACGCGTGCGAAGCGCTTATCGCTGATTAGGCCCTGGCATGGACATAATAGCTTGAACGCGAATTTATTATGCACGACCAGCGCCGCCACACCGCTGAATTTGTCGGCATGCAAGCCGTGGTCGCCGACCCGGAAATGCAACGCCTGTTCGAGCTGGTCAAACGTGTGGCGATGACTTCGGCGTCGGTGCTGATCACCGGTGAGAGCGGCAGCGGGAAAGAGGTGGTCGCGCGAGCCGTGCATCATAACTCATTGCGCTGCTCGCGGCCGTGGGTGGACGTGAACTGCGCGGCGCTTCCGGAAAATCTGCTCGAAAGCGAGCTGTTCGGGTACGAGAAGGGCGCGTTCAGCGGCGCCGATGCATGCAAGCCGGGGTTGTTCGAGCTGGCCCACGGAGGAACGCTGTTTTTGGACGAGATCGGCGACCTGGACCCGAGGATGCAGGTGAAACTGCTGCGCGTCCTGGATGGAGCGGCCTACTACCGGCTGGGCGGTGTGCGCAAAGTCAGTGTCGATGTGCGGCTGGTGACCGCGACCAATCAGGACTTGAAAGCCGCGGTGCGGGAGGGACAGTTCCGCTCCGATTTGTATCATCGATTGTCGCAGATTGCATTGAGCGTACCGCCGCTTCGAGAGCGTCCCGACGATATCGTTCCGCTGGCCAGGCACTTCCTGGCGAGCCATCGCGCGGATGTGGATTTTTCGCTGGAGGTGCTCGACAGCTTTCGGGCGTATGGCTGGCCGGGCAACGTGCGGGAGCTGCGGAACGTGGTGACCCAGGCCGCGGTGCTGGCTTCGGGTGCGGAAATCGGCGCGGCGGATCTTCCGGAGGGTTTCGGAGACGCCGGTTTTTGTGACCGGGCGCAAAATCTGGCCATGCTCGATCAGATGGAGCGCGAAGCGATCGCGCGGGCGCTCGAGGAGAGCCGGGGACATCAGCAGCGCGCAGCCGACCGGCTGGGAATCTCCAAACGGACGTTACAACGCAAGATCAAAGCCTACGCGCTGGTTGCCGAGCGCGCAGTGATGGTGGCGAGATGACGACGGCGAGGAGCCAGTCGCAAATGACCACGAGCGCGCGGATTTACGTCTGCGCGACGATTCTGTTGGGCGCGGTCACGCTCGCCGGGGGGTTGACGCCGTGGCGTTCCGACAATTTATTGCGCTTCGTCTGCTACCTTCTGATTTCCACGCTGGTTTCGGGGTTCAAGGTCCGGCTGCCGGGAATCACGGGCACGATGTCCACGAATTTCTTTTTCGTGCTGATTTGCGTCGCGACTCTGCGGATGCCGGAGACGCTGACCATCGCCGTTGTCGGCACGGTGCTGCAATGCGTGTGGAACGCGAAAACCAGGCCTTCGCTGACCAAGCTGGCTTTCAACGTCGCCAGCATCTCCACCGCGGTCGCGGCGACTTGCTATTGGTACAACTACCCCGGTTTGCCCGAGGTAGGCATCGGACAGCCGATCAAGCTGGTGGTTTCGGCGGTGGTTTACTTCGTCACCAATACGCTGCCGGTGGCGATCGTGGTGTCGCTTACGGAACGAAAGCAGCTGGTGAAGGTGTGGCGCGAATGTTATTTCTGGTCGTTCCCGTATTATCTTGTGGGCGCGGCCATGGCCGGAGGCATGACCTACCTCAACCGGACCACCGGCTGGCAGACGGCGCTGCTGATCTTCCCGGTGATGGTGTGGAGTTATCGATCCTATCGACTGTACCTGGACCGGTTGGAGGCCGAGAAGCGCCACGCCGAGGAGATCGCCAAGCTGCATTTCCGCACGATCGAGGCGCTCGCGCTCGCCATCGAGGCCAAAGATTGCAATACCTACGATCATGTCCGGCGGGTGGGCGTGTATGCGATCGAAATCGCAAAACGGATGAACCTTCCGGAACCGGAGCTTCAGGCGTTGCAGGCCGCGGCCCTGCTGCACGATATCGGGAAGCTGGCCGTTCCCGAGCACATCCTCTCCAAACCCGGCCAGCTCAAGCCGGTGGAGTTCGAAAAGATCAAGATCCACACGGTGATCGGAGCCGAGATTCTGGAGCGCGTGGAATTCCCTTATCCGGTGGTGCCGATCGTGCGCGCACATCATGAGAAATGGGACGGCACCGGTTATCCCGACGGGATCAAGGGCGAACAGATTCCGGTGGGAGCCCGGATTCTGTCGGTGGTGGATTGCTTCGACGCGATGACATCAGACCGGCAATACCGGCGCGCGGTCACGACGCGTGAAGCGATGGACCACATCGTTGCTCAAGCGGGAAAGAGTTTCGATCCGACCGTTGTCGATATTCTGGCGAAGTGCCAGGCCGAGATGGAGGCGACCCTCCAGGCCGAGCCTTCCCGCGGCACCATGCTCTCGCGGAATATAAGAATCGCGCGCGGAACGGCTCCAGCGGCCGGCTTTGAACGTCCCGAAAAGAAGACCAGCGCGCCGGATCCGAATTTCCTTTCCTCCATCGCGGCGGCGCGCCAGGAGGCCCAGCAACTTTTCGAGCTGGCGCACGAACTGGGAACGTCGCTGAGCCTGGACGAGACGCTCTCGGTTCTGGCGCTGCGGCTGAAGCGGCTGTGCCACTACGATTGCATCGCGATTTACGTGCTGCGGGACAACGTCCTCACGCCGGAGTACGTCAACGGCGAAAACTTCCAGCTCTTTGCCGGGCTGTCGATTCCCGTGGGCGAAGGATTGTCGGGATGGGTGGCACAGACCAGAAAGCCGGTGGTGAACGGGAATCCGTCGGTCGAGCCGGGATATCTGGACGATCCCACGCGGTTCAGCACCCTGCGGTCGGCGCTGGCTTTTCCGCTTGAAGGGCTCAATGGAGTGTCCGGAGTTCTGACGCTGTACGCGGCCGAAAAAGAGGCTTTTACCTCGGATCATCTCCGCGTGCTTTCGGCGGTGGCGGGCAAGATCGCGCTATCCATCGAAAACGCGCTGAAGTACCGGCAGGCGGAAAATTCGGCCACCATCGATGTGCTCACGGAACTGCCCAATGCCCGGTCGCTGTTCCTGCATCTCGACAGCGAGCTGGCGCGCTCCAAGCGAAGTTCGCAGCCGCTCTCGGTTCTGGTGTGCGATCTGGACGGCTTCAAGCAGGTGAATGATCGCTTCGGTCACCTGGAAGGCAACAAGGTTCTTCACGAGGTGGCCCAGGCGCTGCGCCGGACCTGCCGCGAATACGATTACGTCGCGCGGATGGGCGGGGATGAATTTGTCGTGATCCTGCCCGGCCATCTGCCCGAGATCGAGGACAAGATCGCGGCGCTGCAAGCCGCCGCAAGCAAGGCCGGGAATCAGGTTATCGGACAGGAACTGCTTTCGCTGAGCGTCGGGCAGGCATCGTATCCTGGCGACGGAAACGATGCCGAAGAGCTGCTGGCCGAAGCCGACCGGCGCATGTACAAAACCAAGGAACAACACCGCTCGCGTGCCGCGATGCGGGGAATCTGGAAACTGGCCCAGATCGAGCCCTCCACGGTGGAAGCCCGCACCGGCATCTGAACGAGCCCGGCGACAATGTGTCGCTAGCGGCGACACGGGCGCCAATGCGTCGCGGACGCCGGTCGTTAAATACCTGAAATCACGAAGATTAGAATGGTCCGCGCCGTGCTAATTCCAAGCCTGAACAAGCGGAGCTATCGGATGACTACATACAATTTCAAGCGTGCGCCCGAAAACGCGGTGTGGGGCGATTGAGTCGAGACCGGACCATGAAAAACCTTTTTCGATTTTCGATTCTGATTGCCGCCGCAGGCGTAGCGCTGTGCGGGCCCAAGAGGGCGCTCGACTTGCAGAAGACGTCCGGGCGGGTGGACGTCATCGTTCAATACCGGCGCACGCCCAACGAGGTAGAGCTGAATCGCCTCGGGTCCGCCCGAAGAATTAAGAAGTTCGCGTCCATCCATGCCGCGGTAGCCTCGCTGACGGAGGCCGAGATCGAGAGCCTCGAAGCAGATCCCAACGTGGCATATATTTCGCCGGATCGGTCCGTCACGCCTTTTTTGGATATTACGGCGCCCTCCGTGAATGCGACTTACGCCTGGAAAATGGGCTACGACGGTACAGGGATCGGCGTTGCGATTATCGACAGCGGCGTGTACCAGCACCCCGATTTATCGTCTGCCGGTGGGGCGCCGACGCCGCCGGGGCCACATGGGCCGCCGACGCCAGCCGCGCCGCTGACACCTGGCAGCCGCGTGGTCTATTCTCAAAGCTTTATCTCCGGGCTCAACGCCTCTGATCAGTTTGGGCACGGGACGCACGTGGCGGGAATCTTAGCCAGCGATGCAAAGGATTCGACGGGTCCTCCGTTTACGCGATCCTATCGCGGCATTGCTCCGAATGCGAACATTATCAATCTCCGGGTGCTGGATGCCAACGGCGTGGGGACCGACAGCGAGGTGATCGCGGCGATTGATGCGGCGATTCAGCTCCAAGCCAAGTACAACATTCGAGTGATTAATCTCTCGCTCGGGCGGCCGGTGTACGAGTCCTACGCGCTCGATCCGCTGTGCCAAGCCGTGGAAGCTGCGTGGAACGCCGGGATCGTGGTCGTGGTCGCGGCCGGAAACTACGGCCGGGAAGACTATTTGCAAACAATGGGGTACGGAACCATCGCCTCGCCCGGCAACGATCCTTATGTGATCACCGTCGGCGCGATGAATTCGATGGGTACGCCTAACATTAATGACGACAAGATTTGCAGCTACACTTCCAAAGGACCTACGGCATACGATCATTTTGTTAAGCCGGACCTGGTCGCGCCCGGCAATAACGTGGTGTCGCTGATGGATCCCAACTCGACGCTGGCGACCCAATACCCGAACCTCCTGATTCCGGTCTCGACCTACGATCCCGGCGTTCCTGGAACATCGGGCACCTACATGATGCTGAGCGGCACCAGCATGGCGACGCCCGTCGTTTCCGGCGCGGCCGTGCTACTGCTGCAGCAGACGCCCTCGCTCACGCCGGACGAGGTGAAAGCCAGGCTGATGAAGACTGCCAACAAAAACCTGAACCCCGTCACCGTGACCGTTGACCCCACCACGTTGATGACGTACGTCGATCAGGCGGATGTCTTTACCGTTGGCGCGGGATACGTGGACATCGAAGCCGCGTTGAATAACACGGATCTGGTCAGGCTTCCGGCGCTTTCGCCGACGGCGGATCTGGTGAAGTCGAAAGACGTCACCATGGTCCGGAATTTTTCGCTAGTGTGGGGCGATTCGATGGTGTGGGGTGACGCAGTGGTCTACGGCACCAGCGCGTTCGTGTCGATCGTCAACGGCGCTTCGGTCATCTGGGGCGATTCGATGGTGTGGGGCGATACGTCCATTGCCGGAAACAGCCTCATCTGGGGCGATTCGGTCCTTGGCGCTACCGCGGCCCAGGCCCAGGCTTTGAGCCCGGCAGCTTCCGATAGCTCGCAGCAGTGATACGTCGCTGTTCACGCGAAGCAATCCACACATCATCCGCCAAATCCTTCGAAGCGTTATCGGGATGAAACGCGCCACCGGCCAGCGGTTCGTGAGCTACCGGAAGAATGTCACATCCGGGTACGATAGAAACGGTTGTGGAGGTAATCCGGTGGCGACTTCCGTATGGCGCGGGCACATTTCATTCGGCTTGGTTTCGATTCCGGTCCGGCTTTACAGGGCAGCCCGAGCCGAGCGCGTGAAATTGCGGGAAGTTTATGCCGTGCAGCCCGAAACGCCGCCCGAACCGGAGGATGCCGAGCCACCTCGATCCCGGCGATCCGGACCCGTTGCCGTTGAGCCGCCCCGAGCGAATGTAGTTTTTCCCGAGCCTGTTTCCTCGATTTCGCAGGTACGGCGCGCTGCAATCGATGATGCGGGAAATCAGATCGCGCCGGCTGAGGTCAGCAAGGGGTACGAAGTCGAGAAAGGGCAATTCGTCACGCTGAGTCGCGAAGAGTTGCGCGCACTCGCTCCGCAGAC
>DATJVN010000020.1:0-2131 GCA_035501755.1 Bryobacteraceae bacterium | reverse complement strand
GAATTAGATCGCGATTCACTCCGCCCGCAGCACTTCCAAAGGTTTCTGACCCAGAATGCGGAAGCTGGCCATCCAGCCGGCGGCGTTGGCCACGAGAGCGGTCAAAACAATGCAGAGCAGGTTGGGCAGCAGGTCGACGCGGAAATCGGCGTCGAGCCAGCGTTTGAGGAGCAGAGCGGAGAACGCGGTGGCCAGCACGCTTCCCATCAGCCCCGCTACTGCGCCCAGCACCATGAATTCGACCGAAAATATCCCGGCCACGCGCCTTCGGGTAGCTCCCAGGGTTTTCAATATCACAACTTCGCGGATGCGGCGGAATCGCGTGCCGGCGACGCTGGACGCCAGAATTACAATGCCCGCGAGAATCGCGAACATCGAGATGAAGCGCACTACCAGCGCAATCTGATCCACCACCTGTTGGACGATTTCCAGCACGTCGGCCACGTTGACGACCGTGACTGTAGGAAATTTTTCGTACGTCGCGCGCTGTAGCGCGGGCACGGCGCGAGGCGCGACGCGCACGCCGCCGTAGTAAATGATGGGCAATCCATCCAGCGTGCCGGCGTTGAAGATAAATTCGATGCGGCCATACATGTGGATCTCGTCGATGCGATGTATGGCGGCGACGCGGGAGCGAAGGGTGCGGCCGGCGGCCTCCCATTCCATGTGCGACCCGGGATGCACTTTCAAGATGCGGGCAGCCTCATCGGCGATCGAAAGCTGCGTCTCAGCCGGGGGCGCTTTCGGATTCCACCAGGCGCCCTTTAAGATTTCGGTGTACTTGGGTTTTTCGGCGGCCTGCGCGACGGCGCGCGAGCGCTGGAAACGGCGGCCCCAGGCCTGAAGGTGCAGCGAGTCGATGGATTTGCCATCGATGCTGACGATCTTCGCGGCCACGGTACCGACCACGTCCGGCACTCCTTCAATCCCGCGCTGGGCGCGGACCAGATCGATGAGCGGATCGCGTTCTTTGGCGGTGATGTCCAGCAGGAAAACGTTGGGCATCCCCGGTGGAGCGCTCTTGAACATCTCGGCCATCAAGCCTCGCTGGACCAGGAAGACCGTGAGGGTAAACATGACGCCGATCCCCAGCGCCACAAGCGCGGCCTGAGCGTGATTCCCCGGCCGGTACAAGTTCGCCACGCCGTGGCGGATGGGCGCAGGCAGAGTGCGCGGCCAGCGCCGCACGGCGGCACGCACGGAGCGTAGCAGCAGCCACGCGATTCCGGACAACACCAGCAGACTGACGACCAGCGCGATCACGAAGAAGGCCCCGGTGCGCACCGATTCGCGGAGTGTTCCGATCTGCAGCCAACCGGCGATCGCGCCGATGCCGCAGAGAATTGCGCCGCCGGCGAGGAGGGATGCGCGCGCATCGTGGAGTCTCTGTTTCCAACCGGGCCGCACTTCCGCCATCTCGCGGCGAAAGATCACACCTGGCCGGATGCGACGGATTCCCAACAGCGGCGGCAAAGTGAACAGCAGCGTCGTCAGAATGCCGACGGCGAGTCCTTGAACGGCCGTTGACGGATCCCAGTGCTGCTCCGGCCGGAGATGAAAGTAGCGCGCGATCAATGGGGGAAAGGCCGCCTCCACGACCGTCCCGAAGGCGATTCCCACGAGTCCGCCTGCAAGTCCTAGCCCGATGGTCTGGAGCAAGTAGATCTGGATGATTTCCCGCGTGCGCGCGCCGATGCATTTCATGATGGCGATCGAATCCAGCTTTTGCTGGAGGTGCGCCTGCATTGCGGTGGCGACGCCCAGTGCGCCCACGATGAGAGCAATCAGGCTCACCAGACTGAGAAAAGTAGTGGCGCGGTTCAGGCCCTGGGTGATGATGGGGTGCGTCTGGCGGAAGTCGGCGATCAGTGCTTCGGGAAAGGTCTTCTCCAGGGTCCGGCGCAGCTCTTCGATGCCGGCGGAACCGGGAGTGAGCCGGAACAGATACCGCTCGGAGGCGCGGCTGCCAATGCTCATAAGGCCGGTACGGTCCAAACCCTCGCGCGAGATCATCACGCGCGGGCCGACGTTGAGGCTGCCGGACATGCGGTCGGGTTCCGAGGTCACAACGCCTACGATACGGAACGGCTGGCCACCGAGCCTCACCGAATCGCCTACTGCGACTTTCAAG
>DATJVN010000019.1:0-20822 GCA_035501755.1 Bryobacteraceae bacterium | reverse complement strand
CGCGCGCGACCGCTCCGGAAAGGCGCTCGAAGCCTCCGAACTGCGCGTCCCGCGATCCGTAATCCGCCGCGCGCTCAACACCCGCCGGGATCTGTTGTCGATGCACTTCGATCCGGTCTCCGAGCAGGGTCTGCATCCGGAGCGCAGCATCGCCGCTCTGGAGCTGCGCAGCGTGGTGTGCGTGCCGCTGGTTCAAATTCGCAGCGGAACGTCCGAAGAGACCCGTATGACCACCGCCGCGGAAGCGACGGTCGGCTTGATTTATATGGATTCGCGCCAGGCTCCCGCCGATCTGTCGGCCGGCAACCGTGAGCTTCTTCAGACGCTCGCCATTGAGGCCTCGACCATCCTTGAAAACGCGCGCCTGTTTGAAGAGGAGCGCAAGAAGATCCACATCGAGGATGAGCTTAAGATCGCGCGCGCCATTCAGCAAGGGCTTCTGCCCGCCGCCCTTCCCTCCACTGGATGGTTTCGCGCCGCCGGATCGAGCATTCCCTCGACCCAGGTCGGCGGCGATTATTACGACGTGCGCCAGGTTTCCGACAACGTGTGGGCCGCGGTGGTCGCCGACGTTTCCGGAAAGGGCGTGAGCTCGGCGCTGCTGGCGAGCCTGCTGCAAGGCTCGTTTCTGATGGCTTCGGCCGATCCCTGGCACGTCGAATCGATCATGACGCGGCTGAATTCGTTTCTGCTGGAGCGCACGCAGGGCGAAAAGTACGCGACCATTTTTTATTGCACGGTCGATTCCGCGGGCCTGCTGAGCTACGCCAACGCCGGCCATCCCGCGCCGTTCCTGGTGGGCGCGAGCGGGCAGATTCGCAAGCTGCACACCTCGGGCATGCCTGTGGGAATGATCGAGGGCGCGCCGTTTGAAACCGTGCAGGTGCAGCTCGAGCCGGGCGACAAGGTGGTCATCTACAGCGACGGATTGACCGAGGCGGAAAACGCCGACGGCCAGTTTTTCGATACCGAGCGCCTGCGCGTGGTGCTGCGCGAAAATTCGATGATGAACGCCGCCGGCCTGCACGCCGCGCTGCGCGTGGCCGTCGATTCCTTCACCGAAGGCGGCGCGATGCGCGACGATGTTACCGCGCTGGTGATCGAATACTCGCCTCAGTGATCCTGTATGTCGCCGCGCACGGGGGCTTTCGCGACGAAGCGGTTCCGCTCGGCGGCGGTGCGGCTGTCTTCGACCACCTCACCGGGGAATGGTTGCGTACGCGGCCTTTCGAGTTTCGCGCCATCACGCCGTCGATTCTTTCCGAAAATCCTTCCGGCCGCGATCTGGTCAATTTTTCCGAGCGCGACTACGCGAAGTTCTGCCGCTGCTTCGAACGCGCCGCGACGGAGGAAATTCTGCGCCACGATCCAGCCACCGCTGTGGTCCTCAGCAACGATGTCTCCGAAGGTCCCGATTTCGCGCTGCTCGCCGCGCGCGGCTATCGCATTTTCACCATCTTTCATGTCGACGTGGTCGCTTACGTCTCAGCGATTTACCTGCGCGGCTGGATCGCGCCGGAATCGACGGTTCGCTGGTACCCGCGGTTGCGCGCGATTCTTCCGCCGATCGCGCGGCTGGTCTGGGAGAAGCAGGAAGCAAGCGTGCGTTGGTCGCGAGGCCTGATCGTGCCGTCAGAAGGCATGCGCGACACGCTCGACCGCTGCTATCCCGGCGCCCGCAAGAAAACTCACGTGCTTCCCTGGGGCAACTGGTCGACAGATGAGCCGGGCGATCCCGAGCCTCTGCGCAAGGAATTCGGAATTCCGGATGACGCGCGCGTTCTGCTTACGCTCAGCCGGATTTCGCCCGAAAAGGGACAGGATGTGCTGCTCGAAGCGCTCGCCCGCTGGGAGCGCCGCGAGGATTTCCCTCCGCTGTACCTGTTTATCTGCGGCGAGGCCGCGTTCATGCAGGGCCGCCGGTTTCTGGATCGGCTGAAGACGCTCGCCTCGCGGCTGAAGCGGACGCGCGTCTTTTTTCCCGGCCACGTCACCGGCGCGCGCAAGCGGGCCTTCTTCGCTCTCGCCGATCTGTACGTGTTCCCCTCGCGGCATGAAAGCTACGGCCTGACGCTCATGGAAGCGCTCGCCGCGGGAGTTCCCGCCGTGTGCCTGGACCATCTGGGCGCGCGCGCCGTCATGCAGAGCGATTTCGGAGAGCTGGTCCAGCCCGGCGATCTGATCCCCGCCATCGCGCGTCTTCTTGCGGATCAAGATCGTCGCAGGCGTATGAGCGAGGCTGCCCGCGCCTTCGCCCGGCGCGAACGCTTTTCTGAGCGCGCCGCCGAGCTCGCCGCGATTCTCTTGTGAATTCGGTGTGCGTCAACCGCTATAATGAGATTTCATGGCCGAAAATTCTCCTCAGGCAACCTCTGGCCTGCCCCCGGCAAGCAAGTGGGCGCCGGCGCTGATCCTGGCGTGGCTCATTCCCGGCGGCGGACATTTTCTGTTGAAGCGTCCCGGCCGCGGAGCCTTGCTGGCCGCGTGCGTGATTTGCATGTATCTGCTGGGATTGATGATGCGCGGCTTCCTGTTCCAGCCGCAGGGCGGCGATCTTCTCACCACCGTTATTTACGTGGGCGGATTCATCGCCGACGTCATGTCGGGAGCGCTGTATCTGCTCACCACCTGGCTCGGCTACAACCAGGTGGACGTCGCCGGCCACGTGCACGATTACGGGACCAAGTTCCTGGTCGCGGCCGGATTGCTGAACATCCTGGCGATGGTGGACGCATTCGAGATCGCCACCGGCAGGAAGGACTGACGATGCCCAAAATGAGCCTGTCGCATTTCGAAGCGTCCCTGCTGTTCGCGCTGTTCACTTCGATCGTATTGGGCGTGATCACCAAGCGAACCGACCGTGAGCGCCTCCGCTACGCCGCCTACTGCTTCGGCTGTTTCATCGCCGCGATCTTCACGCTGAGCTGGCTGATGTACCTCGGCCACGGGTAACTTCCAGCATCAACGCTTGTACCCGATCTTCCGCAGCAGTCCCTGCCGCCATTCGACATCGGCCTGCGCTTCGACGCCCTTGGGAGACGAGCCGTCGATGACGCCCAGCACTCCGCGGCCCTGTTCGGATTCCGCCACAATCGCCTCTACCGGGTTCGCAGTCGCGCAGAAGATCGAGCAAACTTCCGGAATTTCGCGAATCCGGCTCAACACGTTGATCGGATAACCGGAGGTCATCGAGATCACGAACACGTGCCCCGCGCCGATCGACTGCGCGTTCCGCGTGGCGTTCTCGCGCATGCGGGCGTCGTTGCCCTCGACGCGCGTCAGGCACGCGCCGGAAGCTTCGTTGAAGGCGATGCCGAATTGCATCTGCGGAACCGTGTTCACGATGGCCTCGTACAGGTCCTCCACGGTCTTGATGAAGTGGCTTTGCCCCACAATAATATTCGCGTTTTCAGGAATTTCCAGTTTCACCGTGACGAGTTGCATAAACCAACAATCATAATGGAAACGTGGGGCGGGGAATTCGAAAATCGAGCGCCATCGTGGGCCGGCTGAGCGTGCATCGCGACGGCTACGGCTTCGTCGCGCCGGATGAGCCGGTGGAGGGCCTGAAGGGCGATATCTACATCGATCGCGAATCGGCGCGGCGCGGGATGAACGGCGACCGCGTGGCGGTGAAGATCCGCCGCATCGAACGCGACGGCCGCGCGCACGGCGAAATCGTCGAGGTGCTGCGGCGCGCGCACCCCTCCGTGGTCGGCGAATTCCGCATCCGCCGCCGCGGCAGCTACGTGGTCCCGCACGATGACCGCATTCGCCAATGGATTCACATCCCCGAAGGCATGGAGCTTCCTGAAGCGCAGCCGTACGTGCATCGCGTCGGCGCGCACGGGGTCGCCGTCGATTCGGCCGAGGATCTCGAAGGCATGATCGTCACCGCGGAAATCCTCGATTTCGGGGAAGACGGCGAGCGGCCCACCGGGCGCGTCATCGAAATTCTCGGCCACCCCGACGATTTCGGCATCGATGTCGAGATCCTCATCCGCTCGCATCACATTCCGCATCGTTTTCCCGAGGACGTGCTGGAACAGGCGCGCGCCATTCCCGGTCCCATTCCACCCGAAGAGATCGCGCGCCGCCGCGACTTCCGTGAGCTCGCGATCGTCACCATCGACGGCGAAACCGCACGCGATTTCGATGACGCGGTGCGGGTGGAGCGCGTGCCCGACGGGAATTACGTCTTGCAAGTCCACATCGCCGACGTGAGCCATTACGTACGGCCGGGCACGCCGATCGATCGCGAGGCGCTGCTGCGCGGAACCAGCGTGTACTTTCCAGATCGCGCCGTGCCGATGCTGCCGGTCGAGCTCTCGACGGACCAATGTTCGCTGCGTCCCCACGAGGACCGGCTGGTGCTGAGCGTGCTGCTCGAAATCGACCCGCGCGGAGACGTGATCGCGCAGGAGTTCACGCGCGGCGTGATCCGCAGCGCGGGGCGGATGACCTACACCGCCGTCGCGGGCGTGCTCGACGGCGATCCCGGCCTGCGGGAGCGCTACGCGGCGCAGGTTGAGCACTTTGAAAAAATGCGGGAGCTCGCGCTGATTCTCAATCGCAAGCGCGTCCGGCGTGGATCCATCGATTTCGATCTGCCCGAACCGCTGCTCGAATTCGACGAGTTCGGAGAGATGACCGGCGTGATCCGCGCGCCGCGCAACATCGCGCATCGCATCATCGAGGAGTTCATGCTGGCGGCGAACGAAGCTGTGGCGTCGCACCTGGAAAACGCCGGCGTGCCTATGATTTTCCGCATTCACGAGCGCCCCGATCCCAAGCGCGTGATGGAGTTCGAAGACATAGCTGCGCATTTCGGATATTCGCTGGGGGCCGGCGCGACGCCGGTGAAGCGTTTTCGCGAAACCACGCTGGCGCTTGACAATTCCCGCCTCTCGCCGCGAAATTATCAGAAATTAGTCGCGAAAATCGCCGGAAAACCGGAGGAGCGGATTTTGAGTTATTTGATGCTGCGCAGCCTTAAGCAGGCGCGCTATAGCGAGCAGAACGCCGGCCATTTCGCGCTCGCGGCGGCCAGCTATACGCATTTCACCTCGCCCATCCGCCGCTACCCGGATTTGATGGTGCATCGCGCGCTTTCAGCGCACTTGGACGATCGTGTTTACCAGGCCAATATGCGTGCGATCGCGGATTCGAGCTCGGATACGGAGCGGCGAGCGGCTGAGGCCGAGCGCGAACTGGTGGAGTGGAAGAAGGTCAAGTTCATGATCGATCGCGTGGGGGAGGAGTTTCCGACGCTGATTATTTCCACCACTCGCTTCGGATTTTTCGTGGAACTGGAGGATTTGTTCATTGAAGGCCTGGTTCCGCTTGATGCGCTCCCAGGAGATCAATTCCATTATCAGGAAAATACGCGCAAAATTACGGGCCGACGCAGCCGCCGCGAATTCGGGATCGGAGACAAGGTGACGGTGCGGCTGGACCGGGTGGACGCGGTCGAGAAGAAGCTCCAATTCGGACTGGTTCAGGCGGCGCAGAGCGCAAAAAAGATGCACAGGAAGCGTTAAGCTTCGGAAACGTAGATCTGCATCGATTCCATGGGCTTGAGCAGCGGCGCCAGATCCAGACGCGGCGCGCGCACGCCGGGGGCGAGGAGCCGGACCTCGATGGCGGCCATGCGTCGCCAGAAGACGAATTGATAGCGGATCAGCACTCCGACGAGTGCGGAATGGCGTTCCGGCGAATCGGAGACGAGCTTGCGCGCCGCCGCGTGCAGGCGTGCGAAGTCGCGCGCCAAATCGTGCAGATACATGCGCAGGATACGGCGGCGTTCCCGGCGAAGCCGTGCACCGACCTCAGCCCGATACCCAGGTTGCGCCGCCAGAAATTCCAGATCCTCACCGGAAATCAGGCGCAGCATCGGCTGGTAACGGTGGATCGAAAAATGATCCGGCGCCCACGCCGGCTGCGGGGTGCCGAGCCGGTAGCGCAGCAGCCGGATCGTCACCGCGATGAGAGCCACGCTCACCAAAGCCAGCACCAGCCCGCCCACCGCGGCGGCCGCCATGGTCCAGTTCATGGACATCCAAGCCATGCGCGTCTGCCCCCAAATTCCCCAACAGAATACTAAAGACGCATGAGGATTGCAATGATTTTCTTGATAATCTTTTAATTTAACCGACGGGATAAACGGAGAAGCGTGGCATTAATTGTGTTCAATTGATCTTTAAGACGATCGGCCGCGTCCGGATCCCAGCGATGGCCGGTGACGGTAATGGCTGTTTCGCCTTCCGGACGCAGCGCCGCGATCCACACGATAAGGCACAGAATCTGCACCGCGATCATGCTGGTGTCGAATTTCATCACCAGCTCCGGCGACACGTTGCTGAGCAGCAGGCCCACCGATCGTGTCAGAAAATAGATTACGAATCCGCTGATGTACAGCGCGCCGTTGCGTGTCACGCGCACAGGGAACCATAGCACGAACACGCCAATGATCAGTAAAAACAGGAGCATCCACGCGTCCATGGTGCGTTCGAAGGAGGCGAACTGATGAAGAATCGGAGCGCGGGCGCCGGGCGGAGCGCCGCGATCGAGACCGAATCCGGCGCCGGCGATGGCGGCCGCGGCGCCGAGGACATATATCACCGCCGTTTTCCCAAAGCGCGCCAGCGCGGGCTGGCCGGCGAGCGCTAAGCGGTAGATTTCCAGCACCACCAGCACGGCAAGGAACATTTTGACGGTCTGCCCCCCGAAATAAATTTCGGCATATAATCTGCGAATTTTCTGAAAAATAATGGCGGCGGCGGTTTCGGCGGCGTCGGCAGCCAGATATGCAAAGAAAAAGCGATATACAATATGCAGCCGGTTTCTGAGCAGGCTGGCGATCAGGATGAGCGTCGCGGCGAGCTCCACAAATGGAGCCCAGTTCAGCCACGCCTGTGCGGAGAGGATTGCCGGCACGATCGATAAAGGAAGTGTACTGCTTTCCCGGAGGGAACGAAAGGACGGCAGCCACGGCGGGCGCCGTCCTTACGCTAAACGTTACAAGCAGGGGGCCACAGCGGGTCCTACCTGAGAGATCCGCCGCCGCAGTTGGGCGGGGTCGCGGGCGGGCAACACGGCCAGCACGGCGGCTGGGGGATGTCCCGCACCGAGTGATGCGAAACCGAACTGGCGCCAGCCGCCAGCGCGGTGAGCAACAACATGATTTTCTTCAACATCTACAAATCTCCCTGGTGTATTCCCTTACACTTGACATAGGGTGAAACGGTTACGAGAAGTAGCATAAGCCGGAGTATGCCGGGATACTTCATCCGAAGCTCATCTTTTCGGAAATCAGAACAAGTCTCGCGTAAAAGCACCTCGGCGAGTTTGACGCGGTAGCGTACAATGACGAAGGATGCCTCGTTTTAAGCCCAAAGCCGGTTTGGAGCGCAGCGCGGCGGGCGACCTGTGGAAGAACACGCTGTCCAAGATTCCGACGCTGTTCGGCAGAATGGCATACCTGGCCGGGCTGCGCGATCCCAACTCGGGCGTGTACCGGCACCACGGGCTGAGCCTGGTATTCGGGCGCGAGGAGAGCAGCCGGACCTTGCGCGAGCATCATGAACAGGCGTTTTTCGAATGGCTGAACCTTTCACTGGCCGACAAGAGCGCCGATCTGACGTGCTATTTCGCTTCTCTCGACGACCCTCTGCCGGTGGTGCTGGATCACTGGCTGAAGACGAAATCCTTCGAGCAGCACGCGCCCGGAGCCGCCCGGCCGATGGAGCGCGAGCTGTTTATTCGTGACCTGGAAGCGCTGGTGGAAACGATCAGGAACGGCTTGCCCGTGGATTGGTCAAGCCGAGCGTCATCGCGACCTGCGTGACCTGCCCAATGACTTCGATTTCGAGCGGGTAGGCGAAAGCTTCCGGCTCGCCCTGTGAAGCGGGGTGAGGCTGCACAATCAACTGGGTCTCGCGCAGGCTGCACCAGCCGCACATGTAACCTTCGCGGTGCTCCAGAAAATAGATCGGACGATCGAACTCGTTATTCCATCCGGAGCTGGCGATGCGGCGGCGCGTGTCGTCGATCACCACCAGGGACCCGGGCGGAATCAGGGGATGCATGGACCAGTCGTCGGTGCCGATCAGGCCGTAGCGCTGGTTGCGCAGATCCAGGTTGTTGAGCAGCATCAGCGGCAGCTTGCCCCAGCGCTGGATCACGCGGCTCAGGAACACAGTGCGGCTGAGGTCCAGGCCCGGGTCGAGCGCGAGCGGCACCTGAATTTCGCCGTCATCGGGGCGGAAGCCGACGGTGTGCGTGCGGGCATGCTGCACCAGGGCGGCGTCGGCCGGCAGCCCCGAGGACGAAATCCCGTACCAGGATAGGACTTCCGCCATATCCAGCCGGTAAATCGCGCACAACGAATACAGCCGGTACACCGAGGGCATGGTGCCCTTATTTTCAATATCCGCAAGCCGGCTCAGTGCAACGATGAATTCGTCGTTGCCGTGGCGGGTGGCGATACGCGCGCTCGCCTCCTCCACGTCGCGGAATTTCAGACGCAGCCGTTCCCGTACTCGCTTGAGTTTTTGGCCTGCTTCCTCCATGATAGAAAGTCGGGTCGCATCCGAAGATCCTTGGAAAGCGTAAGCCATGAGCTCCCGGGCTGATTATTAATAGGATTATAAACGGCCCGGAGGGAGCCGGGCAAGGCGCTGTATTCGAGTTCTGTTCTGAATTCAGAACAAAAATTTCCACAGAGCCCGGTTTTTCGAAAAAAAACAGCATTTTTGACACGATTACGGAGGTGCTTTGCGAATCATCGTAGCGGTGACGGGCGCGAGCGGCAGCATTTACGGATGGCGATTGCTCGAAAAGCTGCGCGCATCGGACGGCGCGGAGATTCACCTGGTGGTGTCCCGTTCGGGCGAGCGCACCGCGCACCTGGAGTTGGAGAAATCCGTCCAGGATTTCCGCGGCTTGGCCGACTGCTGGTACGCGGTGGAAGATATCGGCTGCCGGCTGGCGAGTGGATCGTTCCCGGTGGCTGCCATGGTGGTGGCGCCGTGCTCGATCGCCACCATGTCGTCGATTGCGGCGGGCATCAGCTCGAACCTGATTGTGCGCGCGGCGGACGTGACGCTCAAGGAACGCCGGCGGCTGGTGTTGATGCTGCGCGAATCGCCGCTGCACCTGGGCCACCTGCGATCCATGACGGCGCTGGCGGAAATGGGCGCGATCATCGCTCCTCCGGTGCCCGCGTTTTACACCAAGCCGCAGACGGTTTCAGACATTGTCGAGCACAGCGTCGACCGGGTGCTGGATCTGATCGGGCTGCCGCAGCCCGATGCGCGGCGATGGGACGGGCCAGCCAAATGAAAAAAGCGGGATAACGTGAAAGTCGCATTTCAGGGGGAGCTGGGCGCGTTCAGTCAGCAGGCGGTGCGGCAACTCGCCGGCCCACGCGCCAAACCGGAGCCGCGCCAGCGCTTCGACCAGGTGTTCGCGGCGCTCGCCCGCGGCGAAGTGGATGCCGCGGCACTGCCTATCGAAAACACTCTGGCCGGATCGGTGCACGAAAATTACGATCTGCTTTTGAAATTCGATTTCGTGATCACCGCGGAGACCAACGTCCGTATCGTGCATCACTTGATCGCGCCGCCCGGCGTGGCGTTGGCCTCTATCCGCAAAGTCTTTTCGCATCCGGTGGCGCTCAATCAATGCCAGGATTTTTTCGCGCGCCACAAACGCATGGAGCGTGTTCCTTATTACGACACCGCGGGCAGTGTGAAGATGCTGATGGCCGAGCGGCCCGAAGGCGCCGCGGCGATCGCGTCGGAAATCGCGGCGCGCATCTACGGGGCGCGCATCCTCAAGCGCGAAATCGAAGACGATCGGCAGAATTTCACGCGCTTCTTTCTTTTGGAGCCGGCCGGATCGAAGCCGCGCGACGGGACCGGGCTGCGCGGGCGTCCGTGGAAAACGTCGCTGGTATTTTCGACGCACAACCGGCCCGGTTCGCTGTTTCGGGCGCTTGCCGCGCTCGCGCTGCGCGATTTGAACCTCACCAAGATCGAGTCACGCCCGCGCCGCGGTAAACCCTGGGAGTACATGTTCTACGTCGATCTGCTCGCCTCTCGCGACGAGCCGCGCGTGCGCAACGCGCTGGGCCACTTGGGCGAGCTCGCCGATTTTCTGCGCGTGCTCGGCACTTATCGCGCGGCGCGCTGAGCGAGGGGGATCACGGCTTTAAGTGCGGTGTGCGTCGCGGAGAAGGAGGCGACTTTGACGTCCTTCATCCCCGCGGCGCGGATGGCGGCGATCACATCCGTCTCGGTGACTTCGCGGACGCCCTTGGGATAAATGATCCAGACTGCGCCGTCCGGCTGGATGAGTCGTGAAACCGAGGCGACGCGATTCAGGCCGGTTTTGGCGGCGATGTTGTAGAACACCAGATCGGCGTCTTTGGTCACCAGAGTTGCGCCACGTTCGGCGATCTCGCGGCGAAGCTGGGCGTCCCGCGCTCCGGTAATTAAAGCTCGCGAACCGGGCTTCACGCCGAGCTTATCGAGCCGCGACGGAGGATGAAGAATTTTCTGCTCCCACCGGCCGGCGCGCGGGCCAAGCTGGAGCATCAGCGTTCCTTCGGGCGATGCGATCTCCAGCCAGTCGCCGCGTGCTTTGACGGATTGCATGGAAGCAAAGGGAATTTTCACGCGGAAATCGCCGCGGAACAGGAGGTAGTCCGTTTCCAGCATGCTTTTTCCCGTGGAAGTTTTTCCCTCGAACCGCGCCGTGCAGACCATCTCCTGACCCATTCAATCCTCCGCGCGCGCAACAAACGCGGTAACGATTATGTCGGGCTTTCTTGCCTATTGCTGCTGCGAGGGCAGACGGAAATCGACGCGCCGGTCGCGGTTGATCTGCGCCGTGAACTGCCGGTCGACGGTCGAGAGCGGAACGCGCTTTTCGACGTGGTCGCGCGTGGTGAAAACGAACTGGTCGCCTTCCACGCGATAGCTGACGACGGCCTGAATGGTGTGGTCGGTGAACGCGATCAGGTAATAGTCCGGTGGGCGGTAGTACGATTCAGAGGTGCTGCCGTTGGGCGGCGTCGGGGAGTACTGGTTGATCACCACTGGCGGAGCCGGTTGAGAAACGTAGGAACTGCCTCCGTAATACCCGGAAGAGTCGTAGGGATAACTGTAGCTGTAGCCGGGGTCGTAGTAGCCTCCGCCGGAACCGCTGCAATCGTAGTAACTGCAGTCATCATAATATCCATATCCGGGCCAGCCCCAGCCGAAGCCCGCGTACGGCCAGCCCCAACCATATCCCCAGTAGGGCCAGCCCCAGCCGAATCCGAGGCCGTAGCCAAGACCGTACCCGTAGCCGAAGCGTCCGTAACCGCCGTAGCCGTAACGTCCGTATCCCCCATAACCGCGTCCATACCCGCCGTAACCACCGTAACCGCCACGGAATCCGCCCCCGAGCGTGCCCCCGCGGAAGCCGCCGCCAAGCGTGCCGCCTCGGGATGCGCCCCCGAGCGTGCCTCCTCGGAACCCGCCCGCGCTTCCGCCAAATCCGCGCGATACGCCGCCCATACTGCGCGCGCCGCCGAATCCACCGCCTCCGAACGATCCTCCATGAAATCCACCCCCGCCGCCGCCCATATGTCCGCCGCCACCACCACCGCCGTGGCCGCCGCCTCCGCGTTGCGCAAGGGTGATCGCCGGGGCGAGCGAAAGAATGAAAACCAACCGCAGGAGTCTCATACCGACCTCTCCTGCTTGCAGCTTACTGCGAATCCCTCCACCGCGCAAGCAAGTTAATGTGTTGATCGATAAAGCGATCACTCGACTGGCAAATATAACTGCCCGGGACTCAGTTGTCCGCTCCAACCAATCTGGATCTGTGGAGTCCGTGGTACTGGATCGGGTAGCCGCAAATTAATCTGATACAGGCCAGCGTAACCGGGCGTGACTCCGGCGTAAAGAATCAGCGCCGGATCGATGGGAGTTCCGTTGAGCCACACGCCGAATCCGGGCGTGGCCAGCGGCGCGGCCGAGGCAGGCGCCTGGTTCGGAAGCGGCTGCGGAAGCGTCGGACCGAGGCCGGTGGCCCACAGGACGATCACTTCGCCCGGCTGAGCCGGCGCGACCGTGGTCACTGTCGTGCCGTCCAAGTGGACGGCGAGCACGGTGGTCGGATCGGTTTCGTACATCGCCGGCGCGACCGCGCTCAACACGATGGGCACCGCCGGCCCCGCGACCCCGTCCACTTCAATCTGCACCGTCGCCGGACCGGCGGCAAGATAATTGGGGACCAGCAGATTAATTTGCCCCGGCGAGACGTACCACAAATTCGCCGCGATCTGATTGATCAGCACGCGCACACCGGTGCCCGGCAGCGCGGTGGGCAGCATCCCCGCGGAGATGTCGTCGGCAGTGAGCGCCGCGGTCGTGAAGGCAAGATTCACTCCGTAAATCGTCACAAAGCTGTTGGGCGCGTAATATCCCGCGATCGCCGCGGCGGTGTTGGCGATGCTCGCCGCGGTGTAATAGGGCGCGCTCGACGGCGGGCCTTGAAAGAACGCAAGAATGCCCAGGATCGCAAGTCCGCTCATGAACAGATAGTGCGATCAGAGCCGAAAATTTATCACCTGAGATTCGTTGCATTTTAGGACTATCGTTACTGGTCTCGAAGCGCGCGCATCGGGTCGACTCGCGCGGCGTTGAGTGCGGGCATCAGGCTCGCCGCCAGGCCGACCAGCAGCAGAATCGCGCTGACGGAAACGAACGTCGCGGGATCGAGCGGTTGAACCCCGTACAGCAGAGCGCTTAATTGCCGCGTCAGCGCGGCCGACGCAGCCAGTCCGATGGCAATCCCGCCCAGCGCCAGCGCGACTCCACGCCCCAGAATCAGAGAAAGAATATTGCCGCGTTGCGCTCCGAGCGCCATGCGAACGCCGATTTCCATGGTGCGTTGCGCAACCATGCAGGCCAGCACCGCGTACAGTCCGAGCGCCGCCAGAAACAGCGCAGCCGCGGCAAAAACGCTGAGCAGCATGGTTTGAAAACGCGGTTCCGCCGCGGCTCTGTAGATCGTTTCCTGCATGGTACGGACCTGATACACCGGCACCTCAGGATTCAGCGCGGCAACCTTCGCGCGCAGAGCGCCGGCGATCGCGGCCGGATCGGTCGAGGTGCGGATCACCAGCGTCGGCCAGGTAATCACGGCCTGGGTCCACGGCAGGTAATACTGCGGCATGAAGCCCTCCTTGAGTCCAGTGCGCTTCACGTCTCCTACGACTCCCACCACTTCACGCACCGGGTGTTTGATGGTCCCATCGCCGATGCCCGGCTCGATATGTTTGCCGATCACGTTCTCGCCGGGAAAATATTTGCGCGCGAACGCCTGGTTGACGATGATGACGGGCTTGGAGTGCGTCGTGTCCGCTTCGGTGAACTCGCGGCCGGAGACGATCGGGATGCGCATCGTCTCGAAGAAACCCGGCGTGGCGACCACCATGGGCTCGGAGGGTTCATGACCCGGCGCGGCAGGGCGGCCCTCGATCTCGAATGAGATCGAAAATAAACTGCCGGAAAGAGGCAGCGGCCAACTGGCAGCCACGTCGTGGACTCCGGGGATCGCGGCGAGTCGCGATTTCAGCTGGTCATAGAACTGGATTCGCGCGTCGTGACCGGCCGGGACGGCGAGCTTTGCGGTCAGGACGTTGTGCGCGTCGAAACCGGGCTGGATGCTTTCGATGCGCAGGAAGCTGCGAATCAGCAGGCCCGCGCCGATCACCAGCGTGACGCCAAGCGCCGTTTCGGCGATCACTAACGAGTTCTGCGCGAAGTGCTGCCCCGGCCCGCCGGTGACGCTGCGGCCCGCGTCGCGCAAAGCGCTCAGTAGTTCGACGCCCGACATCTTCCACGCGGCCAGAACGCCCGAGAGGATACCGGTCGCAATTGAAATCGCGAGGGCGAACGCGAGAACGGTCGCATCGATCGAGACGTTCGCCAGGCGTGGGACGGTTTCCGGGACGAAGCGCAGCAGAGCGTCCGCGCCCCAGGCGGCCAGCAGTCCGCCGGCCAGTCCGCCGCACACCGAAAGAATCGTCGATTCGGCCAGAATCTGGCGTATGATTTCACCGCGCCGCGCGCCGACCGCCGCGAGCAGCGCGATTTCGCCGCGCCGCCGCGAAACCCGCGCGAGCATCAGCCCGGCCACGTTCACGCACGCGATCAGCAGCACGAAGCCCACGGCCGCGAACAGCACGCGCAGGGCGGGACGCGTGTCGCTGACCAGTTCCTCGAGCTCCGGCTTCACCACCATTCGCGTCATATCTGCGTTTTCCTTCACATATTGCGCCGCGAGATCGCGCGCGATCACTCCCAGATCGGCCTGGGCCTGGGCGAGCGGCACGCCCGGTTTCAGCTGGCCCACCAGGCTCAGGACGCCCGCGCCGCGCTGCTCCGCCATGCTCCTCGTTCCATCCGCATCGTCGGAAAGGGTGGTCCACAGCTCCGGAGCGGGCGTCTTGATGGGGAACGAAAAACCGCGCGGCATCACCCCGGCGACGACATGCGGCGAGCCGTCGAGCTTGATGATCGTGCCCACAATGTCCTGCCTTCCCGCAAACGCCGATTGCCACAGATCCCAGCTCAACATTGCGACGTGACGGTCCTTCTGCTCGTCCGGCGGCGAAAAATCGTGCCCCAGCATCGGCGCGACGCCGAGCGTTTGGAAGAAATTCGCCGAAACAATCTCCGTCTCGAGCTGCCGCGCGTCGCCCGCTTTCGTGAGCGTGCTCCCCGAGGACCGGTACGATGCCAACGCGGACAGGGAATGATTCTGCGCGCGGAAGTCGAAAAAATTGGGATAGCTGACCGTGTCAGTATCGTCGGGAAGATCGTAGGCGATGAACAGAAGTCGATCGGAGTCGGGAAAAGGCAGCGGACGCAGCAGCACGGAGCTCACCAGGCTGAACATCGCCGTCGTCGCACCGATGCCCAGGGCTAGCGTCAACACGGTTCCCAGCGTGAATCCGGGAGATTTTCGAAGTCGCCGCAAAGCGAAGCGGAGATCGCGTCGCATTCCCCGTTCCAACGCATCCCGACGACCATTCCAAGTGACTGAATCATCTCGCCATGCATTCTGCCGCAGTGTCCGAATCCATGTCGGCGTGTCCGTTCCTGACAAGTTGCCCAACATTTACAATAATTTACAACGTTGCCCAGGGCCGGAGCCGGGGCGCCTTAACATCGTTAAGTGCATGAGAACCGTTATTTTGGGCGGAAAAGCGCAAGGTTCTGTGTTTTTTCGCGATATGAAGCCGACGGAACCAATTTGCATGGAATCGTCGTATAGTGGCTATGTTGGAGGTTTCAATGCGCCTTTTCGCCCTTGGCTTGGTGTGCGCAGGGTTGGCCGCCGCAGCCCCCGTCCCGGGACCCACGTTTTATAAGGACGTGCTCCCGATTCTGCAAAAAAACTGCCAGACCTGTCACAGGCCCGGCGAGGCAGCTCCCATGTCGTTGCTGACTTATCAAAACGCGCGTCCTTACGCGAAGTCGATCAAGGATGCGGTGCTGACCAAGAAGATGCCGCCATGGTTCGCTGATCCGCATTACGGCACGTTCGCCAATGACCGCACGCTCGCCGAAGCCGACGTCAAGACGCTCGTGGCGTGGGTCGATAGCGGCGCCAAGGCCGGTAACCAGTCCGACGCTCCGCCGGCGATCGCGTGGGCCGACGGATGGCAGATCGGCAAACCCGACATGGTTTTCGAAGTGCCCACGGCGTTCCATGTTCCGGCCTCTGGCACCATCGATTATCAATATGTCCGCTTGCCAACCAACTTCACCGAGGATAAGTACGTGCAGTTCGCCGAGGCCGTTCCGGGCGATCGCGAGCACGTGCATCATATCCTCGCGTTCATCCGCGATCCGCGTTCGCCGTGGATGAAGGATGCGCCGATCGGGGTGCCGTTCGTTCCCGAACATGAAAACGTCGGTGAAGTCCAACAAAACCAGCGCCAGGGTCAGCGCCAGGGCGGTAACGGCGGAGGAAATGGCGGCGGGGCGATCGGCGGCGGCGATATGCTTGCTGGCTACGCTCCGGGAACCGTTCCCGATACGCTCAAGCCGGGACAGGCGAAACTGATTCCCAAGGGCGCCGACATTATTTTCCAGATCCACTACACCGCGGACGGCAAAACCGGCGAGGACCACAGCCGCGTGGGCATCATTTTCTCCAAGGAAAAGCCCACCGAGCGGGTATTCTCCATGGCGGTGGTGAACCCCCGGATCAACATTCCGCCGGGAGATCCCAACTTCGAAGTGGATGCGAAGTTCACGCTTCAGGACGACGCCACGCTTGAAATGCTGCTCCCGCACATGCACCTGCGCGGCAAGGATTTCGAATACACGATCGTGTTTCCGGACGGCCGCAAGCAGGAAATTCTGAGCGTGCCGCACTACAGCTTCAGCTGGCAGCTTTCCTACTACCTGGAAAAACCCATGCTGTTGCCCAAGGGGACCATCATCGAATGCGTCGCGCACTACGACAACTCGCCCAACAATCCGAACAATCCGGATCCGACCAAGGAAGTGCATTACGGCGAGCAGAGCTGGGACGAGATGATGTTCGGCTTCTTCGACGTGTCGTTCCCCATCGACAAGAACCCGATGGATCTGATGCGTCCGCCGCGTCCGCATCCGGCGACCAGCGCGGCTCCGGCTGCTAATAATCAATAAGGTATGTCGGGCGGGGACTCATTTCGATGAGCCCCGCCCAAGCTTTCTTATGCGACTGATTCCTGCTTTTCTGGTCTTCTCCGTTGCCGCTTTCGCCGGCTCGCATGTGACCTTTCACAAGGACGTCGAGCCGATTCTCCAGCAGCACTGCCAGGAGTGCCATCGGCCCGGCGAAATCGCGCCGATGCCGCTGCTCACTTACGAGCAGGCGCGTCCGTGGGCGGCGGCCATCAAAACGGCCGTGCTGAAGCGCCAGATGCCTCCGTGGCCGGCCGATCCCAAGTACGGCGTGTTCTCAAACGACCGCTCGCTCACCCAAGATCAGATCGACACGCTGGTCGCCTGGGTGGACGCGAAGGCGCCCGAGGGCAACCCCGCCGACGCGCCCAAGCCGCGCGTGTGGGTGGAGGGATGGAACATCGGGAAACCCGACGCGATCGTTGAGATGCCGAACGCGTTTCACGTTCCCGCCGCGGGCGAGGTGGAATATCAGTACATCGTGGTGCCGACGGGGTTCACCGAAGATAAATGGGTGCAGTCGGTCGAGATCCGGCCATCGAACCGGACGGTGGTGCATCACGCCGTGGTGTTCATCCGCGCGCCCGGCGACAAGTGGCTCTCCGACGCCAAGCCGGGAGTTCCCTACGTGCCCACGGTAAACTCGCCGCAGCAGCGTTTTCTCAATACGGAAGGCGGATTCAACGACGTTCTGTGCATCTACACTCCGGGGATGGTTCCGGAGGTATGGAAACCGGGCGAAGCCAAGCAGATCAAAGCGGGCAGCGACATCGTTTTTCAGATGCACTATACGGTCAACGGCAAGGCCGGCGACGATAAGACGAAGGTGGGGTTGATTTTCGCGAAGCAACCCCCCGAGCGCCGGATCATCACCGTCGGCGCACTGAACAACACCTTCACCATCCCGGCAGGCGATGCGGATTATAAGGCCACGGCCATCGCGCCGGTGATGAATCCATCCACGCTGATCAGCCTATTCCCGCACCTGCACCTGCGCGGGAAGGCGTTCCAGTACGATCTCATTTATCCCGACGGCCATACCGAAACGCTGCTTAAGGTCGACAACTGGAGCCTGAACTGGCAGCTCTCCTACGATCTCGCCAAGCCGCTCGACCTGGCGCCGGGGACCAAGATAAAAGCCACGGCATGGTGGGACAACTCGCCCAACAATCCCGCCAACCCCGACCCGACCAAGGACGTGCACTGGGGCGAGCAAAGCTGGGAAGAGATGTTCATCGGCTTTTTCGATGTGGCGGTCGATCCGAAAATCACGAACCGAACGTTTTATTCAAGGGTGAAGCTGGGGACAGAACAATAAATGGACAGCCGCACATGAACACGAATGAAACGCGAATGCTGACTTAATGATTCGCGTGAATGGGCGTTCATTCGCGGCCAACAAAAATGAGCTGCTTGATTCCAGTAACCTCGATGCGATAGTTTCGGAAGGGAAGTCATGATACGGCCTGTTGTTCTGCTCGCCGCAGCTGCGGCGCTTGCTCCGGCTCACGACGTGATCACCACCAAGGTCACTTACTCCAAGGAGATCGTCCGGCTGATCGACAAACGCTGCACCGGCTGCCATGTCCACACCGACAGCGACTCCGCGTTTCTGCTGACCAACTATGATGGCGCCCGGCCCTGGGCCAAGGCTATCAAGGAAGAGGTGGACGCGCGGCGCATGCCCCCGTGGCAAGCTGTGAAAGGCTTCGCCGAGTTCAAGGAAGACCGCGGCCTGACGCAGGAAGAAATCGAGCTGATCGATGACTGGGTAGAGGGCGGAGCCCCCGAGGGCAATCCCAAATTCGTTCCTGCCTCGCCCAAGATCCTCGACTGGAAGGACGCGGAGGCGCCGCAGAATTCTTCGGAAATCGTGGCAGGCAACGCGACCAAACTGGACTCGTCCGCGCGCGTGCTGGCGGTCCGGCCCAAGGATTTGAAAAAAGGCGCGAGCGTGCAGGTCCTCGCCGCGCGGCCCGACGGCAGCATCGCGCCGCTGCTGTGGATCTATCACTTCAATCCCGACTTCGCGCGGACTTATTATTACGTGGCGCCGCTGGACCTTCCCGCCGGCACCGAGATCGAGATGAGCCCGCCCGACGCGGGAACCGTCGCGCTGTTCGCCAAGGTCCCCAAAGCGAGCGCCCGGTCGACACGCGGCGGCGCAAGATAATTTTTTTGCCGCGAATGCGCGCGAATCAGCGCGAATAAGAAATTTTAGGATTTTGCGTTCATCCGCGTTCATTTGCGGCTAAAATAATTCGAAGAGGATAGCAGCCATCGTCAAGCTTTCGGTTCTTGCCTCATCGAGCGCGGGTAACTCCGCGCTGGTCGCCACCGATCGCACGCACGTGCTGGTGGATGCGGGGCTGAGCCGCAAGGAGACTTTCGAACGGCTGGCCGCGGCGGGCGTGGAGGCGGAGACGCTCGATGCGATTCTCATCACGCATGAGCACACCGATCATGTGGCTGGGTTGCAGGCCATCGCGCGCAAGCTCGATATCCCTGTTTTTCTGTCGCGCCTGACCGCGCCGGCGATCGCCTGGAGCGAGTGCACGCCCAAACTTGAACTGTTCCAGGCCGGCGCGAGCTTCACCATCGGCGATATCGATGTCACCAGCTTCACCATTCCGCACGACGCGGCCGACCCGGTGGGATTTTCGTTTCACTCCCAGGGAATCCGCATCGCCATCGCGACCGATTTGGGCTACCTGCCGGAGTCGATCCGCTTCCATCTGTGCGGCGCCGACGTGCTGCTGCTTGAAGCCAATCACGACCTGGAGATGCTCAAGGTTGGGCCGTATCCCTGGCCGGTGAAGCAGCGCGTGATGGGGCGCATGGGGCATTTGTCGAACGAGGTCGCCTGCCGCTTCCTGCGCGAACACCTGGACTCGTCGACTTCGACCATCATTCTGGGCCACCTGAGCGAGCACAACAACCATCCTGCGATCGTGGAGAACTGTGCGGAGAAGGCGCTGGGCGGGCGAAGCCTGTTCACGCGGCTGATCGTTGCCGATCCGCGCGGGGCTACGGAGTCCGTCATCTACTAATGATTGCCCGATACACGCGGCCGGAGATGGGCCGCATTTTCTCCGACGAAAATCGTTTTGCCCAGTGGCTCGAAGTGGAGCTGGCCGCAAGCGAGGCGCTGGCCGCGCTGGGCCCGGTTCCAGTGGAAGCCGCGCGCGTTTTGCGGCAGCACGCCGGCTTCGACCTTGCGCGCATCCACGAGATCGAGCGCGAGGTGAAGCATGACGTGATCGCCTTCACCACCGCGGTCTCCGAGAAGATGGCCGCGGCCGGGGCGGCGGAGGCCTCGCGCTGGCTGCATTACGGGCTGACGTCGAACGATATCGTCGATACCGCGCAGGCGCTGGTGCTGAAGCAGGCAAGCGCGGTGATCGTGCGCGAGGCCGAAGCGCTCCAGGAAGTGCTGAAGCGCCGCGCGTTCGAATTCAAGAACACGCCGCAGATCGGGCGCACGCACGGGATGCACGCCGAGCCGATCACCTTCGGCCTGAAGATCGCGCTGTGGTATGACGAGCTGCGCCGCGGAATTTCCCGATTTCAGGCGGCCGCTGAAGAGGTGCGCGTGGGAAAAATTTCGGGCGCGGTGGGGACCTTCGGGCACATTTCACCCCAGGCGGAAGAAAAAATCTGCGCGCGTCTGGGACTCGAACCGGCGCCGATCGCTTCACAGGTGATCGCGCGCGACCGGCACGCGTTCTGGGTCTCTGCGCTCGCGCTGATCGCGGCGCTGTGCGAAAAAATCGCACTCGAGATCCGGCACCTCCAGCGCACCGAGGTGCGCGAGGCGGAAGAGCCATTCACCGCGGGCCAGAAAGGCTCCTCGGCGATGCCGCACAAACGCAATCCGGTGACCGCCGAGCAGATTTGCGGCCTGTCGCGCGTGGTCCGGTCGAACGCCCAGGCCGGGTTTGAAAATATCGCGCTGTGGCATGAGCGCGACATTTCGCACTCTTCGGTCGAGCGCGTGATCCTCGCCGATTCGGCGATTTTGACCGATTACATGCTGGCCAAGTCGCGTTGGCTGATCGACGGAATGCGCGTCTATCCGGA
>DATJVN010000018.1:0-2378 GCA_035501755.1 Bryobacteraceae bacterium | reverse complement strand
AGCAGCGGATTGTTGTTGTCGCGCCCGAATGTGAGATCGTGCCCGTCGGCTGATTTCACGGAAGTCACGTGGAGGTCCGGGTGCAGTTCGACGAGAACCGTCTTCGCGACCTGCTGCGCGACGAAATCCACTTTGGCCTGTGCCTGGATCGACTGGTCGTCGGGCCGCAGCACCACCTCCACGTCATAATTTGTAGCTCGGAAGGGAAATCCGTGCGGCGCCTGCCCGGCGAGCGTCGCCGCGGCCGCAAACGAAACTGCTATAACGGCAGCAAGCCGACAGAGCTTGAACAAGATTCCTCTCTTGAAGAAGGGCGGTTACCTTCCGCTTATTTAAGATACCAGATAAGTAGCCGCAGTTGCCCGGACCTGCATCGGTAGACTGTTTCTAGAGCATCCGCGCAAAAATATCCGCGGCGCGCTCGATGGCGCCACCCGAACCAAGCTTGGCCCGGACTTCCGCGAGCCCTGCTTTCATCGTATCGCGCGCTTCTGACGACTCCAACAGATACCGAACCTGGTCCGCCACGGCCCCAGGCGTGAAATCGTCCTGAATCAACTCCGGCGCCACGCGCCGCCCGGCCACGAGATTCACCATACTGATGAAGGGCGTGTGCACCATGTGCCGCAGAATGGCCGCCGTAAGTGGTGCCACGCTATAGATCACCACCATCGGCGTGTCCAGAAGCGCCGCTTCGATTGTCGCTGTGCCACTGGCGACGATCGCGCAATCGGCCGCGGCAAGCGCGTCGTACGCCCCGCCTTCGATCCGTTTGATGTTGACTCCGGTTCGCTCCCCGTAGAGCGCGAAGAGATTGGCTCCCAGCCCCGGCGCGGCAACATGCACGAACTCCACTCCGCCGATCGGCTTTAGATCGCGCGCCAGCAGCTCGCAGGCGTCCAGAACGCGCGAATAGTGCTGCGCGATTTCGTTGCGGCGGCTTCCCGGCAGCAGCGCCACGATCAATCGCTCTGGGTCGAGACCATGCCGGTGCGAAAACTCGTCGCGATCGATGCTCGGGCGCACCACGTCGATCAGCGGATGTCCGACGAAGTCGCAGGGCACGCCCGCATCGCGGTAAATCTTCTCTTCGAACGGAAAAATAACGACCATCCGATCCACACGCCGCTTCACCACTCGCACGCGGCCTGCGCGCCACGCCCACACTTGCGGTCCGATGAAGTAGCCGACCGGAATGCCGTGCTTCTTTAGCCGTCGCGCGACACCCAAATGAGTTCCGGGCGAATCGATCAGAATGGCGAGCGCCGCGCGCCGCCGAACGGCCTCCCGCGCCAATCGCCTCTGCACGCCAACGACGGTCGGAATTTTGTGCAGCACTTCGGCGATGCCTACGACGGAGACTTCGTGGTAGTCCGCGATGAGCTCCACGCCCGCTTCGGCCATGCGCGGTCCGCCCATGCCGAAGAGCCTGGCGTTTGTGCGCTCGCGCAGCGCCTGGGCCAGGCGAGCAGCGTACATGTCGCTCGATGCTTCTCCCGAGGAGATAAGGATTTCAGGTGGCGTCATGCTGGCGATTCGCGCAGGAGGAGCGTTCGAAAACTGGGCCGCGCGCAAACGGCGCCCGATCAGTCATCGGCCGGCATGGATTGCGAAACGCCGGGCCGGCCGCCGGGAACCGGCATCGTCAGTTCCTGTTCCTTGTACTGAAGCTGATAGAGGCGGTAGTAGATACCGCGCATGGCGAGAAGTTCCTGGTGCGAACCCTGCTCGCGCAAGCGGCCCTTGTGGAACACGAGAATTCGATTCGCGTGCTGGATCGTGCTCAGCCGGTGCGCGATGACGATCGCGGTGCGCCCGGTGAGCAGCCGGTCGAGGGCCTCGCGGATCATGAGTTCGGTCTTGGTGTCGACGCTCGAGGTCGCTTCGTCGAGAATCAGCAGTTTGGGGTTGTGCGCGAGCGCGCGGGCGAAGCTCACAAGCTGGCGTTGGCCGACCGAGAGCGTCCCGCCTCGCTCGGTGACCGGTGTGTCCACGCCCATTGGCAGTGTGTCGATAAACTCATCGAGGCCGACTTCGCGCAACGCGCGCTCCGTCGCGCTGCGCTCGATCCACTCGGTTCCGAGCTTGACGTTCGACTCGAGCGTACCCGTGAAAAGGAACGGATCCTGCAGCACGATGCCAAACAGCCGCCGCAGATCCTGCAAGTCCATTTCGCGGGTGTCCACGCCGTCGATCAGAATCTGCCCACGCTGAACTTCGTAAAAGCGCAGCAGCAGCTGAATGATGGTCGTCTTGCCGGCGCCCGTGTGTCCGACGATCGCCAGCGTCTGCCCGGGCTCCGCGCGGAAGGAGACATCCCGCAGGACCCAGTCCTCTTCCTTAGGATTTGCTCCGCCGTGATAGGCGAACCAGACGTT
>DATJVN010000017.1:0-48323 GCA_035501755.1 Bryobacteraceae bacterium | reverse complement strand
GATGAAGTGCCTTTGAAAACCTGCCCTCTGTTTGCAACTGGCACTGACGGGAGAAGCGAGTGGCTAAATTTTAGCGTGCTTGCGGGAGCCGGTGTTTTTTGATGAAGTTCAACCGCTCCTTCCTTCGTCTGAGCGGGTTGCAACAGAGGGGTTTTTTATGATGCGGGTTTTATACATATTCGATCTCCATGGATTACGGTCTCGGCCCAATGCTTGGGTGAGGAACTATATAGGACGCGGGCCTTGCTTAAAGTTTGAGGGTTGATGCCGGGATCCAAGCCCGTCTTGGGCGGACCGCATCGGAATTGGGAGCAACCGTCACCTCGCAGCTCCGATTCCGATGCGGTTTTTTCGTACATTCCTAGCATAGTTCAAAACGTAGCGGGATTTGCGTAAAGTTTTCCTATCCTTACTATCGGGTCTGAGGGCAGGCGTACTACGACGCGATTGGGAGCAGCTCCCGCTGCGGTCTATTGGTCCCATCGCGGATTGGCCGGCCACAATCGCTCGTGGCCATCGAAGACCTTTACCTGATCCTCCGCTTCACGCGCCATTGGATTCATTACGGAGTGCTGGCGCACACCGCGGTGTGCGTGCTGATCGCCGCCGTAGAAGGAATCGCGGGGCGATAAGTGGCGCTCTCCTCAAAGTGGACGTAACCACATCTTTTGCCGTGCGGACGGCGGGCTTCGAGCCCACGCAAGGCATTAGCCTTGCTGGTCGGAGCGGCGCTGAAGCGCCGCGCGGATTGAAATCCGCCGTCCGTCGACCTGATACGGGCTTTCACTGGCGATGACGAGCCGCGGGATTATCCCCAACTTGCCGACGCTCCAGGCGGTGTTCAAAACCGCCCTAGAATGAAAACGTGCTCGGCGGAATCCGCGTTCTCGATCTGACCTCCAACATCTCCGGCCCTTCAGCGACGATGATTCTGGCCGCGCTTGGCGCCGACGTGATCAAAATCGAGCGGCCGGGGTCGGGAGACGACGCGCGCGCGATGGCGCCCGCCGAAAACGGATCGAGCGCGTATTTCGTGGCGATCAATCGCGGCAAGCGCTCCGTGGCCATCGACCTTTCGAAGACCGAAGGCGTGGCGCTGGCGCTGCACATGGCCGCTGGCTGCGACGTGTTCGTCGAAAATTTTCGTGGCGGGAAAGCCGCGGCGATGGGACTCGACGAAGAAGCTGTACGAAAAGCGCGTGCGGACGTGATCTACGCGTCGCTTTCGGCGTTTGGACCGCGCGGTCCGGATTTCGACAAGGCCGGATACGACGCGCTGGTGCAGGCTCGCACCGGAATCCAGAGCGTGACAGGAGAGCCGGGGACGGCGGGCGCGCGCGCCGGCGTTTCGATCCTCGACATGGGCAGCGGGATGTGGATCGCGCTGGGGATTGTCGCGGCGCTGTTCGATCGCGCGCGCACCGGGATCGGACGCCGCGTGGATGGCTCGCTGTTTCAGACCGGCGTCATGTGGATGGCGTACCACCTGGTCGCGAAGCAGATGACAGGGCGCGATCCGGCGCCGCAGGGCACACGCCACCCGGCGTTTGCTCCTTATGGCGATTTCGCGACCAGGGATTCGCACGTCTTGATCGGAATTTCGAACGACCGGCTGTTTCAAAAGCTGGCCGTCGCGCTCGGTCTTGCGGCAGATGAGCGCTATGCCACCAATTCAGCGCGCGTGCGCCATCGCGAAGAGCTCGATCGCCTGCTCGCTCCGCTTTTCGCGCGCCGCTCGACTGCCGAGTGGCTGGAGATTCTGGATCGCGCGGGGGTCCCGGCGAGTGCGGTGCAAAACGCAGGGGACGTTTTGGAAGATCCCCAGCTTCGCGCGCTCGGCCAGATGACCATGGCCGGCGCGGGTCTGGTCGCGCCGGGTTTGCCGATCGAAATTTCGGGATTCGATTACGCCCCGGGCGTCGCACCGCGCCTGGGCGAGCACACGCGCGCAGTACTCGCCGAATGCGGCCTGAGCGCCTCCGAAATCGACGACCTGCGGCGGCGCGAAATCGTCAAGTGAGATTTCAGCCGCGGCCGCGTCCTCCCGTCCGCGGAGGCGCTGCGGGACGCATCGGCGCCGACGGTCGCATGGGGGCCGGCCGGGGCATGGTGGTTCTCGGAATTCCCGGCGACTGCCCGCGATTTTGGAACTCGCGCTGGCGCGATTGACCCAGCGATCGCGATTGCCGCTGTTGGTCGAGTTGCGGGCTGGACGGCATCTTTTGCCATTGGCCCGCGCCGTTGCGCTGATACCAGCCGTCACTGCGGTGCTCGTAGACCTGACCTTGGTGGCCGGCGTACAGATCCGGACGCGCCGCGCCGGAAACCCGGCCGCCTTCGGGCGCACGAATGTTTCGAGCCATCACCGCGTTTCCTTGCCAGTGGCTGTACGCGTTCACGTTGCCGTGGATCCAGGCTCGATTTGCGCCCCTCCACTGCGGATTCCAGTGTTCGGAAAACACGCGATGCGTCAGGGGCGAGTTGTGATACCACCAGTAATAATGGCTGGGATGCCAGAACCACCCGCCGCCCCAGTAACTGAACTCGAATCCGAGTCCCCAGGTCCAAGGCCAGCCATAGCAGTAGAACGGCCACGCGATTCCGCACCAGCCCGGATACCACCAGCCGGTGCCGAACACCACCACGCCGTCGTCAATGAACGCTCCCATGTAGCCGGGCGTGTAGCCAACGTAGACATATTCCGGCGTCGCGCCGTAAACATAGACGTAGCGCAGATGATACAGCGGACTGCTCGGAGGAATGCCGTAAATCTCTGCGGGGATCGTGTCGGCGACGCTCCACGGTCCGGTGGCCGCGTCGGCGACGAACCAGACGCCGTGCTCCACCGCGTAATATCGGCCACCGGCGAGAACTACTTCGGATGAAGTGTTGACGGCGTACTGCATGCTGGTGCCCTCAATGGGCTGGAAGATGGGATCGCCGTCATAATGGACTTCGAGTTTAGCTTCGCTGCGCCGGACCGTTGCGGTCTGTGGAATCTGGTTGGCGATCATCGCTTCACGCGCCTGCTCGGTTCCCGGAATGGACGCGAGCACGTGGCCCTTGGGGCTGTCCGGCGAAATCTTGGCGAAATCGTGCGGAAGTTGTTCGCCCGGAACCCACTCCCACGAACTCTCGAGCGAGTTCGCGCGGAACCAGCGCCCCGCGAGCAGCGTGTAAAACCGCTGCGTTTTGGTGTCCACGAAAATGTCGTTATCGGAATTGGTGACGTACAGGAGATTTGCACCCGCGATGGGTGCGTAGGCGGGCTCGCCGCGCGTCACCAGAAGCTCGGCCGGGACGGTGCTCACGAAGACTGCCGGCGGATTGCCCGGCGCCACGGGCGGCGCTTCCGATGGCTCCCGTTCCTCGCTGCTGGTCAATTGCTCCTTGACGCTTTCGAGATCAGCCGGTGGATTCACGGCGAGCGTCCAGGGACCTTTCAGGTTCGACGCGGTCATCCAGTAATTTCCGCCGTCCAGATAGAACGTGTTCGCCGCCGGATCAAACAGAATCAGCGCGGGCGTATTCACGATGCGCTGGTAGAACGTGGCTTCCACGACGCGATAGACCGGCTCACCGTCGATCAGAATCAGCACCGACGGCGTTTTGCTGAAGATAATTTTGGGAGGGTTGTTCCTGAGATGGACCGCTTCGGCCTTGCTTTCGGCCTGCGTGATCGAGAGATCGGCCAGGAGCCGGTCGAGCGATACGGTCCGCGGCCAGTTCGGCAGGCTATCGCGGACCGCCTTCAGCAATGTCGGTTCGAGCGCGGCGGCGGTTGGAAAATCCGCCTGCTTGATGGAGATATCTTCGAAGGAAACCAGCCGGGATTCACGGTCGACCTCGGTGCGGGCGTGGATTGAGACCGTGCCGAAGATCTGCGCGGGATCTCCCGCACGTGTCGCGATCACCGCCGAGCGCGAGTCGATCTTGTTGCCTTCCCAGCGGTCCACTTGGGGCTGATAAATCGTGAGATGAATGCTGCCTGCCTGAATTTCCCGGGGCCAGGTCCCGTCGCCTGCCGGGGGCGATTGCCCGAACAGCAGCGCGAGCGGAACGGACAGCGGCAGCAGCTTGCGGATGCGCATAAAACTCCTCTTTCTAGAACTCGTCCGAGGGCACACAATTGAAGGGCAATTTGGAAACCCGCGGAATTCCCAAACGGCTCATACATTTGGGAATACATGCCTGAGAAATCGGGTGAGAATACCCAGCAAATGCGCGGGGCAGCGCGCGGAAGCGCGAATCGCGGCGTTTTCCCGCGAGCGGCCTCCGCAAAGCTCTAGAATGGGCTGAGGCGCGGCATTGCACATGGATTCCAGAAAGGACCGTCGAAATTGAAGCGTGACGCGGCTCGGCGGAAGACGCGTAAATCGACGCGAAACAATTATCTGCTGGTGGTTTTCGATAGTTGCCGTTACGACGCGATGCTCGCCGCGCGGCCGAAAAACATTCGCCGGCTTGGCGCGATCGAAAAGCGCTGGTCGTATGCCTCCTGGACCTCGCCTTCGCACTACAACCTGCTGATCGGATTGATGCCGCACACCAGCCCGCGGCACGTTTATGCGTCGGAGTATTACAAAAAGGAGTTCGTGAAGTTCAACCAGCGCCTGGGATGCGACGACATCGAGTTTCGCTCGCTACTCCCGCGCATGTTTTTGCCCGTGTTTCTTCGCGAGGAGATGGGATATCGCACGCACGCCATGGTTTCCCTGCCGGTTTTGAATCCGAAAACGATTTTGAATACCGGTTTCGACACGTACCGGCTGATGGAAAAACACAACGACATGCGCGCGATGTTGCGGGAAATGTCGTTTTTGGACGACCGGCCCAGCTTTTACTTGTTGAACGTAGGCGAGACGCATTACCCTTACGCGCTGCCGGATGAGCCGCCGGAACAATGGCCGCGCATCAGCGGCGTGCACGGAGTTTTCAAGCACCTGGACGATGAAGTGGTCGGGGGAAAACTGCTGGTGCGCTCGAAACCGAAGGAGAAATTCTTCGACCAGCGCAAGCTGCGCGATCTGCGCCGGCGCCAGGTGGACGCCGTGAAGTATCTGGACCGGGTGATCGAAGAATTATTCGACCTGGTTCCCAAAAACACCTACATCACGCTCACCGCCGATCATGGCGAGCTGTTCGGCGAAGGCGGTTACTTCGGCCACGGCCCGATTCATCACGACAAGGTTTGGGAAGTCCCGTTCGTCGAGGGCAAGTTGCGATGAAGGCTCGCCAAATCCTTGGTCTTTCGGCGCTCGTTTGCGCGCAACTTTGGCTCAACGCTCACGCGCCGCACTCGACTCACTTCGCTTACATTGGGCCCGGCGCCGGATTCGCATTCATGGGCTCTTTCTTGAGCGTGATTACCGGATTCTTTCTCACGGTCGCCTCGCTGATTTCCTGGCCGTTTCGCATGGCATGGCAGCTCGTGCGGAGGCAGCGCGGATTTCGCCGCGCGAGCGCCAAGAAAATTATTTTTCTGGGACTCGACGGCCTCGATCCTCGAGTCACCGAGCGCCTGATGGAAGAAGGCAAGCTTCCCAACTTAGCGAAGCTGCGCAGCGAAGGCTCGTACTCGCGGCTGCGCACGACGTTCCCCGCGCTTTCGCCGGTGGCGTGGTCGACGTTCGCCACCGGAGTGAATCCGGCCAAGCACAATATTTTCGATTTTGTGAACCGGAACACCAAGAGCTACGTTCCGGAGTTGGCGGCTGCGAGGGTGCATCCTCCGGCACGCGTTTTGAAAGTCGGCCGCTATCGCATCCCGTTGTCGAGGGCGCAGGTGGAGTTGAAACGCAAAAGCGAGCCGTTCTGGAAAATCTTGGGACGCCAGCACATCGGCTCGACCATCCTGCGCGTTCCGATCACCTTTCCTCCCGACCGTTTTTACGGGCGCCAGCTTTCGGCGATGTCCACGCCGGACCTGCGCGGAACGCAGGGCAGTTTTGCGCAATTCACCACGCGATTGGAAAAGGCCGATTTCGAAAGTGGCAACCGCTTTCCGCTGATCGCAACCAGCGACGGCTTCGAAGGATTTCTCGAAGGCCCCGACGATGCGACCGTCGAGCACGGTCCCGTGATGAAAATTCCGTTCCGGATTCGCGTGGCGCGGAAGAAAGCGTCACTCGAGATGGCCGGCGAGAGTTTCCCGCTCGAGCGAGGAAGCTACACGCCGTGGATCAAGCTGAAATTCAAGTCGGCCGTCGGCGTGGTCGTGCACGGCATCGCGCGATTCCTGCTCACCGAAACCGAGCCGCATCTTTCGATGTACGTCTCGCCGGTGCAGATTGATCCCGAAAAACCCGTGCTTCCCATAAGCCATCCCTCTTACTACGCGGCGTACCTGGCCAAGCTCCTGGGAACCTATTCGACGTTGGGGATGGCCGAGGATACCTGGGCGCTGAACGAAGGCGTGCTGGATCACGATCAGTTTCTGGATCAATCCTATTCGCTGCTGGCCGAGCGCGAGGCGATGTTCCGGCATGCGCTCGAGACCACGCGCCGCGGCGTGGTGGCGTGCGTTTTCGATACCAGCGATCGCGTACAGCACATGTGCTTCGGTTCGCCCGAAACGATTGCGGAGATGTACCGTCGCATGGACGCGCTGGTGGGACTGGCGATGCAGCACACTGATCGCAGGACTGTGCTGTTCGTCCTCTCGGATCATGGCTTTTGCTCTTTCCGCCGCGGCGTGAATCTGAACACGTGGCTGCTTCAAAACGGCTACTTGCATTTGAAAGACGGCGCGAGCGAGGGCGGACGGTACTTTCAGGGCGTCGACTGGTCACGCACACGCGCATACACAGTCGGGTTGAGTGGAATCTATCTGAACCTGAAGGGGCGCGAAGCGAGCGGCATCGTCGAGCCCGGCGAAGAAGCCGACCGCTTGCGCCGCGAGCTGATCGACGAGCTCACCGGCCTTGAAGACGGCGGCGCGGTTGCGATTCGCGCGGTTTACGCGACGCGGTCGCTGTATCAGGGGCCGTACCTCGAAGACGCGCCGGATCTGATTCCCGGCTTCGCGGACGGATATCGCACCTCGTGGGACGCGGCAGTGGGCAAGATCGCGGCAACCGTGTTCGAAGACAATCGCAAGGCCTGGTGCGGCGATCATTCGGTCGATCCGGCGCTGGTTCCGGGCGTGCTGTTTTCCAATCGCAAGATCGAGGCTGAAAATCCCGGAATCGAAGACCTGGCCCCGACCGCACTGAAAATTTTCGGGGTCGACCGGCCGGGCTGGATGGATGGATGCGCTTTGATCGCCTGACCTGCGGATGCGCCGTGGCGGTGCTGTGTTTATGCCCCGCCGGATGCGGCTCAACAGCGTCGGCCACGTCGAAGCAGGTGATCGTTTTGGGCATCGACGGAATGGATCCGGGGTTTGTCGAAAAGCACTGGAAGGATCTGCCCAATCTCGCCCGGCTCAAGGACGATGGGGAGTTCCGGCGATTGGAAACGGTGATGCCGCCGCAGAGCCCGGTGGCGTGGTCCACATTCATCACGGGGATGGATTCGGGCGGGCACGGGATTTTCGATTTTATTCATCGCGATCCGCGAACCCTCGCGCCGTACTCTTCAATCGCTGCGTCGAGCGACAGCAGCGTAACGATTCCCGTCGGCGCTTACGAGCTTCCACTGACATCGGGCAAAGTGACATCGCTGCGAAAAGGCACGCCGTTCTGGTCGGTTCTCGCCGAGCATCACATTCCGGTGACCGTCATCCGCATGCCGACCGATTTTCCGCCGGTGCATTGCGACGATGGATTTTCGGTGGCGGGCATGGGCATGCCGGACCTGGGCGGCGCGCTGGGCGGGACGTTTTCTTATTTCACCGACCAGCCTTCGGAGACGAGCCGGTCGGTGGCCGGCGGACGCATCGAACACGTCGATCTGCGAGATCACGAAGCCACGCTGCGCATTTTGGGTCCGGACAATACGCTGCGGAAGGACAAGGCGCCGACATTCGTGGGGATGAAAATTTCGGTGGATCCGGACCGGCCCGCGGCGCGATTCGCAGTGGAAGACCGCGAGTTCGTGCTCAACCAGGGCGAATGGTCCCCGTGGATCGAAGTCGAGTTTTCCATGATTCCAGTGCTCAAAAGCGCCGCCGGAATGTTTCGCGTGTACGCCAAGCAACTACATCCGAATCTCGAGATTTATGTTTCGCCGGTCAACGTCGATCCCTCCGACCCGGAACTTCCTGTGACCGCGCCGGAATCCTACGGGCGCGAGCTGGCGAAAAACGTCGGCCTGTTTTACACACAAGGTATGGCGCAGGACACTGCAGCGTATCGCAGCGGCGTGTTCGACAAGGACGATTACATCGCGCAGAGCCGCCTCGTCTCAGAGGATCATTTGAAGCTGCTGCGCTACGCCGTCCGCCATTTTTCGAGCGGCTTTCTGTTCTTCCACTTCTTCGGAATCGACCAGGATTCGCACATGCTGTGGGGAAAATACGACGACGACGTGCTGCGCACCTATGAATTAGTCGATCAAACCGTCGGCTGGGTGCGCGAGCAGCTTCCTCGCGCGGAGCTGATGATCATGTCCGATCACGGTTTCGCGACGTTCGAGCGCGCGCTGAACGTCAACACCTGGCTGATGCAGAATGGATTCCTGACGCTCGACGATCCGTCCAACACGAGCGACGAAGAAGTTTTTCCGCACGTGGACTGGTCGCGCACCAAGGCATACGCCATGGGGCTGAACGGAATTTATCTCAATCTGCACGGGCGCGAGCGGCAGGGAATCGTGTCGCCGGGCGAAGAAGCCGCGGCGGTGATGAAGAGCATCGTGGAGAAACTGGAGAATTCGCGCGATCCGGCCAACGGCAAACCGATGGTGGCGAGCGTGGAGATCGCGCGCGACATTTATCATGGCGCGATGGCCGGCTCGGGCCCGGACTTGGAGGTCGGCTATATGCCCGGATATCGCGCGTCGTGGCAGACGGCGCTGGGCGCAGTGCCCACGACGATGGTCGACGATAACACCGACGCGTGGCGAGCGGACCATTGCATCGATCCGCGCTTCGTTCCGGGCGTGCTGATCTCGAATCGCAAGAGCCGCGCGGCCGATCCGCATCTTTACGATCTGACGGTTTCGCTGCTGCACGAATTCGGGGTCGCGCCGCTCGCCGGCATGATCGGGCATTCGATTTACTGAGGCTGTCATGTTCAATACATCCATCAAGCTCAAAAAGACCACCTGGCAGCGCGCGAAACGATGCGCGAAAGCGGCCGGGTACGCGTCGGTGGAGGAATTCGTCGAACACGTTCTTGAAAAGGAGCTGCGCAAGTTCGACGATGCGAAATCGGACGATGAGATTGTGAAGAAGCTGCGGGGACTCGGGTATCTGGAATAGATGGATGCGCTGCGGGCGATGATTGACGGCATCATGAGCGCGATCCTTACTCCGTTTGCCGGACGCGATCCGTTCCTCGGAGTGTGCGTGCTCGGCGCGGCGCTGGGAGTGTGGGCGCTGTGCGTGTTCCGCCTGGTGTCGAATCCGAAAAAAATCGGTGAGGCGAAGAGGAGCGTGCAGGCTCGGCTGTACGAGTTGCGGTTGTTTTCCGATGAGCCGGCGCTGGTGTGGCGCGCTCAGACCGGCCTGATCGCGGCGAACGCACGATATTTCGGGCTGATACTGATGCCGGCTTTGATCATCGCGATTCCGTTCGCCCTCGGGTTCGCTTCGCTCGATTCGTTTTACGGGAGGAAGCCTCTGGCCGCGGGGGATGACACGCTGGTCACGGTGCAGGCGAGCACGCCCGGTGCGCTCGATGCCCTAAAACTGTCGGCGCCGGAGGGGATCGCGATCGAGAGTCCGCCGGTGCGCGCGGTCGCCGAGCGGCAGGTGAGCTGGCGCATTCGCGCGCTCCGCCCGGTGAACGGTGAGATCGGCGTAAGCTCGCCCGCGGGGACGGTGGAAAAGAGCGTGGACGCGGGCGCGGGTCCGCGTTTCATTTCCGAACGGCGCGTGAGCTCGACCGCCCATTTGCTGGAGTATCCCAGCGAAGCGCGGATCGCGAATCGTGACGTGAGCTGGATCGAGATCCGGTATCCGCGGACGGAAATTCACGCGGCTGGAATCGACCTGCCGTGGTGGACGTGGCTGCTGATCATCTCGATCCTGACGGCGCTCGCGCTCAAGCGGCCGTTCCGGGTGACGTTCTGATGCACCTGCCATTGATCCTGATGAGTTTCGGGGTGGGCGTGCTGATCGGCCTCACCAGCATGGGAGGCGCGGCGCTGATGGCGCCATTCCTGATCCTGGTGTTGGGCGTCCGGCCGACCGCCGCGGTGGGAACCGATCTGGTTTACGGCGCGATCACCAAAATGGTCGGCGCGTGGGCGCACTGGTCGCAGGGGTCCGTGGATATGCGCGCGGTGAAACGGCTGGCGATGGGGAGCATTCCCGGCGGCCTCGTGGGAAGCCTGGCGGTGATCCTGATGCCGCGCGTGGTGCATGATTCCGAGCGCGTTGTAGAGCGCGCCATCGGCGTTCTGCTGGTGATCGTCGCGCTGATTCTGATTGCCCGGCTGGTGCTGCGATTTCGTGCGTCGCCGCGCGCCGAAACGCTTGCGTTCCTGAAGGGGCCAGGGACGGTGATCTGGGGCGCGGTGGTCGGGTTCTGCGTGGGCGCGACGTCGGTGGGCAGCGGATCGCTGCTCGCGCCGTTTCTACTGATCCTGTTCGCGTCGAACTCGGCGCGAGCCGTCGGCACCGACGTCTGTCATGCGGCGCTGCTGGTTTCGGTGACCGGGATGGCGCACGTCGTCTCCGGAAATGTGGAGTGGCATCTGATTCCGTGGCTGCTCGCGGGCGCGATTCCGGGCGTGCTGGCCGGCAGCCGCATCGCACCGAGAGTTCCCGAGACGCCGCTGCGCGCCGGCTTGGCCGCCATCCTGCTGGTCACGGGTATCCGGATGTTGTGAGTGCGGTGATTCCTCTAACGCCGGACCGGCCGGCGCTCGATCGCATCCGGACATTCAATCCTCATCACCCGCTTTAGAGAAAAACGATTTCGAAAAAAAAACGCTCCCCGGACGATGCCAGGGAGCGCTCCAGAACTTTGCGAATTTGCTAGAAAGTAAATCTCGCTCCGACCTGAACGTCGCGCGCGCCGGCGGAACCGAACGTCTGTCCCTGGCGCGAGGTCGCCTGGCCAAATTGGCAGGAGATGTTGTTCCCGCCGACGGCAACGCCCTGCGCGCAAACCGCATTGGGATTTGTGGAGACATCCAGCGCACCCGTATAGCCCGCCAGGTTCGAGATGTTGAACGCGTTGAACATCTCGACAAAGACGTTCAAGGCGTAGTTCTCATGGAGCTTGATCGTCTTGGTGAGGCGGAAGTCTTGTGAGATTGTCGGCGCGCCGCCCAACGCATAATTTTTCGGAAGGACCACGTAATCCGGGATCACGGTTCCCTGCGTGTTTACGATCTTGCCTACATAGTTGGTGTTATACGCGTTGACCACGGCAGCTAAACCGGACTGCGTAATCCCGCTTCCCAGAGCGCCGATCCCGACACCCGGTAGAGGTTCGCTGCCTCCGGTCGGAACGGTGCCGGGGAAGTACGCGCCGGCCGAGGTCGAAATGCTAGGCGTCGCCGGCGTGGTGGTGATCATCGACGAGTTGATGCTGAGCGTCAAGCCCCACGGCAGAATGCCCGTTCCGGCGATGTTCAGGTTCTGGTGTGGCAGATACTGGCCCCACCCGGACTGAACATAGTTCACCGCGTTCCACACGTCGACGTTGTCGGTATAAGCGTGGGCGTAGGCGTAGGAAATGGTCGCCTGGAAGCGATGCGACATGCGCTTGGTGGCCTTCGCCAGCAGCCCCTCGTAAATCGCGCGGCCTTCATCGGTCCAGATGGTGATCGCGCCGCTCGAGCAATCGTCGGCCGGATTGAGATCCGGCGTGGTTTTGCAAAGCGGGATGACCGGAACCGGCGTTCTGCTTCCCTCGAACCGGTTGTACAGGTTCCAATCGAGTTCGCCGAGGCTGACGTTCTCGCCCTGGCGCCGCGCCCAGTCCGCGCTGATCACCCACCCGCCGGGCAGTTCGCGCTGCACGCCGAGGGAGGTCTGATAACTGCGCGCCAGCGGGAAGCTGTGCGGATAAATTTCGACGCCCTGCTTGGCGTAATTGATGGTCGGATATTGGAACGGCCCGCTGCGCTGAGGAGGCGTCGGCGCGAGCACTGCCGCAATCGAGGGTAATTCCTGATTTACGAGATTGACGAACTGGCCGACCGTCATCGTGGTAAGCCCGCCGATGGGTAGAGGCGAGCCGACGGGAATCAACGTGCCCGTATTGAGGTTAATCAGTCCCGGGTAGATGTTGCTGAAGGCGCTAGCCGCCAGCGTCTCGCGGTTCGAACCCGGAGGCTCGATCGACGACGCCGAACGCAGCTTGTAATATCCCGGCGTGCTGTCCCAGTAAATGCCGCCGCCGCCTCGGATCACCGTCTTGTTGTCTTTGAACGGGCTCCAGGCGAAACCGAAAGCCGGCTGCATTTCCTTGGTGTTGTTCGCCGTGGGACCCAGGTTGCTCCCGAGAATCGGTTCCAGGTACTGCGGCAGGTTCACGCCCTGTGGATAGAAACCGGTCTGCGCGTTCCACGCCAGGCCGTAGTTGAGCGTGAAATTCGGCTTGATCTTCCAGACATCCTGGAAATACGTGCGGTATTGGTTGTACCAGATGTTCTGGCTGTAGTTGTAGGCTCCGGGCGTCGAGTTCACGCCCACCCCGACGCCGCTGAAGATCGATGCGCCGCCGTTGTAAACCGGAAGGTTCAGAAACTGCGTCGCGTTGGTGAGAACCGACGGCAGGCCGGGGAACAACGCAGTGGCGCCGAGCGCTTTGATGTAGGACGGGGAAAACGCGCCGACGCACATCGGTGTGCAGAATCCCCACAGTCCGACCGAACCGGTCAGGTTCAGGTCGCCGCCAAATTTGAACTGGTGGGTGCCCTTCTGCCAGCTCAGGTTTTCGATCGGTTCAAAGCGCCGCGTATTGCGCGCCTGCGGGGCGTTAAAGTTGGGACCCACCACATTGTCTGAGCTCGCGCCGACAACGGTGTAGATCGTAGGAAGCACTCCCGCTGCGCAAGGCGAGGCGCAATCCGAGGGGACCGCTTGGAAGTTATGGTTGCCCCAGTAGTTGTACTGCATGGTCACACTGTTGACGATGGCCGCCGTTATCGAACTTGTCCAGCCCAGGATTCCCTGGTCCGCCCAGTTGGTGTTGTGCGCCCAGGTCGATGGATCGCCGCCGATGAGCGAGACACCGAACCCGGCGTTGCCATCGTGCGAGTAGCGCAGGAACAGGTTATTTTTGTCGTTCAGGTGATAGTCCAAGCGAAACGTGAGGTCCTTGCTGACGTAGGGACTGTTGTAGTTCCGGTCAAACGCAGCGAACGCCGGATCGGTGGTAGCGATCGCGACCGCCTGCACCTGGTTGAAGTACTCGTAATTGAAGAAGAAGAAGAGCCTGTCCTTCTTAATCGGTCCGCCGAGGGAAGCGCCCGGATTCTTGCGCTCGAAGAATGGGCTCGACTGCCCGGCAACGCGCTGGAGGTTCGGATACGCCGCCATGTTGTGGTCGCGATAGTACATATAAGCGCTACCGTGCCAATCGTTGGACCCCGAGCGAGTCACCATGTTGATCGCGCCGCCTGCCGCGATCGGCGTCGAAATATCGAAGTTGACTTCGGAGAGCTGGAACTCCTGCACCGTGTCCTGGGGGAAGTTCATAGACGACATGCCGCCGCCCACGTCGATGTTGTCCGAAACGTTTCCGCCGTCCACCGTGACCACCGTGCGGTTCCCCGCACCGAGCACGCTCACTGTGAATAACGCATTGAACTGCGCCACCGATCCAATGCCGATCTGGATGCCCGGTTCGAGTTCGGCGAGCTGAAGATAGCTGCGTCCGTTGAGCGGAAGATCCTCGATGTTGGAGCGCGGAATCACGCCCTGAATATTGTTGGTATCGTAGTTCATCTGCGCCGAAGCGGCTTCCACCGTCACCACTTCCTGCGCCTGGCCGACCGTCATCGGCATGTTGACGGTGGTGCTTTCACCCGCCTGAACGGTGGCTGGGCGAACCACGGTCTTGAAGCCTTTGACCTCCGTCTTGACATCGTAATCGCCGGCCGGCAGCGCGACGATGCTGAAAAAACCTTCGGCGTTAGTGGTCGCCGTGCGCGGGACGTTGGTGGCGCGATTTGTTGCGGTGACCGTCGCGTTGGGAATGACGGCGCCGGATTCGTCAGTAACCGTGCCGCTGATCGTGCCCGTCGCAAGCTGGGCCATGACTAACCCTGCACTGGCCAAAATCAGCATCCCGATCGTCAGACACCAAAGCAGCTTGAACCTGCAAATTTCTCTCAACATAAATGTCTTTGACCCCCTGAATCGTTCGTTTGAACTGCTAGACCCCAATTCCAATTCCGAACCCATTTAAAATTCCGGCCGGCTTTCGACGCACGTCGACTTCAAGCAGTGCACCACCGAGACGTGGGTGTTCGCCGGGACCGGCGAGATGGCACGATCGCAAGTTGAAATGCCCTCACGGGGCAGTCTTCGGCTGTTATGTCGGCTCCTAAGACCCGCCATAGAGAGTCACAAAGATCCCCTTGTGCATTCTGACTGCATACTATAGACTATGGGCTGTAACCTTGGTAGGTGTGTAGACAGTGAATTCACGGTCAAATGCCACGTCGGCAACGCCTTACACCGCATCGAATGCCGATCCCCGCTGGGACTTGGTGATGCGCATTTCAGAGAGCCAGCGCTTCGCTAAATCATTGCGACTGAAAGATTTTCTTCTGTATGTTTGCCGTGCCGCACTGGACAGCCACGTGGAGGAAATCAGCGAACAGAAAATCGGCGAGCGCGTTTTTCATCGTCCTCCGGATTACAACCCGAATGAGGACAATATCGTACGTTCACAAGCTCGCCTTTTACGTCAAAAGTTGGAGGCTTACTTCGCCACCGAGGGCGCGGCGGAGCCCCTGGTGCTACGAATTCCGAAAGGGGGCTACGTTCCCGAGTTCGTAGAGCGTGCCCCGGAGCCGCCGCCGGTACAGCCCTCGCCGATCCAGCCAGTCAGCTTGGCAGCGCCTCAGCCGCGCGACAGCCTGGTCGGATGGCTGGCGGCCGCTGTGGCGATTCTCAGCTTCGCCGTAGCGGTTCTGGCAATTGTTCTGGTACGCGGCGCGGGTGCACCAAAGGGCGCTGACACGCCCGCGCTGAACGCGCTCTGGTCGCAATTGTTCAGCGACAAGGTCACCACCACCATCGTGATTCCGGACCACACCTTCGCCATGCTCCAGGAAGCGGCGGGCGAACGGCACAATCTGGAAAGTTATCTGCGCCGCTCGGTTCCCGGCGAAAACGGAGCGGCCCGAAATCTGGAATCTCTGCTTCCGCACTTCCCGCTTCGGCGATACACGACTTACGATGGCGTCACCACGGCCGTGCGTGTGCTTGAACTGGCCCAAAAATTTCCCAGCCGCGTGGTGGTGCGCTATGCCCGCGACCTGACGCTGCGCGATCTTTCCCCGGGCAACGCGATTCTGATCGGGCGACCGACCACCAACCTGTGGACGCAACTGTTCGAATCGAAGCTCAATTTCCACATCTATTCGGACCTGGAACATCATCGCGTGATCTGCAAGAACGCGGCTCCGCAGCCGGGCGAGCCGGCCGAATACGTTCCGCAGGTGGAGGGCGGGCACCTCGAAGCGTACTCCTCGGTTGCGTTTATCGAGAACCTGACCGGCGGAAACGTCCTGCTGATCGGCGGCGCGGCCAGCAGTTCGCAGGAAGGGGCCGCGGATTTCGTCACCAGCGACAAACTGCTCGGCCGTCTGGCGCAAAAAATCGCGCGCGGCGGAAAGATGCCTTACTTCGACGCTGTGCTTAAGACCAGCACCATCGGCGGCATGAGCCAGGAGCCGTCGATCGCCGCCTATCGCGTGCTGCGGTAGCGCCCACTCCCCCGTCCCCAGTCCCACTACCCATCTGGTAAATTGACAACCAGAATGCTTCGAATCCTCACCGTATTCCTCATTCCGGCCGCCTTTGCCGCCGAACCCGACGGCGCCACGCTCTATAAGGCTCATTGCGCCGCCTGCCACGACAACCCCGCCGAGTCGCACGCACCCGCGCCGGCTGCACTGAGGCTTATGACGCCCGACAATATTCTGCGCGCCCTCGAATCGGGGACGATGAAGGAGCAGGGAGCGACACTTGCGCCCGCCGAGCGCCGCACCATCGCTGAATTTCTGGGCAAGGCTTCCGGTCTGACCGCCGCGCAAGCGGGCGCGGGCATGTGCGCCGATCCCAAGGCGCGCTTCACGCCGGATGGTCCGTCGTGGGATGGATGGGGGGCCGGCCTCGCCAACACGCGTTATGAACCCGAGTCCGTCGCGCGATTGAGCGCCAGGGACGTTCCCAATCTGAAGCTGAAATGGGCATTCGCGTTTCCGAACACGTTCGCATCGAATGCGCAGCCGGTGATCGTTGGCGGGCGGATTTTCGTCGCCGGCGCGAACCGGCGCGTGTATGCGCTCGATGCGAAAACCGGATGCCAGTATTGGTCAATGGAAACGCCCGCACCGGTGCGAACCGCGATCACGGTGACCACGGTGAAGGGCGAAGTGACTCGCGCGGTCGCGTTCTTCGGCGATCGCCGCGCCACGGTCTATGGGGTGGACGCCTCGAGCGGCGAGCTGTTGTGGAAGACGCACATCGACGAGCATCCGCACGCGGCCATCGTCGGCGCGCCGGCGTATTTCGAAAACCGCGTCTACGTTCCGCTGGTGGCGGCCGAAGAAGGGCCGGCGATGAATCCGAAATATGAGTGCTGCTCGGCGCGCGGCGGATTGATCGCGCTCGACGCCGCGACCGGAAAGCAGATCTGGAAGACCTACACCATCTCGGAGACGCCGCATCCCACCACGAAAAATCCCGTGGGCGCGCAGATGTGGGGACCCTCCGGCGCCAGTATCTGGTCGGCGCCGACCGTCGACGCGGAGAAACATGTGATCTACGCCGGAACGGGTGACAATTTTTCCTCGCCTCCGACCAATACCAGCGACGCGATTCTCGCCTTCGACATGAACACGGGAAAAATCGTGTGGTCGACGCAGCTCACCGCGGGCGATGCGTTCAACATGGGCTGCGGCCAGGGACCCTCGCGCGCCAGTTGCCCGGAGGAGAACGGACCGGACTTCGATATCGGCGCGTCGCCGATCCTGGTGAAGCTGGCGAGTGGAAAGCGAGTGCTGCTGGTGAGCCAGAAATCGGGGATCGCGCACGGTCTCGATCCGGACAACAACGGAAAAATTCTGTGGCAGACGCGCGTCGGCAAAGGCGGGACGCTCGGCGGGATTCAGTGGGGCTCGGCGAGCGACGGAAAAAACATGTACGTCGCGGTGAGCGACATCAGCTTCCTTCAGGCGGTCATCGGCACTGGGAAACCGCTGGTGGTGGATCCCAAGGCCGGCGGAGGATTGTTCGCGCTGGATGCGGCGACGGGCAAAAAAATGTGGTCCGCGCCGCCGCCCGAGTGTGGCGATCGCCCGCATTGCAGCCCCGCGCAATCGGCCGCGGTGACGGCGATTCCGGGCGTAGTGTTCTCAGGATCGGTGGATGCGCGCATTCGCGCGTATTCGTCGAAAGACGGAAAAGTGATTTGGGATTTCGACACGGCGCGAGATTTCCAAACCGTCAACGGCCTCACGGCGAAAGGCGGATCGATGGATGGTCCGGGGCCGGCGGTCGTCGACGGCATGGTGTACGTGCCCTCGGGCTACGGGTCCTGGGGAGGATTGCCGGGGAACGTGCTGCTGGCGTTTTCCGTGGACGGGAAGTAAATCCGCTTGACGCGCTGCCCGATTTCTCATACACTGTTAGCTAAATGGAATCGGTCGGCCAGTTCGAACAGATCGTCCTCACCGCGATCCTCAGCCTGCGCGACGACGCCTACGGCGTGACCATCCACGAGAAAGCCGCGGAGCTGGCGTCGCCCAAGAATATTTCGCTCGGCGCGGTGTACGTCACGCTCGATCGCCTGGAAGACAAGGGCTACGTTAAATCGTGGCTCTCCGATCCGACCCCGGAGCGCGGCGGACGGGCCAAGCGGTTTTACAAGCTCGAAGCGCTGGGCGAGCGCGCGCTTCAGGAATCGGCCGCGACCGCGCGCAGGGTGTGGGACGCGGTGGCGGAGATCTGGGGCAATCTCGGGGAGGGTCCGCGGAGGCGTCCCAAATGGAATCCGGTCCGCCCAAAATAATCGAGACGATTGCGGGCTGGCTGATTCCGCCGGCATCGCGCGAAGAAGTCCTGGGAGACCTGCGCCAGCGGGCCGCGGGCATGCTCGACTACATCGCCGACGCGGCGCGCGCGATTCCCTGCGTTATTTACAGCCGCATCCGGCGCACCACGGACCCGGCGATCGCGCTGATGCAGGCGCTGACGCTTTTCGTTTCGTTTTCGATGGCCGCGGTTGCGTTTGATCGCGCGCTGCTGATCGCCCCGTACAGCTTCGTGCGTCTGGCGATCCCGCCCGTGGTCGTGCTCGCCGCGATGATTCTCGCCGATGCCTATAGCGATCCGAAAAAGCGCTGGCCGCTCAAACCGCTGTTCGCCCCGGTGCTCGGAATCGCGCTGGCGTTCGCTGTCGAGCGTGGATTGGAGGATTGGGCGCTGCCGCGGATAGTGCTCGAGTGGGGTAGCGGAATTGGCGCGCTGATGGCATCCTCGCTGCGGCTGTTATTCCCGCCGGTGGCAGATCGCCCGCAGGCGATGCAGGCTCCCGCGTTCTGGCAGAAAATGGAGCTCCAGCCGATCGCGCTGCGCTACAAGTACGAGCTGCTCGCAGCCATCGTGGTGTTACTGGTGATATTGAGGTTCGTGGTGCGCAATTCGTAGTCCGCCGGCTCATCCGCCGCGGACAAACTACGAACCACCAACCGCTACGTTTTCGGACGCGCGGGCGCGGAAATAATGGATGATCATCGGCGCGACGCTCACGACCACGATGCCGATCACCACCTTTTCGAAATTGTGCCGGACCACCGGGATGCCGCCGAGCTTATATCCCGCGATGGTCATTAAAATCACCCATCCGATTCCGCCGAAAATATTGAAGGAAAGAAAGCGCGCGTAACGCATTTTCCCCACGCCCGCCATGAACGGCGCGAACGTCCGGACGATGGGCACGAATTTGGCGTAAATCAGAGTTTTCCCGCCGTGTTTGGCGTAAAAAGCCTGCGTTCGGGTGACGTATTCCTGCTTGAACAGCAGCGAATCGGGACGGCGAAAGATTGCCGGACCCGTATGGCGGCCGAGAAAATAGCCGCTCTGATCGCCCAGGATCGACATGAACGTCAGCAGCGCGCAGATGGTCGCGATATCGAGCTGGCCCGCGCCGGCCACCACGCCGACCGTGAACAGAAGCGAATCGCCGGGCAGGAACAGACCGACCAGAAGCCCGGTTTCAGCGAACACGATGCCCGCGATCAGCGCGTAGCCCCACCATCCCGTGATCACCTGCGAGAGCAGATGAATCAACCGGTCCGGGTCCGTCAGGCTGCGCCAAACCTCCAGCAGGAAATGCATCTAATGTAGGTTGCTGAAAAAAGGGGACAGACCGCTCTGTCCACAGACATCGCTCCACACAGCTTCAACAATGTGCGTGTGGGGACAGAGTTGTCTGTCCCCTTTTTTCAGCAACCTCATTGGCGTAAAGACGCGACCAGGCGCTTGAGATTGTCGTCGTTTCTCTTGATTTTGCCTTCGGCGGCGAGCCGCGACACCACGCTGTCGATGAACAGCGAGAACTGCTGCTGCGCCTTGGTTCTTTTGATGGTCGCCGCGATGGCTTCGCGCTCCTGCGGCAGCTTGCTCACGTCCACCTTCTGCTGGTCGATGATCTTGTAGATCACCATATTGTTCATGACGTTCACCGGTCCCAGCACCGTGCCGACCGGTTTGCGGAAGGCGTCATCCAGGTAGCTCGCGCTGCCCAGGCCCTCCAGCGAATCGGCGTGGCCGAAGGCGTTTGAAACCGTCACGCTCAGCTTCATGGATTTTGCGATCTTATCGAGATCTTCGCCGGCCTTGGCTTGCTCCGCGGCTTCCTTGGCCTTTTGCTGCGAAAGCAGCAGGCTGTTGTCGTCGACCAGCCGGTCGCGGACCTTGCCCTCCACTTCACTGAGGTCCTGAGCCGCGGGCGGGAATTTTTCCTGCAACACCGCAATGGCCAGACGATTGGCGGGGAGCGTCAGCACCTGCGAAACCTCGTTCTTCTTCATCCCGTTGAGCGCGCCATCGATCTCCGGACTCACGCCCAGGGTGGGAATCGGATCGCCCACCGGGGCCTTCGTCACGGTAACCACGTCGAGTCCGAATTGCTGCGCGATAGACGCCGCCGAGCCGGGAGATTTTTCAAGCGCCGCGTGCGCCTGATCCGCGATCTGCTGCATGCGGTCTCCCAACTGCTGCTTGCGCAGCTCGTCGGTAAGGCTGGCCTTCACTTCATCGAACGGTTTCACGCGCGCCGGCTCATGGCCGAGCACCTGGATGATGTCGTAGCTGTAGGGCGTGGTGACGATTCCGCTGATCTCGTTATTCTTGAGCGCAAACGCCACTCGCTCGAACTCCGGAACGGTCTGTCCCTTGGCAACCCAGTCCAAGTCGCCGCCCTTGGAGGCGTTGGCCGAATCGTCGGAATATTTCTTGGCCATCTCGGCGAAGTCGGCGCCGGCTTTGATCTGTTTCAGCACGTCTTCGGCTTTGGTCAGGATCTGCTTCTTCTCCGCGTCGCTTTTGTCCGTGGTCTTGAACATGATGTGGCGGACATGCACGCGCTCCGGAGTGCGGAAATTATCCATGGACGCCGAATACGCGGCATGCAGCTGCGCGTCGGTGACGTTGATGCTTTTCTCTACCTTGTCCTGATCGATCACCAGCACCTGGAAGCTGCGCTTTTCGGGCGAAAGATATTGGCCCTTGTGCGCGTCGTAGTAGGCCTTGATTTGTTCCGGGGTCACCTTCACCTGGTCGCGGAACTTGGCGGGCGTGAAGGCGATGTACTGGATCTTGGCTCGCTCGTATTTGCGTTCGAGCTCGTTATCGATCTCCTTGGGCGTCACCACCGTGGATTCATAAGCAATGTTGGACACCTTGTTGAACATCACCGTCTCGCGGGCATCGTTGATGGCGTCGTCGAGCGTCTGCCCATCCTGCGCGAGCACGGAGGCGAGCTGGTCCTGCATCAGCTTGCCGTTCTGGAAGAACTGCCCATATAAAGCCTGAAGCACGCCGATCACTTCGTCGTCGGTGGCCTTCAACCCGAGTTGCTCGAATTCGTAATCGACGGCGTACTGGTTGATCATGTTATTGACCATCTGAGGCACGTAGGTGGCGACCATTCCGGCGGGGAGCTGGCCGCCGCGCGTGATCTGGTTCATCTCTCGCATCACTTCCTGCGCCGTGATTTTCTGGGAGCCGACCGTGGCGATCACGTTATCGTCAGCTGTGGAACCCGAGCTGGTTCCGTAGCCGGGGATTAAGGTAACGACCATGGAGACCGCCACGATCATTAAAATGCCCCCCAGCAGATAGCGCGTCGCCTTCTGACGGCTGCGGAATAGATCAAACATACAGGTGATTGCTCCTAACAGGGATGGACCGGGATCATTGCCATTATAGCATTCCACTTTTCTGTTGAAGTTTCGCGCCGGTTCGGCCGATAATAGAGTCCATTCGGTTGGGGGAGATGAGTCGGCGGCGGAATCCCGGTCTGATGCGGGCTCTCGTAGCGGGCCTTCCGGCGATGTTGTGCGGGCAGGCGCTGCTGCCGCCCGATGGCCGCTCGGTGCGCATCATCAACACTGACATGGCTGTGCTTGAGGCGCAGGAGGTCCGCAAGGATATCAATTGCTCGGTGACGCCCGACAAGCCCTTGCTAGGCTTTGATTTACGTTTCCACGCCGGCTTTGACGTCGCACTTCCGCTCAAGGATCTCGCCGGGGAGGAGAATCAGCTCACCATCCTGTTCCGCGTGACCCCGGACGGTCATCCAGGGGACCCGACCTATTTCGTCCAGCACTTTCACGTGCCATTGATCGATAAGGATGCGGGAGGCGACGCCAACCTTCAGGGCGAAGTGGATTTGGGCGAGGGAACGTATCACGTGGACTGGCTGATTCGCGATCGCGGCGAGCGGGTGTGCTCCTATTACTGGGATATGGACGCGACGCTCGCGGCCAGGGACAAGCAGATCGGCCTGGCGATGCATCCCGATGCGATTGCGCCTCCTAACGCGGAACAGTTCACTGAGGAGCCACCGGTGGTGCGCAGCCCGAACGGGTTGAATATCAAGGTGCTGGTGAACTTCGCCCCGCAGGATGATGAGGCCTCCACTTTGCGTCCGCTCGACACTCAGGCGCTGGTGTCGATCCTGCGCCGGATCGCACAGGAGCCCCAGTTCGAGAAATTTTCGGTGGTCGCGTTCAACATGCAGCAACAAAAGGTGCTGTACCGGCAGAGTAGCGAGGAAAAGATCGATTTTCCGGCGCTCGGCACAGCGATTCACTCAATCAGGCTGGGAACCGTCGACCGCAAGCAACTAGCCAACAAGCACGGCGACACGGAATTCCTCACCGAACTCATTACAAAAGAGATACATACCGCAGACCACCCCGATGCGCTGGTGTTCGCCGGACCCAAGGTAATGCTTGAAAGCGATGTGCCGCAGGAAACCCTGAAGCCGCTTGCCGACGTCGAATATCCAGTGTTCTATATGAATTACGCCTTGAACCCGGCGGCCGTGCCGTGGCGGGATTCGATCAGCCGGGCCGTCAAAATCTTCAAGGGAACCGAGTACACTATCAGCCGGCCGCGCGACCTGTGGTTTGCGATGTCGGAAATGGTTTCGCGTATTGTAAAATCGAAACATAAGCCGTCGGCTGGGGTCTCATCGCAGTAGCCGGAACAGGGGAGCACCGGAACAGGGAGCAGATGATGCGTGGCTTTTTTCTCGTAATGGCGCTCGCCGGAGCAACGGCGTCGGCGCAATCCCAGTACGCAAACAAGCTGGCGCCGTTCGTAGCGTCACCGGCGCGGGTGATGGACCGGATGCTCGAGCTCGCCAATTTGAAGCCAGGCGAGACGCTGTACGACCTGGGCTGCGGCGATGGGCGGATTCTGATCGCGGCCGTGCAGAAATACAAAGTGAAGGCCGTGGGCGTGGAGATTTCGCCCAAGCTGGTGGCTAAGGCGCGGGCCTCAATTCAAAAGGCCGGCATTCAGAACCAGGCTCGCGTGATCCAGGGCGATGTGCTTGAAACGGACCCTTCCGGCGCCGACGTCGTGTACCTGTACCTGAGCACGAAACTGAATGAGCAGTTGCGTCCGCGCCTCGAGAGCCAACTGAAGCCGGGCGCGCGCGTGGTTTCGCACGACTACCCGGTGCCGGGCTGGAAGCCGGCCAAAGTGGAAGAGACCGGGGGTTCGCAGCAGCACGAGATTTACCTCTACGAGATGCCTCCCAACCACCAATAGGGCAACCCGGCCGACTGCCATTCGGCACTCAAGTGCTTCATAGAGCGCATGCTAACCTGATCTGAAACGGGACATGAGTCTTTCCGCACCATTCATCCACCGGCCCGTCGCCACGACCCTGATCACGGTCGCGCTGGGGGTTTCGGGCGCGGTGGCCTATAATTTTCTTCCCGAAGCGCCGCTGCCGCAGGTGGATTTCCCCTCGATCTCCATCTCGACGGGCCTGCCGGGAGCGAGTCCGGAAACCATGGCGTCTTCCGTGGCGACGCCGCTCGAACGCCAGTTTGGAAGAATCGCGGGCATCAATGAGATGACCTCGTCGAGCACGCTCGGCTCGACCAACGTCACACTGCAATTCGATCTGTCGCGCAACATCGACGCAGCGGCGCGCGACGTCCAGGCGGCCATCAACGCGGCGCGCGGCCAGCTTCCCGCGAACCTGCCGCGCAATCCGTTCTGGCGCAAGGTGAACCCGGCCGACGCGCCGATCCTGATGCTGGGTCTCACCTCGCCGACCCTGAGTTCCGGCGAGTTGTACGACGCGGCATCGACCATCCTCCAGCAGCGCATTTCGCAGGTTTTCGGAGTCGGGCAGGTTTTTGTCGGCGGCAGCGCGCTGCCCGGAGTGCGCGTGGAGATCAACCCGGCGCAGCTCATCAACATGGGGATCGGACTCGAAGACGTCCGGGGGATGCTCGAATCGGCCAACGTGAACTCGCCCAAGGGACAATTTTCCGATGTCGGGCGGTCGTGGACCATTTCCACCAGCGATCAGCTTTTGAAAGCGAAATACTATCGCGACCTCCTGGTGACTTATCGAAACGGCGCCGCGGTGAAGCTGGGCGACATCGCCAGCGTGGAGGACTCGGTCGAGGATCTGCGCAACGTCGGATACCTGAATGACCAGCCGGCGGTGGTCTGCTACATCAACCGCCAGCCCGGCGCGAACATCGTCGAGACGGTGGATCGCGTGCTCGCGACGCTGCCGCAGCTTAAAGCTTCGATTCCCGCTTCCATCGATCTGCGCGTGCTGATGGATCGCAGCACCACCATCCGCGCCTCGGTGATCGACGTGGAGCGCACCATGGCGATCTCGGTGGGGCTGGTGATCATGGTGGTGTTCATTTTCCTGCGAAGCTGGCGCACCACGCTGATTCCCAGCATCGCCGTCCCGGCTTCGCTGATCGGGACGTTCGGCGTCCTGTACCTGTTCGGCTACAGCGTGGACAATCTCTCGCTGATGGCGCTGACCATCGCGACCGGCTTCGTGGTGGACGATGCCATCGTGGTGATCGAGAATATCACGCGGCACATCGAGAACGGGATGACGCCGATGGAGGCCGCGCTGCACGGCGCCTCGGAGATCGGATTCACGGTTCTCTCCATCAGCATCTCGCTGATCGCGGTGTTCATTCCCATCCTGCTGATGCCGGGGATCGTGGGGCGGCTGTTCCGCGAGTTCGCCATCACGCTTTCCGTGGCGATCGCTCTCTCGCTGGCGATTTCGCTGACCATGACGCCGATGATGTGCGCGCGCCTGGCGGGCCGTAGAGAAGAGGAAGGCCAGCACAACATCTTTTACCGGTTGAGCGGCTCGAGCGTGGAGGTTCTGCGAAGCGGTTACCAGAAATCGCTCGGATGGGTTCTGCGGCACCAGCCTCTGACGTTGACGGTGACGCTCGCCACCATCGCCCTTACGGTGTACCTGTACGTCATCATTCCCAAAGGATTTTTCCCGCAGCAGGACGTGGGACGCATTTCCGGGACGATTCTCGCCGACCAGGCCACTTCTTTCCAGGCCATGCGCGATCACGTGCTGCAACTGGTGAAGGTGGTGCAACAGGATCCGGCGGTGGACAATCTGAACGCCTACGTCGGCGGCGGAGGCGGCGGAGGCGGCGGCGCCGCCATCAATTCCGGACGCATGAACATCGCGTTGTATCCGCTGAAGCAACGCAAAATCAGCACCGACGAAGTGATCGCCCGGCTGCGCCCGAAAATCAGCCGCATTCCCGGCGTCAGCCTGTATCTTCAGGCGGTGCAGGACCTGCGCATCGGCGGACGAATGAGCGGCGCGCAGTATCAGTACACGCTGCAAAGCGACAGCGTGTCTGAATTGAACGAATGGGCTCCGCGCGTATTCCAGAAGCTGCGGACGCTTCCCGAGCTCGCCGACGTGAACAGCGATCAGCAGGACCGCGGGCTGGCGGCGACGCTCGAAATCGACCGCGCCACGGCGGGGCGCATGGGGATCTCGGCACAGGCCATCGACAACACGCTATACGACGCATTCGGGCAGCGCCAGGTGTCGGTGATGTACACGCAGTTGAACCAGTATCACGTGGTGATGGAGGTCGCGCCGCAATTTTGGCGCAATCCCGACGGGCTGAAATTCTTGTACGTCCAGGGCAACAACGGACAGCAGGTGCCGTTGAGCGCGATCGCGCACTACGCGCCCAGCAACACGGCGCTGTCGGTCAATCACCAGGGACAGTTCCCCTCGGTCACGATTTCCTTCAACCTGCCGGTGGGGACCTCGCTCAGCCAGGCCGTTCCGGTGATCGAACAGGCGGAGCGCGAGATCGGACTCCCGCTCAGCATGCACGGCAGCTTTCAGGGGACCGCGCAGGCCTACCAGGACGCGCTGGCGAGCGAGCCGATCCTGATCGCGGCTGCGCTGGTGACCGTCTACATCGTGCTGGGCGTGCTGTATGAGAGCTTGATCCACCCGGTGACCATTCTTTCGACGCTGCCCTCGGCGGGCGTGGGAGCGCTGCTGGCGCTGATGCTCAGCCACAACGAGCTGAACGTCGTCTCGCTGATCGGAATCATTCTGCTGATTGGGATCGTGAAGAAGAACGCGATCATGATGATCGATTTCGCCATCGCGGCCGAGCGCAATGAGCGGCTGAACCCCGAGCAGGCGATCTTCAAGGCGTGCGTGCTGCGCTTCCGTCCCATCACCATGACCACGATGGCCGCGATGCTGGGCGGGCTGCCGCTCGCGCTGGGTCATGGGGAAGGCGCCGAGCTGCGGCGTCCGCTGGGAATCGCCATCGTGGGCGGGCTGCTGTTCAGCCAGGTGCTGACGCTGTATACGACACCAGTGGTGTATCTGTATCTCGATCGTCTGCGGCTGCGCTGGGAAGCGCTGCGCGGCCGCCGTCCGCACCCGCTTCCGCAGGTTTCCGAAGCGTAGCCGCATCGAAAATTGCGGAATAGCCGCCGCTTAATCGCCCTGCTCCGTGTGAGGATTGGCGCTACGCCACTGGCGCCGGCGCCGGATTCGACTTCAGCAGCCGCGCCACAGTGTCCGACGGCCGCGCGCCATTCTTCATCCAGTGCTCGATGCGCGCGTGGTCGAGATTCACCGCGGCCGGCTTGGCCACCGGATTATACGTCCCCACCACTTCCACCGAGCGGCTGTCGCGCGCGCGCTCCTTTTCGATCACCACCACGCGGTAGGCCGGCTTCTTCTTTCCGCCGAACCGCGCCAAACGAATCATCAGCATTCCTTCATCCTCTCATTTGGCCGCGAATAAACGCGAATGAACGCCAATCTGAATTCGCGTCCATTCGCGTTCATTCGCGGCGGATTATTGTGGTCCAAAACCCATGGGCAGCTTCAATTTGCCAAGCCGCTTGCCCAGAAAACCTCCGCCCCCGGTAAAACTCTTCATCATCTTGCGCGCCTGGGAGTACTGCTTCAGCAGGTTGTTGACTTCCTGCACCGTGGCCCCCGATCCCTTGGCGATGCGCCTGCGCCGCGCGCCGTTGATGATCATGTGATTGGCGCGCTCTTTGGCGGTCATCGAATCGATGATCGCTACCAGCCGCGTGATCTCTTTTTCGTCCACCTTCATGTTCTTGAGATCCTTCATCGGACCGATCTGCGGCATCATCCCCAGGATCGATTCGAGCGGACCCAGCTTGCGCAACTGCCGGATCTGATCGCGAAAATCAGCCAGCGTGAAATCGTCGTCGAGCAGCTTGCGCTGCATCTCCTCGGCCTGTTTCTGATCGATGGTCTCCTCGACCTTCTCGATCAGGCTGAGCACGTCGCCCATGCCCAGAATGCGCTGCGCCACGCGATCGGGATGGAACGGCTCGAGCGCATCCGGCTTTTCGCCCACGCCGACGAATTTCAAGGGCTCACCCGTGACCGCGCGAATCGAGAGCGCCGCGCCGCCGCGCGCGTCGCCATCCATCTTGGTGAGGATGGTCCCGGTGATGCCCAGGCGCTTGTTGAACTCGTCCGCGGATTTCACCGCGTCCTGGCCGGTCATCGCGTCGGCCACGAACAGGATCTCGGAGGGCGCGAGCAGGTCCTTTAATTCCGAAAGCTCGGTCATCAGTTCGTCATCGATATGCAGGCGGCCCGCGGTATCCACCAGAAGAACGTCGCGCCCGGTCTGCGTGGCTTCCTTACGCGCGGATCGCGCCAGTTCGACCGGTTTCGTTTCTTCCGGCGTGCCTTCGTAGATCGGCAGTTTGAGGTCGCGGGCGAGCACGGAAAGCTGCTTTCGTGCCGCGGGACGGTACACGTCCACGGAAACCATCACCGGCGAATGGCCGTTTTTCGAAAGCCATCGCGCCAGCTTAGCGGTGGAGGTCGTCTTGCCCGAGCCTTGCAGGCCCACGATCATCATCACGCTGGGCGGCTCGTTGGCGGTACGCAGCTTGGCCTGGTGCGTCCCGAGCATTTTGACCATCTCGTCGCGCACGATCTTGACCACCTGCTGGGTGGGCGAAAGCGCCGTGAGCACTTCCTGCCCCATCGCTTTCTCCTTAACCGCTTCAATAAATTGCTTGGTGACGCGGAAATGGACGTCGGCCTCGAGCAGCGCCACGCGGATCTCGCGCAGCGCCGTTTCCATATTCTCGGCGCTGAGTTTGCCTTCTCCGCGCAGATTTTTGAAGACGCGCTGGAGTTTGTCGCTTAAATTCTCAAACATGATTCGCCGCTATCGGCAGACGCCTGCGGTGGGCAGTTGCACCTTCATTGTAACTTATCGCGGAGGGAACGCGTTGTGAAGCACCCAGCCGATCCGTTGCGATGATTTAATGATAAAGCCGTCGCCACAGCGCTGCATCTCGTTGAATCTACGTGGCCGAGGTCTCAGCTTGTAGATTCACGATTTTTCCGTGAGAGTTTTTCCGCTCGCACGCCACTATTCTGTCAAAGACACAGAATGTCCTCCGAACCGTGAAGCCAGGCGTTGCGATTCCGGTAGATGGCTCGCCGGAAACAAGGCGCCTGCTTCACGCCAATTTCGTCCCGAACTTCTCCTACAGCCAGCGCGGACCGGGCAGCCATGTCCGGCTCACGTAATCGCTCATCACGAAGACCAGCATGATGGCGAGCCAGAACAGCCCCGCAAAAACAAACAACCGCGTGAGCGAGCTCGAATGGTTCACGTGCATGAAAAACCACACCACCAAGCTGGCCTTGATCACGGCGATGGTCAGCGCGACGACGAAGTTGAACGGGCCCAGTTCGATGCGCGAAATGAGGGTGGTGGCGATGGTCAGCGCGATCAGCGCCAGAAACACCGTCACGTAGACGCCCACGGGAGTAATGTGACTCTTTGTCATTTCAGTGATTGCCGATCAAATAGAGCAGAGGAAACAGGAAAATCCAGACAATATCAACAAAATGCCAGTACAATCCGATCATGTCGACGGGCGTATTCCACTGGGCGCTGAAGCGGTTGCGCGACGCCATGACGATCAGCGTGGTGAGCAATCCGGCGCCCACAATCATATGCAGCGCGTGCATTCCGGTCATCGCGAAGTACAGGAAAAACAGGATCTGAGCCTGGTGATAGTATTGCGGCAGGTCATAGTGGAATCCCGGCCCTGGAATGTGATGGTCCACCCATTTTTCGTGATATTCGACGTATTTGATGCTCAGGAACACGATTCCCAGGATCAGCGTGGACACCAGGAAAAAGATCAGCTTTTTCTTGGCGCCCAGCCGCGCGGACCGCACCGCCAGCGCCATCGTCAGACTACTGCAAATGAGCACTGCGGTGTTGGTGGCGCCCAGCGTGAGGTTCATGAAACGGCTGGTGGAGGCAAACGCCTCCGGATAAAGATTGCGATACACGGTGTAACTGCCGAACATCCCTCCGAAGAACATGATCTCGGTGAGCAGGAACACCCACATGCCCAGGGTGGCAGATTCATACTGCTGGCCGCTGTCGTCGAAATGGTGCTTCAGCCCGACGTCATGCTCCGCGGCACTCACGTTAGTGTCCGCCATCGTCCACCTCCCCGGCGTAGTTATAAGCGGGTTCAGTGACTACCGGCGGAACATCGAAGTTGTAGGTCGGGGGCGGAGTCGGGGATTGCTCCCATTCGAGCCCTTTGGCACCCCACGGATTCTGCGGAGACCGTGGCCCTTTAAACCACGCCCAGCTGAGATAAATCAACGGCATGATGTAGCCCACACCCAGAATCGTGGCGCCCGCGGTCGAGAACACGTTCAACGTATGGAACTCGGCCGCATAGGTGGCGTAGCGCCGAGGCATCCCCAGGTAGCCCAGAATAAATTGCGGGAAAAACGTCAGGTTGAAGCCGACAAAAACGATCACCGCCGCCAGGCGGGCCAGGTTTTCCGGATATAGCCGGCCCGTCATTTTCGGGAACCAGAAGTGCACTCCTCCCAAGTAAGCGAGCACCATGCCTCCCACCATGACGTAGTGGAAATGCGCGATCACGAAATAGGTGTCGGTGACGTGCACGTCGATCGCGAGCGTTGCCAGGAACAGGCCCGTCAGGCCCCCGATGGTGAACAGGCCAATGAACCCGAAGGCATACAGCATCGGAGTTTCAAAGGAGATCGAGCCGCGGTACATGGTCGCGGTCCAATTGAAGACTTTTACGGCGGAAGGGACCGCGACGAAGAAGCTCAGGAACGAAAAAACCATGCTCGCGTACATGGATTGTCCGGCGACAAAGAGGTGATGCCCCCACACCAGGAATCCGAGAACCGCGATGGCGAGGCTCGACGCAGCGATGAACTCGTAACCGAACGCGCCCTTGCGCGAAAAGCACGGGACGATTTCGCTGACCACGCCCATGCCGGGCAGAATCATGATGTACACGGCCGGATGCGAATAGAACCAGAACAGGTGTTGGAACAGGACCGGGTCGCCGCCCAGGTTGGGGTCGAAAATGCCGGCGTGAAGGATGCGTTCGAAACCCAGCAGCACCAGCGTAATGGCGATCACCGGCGTTCCCAGAACCTGGATCAAACTGGTGGCATAGTGCGCCCACACGAACAGCGGCAGGCGGCCCCAGGTCATGCCCGGCGCACGCATCTTGTGCACCGTGATGATGAAGTTCAACCCCGTCAGGATGGACGAGAAGCCGGCGATGAAAATGCCGATCGCGGCGAGAATCACATGCGTATTGGAATAGCTGGAGCTGAACGGCGCATAGAAGGTCCAACCCGTATCGACGCCGCCGTGCAGAATCGCCACGATGGTGATGATCGCGCCGGCGATGTAGATGTACCAGCTCAGCAGGTTGATGCGCGGGAAGGCCAGATCCCGCGCGCCGATCATGGGAGGAATCAGAAAATTTCCGAGCGTCGCAGGAATCGACGGCACCAGGAAAAAGAACACCATCACGATGCCGTGCATGGTGAAGAACTTGTTGTAGGTGTCGTGCTGGAACAGGCCGTCAGGGAACAGCAGGTTCAACCGCATCAGGCCCGCGAACACGCCGCCGATGCCGAACATCGCCGTGATCGAAAACAGGTACAGCAGCGCGATGCGCTTGTGATCGGTGGTAAACAGCCAGGATTTCCAGCTGTAATCGACGTTCAGATAATTGACCGCCTCAATTTGCGGACGCGGGAGGGTTGTGCTCATGGTTTTGCTCCGGCTTTCCCGGCGGGCGCCGGCCGCGCCGGATTCACGCCAGCCGCGGATTGGTTTGAGGAGAGGCTCTTGAGATACACCATCAGGTCGAGGAGCTGTTCTTCATTGATCTGGTCCTGAAACACCGGCATGACGTTGGGCGGGTAGCCCCGGACCGGGTGCACGTTGGGATTGAGAATGGCCGTGCGCAGATAGCTCTCATCAACGATCACGGTCTGGCCATTGGCAAGCTGCACGGGATGCCCGAACAGGTTGTTGAGCGCCGGGCTGGGCGTGGTCTGGAGAACGTGGCAGCTCGCACAACCGTATTGGGCGAAGAGTTTGGCGCCGCGCTGCTCCATCGAATCGGCGGGCGCGTTCGCATTCATCCAGTTCTGATAGGAAGCCGGGTCCATTACGTCCACCCAGCCGGTCATGCGCGAATGGTTGGTCCCGCAATATTCGGCACAGAAGATGTGGTAGCGCCCCGGCTCGGTCGGCTGAAACCAGTAGGTCTGATAGCTGCCGGGAACCACGTCATGCTTCAGACGGAAGGCCGGGATATAGAAGCTGTGGATGACGTCCTCGCTTGCGAGAATCAGCTTCACCGGACTGCCGACGGGCACATGCAGCTCGTTGATTTCGCGCGTCCCGTCGGGATACTGCACCTTCCACATCCACTGTTTGCCGACCACGTACACGTCCAGCGTGTCCTTGGGCGGCGTGTAATTTTCGAAGTACAGCCGCGTGCCCCAGGCGAACATCACCAGCATTACCAGGAACGGGATCACGCTCCAGGTGATCTCGACGGGAATGGAGCCGTGGATGGGACGCGGAATTTCATCCGGATCCCTGCGCCGGTACTTGATGGCGAAGATGGCGATGCACAGAAAAATCCCCACGGTCATGATTCCTGCCACCACCAGCAGGAAGATGTAGAGAGCGTCCACCTGTCCGGCGCCGGTGGATGCCTGCACAGGAAACATTTATGCGGCTCCTCTCTGCTCGTGACCGCGAGGATCACGCGGACGGTTGTGGCGCATCAGAATGAACAGCAGGCCCGCCAGGCACAAAATCGTGAGGATTCCGCCCGCGCGCAGCAGGTTCATCACCACCAACCCGTACTTTCCAGTGGCGGGATCATAGTGGTAGCAATACAGCAGGATCTGGTCGACGGGCGAAGAGATCTGCCCCGAGGAGGCCTCGGTCAGCCCCAGCCGCAGATCGCGGGCCGGATATTCGACCCCATAGAAGTAGCGCGCCACGCGGCCCTGCGGCGTCAGCAGGATGATGGCGCTTGCGTGCGCGTACTGGTTGGTCATCGAGTCGAAAGCGTAGTGGAAACCGACGGCATCGGCGACCATGCGGCTGGACGCTTCCGTCCCGGTGAGAAAATGCCAGCCGTTCTCCGCGCCAGCCCGGCCGTACTGCTTCACGTAAGTTTGCTTCTTCGCCGCGGCGATTTCGGGCGTCTCGCGCGGATCGAAGCTGATGGCGACCACGTCGAAATCGCTGCCCGCCGTCATGGTGAGGAGCTTGGTGGTCCTCACGATGCCGTTAAGCACCAGGTTGCACAGCGACGGGCACTGATAATAGACCAGCGCCAGGATCACCGGCTTGCCGAGGTACTGGCTGAGCGTGACCTGCTTGCCGGTTTCGTCGACAAACGGCACGTCCACCGGGACCTGCGCGTTCATCTTCTGAACGATGCCGACGTTCTTCAAGATTGCCGGTTTCTGGGCAAGAGCCGAAGGAAGCAGCGACGAATAAACACAAATGAACACGAACACGCTCATTCGTGTGAATTTGTGTGCATTCGTGGCCGAAAACGATTTCTTCATTTACCTTTTCCCGCGGGTTGGGTGGGAAATCCTTTCTGGAGCTGGAGCTCCATCGCCTTGTCGATCGGGATGCGAACCTTGTTTTGCGCCTTATCGGTCCATCCGTAACTGTCGAGAATCTGGTTTTCGTACGTGTGGAGATCGTTAAGCTCAACGGTGGGATGATCTTCGAGACGCGGTGCGGGAGGAAGCTGATGCTGCTCGAGGGCGAGCGGATTCGCCGGTCCGGTGCGTAGAGGATGACCGGCGAGGTACCAGAAAATTCCATAGACGATCATGATGCAGATGGCCGCGCCCACGGCGAGCCCCATCAGCGTGTAGACGATGGTGCGGACGCTCGCATCGCGCTCCTCATGCCCCGTGACTGCGTGGCCGGTTGCCATCAGAATGCCACCATTTCGTGCGGCGCGCCCTGCAACCGCTCATCACGCAGCGGAAGCAGCGGGCGCGACTTTAATTGCCAGAAAAACCCGGCGAGCCACAACCCTCCGACCGCGACCGGCATTACGAAATCCAGCCAGTGCACCACCAGCGTCTGGTTGTAGAACGCCGGCTCGACGATCCAGTACACATCCACGATGCGAATCACCAGCATCATGCAGCACACCGCGAGCAGACGCTGCGCGTTGCGCTTGATGCCGCGCATCAACAGCAGCACGAAGGGAGTCGCGAAATGGAAAATGACCAGGGCCAGCGCGACCCATCCCCATCCGCCGCGGAACCTTCGCAGGTACCAGGGGTTCTCATCCGGCAGGTTCCCGGCCCAGATAATGAGGAACTGGGAGAACGAAAGATACGCCCACAGGACCATAAACGCGAACATCAGGTTTCCCAGGTCGTGCAGGTGCTGCTTGGTGAGATAGCGGCGGAACGGCTCGCGCGCGCTGAGCAGGATCACCAGGGCGATGGTGAACGCGAACGATTCGAGCACCTGGCCGATCAGGAACATGACTCCGTAAATGGTCGAAAACCAGTGCGGTTCGAGCGACATGATCCAGTCGAAGAAGGCGAACGTGCTCACGAAGACGAAGACCACCAGCCCCGGCGCGCTGACGGCGCGCATTTTGTCGATGAGCGAAGCGTCGCCGGTCTGGTCCTGCTCGCGCGACCATTTGCTCAGCCGCCACGCGTAAAAACCCCACACGGCGAAATAAAAAATCGCGCGGCCGATCAGGAACGGCGCGTTGAGATACGCATGCTTGCCTTGAATGATGGGATCCTGCGCCGCCTCCGGACGGTCCCAGGAGTACAGCGCCGGAAGGCTCACCAGGACAGGAATAATGAGGATGATCATGGGCGCAACCATCCTCGCGCCGGCTTCGCACATGCGCCGGATCATCATGCCCCATTTCCCGCCTACGGTGTGGTGCAACAGCAGAATTCCCATGCAGCCGAGGCCCATTCCTGTCCAGAACAGGTAGGCGTAGAGGTATGAGCGCAGAAATTGGGTCCAGCCGTTGAGCAGGATTCCGACAATGGCGAGCAGGACTCCCGCGATGCCCGCCAGCAGCGCCCAGCGCTGCCATTGTCCGAGTTGCGCCTGGACCGGATCGGCCGCCGTCATTTGATAAGCTCCAATTCCTCGGGATTCACCGTATCTACCGCGACCGGTGAGATGGGATTTTTGTCCAGCGACCCGCGCTGGTCCGGCGGGACGTCGTTAATGCTCGCCGTCTGGCTGAATTGCAGCACGCGAATGTAGGCCGCGATGCGCCAGCGGTCGTCGGTGGGCACGCGCGACGCGTAGCTCGGCATGGCGCCGAACCCGTTGGTCATGACGTCGAAGAAATGACCCACCGGCGCCTGGATCAGCCGCTCGATGCGATAGGAGGGCGGCTGCCGGAAGCCGCGCTTCACCACCATCCCCTCCCCGTCGCCGATGCGGCTATGACACGGCGAGCAATAAATGTTGTAACGGTCCTGGCCGCGCTCCAGGTCCGCGCGCGTGATGGGGAAAGGGAAATAATCAATCAATTGGTCGTTCACCTTTCCGGTGTACAGCGCCTTGTCGATTTTCAGGTGCCCGCGCGGGACCGTTCCGGGGATCTCCGGGCGCGCGGACCGGCCGTCGGCGAAGAAATCGGAGCTCGACATGGGATCGTAGCGCGGCGCCATCTGCATGTCGCGGCGGCAACCGGTGAGGCACAGCCACAGATACACGCACATGCACGCGGATACAAGATGGCGCGCTTTATCTGCGTGAAGCTGCGTGAATCCGCGGCTATTTCTCAACTTCGGTCACCTCCAGCGGATTCAGGCCTTCCAGAAATTCGCGCGTGGCTTCCAGCTCGAAGCGCGGGTCGCGTGCCTCGATGCACAGGAAGAAACGGTCGATCGAAGCGCGCTCGAACTGTGCAACGTTGAATACCGGGTGATACGGCTGGGGAAGCCCGTTCAGCATCAGCATTCCGACCAGCGCCGTGAGGCACGAGATCAGCACCATCGATTCGAACGTGATGGGGATGTACGCCGGCCAGCTATTCAACGGCCGCCCTGCGACATTGTGCGGATAGGCGACCACCGTCATCCACCAGCACAGCATGAACCCACCGGTGGCGCCCAGCAATCCCGCGACGAACACGATCTTCTCGATGGTGGTCTTGCGCTGCGCGACGGCTTCGGCCAGGCCCTCCACCGGCATCGGCGCGTAGGCGTCCATGTGGCGGAAGCCTTCGTCGCGCGCGCTCTCGGCGGCGGCGAGCAGGCCTTCGGGCGTCTCGAATTCGGCCATCAGGCCGTACAGGTTCAGGGCCTCGCCCGCGGATCTACTCTGAGTGGGCATGCACCGCCTCTTTCTCGTGCACCACTTCGCGCATCTCGAAAATGGAAATCGCGGGAACGCCGCGAATAAACAGGAACATCAGGCACAGGAACACGCCGAGGGTGCCCGCATAGGTGGCCCAATCCCACATGGTCGGGTAATACATGCCCCAGCTCGAGGGAACGAAATCGCGCGTGAGGCTGGTAACCACGATGACGAAGCGCTCCAGCCACATCCCCACGTTCACTACCAGCGAAATCGCGAACACCGCCCAGGTGTGCAGCCGCACCCTGCGCGACCACAGCAGTTGCGGGATCGCGATATTGCACGTAATCAGCATCCAATAGGTCCACCAGTAGGTTCCCGCCTGCGGGAACATGCGGTTGTAAAACGCGTATTGCTCGTATTCGTTTTGCGAATACCACGAGATGAACGCTTCCATCGCGTAGCCATAAGCAACGATCAGCCCGGTGCCGAGCATCACCTTGGCCATGCACTCGATGTGACGCGTGGTGATCAGGTCTTCCAGGTGATACCAGCGCCGCACCGGAATGGCCAGCGTCAGGACCATCGCGAAACCCGAATAGATCGCGCCCGCGACGAAATAGGGCGGGAAGATGGTCGTGTGCCAGCCGGGCAGGATCGCGACGGCGAAATCGAAGCTCACCACTGAGTGGACCGAAACCACCAGCGGCGTCGACAATCCGGCGAGCAGCAGGTAGGCTTTCTGATACCGCGCCCAGTGTTTGGCCGAACCGCGCCAGCCCATCGCCAGCATTCCATAGATTTTTCCGACGGTCTTACCCGCGCGCAAATCGCGCATGGTGGCGAAATCGGGAATCAGGCCAGTGAACCAGAAGATGAAGGAAACCGTGGCGTAGGTGGAAACCGCGAACACGTCCCAGATCAGCGGCGAACGCGGCTGCGGCCACAGCCACATCTGGTTGGGATACGGCAGCAGCCAATAGGCCAGCCACGGACGGCCCAGGTGCAGAATCGGGAACATGCCGGCGCACGCGACGGCGAACAGCGTCATCGCTTCGGAAAATCGATTGATGGAAGTGCGCCAGTCCTGTTTGAGCAGCAGCAGAATGGCGGAAATGAGCGTGCCCGCGTGGCCGATTCCGATCCACCACACGAAATTGACGATGGCGAATCCCCAGGCGATGGGAATCACAATTCCCCAAATCCCGACGCCGCGATAAAACAGCCAGGTGACGGCGCCGAGGAAGATGTTCACGAAGATGAACGCGATAAAGAAGCCGACGAACATCTGAATCGGCGTTCGCATGAAGGGGCGGTACACGACGCCGCTGATTTTGGTCGTGACCGTGTCGAAGTTGTGCCCCGGGCCGAGAACCTCGTCCGGCCCCGGATCGATCACCGTTGTTGGTTCAAGTTCATCGGCCACAAATTCTCTCCCGCCCGCCCATCACGCTTTGTGTAACTCCGGATTGGGATTGGTCAGCCTCGCCAGGTACGTCGTCCGCGGACGCGTATCCAGATCTTCGAGCAGTCCGTACATGCGCTGCTGCGCCTTCAGCTTTGCCACCTGGCTGTTCGGGTCGTTCATGTCGCCGAACACGATCGCCTGGGTGGGGCACGCTTGTGCGCACGCCGGCACGATCTCGCCGTCCTTGACGGGCCGGTTTTCGCGATCCGCGTCGATTTTCACCCGGTTGATCCGTTGCACGCAGTAGCTGCACTTCTCCATCACGCCTCGGCTGCGGACCGTCACGTCGGGATTGCGCACGCCGAACAGGCTCTTGGTGTACCAATCCGAATACAACAGGAAATTGAAGCGCCGCACCTTATACGGACAGTTATTGGAGCAGTAGCGCGTCCCCACGCAGCGGTTGTAGACCATCTCGTTGAGGCCCTCGGTGCTGTGCACCGTCGCCGCCACCGGACACACCAGCTCGCACAGCGCGTTCTCGCAATGCATGCACGGCACCGGCTGATAATAGATTGCCGCGGGATCTTCGAGCTCGCCTTCGTAGTAGCGATCCACCCGGATCCAGTGCATGTGACGCCCGAGCGCGACCTGGTCTTTGCCGACCACGGGAATGTTGTTTTCCGCCATGCATGCCACGACGCAGGACTGGCAGCCCACGCATGCCGTCAGGTCGATCGACATACCCCACTTGTGCGCCGGGTACTGCCACAGCGGAAACAACGTATGGTCATCGGGAACGATCTGCTCGGCCGGACGCGCGAAAAGCGGATGCTGATGATATTCATCGAGCGTTCCCACGCGGAACGGATGGCGCTCCTCCATGGTCTGCGTGTGCTGCGTGGTGGCGAATTTGTATCCGCCCAGCTCGCCTTCGGGCTTGATCGACGGCAGCAGTCCGGTGCGTTTGAACTCCTGCGCTTCGGTGACCCACATCGCGTCCGCGGCGCGCAGCGCGTACACGTTGAACCCGATCCCGGTCCCCACGCTGCCCGCGCGTGTGCGCCCGTAGCCGAATTGCAGCGTGATTGAATCCTCGGCGTGCCCCGGCAGCACCCACACCGGACCCGTGATGCGCCGGCCGCCCGAGGTGATCTCGACGATGTCGCCGGTCCACACATTGTTCTTGCGCGCGGTGGTGGGCGCGATCCACACCGCGTTGTCCCAAGTCATCTTGTTCTGGTGCTTGGGCATCTCCTGAAGCCAGGCGTTGTTGGAAAACTCTCCGTCGCCCACCGCCGGATCTGGCCGGAAGGTGATCTCCAACCCCGAAACCCGCGCCGCGGCCTGTGCCGGAACCTTCGCCGCCGGAGGCGTCACCTCGGTGAAAGCGGTCGAGGCGATCACGCCGTCGTTGAGCGAGGTCTCCCAGAAATCCTCGAAGTCCTCTCCCTTGTGTTGCGCCTGCCAGTAGCTCCGCACCGTGTTCTGCGAGGTCTGGTCGGCGCGATTGAGCAGTACGTTGAAAAGCTCGTGCGCCGATTTGGCGCCGTAGAGGGGCGAGATCAGCGGCTGCACGATCGAAGCGGTACCGTCATAAGCTCGCGCATCGCTCCACGATTCCAGGTAATGCGATTCGGGGCAGTGCCACTGGCACCATTCGCCCGTCTCGTTCACGTACAAGCCCACGTGTGCGCGCGCCTTCACCTTCTTGAGCGCGTCCAGGAAATCGAGATTGGCAGGCGCGTCGTACACCGGATTTCCGCCCAGGATCAGCAGAAAATCCACCGCGCCGCCGCGCATGTCGTTGACCAGTTCCGTAATCGAAGCCACCTGGTCGACGGGATTCGACTCCACCGGGTCCGTGTAAATCACCGTCTTGCCGATGTTGCCGAGCTGCGCGTTCATCGCGTGCGCGATCGCATGCACCCGCGGCGTCTGGTGCTCGCCCGCAATCACGATGCTCGCGCCGCGATTGGCCTGGAGATCGTTCATCACGGCGTCGGGCAGTTTGGCCGCGAACCCCTCGATCTCCGAGCTGCGCATGCGGAAGCGATGCTCGGCCATCGCACCGGTGATGCTCGGCGTCCCTTCGGCCACGTACAGACGGTTGGGCTTCGCGTTCGGATCGACCGCGGAAGCGCGCCTTCGCGCCGAGTAGTCGCGCGCGTAGCGCACCCCGCCGGGCATGCCCGAGCACAGAAAATCGGCATCGAGTGAAACGATCACGTTTGCGCGATCGAAGCGGTAAGTCGTGTTGTAGTACTTGCCGAACGCCGCCATGGATCCCGCGCGCGCCTGGTGCCTGCCGCATGGCTCCCACTGGTGCCACTTCGCTTGCGGATAGGCCGCGAGAAATTCCTGCATCTGCGCGGCGAGCGTCGGAGAGCCGATCGATCCCGAAAGAATCCGAAAGCCCGCGCCCTTTTTCAACCCGGCGACGTCGCGGAAGCCCGCCAGCGCGCGGGAGAAATCATCCCAGGTGCTGATGAAGCCGTTGTGCAGAACCGTCTGCGACCGGTCCGGGTCCCACAGGGTGAGCACGCTTGCCTGCATGAATGCGTCGGTCGAGCCCAGGCTGCCCGGATGGCTGGGATTGCCCTCTACCTTGGTCGGACGGCCCATGTTGCTTTCGATCAGCAGCCCGGTCCCGATTCCGTTGCTGGTCATCGCGGTCGCGTAAAACAGCGGCCGTCCGGGAACGAAATCCTCGGGCTGGCGCACGTAGGGAATAATCTCGCGCGCCGGCATTACGGTGCACGCCGAAGCGCCCGCCATGGCGATGGACGCGCCCATCAGCGTCAAAAATTTCCGCCGCGACGATTCGTCGTTCCAGTCCGGAGTCCGGTTGGGAAATTCATCCTCGACGAATTTGCGGAACTCCTCGGTTTCGGCCAATTCGTCCATACTGCGCCACTGTTTCATTGGTTCACCGGTGACAGGTCACGCAATCGGTCAGACTCTGGACGTGGTATTCCGCCACCAGCTTGGGCCCGATCACGTCCTGATCCGGGGCTGGCGTCATGTATTGCGGATTAAAAACCTGGTCCTTGGGACGGATGTATTGGGCCGGATCGCGATGGCAGTTCACGCACCATGCCATGTACAGATTGTTCACCTTGCGGATCAGCGGCATCGTGTCCACGCGTCCGTGACAGGTGGAGCAACCGATCCCTTTGTTCACATGAATGCTGTGATTGAAATACACGAAATCCGGCAGGTCGTGGACGCGGATCCACTCGAGCGATTTTCCGCTCGACCAGCTCTGGCGCACCGGCTCGAGCATGGCCGAGTTGGTCCACAGCTCGGAATGACAGCTCATGCACGTCTCGGTGGGAGGAATCCCGGCGAAGTTCGAGGTCTCGACGTATTGATGGCAATAGCGGCAGTCGATCCCGTCGTCGCCCACGTGATGTTTATGACTGAACGGGACCGGTTGGTCCTTGACCTCATCCACGCCAGTGATGAAGTCGCCCCAGTTCATCGAGTACGCTGCCCAGATGAGGCCGCCCAGCAACAACGCACCCGTAACGATACTCACCTTTGCAATACTGTTCGCGCTGCGATGGAAAATTTGCGCCAAGGATAGATTTGCCTTTGCGGTTAGACCATTCTAGGGAACCGGTGGTGACAGGATAAATCACGTCGAGTTGGTATTCAAACTGGTTAACGGTTTCGTTAACCGTTACTTTTGAACGACTTGTTCACGCCCGGCCGCCAGCCCTCTGGATACAGATTTATCCTAAAAATAAAGGCGAAGAAGCGTTCTCGCCCCGCGGATACGGTGCCTCGTTGTCGAATTCGATAGTGAAGGCGACAAGCTATGAGAGCAGCGTGCAGAGCGGGGCGCGGCGCGATTCCTCAGCCGTCGCTGGAGCGCTCAAATTCGCGGCGGCGCGGAGTATCGATGATGATCGCGCGCCCTCGGTCAGCGCTTTCACCGAGTGACGCGCGTTGGGCGGCACGATCGCCACAACTCCCGGCCGCGCGAGGTGCGCGACCCCGTCGATGGTCAGCTGCAGCTCGCCTTCGATCACTTCGTAGACTTCTTCCTGGGGATGGAAGTGTTCGTGAATCGAGGCGCCGCGCTTGAAATCGTAGTGCGCGAAGGTCATCTGCTCGGAGTGAAAATAACGCCCGAACCACCCCGGCAGGCGTTCCACCACTTCGAGTTTCCCGGTATCCAGCAAAGGGGCATGGAAATCTCCCAATAAGACGCTAACACTATGACCCGCGCCGTTTCACAGGAGCCGCTTCAACCGGCAATGCCGCGCAGCGCTTTTTTCGCAACGGTGCTCAGGGCGACCTGGTGCAGCTCGTTTTCCGCGAACCAGCGGTAGTCCGCGGGAATCGAAGCTGCGGTCGCGCCGCGGAATTCGAATTCATAATGACGAAAAGTGATGGTGTGCCGGAACGTCGCGAGCACTGGCCCGATTCGGGCGGAGTCGAACGGCTCGGGAAGATCCCAGAAGCCGCGCACGCGAGTTCCGGGACGCAGCAGGATGCGGTTTCTTCTCTGAATCAGCAGCAGAATCCGCTTCAGACGAACGGGCGGTGCTTTGGCGCGCTTCGCGGGAAACTCGTGCTGACGGCCGGCGATCTTCGCGGCACAGAATCGCGCCACCGGGCAGGCATCGCAGTGCGGCTCGCGCGGAAGGCAGATCGTCGCGCCGAGTTCCATCAGCGCCTGGTTCCAGCGTCCGGGATCGTGGCGGTCGAGCAGGCGATCCGCGCTTTCCCGGAGATCGTTTTCCGACGCCGTCAGACGCGCGAGCACGCGCTTCACGTTCCCGTCCACCGCGGCGTGGGGCAAACCGAACGCGATGCTGGCGATCGCGGCCGCGGTGTAATCGCCAACCCCGGAAAGTTTGCGGATTTCCTCAATCGAATCGGGAAACTGTCCGAGTTGTTGCACATCCTTCGCAGCCTTGTGGAGATTCCGCGCGCGCGAATAGTAGCCCAGGCCGGCCCATATCGCCAGCACGCGCTCCTCGGACGCTGCGGCGAGCGCAGCGGGATTAGGAAACGCCATCAGGAATTTTTCGTAATAGGGGATCACCGCCGCGACGCGCGTCTGCTGGAGCATGATCTCCGAGACCCAGATCGCGTAAGGATCGCGCGTGCGGCGCCATGGCAGATCGCGCTGGACTCTTTGATACCAGCCGAGCAGGGCGAGTCGTGTTTGGCGCAACTTCTATAATAGTGGTAAGCCCCTCTTGAACGATTCCATCCATATCCGTGGCGCGCGTGTTCATAATCTGAAGGACATCTCTCTCGACATTCCTCATGAGCGCCTGACGGTGGTCACCGGCGTTTCCGGATCGGGAAAATCGTCGCTGGCCTTCGACACGATTTACGCGGAGGGGCAACGGCGCTACGTGGAGTCGCTGTCGGCCTACGCGCGGCAGTTCCTGGAGCGCATGGAAAAGCCGGACGTGGACGAGATCGACGGCATCGCGCCTCCGGTGGCGATTCGCCAGAAAAATACCACGCGCAATCCCCGTTCGACCGTGGCGACATCCACTGAGCTGTACGATTTTCTGCGCCTGCTGTGGGCGCGCGCCGGGCGCACCTACTGCCCCAACGACGGCATCTACGTCGAGCGCGATACGGTGGATCACGTCGCTGCGAAGATGCTGGCGCAGCCGCAGGGATCGCGCTGGTACGCGCTGTTCGCGGTGGGAGCGCAGAAATCTACGGAAGCGCTGCGCGACCGCCTCTTCGATCTGCGCAAAAAAGGATTCAATCGCCTGTACCAGAGCGGCCGCGTGTTCGAATTTTCGACGCCGGAGTCGCTGCTGGACATCGATTTTTCAAAACCGGTGTTCGCGCTGGTGGACCGCATCGCCATCGGCCGGGATATCCGGCAACGGCTGGTGGACACCGTCGAAATCTGTTATCGCGAAGCGGGCGAGGCGATTTTCGAGCCGGCTGGCGGGGGCGAAACGCTGCGCTTCAACGAAAAATTCGCATGCAAAAAGTGCGGCAAGGAATTTTTCGAGCCGGAACCGAGCCTGTTCAGCTTCAATAATCCCTTCGGCGCGTGCAAGCGCTGCCAGGGTTTCGGCAATACCATCGATTACGACCTGGACCTGGTGATCCCGGACAAGTCGCTCTCGGTGGAACGCGGCGCGGTGGACCCGTGGTCGAAGCCGCAGCACGCCTGGTATCTCGAAGAGGAATTCCGCCGCGCGGCGCGCGGAAAGTTCCGCATGAGCACGCCGGTGTACGAATTGACCGCGGCCGAGCTCCGTTTCCTGCGCGAGCACATCCGCCGCTACTTTCTCGAAGTGGAGCGGAAAAAATACAAGGTCCACGTGCGCGTGTTTTTGAGCCGCTATCGCGGCTATACGATGTGCCCGGATTGCGGAGGGTCGCGATTGCGGCCAGAAGCGCTGTACATTCGCGTGGGCGGAAAAAACCTGGCCGAAGTTTCGCGCATGAATATCGCTGAAGCGCAGGCGTTTTTCTGCGCGTTGCAGCTTTCGCCGGAGGAGGCGCAGATCGCCGAAAAGGTTCTGGTGGAGATTCAGCAACGGCTGAAATTTCTGAACGACGTCGGCCTGGAGTATCTGACGCTCGACCGGCTGTCCGCTACCCTTTCCGGCGGCGAGGCGCAGCGGATTCAACTGGCCACCTGCCTGGGGTCGCGCCTGGTGGGTGCCTGCTACGTGCTTGACGAGCCTTCCATCGGCCTGCACAGCCGCGACACCGGACGGCTGATCGGGATTCTCGAAGAGCTGCGCGACCTGGGCAACACTATCCTGGTGGTGGAGCACGACCCCGAAGTGATGCGCTCGGCGGATCACATCATCGATCTGGGGCCGGGCGCGGGGGAAAACGGCGGCCGCATTGTGTTCGAAGGTCCGTATTCGAAACTGATCGGCGAGGGCGACGGATCGCTCACGTCGAAATATCTGCGCGGCGAGCTGAAAACATCGTTTTTGACCGAGCGCCGCAAGATCAATCCCAAACGCGTGGTGCGCTTCATCAGCGCGCAGGCGCACAATCTCAAAAACATCGACGTCGCGATTCCGCTGAACATGATGGTCGCGATCACGGGCGTTTCCGGATCGGGAAAATCGACGCTGGTTCACGACGTGATTTATCAGAACCTGGCCAGGCGCATGAATCGCGACGCGGCGCCGGCTGAAGCGGAAGAATGGGGCGCCGCGGCGGAGAAGCTGACCTGCCGGAAAGTCGAAAGAGCCGACCTGCTGACCTCGGTGGTCCTGGTGGACCAATCGCCGATCGGCCGCACGCCGCGATCCAACCCGGTGACCTACATCAAAGCTTTCGATCTGATCCGGGAACTGTTCGCTTCGACCACCGAAGCCGATCGCCGCGGCTACAGCGCGGGTCATTTTTCCTTCAACATCCCCGGCGGCCGCTGCGAAACCTGCCAGGGCGATGGGACGGTCACCGTCGAGATGCAATTCCTCGCCGATGTCGAGCTGATCTGCGACGATTGCAAGGGCACGCGCTACAAGGCCGGCGTGCTCGAAGTGAAGTATCACGGGCTCAACATTCACGAGGTGCTTCAGCTCACGGTCAAAGAGGCGATCTCGTTTTTTTCTGCGACGCCCAAGCTGGTCGCGCGGCTGAAAGTGCTGAACGACGTCGGTCTCGGCTATCTGCGGCTGGGACAATCGGCCACTACGCTGTCCGGCGGCGAGGCGCAGCGCGTGAAGCTCGCCGCGCACCTGGCGCAGGCCACCAGCGAAGGCACGCTCTACATTTTCGACGAGCCCACCACCGGACTGCACTTCGACGATATCGCCAAGCTGCTGGATGCTTTTGAACGACTATTGAGGTCCGGCGCAAGCATCCTGATCATCGAGCACAACCTGGAAGTAATCCGCCGCGCCGACTGGGTGATCGACCTGGGGCCGGAAGGCGGTGATGCGGGTGGCAAAATCGTCGCCGAAGGAACACCCGAGCAGATCGCCGAGGTGCGCGAGTCGTACACCGGAAAATATTTGCGCCAGATTGTCTAGCGGGCTTCATTCTGAGCTGTGCCTGGGCTGAGAAAAAAGCGTGTGCTTCAACAGCGTGCTTTCGCCAGCCGTCAAGTATGAGACAACAATCATCAGCAACAGCGACGCTGCCAATCCCGGGTAGATCTCATGAAAGCTGATGATCCCGGTTTGTCTCAGGGTGAACCCGATAACGGCGAATGTGAATCCGCCAATCGCGCTCGCCAGGGCGCCGGCGCGGGTTGCGCGTTCCCAAAACAAGCCCGCGAACAGCGGGACGAACATGGTCGACGCCATGCCGCCCCAGGAAATCCCTGCGATCACGCTGATCAGCGGTACGGAATGATTCGTGACATAAGCGGACGCAAGCGTGATAAATGTCCCGAACAGCAGCGTCGAAAGCCGGCTGACGCGCAGCAGCAATTTTTCATCAGTCTGTCTTGCGGCTTGCTTATAGATATCGAGAGCGAAGTACAAACCAACGATGTGTAAAAGCCCGCTGCTCGAAGACTGAACCGCGGCCGTAATGGCGAACAGAATCGGGACACTCACCCAGCCTCCGATTACGGTCTTGAATAGATACGGAAAGGCTTCGTCGCCTAAGTGGGCGGGCGGGTTTAAAATTCCGGCGCCCACGCCGCACGTGATCACCGATAATAGGATCACCATTAAGAGAACGGCGCCAATTCCGACCTGCATGCGAGCCACTCGCGCGTCGCGGCTTGCATAGAACCGATGCAGATAATATGACTCCGTCGGAATTCCAAGCCCCCAAACCAGCATCCATCCGAAGAAATCGGCTACGTTTCTGATGTTGCCGCCGAAGAAATGGGACAAGGGTTCGGGAGGCGACGCGATTGCGGCGCCTTTCGTTCGCACGATGACCACGATCGCGCCGAGAAGCACGCCCGAGCCGAGCAGAATCGATTGCACCACGTCGGTTCGAACCACCGCGGCGAGGCCGCCGAGCATTGTATAGGTTACGAACACCGCACCGACAATGAGAATTGCGGCCGACGAACTGAGGCCCGCGAGCGTATTCAACGTAATCCCCATCGCGAGCAGCTGAACCATCAGAACGATCGAGTACATCAGGATAATGATGCTGGCGCCGAATACACGAAGCGCGGTGGAGTTGAAGCGGCGATACAGAAATTCGGGAACTGTGCTCAATTCGGTCCGATGGAGCCTTCCCGCCGCGGCAACCAATAAGATCCAGCCCAACGCGTATCCATAGCAGGAGAACGCCGCCGCGGACCACCCAAATCGGGAGGCATATCCGGACACACCGATGACGGTCACCGCGGAGATGAACGTCGCCATGAATGTCCCAGTAGCAAAAAACAAACCCATTTTGCGTTCGGCTACAGCGAATGAAGATAACGATCCACGCCGGTAGCCCCAGATTCCGACGCAAAGAATAACCAGGGAGTAAGCGGCAAAGGAACCGAGGTACACAAGGTTCATCCGCCTTTATTCCTTTCCGAGCGGTCGAGAGCGAGCGCCAGCAGAAGCGGCAAGAAAGCCAGACCAATCGCTGAGACCAGAATCCAAATAACGGTCATGCCGGCAGCCCCGATCCGCCAACGGCGGCGTCTGGATGATGGAAACTCGCATTCATTAAGAGGTTCACTTCATCGATGCATGCCTGGTTGCTGCTCAATACGCGGCAACCGAGGCTACGCTGCAATCGATCGATGCTTTCAATCGCTCGCCAGTTCGTGCACGAAAGAAATACACAATCCGCATTGACTCCGCGATACCGACTTTCGACGAAGCTTACGATTTCTCCGGGTGTCACCTTACCGATCTCGCGATTATCCACTAAGCCCATGCCCGCCGCTTTGGCGACGCCGAAACCGCCTTCCAGGACGCAATCAACGACGCTTTGCGTGATGTCGTCGCGATATGGGGTGAAAATCGCTACTCTTTCTGGCCGAACGTTCCTGAGTTGAGCAAGGACGGATCCAATGACGGTAAGAGCACGCGCTCCAGTACCCTCCGAGATCGACCGGCATATCGCCGCGTCATGGGCGATTCCGCCCAGGGAGCCGGCCGACGTACAACCAAAAACCACCACGTCCGGCGCGGCTGTGTTTATCAGCCGAATGGCTAGAGGGAGTTCGTCCCGGTTCATTCTGGTTTCAGCTTCGCGCGTGACCGCTTCAAGAAAGATCCGGGTGGTGCTTACAACACCAGGGCGGCTGAACGCGCGGTGAAAATCCGGTTCCATGACCGTATTCGACGAGGGTACGATCAGTCCGATTCCAAACGTGTGTTCGGGCATCGAGTCTCCTTAGTTTTTGCTAGTGCGCGCCGAGTTATACTCTATCGAACTGTATGCCCGACCGCGCGAGACTCCAGAAGACCATCTGCGTATCGAGCATTGGACGATTTCGCAAGAGACTACAAAATCAGACTGCTTTGGCAGCTTGAAACAACTTCGAAGGAGAAAACCTATGAGCAACGAAGTACAACGACCCGCGAATCCGGCACCCCTTGGTTTGGCGGGTTTCGGATTAACTACAGTGGTCCTGAGTGCGATCAACGCGGGCTTGCTGACAGGCGACGGTCCGACGCTTACGGCCGTCGTTGTTCCGCTGGCGTTCGCATTCGGAGGCGTCGCGCAAATCATTGCCGGCCTTTTGGAGTTTAAGAACAACAATACGTTCGGCACGGTGGCCTTCACGTCTTATGGTTTGTTCTGGTGGTGGTACGCGCTCATGCTGTGGACCGTGGGAGCGGGCTGGATCAAAGCTCCCGCTGAAAGCGCGGTTGGCCTGGCACTGGGAATGTGGGGAGTGTTCACGCTCTACATGTGGATTCCGACTTTTCGGCTCAATCTGACGCTGTGGAGTGTCTTTTTGTTTCTCTGGATCACATTTTTCCTGCTGGCG
>DATJVN010000016.1:0-4295 GCA_035501755.1 Bryobacteraceae bacterium | reverse complement strand
GCGCGAGCTGTTTGCGCTGGTCGGACAATATCCCATCCGCTGCCGCGTCGAAACCCGGCCGCTCGACGCGGTGCAGCAGGTTTTCGACGAGCTGAAGCGAGGATCGGTGCTGGGGCGGATCGTGCTCACGATGTAAGCAGTCAGCTCCGCATCAGCACAATCGCCGCCGCGCTGAATGCGGCCACGCCGAGCGTCAACCACGCGACGTAATCGCCCACGTGTCCGCTGTGCGAATCGCGAATCGCACGCAGCACCACGCCCACCGGCCCTCGCACCTGCGGACTGCGCCGTGGCACAAGATACAGCGCGCGATCGCAAGCGCGGCCAGAACCGCCAGAACGCCATCTCCGATCTCGATCGCAGACGCCGGTGGCGCAGGCGGCGGACTCACATGCACGCCGTCCAAAACCGCTCGCGCGTAGCCCGCATGATCGGTGAAGCGCGCGGCGCCTTCGAGCACTGCGCGCTCGAATCCGGGGGTCCAGCCCGCGAACAGGCTCGCCGCGATCAGCGCAAAAACGCCAGCAGCCGTTTCAGATTTCGTTCGGACCAGCACATGCCCGCGCCCACCAGCGCCGTCGCGCATCCCGCGCCGACGATCATCGCGCGCAGCGCGGAAGCGTGTCCCAGGGTCCCTGCGAAAATGCTCCAGTACACGCGCGCCGCCGCGTACAATCCCAGCTCCACCATGACGCCCGAAAACAGCAGGCACACCGGAGTCGGCGCGACGGTGTGGGCGTCGGCCAGCCAGTAGTGAAACGGAACGATCGCCGCTTTCACCAGGAACCCGGAGACGATCAGCGTGAAGGCCGCGATCACCAGCGGGCTCGCCGGCTCGGCGTCGAGCGTGCGCGCGATCTGCGCCATGTTGAGCGCTCCGGTATGCGCGTAAATCAGCCCGATGCCCACCAGCACGAAATACGCGCCGATGGTATTGGTGATGGCGAAATTCAGCGCACCCTGCACCGGCGCCGGATCTTCGGTCTTGTATCCGGCGAGCGCGTAGGCTGCGGCGCTCATCAGCTCGAAGAACACGAACAGGTTGAAAATGTCGCCGGTCAGCGCGAATCCGCACATTGCGCCCATGAACGCCAGCAGCAGCGTGTGAAACAGCGTGCCGACCGTGTCGAAATAGCGCGAAGCGAAGATCATTCCGGTGATGGCCAGCAGCGAAACCAGCGTCGCCAGCCCCGCGCCGATCGGATCGACCGCGAAAGAGATCGCCAGCGCCACGCCGTGGCGCGGCTGCCAGTTTCCGAACCAATACACCAGCGTCCCGCCGCGCGACGCGTGGAGCAGATCGACGCAGCATGCGAGCGTTGCCGCGGCCGCGGCCAGCGCGATCCAGAAAGAGACGCGCCGCGGAAGCACGCTGCGCAGTCCCGCGAGAATCGCCGCGGTGATCAGCGGAATCGCGACCGGCAGGGGAGCCATGGGCGTCACATCGTCAGTCCCGCAGCTTTCGCAGTTCATCCGGATCGATGGTTCCGTGGCGCTTATGCACCTGCACCACCAGCGCCAGAATCAACGCGACCACGGTGACTTCCACCACGATATCGGTGAGCACCAGCGCCTGCACCACCGGATCCACCGCGGGCGTCGATGGCGGGATAGTGGCGAAGATCGGCGCGACGGCGCCGGTGCGGTAGCCCACGCCCAGCAGCAAAATGTAGGTCGAAGATTGAAGCACCGCCAGCGAGATCACCAGGTGCACCAGGTTGCGGCTGGTAACGATCCCGTACAATCCCACCAGGAACAGCCAAGCCGCAACCCCGTAAGGAAAATGGCTCATTCTTCCTTCTGCTCCAGCGTCTCTTCCAGGTACACGATCAGCACCAGCGTGATGCCGCCGCAGACTTCGAGCGCGACGCCCGCATTGATGATGGGGATGGTCCCGCCGGAAAGAATCGATCCGCGCGCGCCCAGCGGGAGGATGTTTTGCAGAAACGCTCCGCCCGCGGCCAGCGTCGCCAGTCCTACCGCGGGGTACACCCCCGCTCCGATCGCTTCCATCGCGTGCACCACCGCGCGCGGAACCGCCGCACGAAAATTGCCGAATTCGCCCACCAGGTACACCAGCAGCGCTCCGGAAGCCAGAATCACGCCGCCCTGAAATCCGCCTCCGGGGGTGAGCTGCCCGTGCAACACGATGTAAATTCCGAACAGCAGCGTGGGAGCCGTTAGCAGCATTCCCGCCGCGCGCATCGCGTCGCTGGGCGCGGCGACCTCACGGTCATCGGCGTGATCGGCGTGCTCGCGATCCGATTCGTCGCTCTGGCGGCGCAGGAGCAGCGCGGCGCCCATCACCGAAATGAACAGAATGAACTCTTCGCCCAGCGTGTCGAAGCCGCGGATGTCGAAGTTGACCGCGGTCACCGCGTCGGTGACGTTGCGCTCCGGCACCACCAGAGCGTTGACCATCTGCCCGTAAGGACCGCGATAATTGCCCAGCGGAGGCAATCCCGCGAATGCGATCGCGAACACTCCGGCGAGCACCGCGGCGCCCGCCGCAAACAGCGCCAGTCTAGTTTTACGGTTCATGCTCCCGCTGCTTTTTGATTTTGGCCAGCGCCAGCAGGATCATCAGCGGCAGCGCCACCGCGCAGACGACGATCTGCGACAGCGCCACGTCCGGCGCCTGGAACAGCACGAAAAGCACCGCCAGTAGAACCCCGTAGAAGCTGACCGTCACAGACTGCGCCACCGGATCGCGCGTGCGCACCACCACCAGCGCGGCACCACCAGCGACAGGCCCACAACTTGCAGCGCCTCGATCATGGCTCCTCCGCCGCGCCGACGTGCTCTTCCGCATGCGGCTTCCACGATCCCAGCCGCCGCACCCGCTCGGCCCGCGCCGTGGCGTACGAGATCACGGGATTGGTCCAGAAAACCAGCGCCGCGATCAGAGTCGCCTTGATCGTGGTCGCGGACCAGGGATGATGCACGATCACCGCGGCCGCGATCGCCGCGACGCCGAACGTCGCGGCGGGGCTCATGTAGTGAATGCGTTCGAAAACGTCGTGAACCAGGATGCCCGCCGCGGTCAGCAGAAACGCGGCGGAGCCGATCCCCAGCAGCACCCATTCGGCCACGGCTCGCGCGCCCATCGCTAAAACCACCTCTCCAGAAATCGTGCGAACACCAGCGCTCCGCCGAATGCGAGAAACGCGAGCGCCAGCGCCAGGTCGGCGAGAAAATCCTGATTGAATCCCACGGAGAGGAGCAGCAGGATCGCGACCGCCATCGTTCCGCCGGTCTCCAGGCCCACCAGCCGACCGACGGTGTTCCCGCGCGAGCAGGCGATCAGCGGGCAGCTCATCACGACGAACAAGACGATCACGGTCAGCAGCCAGGGATTCATGCCGATTCGATCTCGTGGAAAATCTCCGGCGCCGGTCCGCGGCGCAGCAGGTGGATCAGCACGCGGCGGGATTCGTTATCGACGCCGATCGCCACGGAATTGGGCGGAATGGTCGCGAAGGTGATGGCTAACGCGCGCCGCGCGACTTCGAAAAACGCCGCGCAAATCAAGCCGGCGATCACGGCTGCCACACACTCCTCCGCTTTACGTTTCCCGTGAACAGGAGCCACAGCACAACGAGGCCTCCGGCGCCTGGGACAGCACGACCCTAAGACGCGGCCGGTGTGAGAACGTTTCCCCCTCGCCCCCGGCATCACGTTTCGCCGCCTCCCGACGTACGTCTGTTTTACGATACTATGTTATGTTTGCACGACAGGAGGAGAACGCCTCATGCGCTTGCTTTGGATCGCCGCGCTCGCCTGCGCGTCTTCGCTTCACGCCCAGGTCGGTGCCGTGATTTCGGGCACGGTGACCGATTCGTCCGGCGCAGCCGTCATGCACGCGACCGTCGTCGCGAAGAATCTGGATACCGGTGCTGAACGCAGCGCGCTCACCGACGGCGCCGGCCGCTACCAGTTCTCCGCGCTCGCCGTCGGCGAGTACCGCATTCGCGCCGCCAAAACCGGATTTGCCGAAGAGGTCCGCAACGGCGTGCGACTCGCCGTCGGGCAGAGCGTGATCGTCGATCTCACTTTGAGCGTGGGCGAGGCCAGCCAGCAGGTCACGGTCACCGGCGACGCTCCATTGGTCGGCCTGACTACTTCCGATATTTCGGGATTGGTCGGCCAGCAGCAGGTGCGCAATCTTCCGCTCAACGGGCGCAGCTACGATGAGCTGATGATGCTGACTCCGGGCGTGGTGAACTTCACGGCAGCGAAAACCGGCGGCATCGGCGTCTCCAATTCAACCGTGGGAAATAATTTTGCGGTAGACG
>DATJVN010000015.1:0-7501 GCA_035501755.1 Bryobacteraceae bacterium | reverse complement strand
CGATCGCCACGCCGCACTTGCCCACTTCACCAAGCGCGGTTGCGTCGTCCGAATCGACCCCCATCAGCGTGGGTAGATCGAAAGCGACCGAGAGTCCCATCTGCCCCTGCGAAAGCAGGTAATGATAGCGCGCGTTGGTTTCTTCGGCCGTGGCGAATCCGGCAAACTGGCGCATGGTCCACAGCTTGCCGCGATACATCGTTTCGTGAATGCCGCGCGTGTAAGGAAATTCAGCCGGCTTGCCGATTTGCTCCGGCGCATCGTCCCGCGTGTATACGGGTTTCAGCGGAAGGCCGCTCAGGGTCCGGTAAGACCTGGAGGCCGTTAGCGTTTGGCTCATCGCATTTTTATTTTACGGAAAAGGGAGGGGCGGCGCGGAGAAGGCCGCCCCCGCATCCCCGCGGACCGCGAGGTGGTGACGGTACCTCGCGCCCTCCGATGTCCACGGGGATCATGGATTGCATGGTAACGATTCGCCACAGCACCAAAACGTTTCAGGCTAAAACACCTGAGTGCTTCATCGGCCCGAAGATCCAAAGCCTCCCGCGCCGCGCGCCGAGTCTCCCAGTTCGCCTTCTTCCCAGTCCACTGCCTGGTATTTCGAAACAATCAGTTGCGCAATGCGGTCGCCCTTCTCGATGATGTAATCCGCGCGCCCCAGGTTGAACATCACCACGCGAATTTCACCACGATAGCCCGGGTCGATCGTACCGAAATTAACGGTTATTGAGTGCTTTAGCGCCATTCCGCTGCGCGGCCGCACCTGCGCTTCATAGCCCGCCGGCAGTTCGATGGCGATCCCTGTCGCAACTGCCTGGGCCATACCGGGTGAGAGTACTATGCGTTCCACAGATCGTAGATCCATCGCCGCGTCTTCTTCGGGACCGTGCGCGTAGGATGGCAAAATGGCATCCACGTGAAGTTTCTTGATGCGGATTCTCATGACAGAACTAGCTATGATATCCGCTTATGGTCCCGTCGAAAACCAGCCGGGTGCTGGCGGTTGCACCGATGCCTCCGGAAAAATGCGCCTACGCTCTGGCGCGCTACAGCCGCTCGCCCGATTCCATCCGCGATTCGCTCGAATGGGTGCGCACCCACGATTCCTCCAAATTCCTGGAGAGTTTTTATTTCCAGTACGGCCACGGATCCATCGCGGACCTGGGCCACCTGGTGCTGTGTTTCGAAGGCATCTCCGAGCTCGCCGCGACCGAGATCGAAGACGAGCAGGTGTGGGACGGTCAGGCGCGCTCCTCGCGCTACCAGGATTTCTCGCGCTCCGGATTCGTGACGCCGCCCGGAGCGGACGAAAGCGCATACGCCGCCGCTGCGCGCCGCCTGCTCGATGGTTATCACGCGATTCACCAGCGCATGGTCGAGTTCTTATCTGAGAAATTGCGGCGCCCCGAATCGATGAAGCCCGACATGTACAAGCGCAACATCGCCGCGCGCGCCTTCGATGTCGCGCGCTACGTCCTGTTTTTTGGAATTCCCACCGGCGTGGGGCAGGTGACCAGCATTCGCACGCTGGAGCGCCAGATCCGCCGGCTGAAAGCGTCGGAATACGTGGAAGTGCGGGAAATCGCGGAGGAGATCGCGCAGGCGCTGACCGTTCCGCCCGCTTGCGTGTGGGACCCGGGCGCAGCGCATGAGCCGCTCGCGCCCACCCTCGCGCGGTACGTCGATGTGGACGAGCATGCAGCCCAGTCGCGCCGCGATCTGGCGCAATGGGCGTCAGCGAATTTGTCGTTTAGTGGGCTGCCGCCCGTCGACGCGGTGCACGTGGTGCGCGCGCTCGATATTCATGTCGATATCGCCGCCACGCTGCTGTATCCCGTGTGCGACCGACCCTATCACGAGCTCTACGACATGGTCAGCGGATGGAGCGCGGCGCAGCGCAACGAAGTGATCGACCTCGCTCTTCGTTCGCGCACCCGCCGCGACGACCTGCTGCGCGGATTCCGCGGCGGCTTGTACGCTTTCGATCTTCTCGTCGACATCGGCGCCTATCGCGATCTGCACCGGCACCGCCGCTGCCAGCAGTTCCGCCAGGAGTTCTCCGGGCGCCTGGGTTACGATACTCCATCCGCGCTCATCGAGGCCGGCCTCCAGTCCACCTACGACGCCCTGATGCAGGAAACCTTCGCCGCGCGATCGAAAATGCAGGGCAACTCCGCGCATTACCTGCTGCCGTTCGCGGCGAAATCGCGCTTCCTGTTCAAAATGGACTTCGCCGAGGCGGAATACATCGCGCGGCTGCGCAGCGGCGTAAAAGGCCATTTCAGCTATCGCGCCGTGGCCTGGGAAATGAAATGCGCCATGGAAAAAATCGAGCCCGAACTCGCGCGCCTGATCGACGCAACCCCTCCCTGGGTCGAAGATCCCCTGGTGCGCTAACCAGATCGCAGATTTTACACACCTTTAGCCATAAAACGCCTCTTCGTTCGTCATACAATTGAAGAAGACCGTTCGCGGAACTTTCGCGTACGAAAAGTCGTCGTAAACATTGGGAGATCCCCGGCCAGTGAAACTCAAGTGGAAGATTTTCCTGTTCATACTTCTGCCGCTCGCGATTGCAGGCGGAATTTATGGCGCTCGGCAATGGTCGCAGCGCGACCTGATTACGGTGCAGACCGGTGCCGTCGTCCGCCAGGACCTGACTTCCCTGGTCACCGCTTCAGGCGAGATTAAACCCCGCAATTACATCAACATCGGAGCAAACGCGCAGGGCCGCATCGTGGAGCTTCTGGTGAAGGAAGGCGATCACGTCCACAAGAACCAGGTGGTCGCCCGAATCGAGCACGTGCAGGCCGCCGCCGACGTGCAGGCGCAGAAAGCCATGGTCGCCTCCTCGGAAGCCGATTCCGCGGCAGCCGAAGACAGTATCAAAGCCGCCGATTCGAGCACCCAAACCCAGGAAGCCACGCTCGAGCGCTTCCGTACCGAAGCCGCGCGCGCCAAGCTGCTCCTCGACAATTCCGAAAAGCTCTACCATTACAACCTGATTGCGAAACAGGATTACGACCAGCGCAAGGCGGACTACGAATCGGCCATGGCCAGCGTCCGCGAAAACGAAGCGCGCCTGGAGCAGATGCGCGTGCAGCGGCAGGAGCAGGCGGCGCAGCTCACTTCCACACAGCGCCGCGTCGCGCAGGCGCAGGCGGGCCTCACCCGAATCGAAGATGTGCTCGCCAAGTACGACGCTCTTGCGCCGCTTGACGGCGTAGTCACCGATTTACCCGTGCGCGTCGGCGAAACCGTGGTGCCGGGCGTTCAGAATTCCGCCGCGTCCACCATCATGACCATCGCCGATATGTCGCTGATCACGGCCGAGGTCAAGGTCGATGAGACCGACATCGTCAGCGTGCAGCTCAACCAGCAGGCCAACATCAGCATCGACGCCATGCCCAACCGAACTTTCACCGGAAAGGTGATCGAGATCGGCAACACGGCGATCCTGCGCTCCACCGGACTGGCCGCCTCGCAAAGCGCGACCTCCAGCCAGGAAGCCAAGGATTTCAAAGTCACCATCGCTCTCGATTCGCCTCCCGACGACATCCGCCCGGGCCTTTCCTGCACCGCCAAGATCATCACCGCCACGCGCCGCAACGTGCTTTCGATTCCTATCCAGGCGCTGACCGTGCGCCGCAAAATCGATCTCGAGCCAGCTTCCGATGGTGTTCAGGCCTCCACCGAACGAGTGGATAAAGCCCTCAACCAGGAGATGCAGGGCGTCTTCGTGATCAACAACGGCGTGGCCGAGTTCCGCAAAGTCGACACGGGAATCTACGGCGCCACCGACATCGAGGTGCTCAGCGGCCTGAACGAGGGCGACACCATCATCACCGGAAGCTATAAAGTGCTGCGCACCATCCGCAACGCCGCGCGCGTGAAGATCGACAATCGCGCGCCCGTGATGCCCGCCCAGAGCTGACGGTTACACTGAAAATAGATGACCACGGCAGTTCTCGAAAAAACCGGACGCGGCGAGCAGTTGAAGCGCGACGGCATCATCATCCGCACCTGGGACCTGAAAAAGACCTACGTGATGGGCGACCAGGAGATCCACGCTGTCTCCGGCATCGACATCGAGATCCGCAAGGGCGAGTACGTGGCCATCATGGGTCCCTCGGGCTCCGGAAAATCCACGCTGATGAACCTGATCGGCTGCCTGGACACGCCCACTTCCGGCGAGTATTATCTTGCCGGCAACCTGGTGAGCGACATGGATGACGATGAGCTGGCGCGCATTCGTAACAAGGAGATCGGCTTCGTTTTCCAGACTTTCAACCTGCTCGCCCGCGCCACCGCGCTACACAACGTCGAACTGCCGCTGATCTACGCCGGCCTTTCGCACAAGGAGCGCGAGGCCAAGGCCAAAACCGCCATGCGCGCGGTCGACCTGGAGCAGCGCATGCTGCACAAGCCCAGCGAGCTTTCCGGCGGCCAGCGCCAGCGCGTAGCCATCGCGCGCGCGCTGGTGAACGACCCCTCCATTCTGCTTGCAGACGAGCCCACCGGGGCGCTCGACTCCGCCACCGGCAACGAGATCATGGGCCTGTTCGCGCGCCTGCATCAGCAAAGCAACACCATCGTGCTGGTGACCCACGAGCACGACATCGCCATGCACGCCCACCGCGTCATCCACATCCGCGACGGAAAAGTAGAGCGTGACGAAAAGATCCGTTAACTTATCTGCAATCAATAATTTATAAAAAACTATTGTCACTCCTCCCGAGAGTGTGCTAATAATAAATCTTGGGCGCGGAGGCACTTGGCCCGCTCCCGAATACCGGAAGGATATCTCAAAAACATTTTCAAAGGAGGTTGGATTATGGACATGCGTCCGCTTCACGACCGAGTTGTTGTTAAGCGAGTGGAAGACAGCGAGGAGAAGACCGCGGGCGGTCTGATTATCCCTGATTCCGCCAAGGAGAAGCCACAGCGGGGAGAAGTGATCTCAGCGGGAAAGGGCAAAGAGCGCGACAAGGAAGGGAAACTCATTCCTCTTGATGTCAAGCCAGGGGACCATATTCTGTTCGGAAAGTATTCGGGCTCAGATGTCAAGATCGACGGCCAGGAGTACCTGATCATGCGTGAAGACGAGATCCTGGTGGTTCTCGAAAACGTCGGGAAAAAGGCCAAAGCCTAAGGATTTCTTTCAAGAGGAGAAAAAAACATGGCAGCAAAACAAATTGTCTACAGCGAAAATTCCCGGCAGGCGATCCTGCGCGGTGTGAATCAACTGGCCGACGCCGTCAAAGTCACCCTCGGTCCCAAGGGCCGTAACGTGGTGCTCGAAAAGAAATTCGGCGGTCCGACCATCACCAAGGACGGCGTGACCGTCGCCAAGGAAGTCGAGCTCAAGGATCCGCTCGAGAACATGGGTGCGCAGATGGTGCGCGAGGTCGCGTCGAAGACCTCCGACGTCGCGGGCGACGGCACCACCACGGCGACCATTCTCGCCCAGTCGATCTTCCGTGAAGGCGTGAAGAGCGTGGCCGCGGGCGCCAATCCCATGGCCCTGAAGCGCGGCATCGAGAAGGCCGTGGAGATCGTGGTCGAGGAAGTGAAGAAGTTTTCGAAACCCGTCAGCGGCGACATGATCGCGCAAGTCGGCACCATTTCCGCCAACGGAGACAACACCATCGGCAGCACCATCGCCGAGGCGATGAAGAAGGTCGGCAAGGACGGCGTCATCACGGTGGAAGAATCGAAGACCATGCACACCGAGCTGCAGACCGTCGACGGCATGCAGTTCGACCGCGGCTATCTGTCGCCCTATTTCATCAGCGATCCGGACCGCATGGAGTGCGTGCTCGAAGATCCCTACATCCTGATCCACGAGAAGAAAATTTCCAACATGAAGGACCTTCTGCCGCTGCTCGAGCAGATCGCGCGCAGTGGAAAGCCGCTGCTGGTGATCGCCGAGGAAGTGGAAGGCGAAGCGCTCGCCACTCTGGTTGTGAATAAGCTGCGCGGCACGCTCAACGCCTGCGCGGTGAAAGCTCCCGGCTTCGGCGACCGCCGCAAGGCGATGCTCGAGGACATCGGCATCCTGACCGGCGGCAAGGCGATCTTCGAAGAGACCGGCATCAAGCTCGAAGGCGTGCGTCTCGATGACCTCGGCCGCGCCAAGCGCGTGACCGTGGACAAGGACAACACCACCATCATCGATGGCAACGGCTCGCAGAAGAACATCGAAGCGCGCATCAAGCAGCTCCGCACGCAGATCGAGGAGACCACCTCGGATTACGATCGCGAGAAGCTGCAAGAGCGCCTGGCGAAACTGGCTGGCGGCGTGGCCGTGATTAAAGTCGGCGCGGCGACCGAGACCGAGATGAAAGAGAAAAAAGCTCGCGTCGAAGACGCGCTGCATGCAACCCGCGCGGCGGTCGAAGAGGGAATCGTCCCCGGGGGCGGCGTGGCGCTGCTGCGCGCGGCCGCGGCTCTGTCCGATGTCAAGGTGGATCACGACGAAAAGATCGGCGTGGACATCATCCGCCGGGCCTGCGAAGAGCCGGTCCGCCAGATCGTCGGCAACGCCGGCTACGAAGGCGCGATCGTGATCGAAAAAATCCGCGGGCACAAAGACACCAACTACGGCTTCAACGCGGCATCAGCTGAATACGAAGACCTGGTGAAGAGCGGCGTAATCGATCCGACCAAGGTAACCCGCTCGGCGCTGCAAAACGCATCGTCCATCGCAGCGCTGATGCTGACGACGGAAGCGATGATCGCCGAGATCCCCGAAAAGAAACCGGCCCCCATGCCCGGCGGCGAGCACGGCGGTCCCGGAATGGACTATTGAGCCACTCGCGTGGCGGCCATCGCGCCTCACGGCGCAGTGGCAGTGTGGGATACGAAGAGGCCGTCCGAGAAATCGGACGGCCTTTTTTTTCACACAATCTTGGCGCCTTTCGAAAGGTTGTGCCGCGCGCATAGAAGTTGGACATTCTGCGCGGTCAGGGACGTTCCGCCTTTAGAAAATGGCAGCACGTGATCGAAATGTAGCTCGTCTTTCGCGCCGCAGATCACGCATTTGCCTTTGTCGCGATTCCAAACCTCAACCTTCACGGCAGTTGGGATTAGACGCTGGTGCGAAAACCGAACGTCCTGTGCATCGCCGCCTGGCAGGTCCTCCTGAACCGCAACAAGCTTGAACTTAAATACCATTCTTCGTCCATCGCTCTCTCGCCAGGAATCGACCAGATTGAACACGCCGTTATACGACCAGATACCTTGGTGGATCTTTTCGTATACCCTTACATGATGCGCCACTGCCTCCCCGCGCTTGAAAGCCTGGGCTGCGAGATAAAACTTTCTGTTCTGCGTCTCGGCACCTGTCGAAGAGTACCCGGGCTGGTCAACGGATTTGGGGTCCGCGGCCCCTCGCGGCTCGTCGTGCCCCTCGTAGATCAGAGTTACGCCGTCGTCCTCTACCCGGTCACGATACGGCGCGTTCTTTCGGACGGACATCAGGATAACCGAATACCCGCCA
>DATJVN010000014.1:0-16585 GCA_035501755.1 Bryobacteraceae bacterium | reverse complement strand
GTCATACCTCTACGGCTTCGCCAAGAGCTAAATCTGAGAAGCAGGATGCATCGGGAGCGAGGTTCCCGAAGGGCGATTTCAACGGCGGAGGCGTCCGCAACACGTCGAAATTTTGGAATGAAATGGAATGAAACCGCCGGTCGGAGGGTCCGTAAGTGATTGAAAACATGGTGGCCAGGGACGGAATCGAACCGCCGACGCCAGCCTTTTCAGGGCTGCGCTCTACCAACTGAGCTACCTGGCCGGGTGATCGCTCGGGTGAGTTACTTCATTTTATCACCTGCGCCGGTCTCATCGTAGATCGCGTTCACTTTCTGCTTCTCCTGTTCGCGATCGATGAACGTGATCCCGTTCTTCATCCAGTCCGGCTCCGGAACGCCCTTCAGAAAGTGATCGAAATATTCCTGTATGCGCACAGTGTAGTCCTTCTGCGGCGCGCGCTTGCGGAGGCCGTGCGCTTCGCCGTTGTAGTTCCACTTGTAGGCTTCCTTGCCCAGCCTCCGCAACGACAGGAAAAACTCGATTCCCTGATACCATGGCACCGCGTCGTCGGGGTCGTTTTCAAGAATCAATACCGGCGTCGTGATGCGGTCCACGTTGAAGATCGGCAAGTTCTCGATGAACCGCGGCGGGTACTCCCAGGTCGTTCCGCCGATACGGCTCTGCGCTTTCTCGTACTGAAACTGACGCGGCAGGCCTGTGCCCCAGCGAATTCCATCGTAGGCGCTCAACATGTTGACCACCGGCGCGCCCGCCTCCGCCGCGCGAAACACGTTGGTCTGCGTCAGCATGTACGCAGTCTGATATCCGCCCCAGCTATGCCCCTGAATCCCGATCGCGTCGCGATTCATGAATCCTCTGTCCACTACTTCCTGCATCGCGGGAAGAACGCACTTGAGCGCGCTCTGGCCGGGATGGCCGATGGTGTAGACGATATCGGGCGTCAGCACCAGGTAGCCGTTGCTCACGTAATAGGCGATGTTGATCGAGGTTCCCGGCGCAGGACGCACGAAGTTGTGCACGTTCTGCGTCAAACGCTCGTAGATGTAGATCAGCATCGGATATTTTTTCGAAGGATCGAAATTTTCGGGCTTGTACAGCGCCGCCTCGAGTGGCACGCCGTCGGCGTTGCGAATAGTGAATCAGCTCGCCTGTGCCCCACAGCAGCTTCGCCTGCGGGGGATTCGCGTCGGTGGCTTTCTTCCACTCGCGAAAGCCCGAATTGGTGATGTAGATGTCGGGCTGATCATGAAACGTGGTCGCGGTCGCCATCCGAACGTCCGCGTCTTTCGCCCTTCCGAGGGCGCGATAATTTTTCGCGCCCATCACCAGCTTCGCCGGCCGGCCGCGATCCAGGTTCGCCAGCGAATAAAACCCGGAATCGCGATGGCTGAAAACGGGGACAGACAGCTCTGTCCACGCCAACCGCTCTGCGCAGTTTCAACAGCCTGCATTCGGGGACAAAGTAGTCTGTCCCCTTTTTCAGACAGCCATCTGGATGGCATTCACGAATTATATCCGCGGGCGCCCCCAGCGGTGAACCGTGCGGCCCCAGAGCAACACCAGAACCATACCGATCAGAATCAGGCCGGCCGAAAGTCCAATCCACAATCCGCGCGCGCCGAGGCCGTAATGAAAACATAGCAACGCACCGAGCGGCAGCCCAATCAGCCAGTAGCCGCCGAAGTGGCAGAGCATCGGAGTACGCGTGTCGCCGGCGCCGCGCAGCGCTCCGGTCGCCACCACCTGAAATCCATCGAAGAGCTGGAAAAACGCGGCGACCCGCAACAGCACCGCGCCCGCAGCGATGATCGTCGTTTCGGGCGTGAACATCCGCGCGATCCCTTCGGGCATCGTGAGCAGCGTCACGGCGGCGACGGACATCACCCCGGCGCCCAGCGCCAGCGCCGTCCATCCCGATCGCGCCGCGCCCTTCGCGTCTTTTCGCCCGATCGCATGGCCGACGCGCACCGCCGCAGCCGAGCTGATTCCCAGCGGCATCATAAACGTGGTACTCACCGTGGTAAGCGCAATCTGGTGGCCGGCGAGCGCGAGCGCGTTCAGTCTGCCGATCAGCACCGTCACCGTGGCGAAAACCGCGATCTCGATTCCCATTTGCGCGGCCGCCGGCCCACCCAGCGCGAACAGCCGGCGGACGCGGCGCCAGTCCGGCCGCCACGATACGTGCGCCAGTTCAGGATCGCGCCGGAGGATCACGAACGCCAGCGCGCCCATCATGTAAATGCGCGAAACGACGGTGGCGCATCCCGATCCCAGTGCGCCGAGTCGCGGCGCGCCCAGATTTCCGAACACAAGCAGCCAATTCACCGCGAGATTCACGAAATTCGCGGCGATCAGCGTGGTCATCACCGGACGCGCGATGTCGCAGCTTTGCAAATACCGGCGGAAGGCGAAATAGAAAAGCAGCGGCGCGACGCTCCAATTCAGCGCGCGCATGTAGGGACGAACGTCCTGGAGCACCGCCGGGTCGATGCCGAAGCGCGGCAGCATGCGGATGATCCCTTCGACGATCGCCATCGCCGGCACAATCAACAGCGCCGCAAGCCAGGCGCCGTCGATCAGCCAGCGCCGCGCGTCTTCGCGGTTTCCCGCACCGAATGCCTGCGCCACCAGCGTGTCCAGGCCGAGCATCAGACCGCTGGCCGTGATCGCGACGGTGTAGAAAACCGAGGTCCCCAGTCCCACGGCGCCGATGGCCGCCGCGCTCACCCGGCCGACGAACATCGTGTCCTCGATGCCCATCATCATCCACCCCAACTCGGCTGCCATCAGCGGCGCGGCCAGCCGGATCATGGCGCGCACCTCGGCCCGGTCCTGAAACATCGTGGAAGTCACGGGGTCAGGCCACCAGTGTAGCGCGGCTGCTTTCGAAAACATCTTGCGATGAAAGAGGGAAACGTTCCTGGCGGTTGGTGAATCAAACACAGCAAGAATGCGTGTAGTGTATGCCCGCTTCACCGTGGCATAAAATCCTCGATTCTCCCAGCGATGCGCATCTGGTCCAGTTCTACGGCTCGGATGAGAGCCGGCTTGCCGCAAACGTTTCAATATATCTGACGGAAGGCTTGAAGAACGGCGAAGGAGCGCTGGTGATCGCCATTCCGGCGCATCTCGATTCCTTCCAGGCCGCGCTCAACGCGGATTTGCGGAAATGTGTCGCTTGGCTGGATGCCCAACAAACGCTGGATCAATTCCTGCGAAACGGGATGCCGGATTGGGAGCTTTTCGAGACCACGATACCTCCTGGGATGCAGCGCATCCGTGCGCATAGCGTAGGCGTGCGGGCTTACGGAGAGATGGTCGGAATTTTGTGGAGTAAGCGCCGGCACCCGGCTGCTATCCGGCTGGAACAATTCTGGAATCGACTGCTGAGCCGTACTTCCTTCCAACTGTTTTGCGGCTATCCCATCGATGTTTTGAACCCGGCGTTCGATCCGGCAAGCGTGGACGCGATCCTGTGCAACCACACTCACATCGTTCCCGCCGACGGTCCGGAGTTTGAGAGAGCGCTCTGCCGCGCAATGGAAGAAGTTGCCGGAGCGAAAGCCGAACACGCGGAAGCGCTCATGAAGAGCGAACTTTTTCGCGCGCGCTGGGGCATCCTGCCTCGGTCGGAGGGGCTGATCCTGTGGATGCGCCGTCACCTGCCCAACCACGCGGACGAAATTCTTCGGCGCGCCAAAGCGTATTCGACGGCGCACACGGCCTGAACGCCGGAGCGTTACAACGATCCTGAAACGTTCGGCAGTTTCTGTTTCCTGGTGAGCACGGGCGCGAACTGATCGCCCGCGCGTTCCAGGCGTTTCAACGCCGCTTCCGGCGCAAAATACAGGCTTTCCCGGTTCGACCGGCTCAAGGCCCGCCGCAACTCTTCCCAGCTCACCGGCATCGACACGAAGGGTCGCGGGCTTTTCGCGCGCAGCGAGTACACTGAGACGGTCGTTTTGAAATCCGAATTCTGGCTCCAGTCGACCAGCACCTTCGACGTTCTTTCCTGCTTGGACATTCTCGCCACCACCATCTCGGGATGCTCGCGCGTGAGATACTCGGCGACCATCCTGGCGAAAGGCTGTGTCTGCGCGTAGGTCGCGCGCCCGTTCAGCGGAATATACACCTGAATGCCGCGCGATCCGGAGACCTTCGGAAACGCTTCGAGGTCCCATTTCGCGAACAGCTCCTTCAACAGGAACGCGACGCGCGCGCAGGTGAGGATATCGGAACCCTCGCCCGGGTCCAGATCGAACACCACCGAGGTGGGTTCATCGATACGGGGCGCGCGATGCAGAAACGGATGCAGCTCGAGATTGGCCAGATTGGCGCACCAGGCGAGCGTCGCCAGATCGTCGATGAGCATGTAGTGGATCGGCTCGCCGCCTTCGCGCCGCGGGACCGGGAAGGTCCGGATCCACTCAGGTCTGTATCGCGGCGCGTCCTTCTGATAAAAATGCTTCCCGCTAACGCCATTGGGATAGCGCTTGAGCGTCACCGGCCGGTCCTTCAGGTGCGGCAACAGGAAACGCGACACGCGGATGTAGAAATCGATCACCTGTCCCTTGGTGAACCCTGCTTCGGGATACAGGATCTTGTCGAGGTTGGAGAGAAGCAGTTCGTGGCCGTCGACCTCGAAGCGTTGTTTGGTAGACCTCAAGTCACCCCCCGGCTCGCGCCGTACTAACCCTGGTTAGCCCCGCTGTACTACGCGAAAATTGACCCTCGCATCCTATTGTCTCGCGCCTGCGATCCTGGCATCCTCGAATCGGATGGACACGCGAAACCAGACTTCAGATCGCCGCACCGCCGAGCGCCTGGCGATCCAGCGCGAGGTTCAATACCGCGTTCTCGGCCGCAAGGAGGCCGACATCTCGGGCGCGGGAAAGACGCTCGACATTTCGAGCGCCGGTATCATGTTTACCACCACGCACATGCTCCTCCCGGGCCGCCGCGTGGAGCTGGCCATCGACTGGCCGGCGCAGTTGGACAATAAGTGCCCGCTGCGGCTGATCGCCCGGGGACGAGTGGTTCGCTTTGAAGGCGACCGCGCGGCCGTGGAGATTCTGCAGCACGAATTTCGAACCCGAGCGGCCCGCCCTCCGCTGGCTTGATTCCTAGCGTTCGTCGCCAAACACGCGAGAGCGGATGTCGGGCCAGAACTCCAACAGCGCGTTGCTGCTCATCCGTCCGAGAAATCCCAGGCCGATGCGGCCGATCGTGTGTCCCGTGGTGGTTTCGCTGTTCGGACGCCACGTGTTGGAGAGAAAATTTCCGCCTGCAATACCGGCGTAGCGCGCGTAAGCCGGCACGGTCTCGCCATAATCGTTGCGCGCCAGGAAAGTGTACTTCACGACGTTGCGCACTCGCGCGCCGAACGATCTGTCCCGCGCCCGCGGATAGCGCGGATCTTCGCCCCACAGCGCGCCCAGGCCGGCCTCCATCGTGTTGCTGGTGGCGATCCCGGTCAGCCGCAGACCGTATCTTTTACCGAAGCCGTCCCAGTGCGTGTCGTATTCGGGGGGAACGTCGATCAGCGTTGACCATCCGGCGGTCACCAGCCCTGCCACCGCGCTCACCGGGCCTACCGTATTGAACATCACCCAGTTGAACCGGCCCTCGCCGTTGATGACATCCTGCGTCGTCTGCGCCGCAGCGCCTGAGGCGATCATCATGAGGATGCAGAATCCGCCCCGCACGCCCATATTCTTCGATTACTAGGCACGTTTCGGTCCACTCGCTGCGCTTTTCATTGCCCATCTGTCCGCAACCTGAACGCGGGAATTGTGGACGCAGGTGTGGAAATTGTCTTCACTTTTGGGGCCGAATTCCACACCGCCTCTACGGCGGGATTAGCGCAGCGCCGCGCGATCGCCCAGGCCGGAGCCGCTGTACAGCCGGCGATACACGTCGGCGTTGCGCAGCACGGTCTGGATGTAGTTGCGGGTCTGCGAAAAGGGGACGGTCTCGACGAATTCGGCCGGTTCGCGGAACTCGCCCCAGCTCAGCCAGGCGTGCGCGCGCGATAATCCGGCGTTGTAGGCGGCGAGAGCCGCCTCGAAATTCCCGCCGAGCGAATCCGTCATCATCCGGAAATAAAGTGAGCCGAATTCGAGGCTCACCGCGGGCTGGAACAGGCGCGCGGTGGAGTAGTGATGCACCTTCAGTTTGCGGCTCAGTTCGCGTCCGGTCGAGGGAAGAATTTGCGTCAGTCCGCGAGCATTGGCCGGCGAAACGGCCTTGGGATTGAATTCCGATTCCTGGCGGATCAGCGCGGCGACTAAAAAAGGATCGAGCCCATTTTGCCGGGCGAAGCGCTCCAGCTCCGCGCGGTAGGGCAGCGGGAAGGCGAGCTTCCAGAATTCGAGCGGAGCGGAATCGAGAGGCATCATCAAATAACCGCCGGCGTAATGCTTGATGTAACGCATCGCCTGATCGACGCCGCCGTTTCGTGCGGACAGCTTGGCCAACTCGATGGCCAGGACGTACGGCTGATCGCCCGTCTGCGCGCCGAACTTCAACTCACCTTCGGCCCAATCGTCGAGTCCCGCCAGCACCAGCATGCGCGAGCGCTCCAGGCGCGCCTGAGTGACCGTGTCGGGATGAAAATCGAGCGTGCGGGCGCGCGGTGGAAAGGAGATGCCGCGCAGAAATTGGACCACCTGCGGCGACGGCGCGGCGGTGACCTGCTTCAGCCGATCCCGCGCCAGCACTGCGTAGTAATAATTGGGATACTCGCGCGCAATCTCTTCATAGTAGGCGCGCGCGCCCGCGAAATCTCCCGAACTCTCCGCCAGGCGTCCGAGAAAATACAACGCGGCGGAAGTCTCGTCCGACGCGGGAAACAGCCGCAGGTGCGCGCGCATCAGATCGGCTGCGTCGGCGCGGCGGCTCAAGTAGTGGCCCCAGACCACTTTCCAATGGCACATGGCGGCCTGCGGATCCTGGGGGAACGATTCGTAGCAGGCGCGATATTGCGGCTCGTATTCGTCCGGCGAATTGTCGAGCAGGTGAATGTTGGCGTCAGTGATGAGCGCTTCCAGGCGCCATTTCGATTGCGGATACAGTCTCGCGAGCTGATCCAGCCCGGCGTGCACCTGCTCGTGATTGTTCAGGCGTCGTGAGCAAAGAACCAGGTAAGACCAGCGCTCGGCATCCGCTTCGGGCGACTCGATCTGTAGAGACTCCAGATATTTTTGCGCCCGCAGAGTTTCTTTTTCGTTGTAATCGGCGACGCCGATGCGGACACGCGCCAGATCGCGCTCCGCGCCGCCGAGATCCGGAAGAATCGATTCGAGCTCCTTTTTCGCGCGCGCCGAGCTGCCCGCATTGAGCAGCTTGAACGCACGACCAAGCATCGCGTCGGGCATGGCCGGCGGATAATCCTTGCCCAGTTCTTCACGAAGTTTGGCCAGCTCCGTTTCGGCCTGTGCGGCATCCGCGGAAGCCGGGAAGCCGTAGTAGACTCGCTGGAAATAGACCGCCGCGCTGACTTGATCGCCCGCGCCTTCGAACGCAGCAGCCATGGCGAGGTCGCCCTGTGGCTGAGGCAGTTCGGCGTAGTGCCGGCGCAGAATCTCCACCGCGTCCCCGGTCTTTCCGGATTGCTGATACGCACGCCCGGCGAGAATGACGGCACGCGCAGCGAGCGGCGACGGGGGCGACTGCTTCCAGACCGGATCGAGCGATTTTTCCACCGCTGCGTAGTCCCCCGACTCGAACTGCGCCGAGGCTAGCAGCCACGCGGCGTAATCGGCCAGCTTGGGGAGCCGCCGGGGAAGGTTGGAGAGCGTGGCGATCGCCGCGCTGTAGCGCTTATTGTCGAGATCGACCGATCCCTTCTTCAGCTCCGCGAGCGGGTCCGTCGCCGCGCAGGCCAGCATCGCCGCGGCAAACAGGATCAGCTTAGGCGAGCGGACCCGGATATTCCGGACCCAGCAGTGTCGCATCGTCATTGGCCAGTGCTCGAACGAATTCGCAATGCAGATAATCGGCAACACGGCTGCCGTTCGACAGGTACCGTTGCCGGAAAGATTCGCGCGCCTCGTCGATGTAGGGCTTGAGCGAGCCGTAGAGGTTGCGCGCGGCGCGACCGGCTTTGACCGCCGCGGCCTGATAGAGCTGGATTTCTGCGGTCTTCACCTTAGCAAAGCGGCGCGCGCTGGCTTCAAGGGGGGGCTCGGGTTTTGCCGGCGCGGTGAGCCCGGCGAGCATCGTGATCAGCTCCGTCGCCTCCGGATCGCGTTCGAAAACGCTGCGCGCCTGCGAAATCGCGGCGTTCCACTCGGGTTCATTCGATGCGCCCCGCATGCAGGTGAGCGCGCGCGCGATATCCGCGATCGCATCGCGACGCGCGCGGGCGATTTCGCGATCGACCGAGCGGCGCAGTTCCAGGAATCGCTCGTCGAGAGTTGGTTCAGACACCGCGAATTCTCATTGTCTCACGACGCGCAGCAAAAGGAAACGTTAAAACGTTTTCACGGCCAGTTGTTCATCGATCGGGAAGCGCTGGCGCAGCCGCGCTGGTATAACGAACTTGCTTTCCGCGCGCCGAAAGATCCAGCACCAGGCGGCCGTCCGCCTGGGTCGCGCCGGAGCCGGTATACACATCGGCGCCCTGCGCTACTTCGAGACACGAAATTTTCCAGCGCAGCCCGGGCAGCAGGTTGAAGCACGCGGCGACCGTGCGAAATTCCGCATCGGGGGAGAACGCGACGCCGCGGCCGCGCAGGCTGCCTTCCGCGCGCGCGCCGGCGAGTAGGTCCGCTCCTTCGCCGCCGCTTTCCAGGCTCCCGTCGAAATCGAGCCGGCCGCCCTTGAACGGCACATCATTCATCCTGCCATCGAAGCGATAGTGCGGCGCACGTCCGGAAAGATCGATGGTCGCGCTGCCATTCACCTGGACCTCGTCGAGCGTGAGGTCGATCCCCGCCAGCCGCACCTGGGCCCCGTCCCATAGTAGGCGCGCGCGGTTCAGGCTGCCGCGATAGTCGCCAATATCCAGCTCGTCAATTGCGATGATCCCATCGGCGCGCCGCAGACGCAGCCAGTCGGGAATCTTCGCAGGGCCGAAGCTCAACGTGCGCGCCAGAAATCCGCGCTCGCGCGACAATGCGGGCGACCACAGCCGCTCCAGTTCGGCAGCGTCCGCGCGTGGGATCGCGATGCGGAACTTCGCCGGACGCACAGCCGCCGGGTCCCAGCGATACTCCCCGGTGAAGGTGATCGCCTCGGCCTTTGTGCCGACCTGCCCGCGCATGCGCGTCACTGCGAAACGAGCGCCATTGGCGGCGACCGCAGCCGACTGGATGTGCAGCGGATCAGCCAGACCGTCGATGACGATGCGCGCGTTTTGCAGCTCGTATTCGCCGGACCACTGGCCCGCCGTGGCCGAGGGAGTCCACTGATAGCGCGCGCTGCCACGCCAGGTGCCCTGCGGAGTCTGCTCCATGAGAGGAATACCCGCCAGTCCAAATGAGTGCAGGTCCGCGACGCTCAACCCGCGCGTCGCGATCTTCAGATCCAGACCCTCCGACGGCGTGAAGCTGCCCTCGATCTCGGCGCTTTCGTTTTCGCCCACGTGCACAGTGGCGGGGTCGAGCGACAAAGTCCCGCCCGCGACGGACACTCTGGCGCTTTCCGCGCGGAGCGGCTGGGCGTCCGGCAAAGCGACCGAGGCGTCCTGGAGCTCGGCTGCGCCAGTGAGGCCGGACTCCTCGCTGTACTGCAAGTCGCCTGACACCGAACCGGCGGCGTCCAGCTTGTCGGAAAGCTGCGCGCCCAAGTGGCGGGCGACCTCGAGGAGCGCCGAAAGCGGAATCTGTTTCAGCCGCGCGCCGGCCTCCCAGTGCGGCGAACCCAGAAAATCCCAGGCGCGAAAGCGCAGCGCGACAGGCACGCCCGCCGGATCGTCCGCACTGGCGAGCTCCAGCCGCTCATCGCGCAGGTCCAGCGTGCCGCGACACGCCACTTTCCATCCACCGCGCTGCGGCAGCAGGTCCCAGCGGTGCACGTCGTCGATCTCCAAACTCCCGTCGATCGCGAGATTCGACGGCGGGCCGGAGAGCCGCGCGTCGAGCGCGATGATCCCGTGCAGCCCGAACCCGTGCTGATCGAGCAGCCGCGCGACCTCCTCGAGCGCGCTGCGCTCCAGCTCCACGCGAAAATCGAGATTCTCGCGGTTCCAGTTTCCGCGCACGAAGAAATGTCCGAAATTCTGCTGCGCCTGGTCGGTGCGCGACGGTGCGCCCGAAAGCCGCACCTCCACCGATCCGTTTTCCGACGGCGATACGTCCAAATCGGCGTCGTTCAGGTAGAACACCGATTTGGTGTCGCCGAACTTGAAATTGATCCGTCCGGTGCGCATGCGGATCGCAGGCATGGACCCGGAAAGCGCGGGAGCGCTGCTCAGCAGGTATTGAAAATTCCACGGGCCCGCCGCGGTTTTCACCAGGTTGATATCGGTGCTCTCGCCCAGCCGCAGGCTCGAAAATGCCAGCTTGCGGGAGAACAGGCTCAGCAGGTTCACGCGCGCCTCGAGCTCCCAGACGTGCGCGAACGGCTCGATCCCGGCGCGCGGATCGTCATAGATGGTTACGTCTTCGACCGTGAAACCGGGGCCGGTGAGCAGATTGAAGTATACTTTCCCGACCTCGACGCGCCTCCCCAGCCCGCGCTGCAAAGCGCGCTCGATTCGCGGCCGCGCAAATTCGGCGTCCACGTATTGCGCGCCCACGCCGATCGCCAGGATCAGCAGCAGCGCGAGCACCACTGCGCGCTTCATGGCGTCAGCGCCCGATACGCTTCGGGATCGTCGACATCCGCCAGCACGCCCGCATCGGCGAGGTCGAGATAACGGATGGCGCTCTCGTGGCGATTCACGACGGCGCGCGTCTCGGCAGTCGGCGGCATAGCCAGAAATTCGACGGCAAGCCCACCCGCGGCGCACACCGGGTGTCCGCGCTTGCCGCCGAATCGCGGAATCACGAAGGGCGCGGCGGCGCTTCGAAACTCCTGCAAGATCGCGGCGAGCGTTGCCTCTTCAACGGTCGGGCAATCGACTGGCGTGAACAGGAAAGCCTCCAACTCAGCCGGCAGGCGCTCCAGCGCGGTTTGCAGCGAGCTCAACTGGCCGCGATCCGGATCGGGATTCACGACAACCGTCGCCGCGATTCGCGCGCGGATCGCCTCGGCGTGGCGTCCGGCCACGACGACCACAGGGTCGCAGTATTTCGAAAAAATCCGAACCAGGCGTTCCGCGAAAGTTTCGCCGCGGAAATCGAGCAGCGCCTTCGGAGATCCCATGCGGCGCGAATCGCCCGCTGCGAGAATAATGCCAGCGATCACTTGAGAAGAGCGCGCAGATTGTCGTGCGCAAAAATCGATTTCGAGAGCGCACGCCAATCCGCGTCCGGAGCGCGCCGCACCGCAATCATCTCGGCCACCACCGAAATCGCAATCTCCTCGGGCGATTCCGCCCCGATCTCCAGCCCCATCGGCGCGAAGATTTTGTCGAACGCCGCGCGCTCGAAGCCTTCCTTTTCAAGCTCGTGGATCACTGAAATCGTCTTGCGCTTGCTACCGATCATGGCGATATACTTCGCCGGTGTGCCCACCGCCCACCGCAGCACCCGCATATCGTCGCGATGCCCGCGCGTGACGATGATCACGTAGCTCGTGGAAGTGACGGGCAGCTTGGGGAAGACAGCCTCATACTCCTCAGCATAGGTTTCGTCGGCTTCCGGAAAGCGGTCCTTGTTGGCGAAGGCCTCGCGATCGTCGACGATCACCGTCGAAAATCCGGCGAGCGTGGCGACTTTCGAAATACTCTTCGAAACGTGCCCGCCGCCGAAAATGTAGGCGCGCGGCTGCGGTACCACCGGTTCGACGAAGATGTTCAATTGTCCTCCGCAGATTAGGCCGTTGTCGTAGGCTGCATCTTGCCCCAGGCTGAAGGCCAGGTGCCGGGGTTTTTCGCTCTCGATCACCTCGCGCGCCGCGTTCCACACCTCGGCTTCGACGCATCCGCCGCCGATGGTCCCCACCATCGACCCGTCTTCGCGCACCAGCAGCTTCGCGCTTTCATAGCTGGGAATCGACCCGTTCACCTGCACGATGGTCGCCAGCGCGCACTTTTGACCGAGCGCGCGAAGCCGCACGATTTCGTCGAAGATGTCCATCCGGTTCAATTATATCCGCAGCAGCCTCAAGCCGCCGGACGGCGCGACGCGTGCGACCGCCGCAGTCTCGCGGCTCGGCGCGCCAGGCGCAGGCGGGCGCTGCGGCGCGCCCGCATCCAGCGAATGCGAACCGCGGTTTCGCTGACGCCCTTCTGGCGCGCGATCTCTTCGGCGCTCATGCCCAGCACCTGCTGTTCGAGCAGCGCGCGATCGCCCGGGCGGCAGATCTTCAGGATCAGATCCAGATCGACCGCGGCGAGGTTCAGAGCCGGCGTCGCGCGAAGCTCGGGCAGTTCTTGAAACACGGGCTGACGCAGAACGCTGCGGTACAGGTTCAGCGCGATGGAATTTACCCAGTTCACCACCAGCCTCTCGTCGCGAAGCTGGCTTACTCGTTCCCATCCCCGTACCCAGGCCGCCTGCGCGGTCTCGCGCGCAGGCTCCGGCTTGACACCGCGGCTGATCAGCAGCCGCACGGTCAGATCGTAGCCTCGCTCGTAGGCGCGGCCGTAATCGTCTCTGGTCATCATGCCGGAATCACTGGCCGATCCGGATGGTGCGCGCCATATCGCCCTTGGCTTCCGGCACGAAGTGGACCTTTACCTGGTCGTTCATTTTGGAGGAAAGGTCCGCGAGTTTCATCGCCTGACCGTTGTCCATGATGTGCGTCTTTTGATTCACAACGAAGTCGAAAGTGGTGCCGGTCGAATCCTTCACCACGACAAGATGCTGCTGAGGAATCACCATGTCGATCTTGCCGGAGAGATTTTCGGCTGCCCAACGGGTTTGATACGGGTGAGTGGGCGCGAGTTTCGTCACGGCCAAGGCCGCGACGGGCGAAAGCAATGCGAACGTGAAGGCGCCGAGCGCCATTCCCATCAGAGTTTTTCTCATCACATCACCTCTACTCGATATTTAGCGCCGCCCGGCGCGATTTCCTATCCCGCTTAGATGCGATTTGGAACCTAGTGCCGGGCGCGAGCATCCAAGGTCTCGGGTGGTACGGACCGGGTGCGCCACCGGGGTCGCGCCGCGCTTCCGCGAGTGATACAGTATCTCGAAGCAGGAGCGCGACATGATTTCCCGACATTCGATTCTCGTTTTCGCCGCTGTGGCGGCTTTCGCGGCTGACGTACAGCCTCTCAACGATCTCCCCAATCCCTACCGGACCATCACCGGCTGGTTTCAGTTGCCCGACGGACGCAAGATGGGATCCACCAGCGCCGTCGATATCGATTCGAAGGGGCACATCTGGGTCGCCGAGCGCTGCGGCGCCAATAGCTGCGCCGGCTCGAACCTCGATCCCATCCTCGAGTTCGACAAGAGCGGGAAACTGCTGAAGAGCTTCGGCGCGGGAATGTTTATTTTCCCGCACGGAATCTGCATCGATAAGCAAGACAATGTCTGGATCACCGATGGACAGGGACGTGGCGGCATCGGCCATCAGGCGATCAAATTTTCCCCGGACGGAAAAGTATTGATGCGCCTGGGAGTCGCCGGCAAAGCGGGCGCCGAGCCGGGCGAGTTCGTCGCGCCGAACGATGTCGCGGTCGCGCCCAACGGCGACATTTTCGTTTCCGAGGGCCACGGCAGAGGCCGCGGCAACGCGCCGCAGCCCAACGATCGCATTCAGAAGTTCGACAAGAACGGCAAATTTATCAAGATGTGGGGCAAGACCGGGACCGGGCCGGGCGAATTCGACCAGCCGCACGCGCTCGCCTTCGACTCCAAAGGACGCCTGTTTGTCGGCGATCGCAACAATAATCGCGTCCAGATTTTCGACCAGGAAGGCAATTTTATCGCTGAGTGGCAGCAGTTCAGCCGGCCGAGCGGCTTGTTCATCGACAAACACAATACGTTGTATGTGGCCGATTCCGAATCGGGCTCCGTGTCGCGCAATCATCCGGGATGGAAGCGCGGGATTCGCATCGGAAGCGCCAAGGATGGCAAGGTGGTCGCGTTCATTCCCGATCCGGATGAGAACGCCCGGGGCACCAGCGCGGCCGAGGGCGTCGCGGCGAGCACGGACGGCGTGATTTACGGCGCCGAGGTCGGTCCCAAGGACGTGAAGAAGTACGTCAAAAAGTGAGGACGGCAATGCGAATACTGATTGCGGCGGCAATGATCACGGTGGCGTTCGCGCAGGAGGAGGCCCCCGCGCGGCAAGCGGGGCCATCGGGGCGCGACCAGGCGCGGTCAATGGTGATCACTAAATTCGGGATCGTGGCGGCGAGCCAGACGCTTGCCTCGCAGGCCGGCGCCCGGGTGCTTGAAGACGGCGGCAACGCGATCGACGCCGCGATCGCGGCCAACGCGACCCTCGGAGTGGTCGAGCCGGCGATGAACGGAATGGGCGGCGACCTGTTCGCGATCATCTATGAAGCGAAGACCGGGAAGCTGTGGGCGCTCAATTCGAGTGGATGGGCTCCCGCCGCGCTGACCCCCGAACTGCTGGCGCAGAAAGGTATCACGGATATGAACCGCTCCGGCGCGCAGCGCGTGACCGTGCCGGGCGCGGTCGCGGGATGGCAGGCGCTGCACGATAAGTTCGGCACCGTTCCGTTTTCGCGGTTGCTCGCGCCGGCGATTTATTACGCGGAAAACGGATATCCGGTCACCGAGATCATTTCCGGCGAATGGGCGTCGGCCGCGAAGGGTCGCACCGGCCAGCAGCCCGGATTCAAGGAAACCTACATGCCCGGCGGACACGCGCCTGCTACCGGGGAGATGTTTCGCAATCCGGCGCTGGCCGAATCGCTCAAGCGGGTCGCGGAAAAAGGCCGCGACGGATTCTATAAAGGACCGACCGCGGAACGCCTGATCGATTTCCTGCACGAGCAGGGAAACGTGATGACCCTCGCCGACCTCGAGCAGTTTCAGCCGGAGTGGGTCGAGCCGATTTCCACCACGTATCGTGGATGGCGCGTATTCGAGATCCCGCCCAACACGCAGGGCGTGGCCGCGCTCGAGATGTTGAACATCATGGAGCACTATCCCATGAAAGATTACGGCCACAACAGCGTGAAGGCGCTGCACGTCATGATCGAGGCGAAGAAGCTCGCCTACGCGGACATGCTGCGCTACATCGGCGATCCGCGCAGCGGAAAGCTCCCCACCGATATTCTCGATTCCAAAGATTTCGCCGCGGAGCGGGCCAAGTTGATCGACGACAGCAAAGCCAATTGCGACGCGCTGCCCGCCAATCTGAGCGAACGCGCGCGCACCGGTAACGACACCATTTATATGTCCGCGATCGACAAGGACGGCAACATCGTTTCCCTCATCCAGAGCAATTACAGCTCGTTCGGCACGGGGATGGTGGCGCCGGGTACGGGATTCGCGCTGCAAAATCGAGGAGCGCTGTTCACGCTGAAGCCGGGGCAGCCCAACACCGTGGGTCCGCATAAGCGTCCGCTGCACACCCTCATTCCCGCGTTCATGGAGAAGGGCGACACGCGCATCGGCTTCGGGATCATGGGCGGATGGAACCAGGCGCAGGCGCACGCGCAGTTTGTGGCGAACATCGTGGATTACGGGATGAACATTCAGATGGCGCTCGAAGCGGCGCGGTTCACCAAGGGGTCGTTCGGAGGCTGCGATGTGCAGATGGAATCGCGTATTGCGCCCGAGGTCCGCGATGCGCTCACGGCGCTGGGGCACAAGATCCGTGTGCAAGGATCGTTCTCGGCGTCCATGGGACGAGGGCAAGCCGTGGAGCGGGACGCTGCCGGCGTGAATTACGGCGCATCCGACCCGCGCGACGATGGCGAAGCGATTCCGCAGGGGCCGGTGTTCGGCGTCAAGCGTTAGGCGCGATCACTGCCGCGTATTGCGGTAAACCTTGCCGCCTTTCATTACGAAAACCACGCGCCGCACCGCGGTGATGTCCTGGAGCGGGTTGCCGTCGGTCGCGACCAGGTCGGCTTCGTGGCCCGGGCCGATGCTGCCGATTTGATCGGCCATCCCCAGAGATTCCGCCGCAATCGAAGTCCCGCTCATCAGCACATCCATCGGCTTTTCATGGGCTTCCTGCACGCGGTAAATGAACTCCTCAGCGTTGCGCCCGTGCGCGCCGGCCACGCCATCGGTGCCGAGCACCATCTTCACGTGCAGCCTGCGTGCCCGCATAATGACGTCGGCGGTCGGCGCAATCGCGTCTTCGAGCGATTTGAAATTCGCCGGCGTGAAATTGAAGCTTGGCCGGTTGTCGAGATAATTGTGCAGCACCAGCAGGTTCGGATCGAAGTACGTGCCCCGCTTCGCGATCATCTTGAGCGTCTCGTCGGTGGTGAAATTCCCGTGCTCGATCGAGGTGCAGCCCGCGAGCACCGATGCCTTCACGCCCTGGTCGGAAATGGCGTGCACCAGCGTGCGCAGCCCAAGCGATTTCGCCTCGC
>DATJVN010000013.1:0-20196 GCA_035501755.1 Bryobacteraceae bacterium | reverse complement strand
GGGCTTGGTGAAATCGAAGGCGTCGGCGGGATCGCACCATTTTCCCGCGAGCAGCGGGATGTGCAGGGCCTGCATATATCCGGCCGTCACGTTGCGGTAGCCGACCGTCAGGAAATTGTTGTTGGTCCACTCGGATCCGTCGAAGGTGGATTGAAAATTAAGAGTTGCGCCGGCGGCGGGAAGGAAATTGCTGAACCCCGCGGCTTCGACTCCCGGCGCGCGCTTGAGCGCGTTGATCAGATCGATCTGCATGCGGCCGATGCGCGGACGGTCCTCGCTCCATCCCGCGCCGACGTGGAAGGTGATGGTGTTGTCGGTGTTGAATCCGGGATCGAGGTGCGAGAGGTTCGCGTAGGTGCGCAGCAACAGGCCCGCGCTGGCGAGCAGGAGCACGGTCAAGCCTAGCTGCGCGATCACCAGCCCGCGCTGCAACGCGTGACGTCCTCGGGAAACGCTGCGGCTCGACTCTGAAAGGATCGGCGCAAGGTCCTGGCGCGTGGCTTGGAACGCGGGGATCGCCCCGAAGGCGAGCGCGGCGAGAAGGCTGGCGCACGCGGCGAAGGCGAGGGCGCGCCAGTCGAAAGCGAGCTCGGTCATGCGCGGCAGGTCGGCGAAGATTTTCTGCATCAGGTTGACGCTAGCCGCGGCGGCGGAAGCGCCCAGCGCCGCGCCACCGATCGCGATCAGCAGCACTTCACGCATTACCGTGGCGATCACCTGCGCGCGCGACGCGCCGACGGAGCTGCGAATCGCCATCTCGCGCTCGCGCTGGTGGAGCTGCGCCAGCGTCAGACCCGCGACGTTCGCGATGGCGATCAGCAGCAACAGCGCAACTGCGCCGAACACCAGCAGCAGCGTGAGCCGATATTCGCCCACGCGCGCTTCCTTGAGATCGCCGACGATCACGGACCAATCTTTATCCGACTTGGGAAACAGGCGGCCGAGCTCGGCCTGGACGCGCACCAGATCCGCGCGCGCCTGCTCCATCGTGACGCCAGGCTTCATGCGTCCGACGCCGTTCAGGAAGCGCGCTTCACGCATGTTGGGCGCGTACCAGAAGGCGGCGAACTGCGCGGGAACCCACACGTCGATGTCGGGTGTCAGGAACTCCTTGGGCATCACGCCGACGATGGGAAACAGTTTTCCATTGATGCGCAGGCTCTTCGAAGTGACGTCGCGATCCTGGCCGTAGCGGCGGGTCCACAACCCGTAGCTGATGATGGCCCCGTTCGGCCCGCCGTCAATTTCCTCTTGTTTGGTAAACGTGCGCCCGAGGATCGGCGCCGTGCCGAAGACGTCCATGTACCCGGCACTGATCTGGCGCCCGCGCAGCCGCTCCGGCTCCTGTCCGCTCGTGTCAGTAAAGTTTTCGCTGTAGCTGGCAGCGAGCGCATCGAAGCTGCGGTTCATGCGCCGCCAGTCTTCTAAACGCGCGGGCGCAATCAGGCTGTCTTTTTTATCCTTGAGCGGATTGGCTTCGAGCACCCACACGAGCCGCTCGGCATGGGGATACGGCATCGGCTTTAGAAGAATCGTATCGACCAGCGAAAACAGAGCCGTGGTCGCACCGATGCCGAGGGTGAGCATGAGCACGGCGGTGATGGCGAATCCCGGGCGACGGCTGAGGGTGCGGAGGGCGATGTGCCAGTTGCGCATAATGATAACTATACGGTTTGACGCTCAAGAGGTTTCGCGGTTTGCGTGCATGCGGGCATGGAAATGAGACAAACGCGGACGAGGCGCGCCAAGGATCGTGTCCTGGAGCGATTGCGCAAGCTGTGTCTTTCGCTGCCAGAGACCAGCGAGCGGTCCTCGTGGGGGCACCCGTGTTTTCTGGCAGGCAAGAAAACGTTCGTGGCTTTCGAGACTTTCGAGAATCGGCCTTCCATTGCTTTCAAACTCGATCCGGTGGATATTGGCCGGCTGCTGAGCGATGAGCGCTTCTTCGCAACGCCGTATGGTCGCGGGCAATGGATCAGCATGCGCGCGGACATACCGCTCGATTGGGACCTCGTCCAGGACCTTGCGGTTCGCAGCTATCGCAACGTGGCCCTCAAGCGGATGATCCGCGTCCTGGACGCACAGGGCGGCAGGCGGTGAGCTCAGAGCGCGCCGAAGGTTTCCCGGTTTGCTACGGTTCTTCGAAGAGGCGCTCGATATTCCGCGCTCCATGCACAACGCGGATGATTTCGATCGCGCGACCGGTATCACGGTAGAAGACCAGGTAGCTTTCGAAGCGCTGAATGCGCCAGCGGCGAACGCCGCGAAACGGGCACACGACACCCATGGCCGGCGCTCGCGCCAGATCCTCGAAAGTCTCACGTGCGGCTTTCAAAAAAACGGAACGCGGCCTCGGGTTATCGGATCCGATATGGGCGAAACATTCAACGGTGTCGCGTCTTGCCGCGGGCAGTCCTTACGCCGCATGTTTTGGTTTGCGATTCCCGATGAGCGCGATCCCGTCGCGCTGAATGCGGTCCCAGTCGCGGTAGGTCATTTCTGTCCCTTTGCCGGATTCGACGCCCCTGACGAGCAGCATCTCCAGGTGCTCGCGAGCCTGGCGCTTGCGGTCGGCCTCGACGAGCGCTCGAATGTAGGCCACGGCGTCTTTGTATGCTCCGCTCGCGACCTGCCGATCAACGAAATCCCCAACCGCTTCGGGAATGGGGACCATCATCCGATTCCAATTTATCAAATGGTGGTCATGGATCACCATATATATTCCTTCGCCTCCGCCCGGCGATCGTAGCTGTCGAGGACGTGCACCACTCGGATTTTTTTCATCTTCGTCGGCGACAACTGGCCGATGGGGACGTACAGAATTTTGCGATCGAGATGCGCGGCGATGGAGCGGAAAATCGAGCGCGGAGGTTTCGCGGCTACGTACACCACGAAGCGCTCCACGGAATAATCGAGCGCGGCCATCAACAGGCGCTCGGGTTTCGATTCGGTGAAATCGTAATCGGGGTCGCTCCACACGTCGAACAGGCGGCGCGGGGGAAGCGTCATCAGCAGGCCGCCGTATTCGGCTCGGCCGATTCCGGGGCCGACCAGGTTTTCGAAGGGAAACGTCGAATAAAACGCCATGTCCGATTCGTTCTGATGTTCGCCGAGCCAGGTCGTCAGATATTGATAGCGGTCTTCGCGATCTTCATCGAAGATCACCACCACCGCGCCGACGTTGCCGGCCAGGCGGTCCGCTTTGCGCACGAAAATCTTGTGGCGATGCCAGTTGCGGATGGTTTCGCGGATATCGATGCCGTCGAGAATCGAAGTGGTGAACGGTTCGATGCGCACCCGCTCTTCGGAGAGAATCGCTTTCGCCTTTTGCTTCAGAAACCGGCCGTATTCCTCGATCACCAGATCTTCGGGAGGGTAGGAGCAAATCGCGTTGCCGGTCGTCTGTTTGGCCCATTCGCCCGGGACTTTTTCGCGCTTGCGGGGTTTCAAGCCGGCGGGTTTCAGGCGCTGCTTGGGTCGCGGAAGGCGGCGGCGGATGCGCAATTTCTTGGTGTTGATCCAGATTTCGCTGGCGCTCAGGCGAACCGTTTCCAGATCCGAGGCCTCCTGTTGCGCCAGATAGCGGTTCGCCATCTGCCAGACTTCCCAGCCGTAGTTATCATCCACGATGGACCGCGCGGCGACCGCGACATCGTAGACGCCCGCGGTGAGATCGCCATTGATCTGCGCCAGATTCCGCGTGTAGCGCGCGATCATGCGGCGCTGCCAGTGCTGCATCTTTTCGCCAGTCGAGGCGGCGTACTTGGCTTCGGCTTCGCGCAGCAGATCGAACTGGACGCGCGGACGGTCGAGCGTTTCCTCGCCTTTGAGATCCAGCCGGAAAAATTCGTAGCGCTCCTGCAGGTACGGGTATTCGATAGTGATCTCGGCGAGGCACTCGGGATGCGGATTGAGCAGGCGAATATCGAATTTCGCCCCTCGCGCGGGAGGCGGCTGCGGCGATTCCATGGCGTCCAGCAATGGATCGAGCAGATTGAGCGAAACGACGGCGATCACGCTCGCCTCGGGATCGGCGCCTTGCAGCTTCCATGCCATGGCCGAGGCGTGAGCGGTTACTTCGTCGCCGCGCGGCTGCGGATAGACGCGATAAGCCTCGATATATTTTTCGATGCCGATGCGGCGAATCGAGTAGGTATCGGGATAAGCATCGGCGAGATGCGGACGGTCGATCGAATCGGGTTCGAGAAAAATCACTTCCGCGCCGATTTCTTCGGCGGTGCGTAAAGCTTCGGTGAACGGATCCGCGGGCTCGACCGGAACGTAGACAGCACGGTCCTCGGCATCGTCGCCGTAGAGAATCACCGACATTTCCGGCAGCCGCGATAACGCGCGGGAGTAGGTTTCGGCGAGAAATCCGGGCAGCTCCACCGCGACAATGCGCGGCTTCGATTGAAGCAGCAGGCGGCGCAGCGCGATGGTAAATTCGACGCGTCCGGGCACCACCGGAAAATAGCGGACGCGCCCGCGCTCCAGGCTTCCGGACTTGATCTCAGCTTCGAGCGACATAGCGCAGGGCCTCTTCGCCGAGCGTCTGCTCGATCGCCTTGCGGAGTGTCGAAGATCCGACGTTGCCCACGTCATGCGACAACTTCATGGCGAATCGCGCGATGTTGATGCCGTCACGGACGGTGTAGCGCTCATCGGCGGCGTGCGCCTGCTGCAAGAAATCGGTGACGTAATTCAAAATGCGCTCGTCGCCGAAGGGGAGATTTTCCTGCAAAATGGCCAGCTCCTCGTGACGCTCGGGAAAATCGATCATGATTTGCGGCTGCAAGCGCGAATGAATGTATTCGGGCAGATCGAAAGTGCTGGCGTCGTCGTTCATCGTCGCGACCAGGCGGAATAGAGGATGGGCTTTGATCTTGACTCCGGCAACGATCGATTCGACGTAACGGCGGTTATCGAGCAGCGGCGCGAGGCTGGCCCAGCTTTTCTCGCTCATGCGATTGCCTTCGTCGAGGATGACGATGCCGCCGCGCAGCATCGCGGTCACCAGCGGCGAGGCCACGTAGCGCAGCTTCGATTCGCCCTCGATCACGGGCGTGATGAGCAGATCCTCGGGACGCGTGTCAACGGTCGCCTGGAGAATATAGACCTCGCGCTGCAAGCGTTTCGCGGCGGCGTAAGCGAGCGTGGTTTTCCCCACGCCCGGTTTTCCGAGCAGGCGCGGATTCATGGGGAGATCCTGGGGGTCGACCACCAGCCACGCGGCGAGCAGCTCGCGCATGACTTCCTCTTGTCCCACCCAGTTCACCGGCAGCTCATCGGGATGCGCCAGATGCAGCGGAATGCCTTCGATCTCGACGATCATGTGTCTTCAATTTAGCAGTTCCGTGGCATCATCTTTGCATGGGAACGTTGATCGTCACCGGATCGAGCCGAGGCATCGGAGAGGCCGTCGCGCGGCTGGCCGGGGCGCGAGGATATGCGGTCGCGATCAACTATTCGCAAGATCGCGAAGGCGCCGAAGCGGTCGCGCGCGAAATCGGACGAGCCGTGGCGATTCAAGCCGACGTGGGCGATGAGCACCAGGTGGCCCGGATGTTCCAGATCGCCGAAACCGAACTGGGCCGTGTGGACGCACTGGTCAATAATGCGGGAATCACCGGCGGATTCGCGCGCGTCGAAGCGCTTCGCGCGCCGGATGTTTCCGAAATGCTGCGTGTGAATGTGCTGGGCACGATGCTTTGTTCGCGCGAGGCGGTGCGGCGCATGTCCAGCAAACACGGCGGCGCCGGAGGAGCGATCGTGAATATTTCTTCGCTTGCGGCTCGCACCGGTGGATCGGGAGAATGGGTGCACTACGCGGCCTCCAAGGGCGCCGTGAATACCTTCACGATCGGGCTGGCGCGCGAAGTGGCGAGCGAAGGCATTCGCGTCAACGCGGTGGCTCCCGGCCTGATCGAAACCGGTTTGCACGCCGCCAACGGCGCGCCGGATCGCCCCAAGCGAATGGCGCCTTCGATTCCCATGGAGCGCCCCGGCAGGCCCGAAGAGATCGCCGAGGCCGTGCTGTGGCTGCTTTCGCCGGCGGCGTCGTACGTAACCGGGGCGATTCTCGAAGCCGGCGGCGGACGTTAATCGCAATTTTCCCGCGATTTGTGATACGCAGGAATTAGGGGATGGACTATGGGCGGGGTATTCGATCAGTGGCTACTCAGGAAAATCTGCGACTCCATTGGAGCCGCGCCGGTGCGCATCGAGATCGAAGGCGGCGCGTCGGATGCAGCGCCCGGAGTTTCGCCGGAGTTTACCGTTTATATTCGCGACCGTAAGACGCTGCGGGAGCTTGTGCTCGATCCGGAAGTTGGCTTCGGCGAGGCGTATTCGGACGGCCGCGTTCGCGTGGAGGGCGACCTGACGCGCTTTCTCGAAGCGGTGTATCGCTCCTGGCCCTCCGGTGAAAACCGCGGCTGGCACGCGCGGGCTGTTTCGGCGTGGCTGGAACTGTGGCAGAACAACTCGCTGCGCGGATCGCGCAAGAATATTCATCATCATTACGATCTCGGCAACGATTTTTACCGCCTCTGGCTCGACCGGCAATTGGTGTACACGTGCGCCTATTACCCATCGCCTGAAATGAGCCTGGAAGACGCGCAGATCGCCAAGATGGATCACGTGTGCCGGAAATTGCAGCTTCAGCCCGGCGAATCCGTGGTCGAAGCGGGATGCGGCTGGGGCGCGCTGGCGCTGCACATGGCGCGTCACTACGGCGTGCGCGTGAAGGCGTTCAACATTTCGCACGAGCAGATCGAGTGGGCGCAGCGGCGCGCGGAAGACGAGGGACTCGCCAGGCAGGTCGAGTTCATCGAGGACGATTACCGCAACATCTCCAGCGGCTTCGACGTTTTCGTTTCGGTGGGAATGCTGGAGCATGTCGGAAGAAAGCATTACGCCGAATTCGCCGGCGTGATTCATCGCGCCATCGGGAAGCGCGGCCGGGGATTGCTGCACTTCATCGGGCGCAGCTATCGCAATCCCTTCAGCCGCTGGATTCGCAAGCGAATTTTCCCCGGCGCCTACGCTCCCGCGCTGGCCGAAGCGATGGAGATTCTCGAGCGCTACCGCTACGACGTACTGGACGTGGAAAATCTCCGCCTGCATTACGCGCACACATGCGAGCAATGGCTCGATCGCTTCGAAAATGTGCGGGCCGCGATCACGGCGAAATATGGGGACTGGTTTGCGCGGGCCTGGCGTTTGTATCTGGCCGGATCGGTCGCGGGATTTTCCACTGACACTCTGCAACTGTTCCAGATCGTGTTCGCGGGACCGCACTCGCGTCCGCCGGCCATGACGCGAGCGCATCTGTACGAATCGCAATGCGAATCTTCGATGTCGTGATCGTCGGGGGTGGGCCGGCGGGATCGGCGTGCGCGTGGAAGCTCCGCCGCCAGGGAGCCGATGTGGCCATCGTGGATAAAGCTGCCTTCCCGCGCGACAAAGTGTGCGGCGGCTGGATTACGCCTGAGGTTCTGGATCGCCTGGACATGGATGCCGCAGAGTATGCGCGCGATCGCGTGCTCCAGCCGATCGCCGGGTTTCGAACGGGAGCGATCGGAGCCGAAGCCGTCGAGACGCGTTATACGCGCACGGTGAGCTACGGCATCCGGCGGCGCGAGTTCGACGAATATCTGCTGCGGCGATCGGGCGCGCAGGTTTATGAAAGCTTGCCGGTGGCGGCCGTGGATCGCAGCGACGGCTCGTGGGTTTTGAATGGATCAATCGGCGGGCGTGTACTGGTCGGCGCGGGTGGACATTTTTGTCCGGTGGCTCATGCGATGGGCGCGGCTTCGGGCGGCGAATCGCCGGTGGTCGCGCAGGAATGCGAGTTCGTCATGGATGAACGCCAGCGCGCGGCGTGCGGCGTCCGCGGCGATACCCCGGAGCTGTACTTCTGCCGCGATCTTCGAGGCTACGGCTGGTGCTTTCGCAAGGGCGGCGTGCTCAACGTCGGATTGGGCCGCGCCGACCGGCATCGGCTGTCCCAGCACGTTGCGGGGTTCGTCAGGTGGATGGTCCCACGCATCGGTTTCGACATTCCCGCGCTGCGCGGTCACGCTTATCTTTTATATGGCTCATCGCCGCGCCGCATCGCGGGCGAAAATTGGCTACTCATCGGCGACGCCGCCGGACTCGCCTACCCGTTCAGCGGTGAAGGCATCCTGCCGGCGATCGAATCGGGGATTCTCGCCGCCCGGCTGATTGCGGCGAACGAACTGGAGAGCTACGCCGGCAACGTGGCGCAGCGATTCGATACCGCGCCAGGATTTATCACGCGGCTCGGCGCTCGCGTCCCCCCGCGCGCGCTGCAAGCCGCCGCGCCGCGCCTGCTGCGGTCGCGCTGGTTCGCGCGGAAGGTGGTGCTTGACTGCTGGTTCCTGCATAGTAAGATCGAGTGACGCCCAAAACATTATGGCCGTCCTATGCACGAAGCGGCGATGCGCTCGCGTTCGACCTGCGGCTCGGGCATGAGCGTTATGGGTCCGTCGATTCGCCGCGATGAAACATTCGGCACGGAAAAAGCTTCACATCGAAGGCGCGCGGAGCGCGTTCGCGCAACGTTACACGAGGCCATGAAGCTGGTTCTCAGAGATCCTCCGTTCTTCGTCGTCCTGATCGGCATCGTTTTCGATCTGCCGGTCTCGCGCGTGCCGAAGCACGTTCAGCAGCCGGAGCGCTGGGCGGAACGGAAGGCGCGCGAATTACGCGCGTGGCGGGACCGGATCAGCGCCCGCCCGCCGCGGCGCACCTCTTCGTCCACTCCGCCTCAAAGCGATCGAGGCTGACGAACGATTTTTGCGTGCCGACCGAAAGCGTGGAGAGAGCCGCGTAAAGATTGGCTCGGGCGATAGCCTCGCGCTCGGCGATTCCGCCGACCACGAATGCCGCGAAGCTGCCGATGAAAGCGTCGCCGGCCCCGGTGGTATCGACGGCGTCCACTCGAAATGCGGGAATGTGATCGCCCGCGCACATCGCGCCATTCGCGCCCAGGGTGATGATGACGCGGCGAGCTCCGTTCGACAGAAGCTGACTCTCGCAGGCGCGCGCCGATTCCAGATCGCGGACGACGATGCCGGTCAGCGCCTCCGCCTCGGTTTCGTTGGGAATGATGTAATCGGCTTGCGCTGTTTGTGCCAGATCGAGCGGCTGACCCGGAGCGGGATTCAAAATGGCCGGGATTCCGCGGGCGCGCGCGAAGCGCAGCGTGTGATACACGGTTTCAAGCGGCACTTCCAGTTGCAGCACGATCATGTCGGCGCTGTGAAGCACGTCCGCGGCGGCGTCGATATCGGCGGGCGTGAGCAGGTCGTTGGCGCCTTTGACGACAATGATGCGATTCTGTCCGGAGCTGTCGACAAAGATGGGCGCGACCCCGCTCGAGGCGCCCTTGGTGACGCGCACGTGAGCCGTGTCGATCCCAGCGGATTTGAAGTTCTGGATGGTGGCTTCGCCGAACAGGTCATCGCCGACGCGAGCGATCACGGAAACGTCGGCGCCGCACAGCTGTGCCGCGACGGCCTGGTTCGCGCCCTTGCCTCCAAAGCCGAGATTGAATTCGCGGCCGAAAATGGTTTCCCCGGGCCGCGGGAAATGATCGGTGAACGTGGTCAGGTCGACGTTCGCGCTGCCGGCGACGACGATGCGCGGTCTTTTCACGGCAGCTCACCGGCGTAATCGCCCCGCTGATACACGTTGCCCTTGTAGTCGAGATCATCGTGGATGCCGATTTTGGAGGTGTAGTATGCGCGGATGGTCGCTTCCTTCAGCACCCGAAAGAATTCGTCGTTTTTCTCCGAGAGGCGCGTCATCAGAGCGATTCTCTGTTCCGGTGTCGCGGCCAGGAACGCATGGCCGTTCAATTCCGTTGACAGCGCGTCGATACTTTTCAAGCCTTCGCGCCATTGATCGCGCACCTGCGGCTCAAAGGCTTCCGAAAGCCGGAAATCGAGGTAGGCAGCGACCTGTGCGGCTCTCGCGCCGCCCGATTTGTCATCCGCGGGGATGATCATTTCCGTCAGCTCGTCGGTCATTTTGAATTCGTCGTCGCTGAAAAATTTGTGCGCCTGCGCGCCTGCCAACTTCGCCGCGACCGCCGCGCCCGCCGTGACCCGGAACAGTTCACGCCGCTCCATCACATTTCTCCCTTTTGCATCCGGTCGGCGAGATAATCGCACGACCGCCAGCACAGCGCCATGATGGTCCAGGTGGGATTCTGATTCGCGGCGCTGACGTGCGTGCTTCCGTCCACCACGAACAAATTCTTCACGTCGTGGGATTGCTGGAACTGGTTCACCACCGACGTCTTCCGGTCTGAGCCCATGCGCGCTGTGCCCAGCTCATGAATAGACCAGCCCGGAGTCAGCATCTCGCGCTTGACGCTGACGATTTCGATGCCCGCCTCTTCGAACATTTCCTTGGCGCTTTCGGTCATGTCGTCGCACATTTTGCGCTCGTTATCGCCGAACGCGATGTGAAAACGGATGACGGGGATGCCCCAGCGGTCCTTCACTTCCGGATCGAGGTCGATGTGATTTTCGTAACGCGCCAGGACCTCGCCGAATCCGCCCATGTTGATGTACGCGCCGGCGTAATCGCGGACCCGCTTCTTGAACGCCGCGCCGAAACCGGGAGTCGAATCGGCGTGGCCGGGAAACATGGTCATCCCGGCCTCGCCTTCGAAGCCGTATCCGCGGATGAAATCGCTGCGGTCGGTGAGATTGCGGAAGCGCGGAAGATAGAACCCTCCCGGACGCCCGTCGTCGAGCGTTCGCGGCGCACCGACCCGGTCCTTCACGATGCCGGTGATCTCCGGACCCATCACGTGCTCGCAGAAATTGTGGCCCACGTGCCCACTCGAATTCCCGATTCCGTTGGGATGCTGCGGCGATTTCGACAGCAGCATCAACCGCGCGCTTTCGAGCGTGGACGCGCCGAGCACCACAGCTTTCGCCTTGGCGTGATACGTCTTGCGCGTCTCGGAATCGATGAAAGAGACGCCGCTGGCCTTCCCGGTGTCCTTGTCGACGGTGATTTCGTAAACCGTCGCGTCGGTCCTTACGGTCAGGTTGCCGGTGTCCCAGGCGGGATAGATCAGGCCGGTGGGCGAATCGAAAACAGCGTGAATATCGCAGCCGCCCACGCGGCGATTGCAGGCCCCGCGGCCGAAACACTTGCTTCGATACTTGTTGTGCTTCAAACCGTCCGTGGTGACACCGGCGCGATACGGGGTGAGCAGGCGCCCGCGTTTTTCAAGCGACCGGCGCAGCATCATCTCCGCCGAAGTCAGTTTGTTGGGACGCTGAAAGCGGCTGTCGGGCAGATAGGGCAGATTCTCCTTGATTCCCGAAATGCCCAGGTAATCGTCCACGCGATCGTAATACGGTTCGATATCGGCATAGGAAATGGGCCAGTTTTCGCCGTAGCCGTCGCGCGAGGCGGCTTTGAAATCGTAATCGGAAAGACGCAGGGCGAGCCGGCCCCAGATCGTCGTTTTCCCTCCGAAGGTCCGCGCGCGAACCCACGCGAAGTTGGTGCCGGTGTAGGGATGGTCCTTCTCATCGACGACGATGTTCTTCGAATAATCCGGACCGTCCCAATTCTGGACGTAGGAATAGACGTGATTGTATTTCGTTCCCGCGGCGTAGGGCGGCTTGCGAATGTTGTATTCGGCGGGGGTCAGCGCGCGGCGATCCGGGGGCATGTCGCCGCGGCGCGGATGATCGTAGGGCCATTCCATCGACTTCAATTCTTTTTCGATGGGCAGCTTGCGGCCGGCTTCGAGCAGCAGAACCTTCAGCCCGTGCGAGGTGAGGACGTACGCCGCCATTCCGCCCGCGGCGCCCGATCCGATGACGATCGCGTCGTAGGTTTTGCGCAGGTCTATGTTCTTCGATGGTTCGTGCGAGCTGTCGGGCATGTCCCTTTTATATTACAAACCGGGAATGCCTCGGGTTCTCGGATAAAACTACTTCACGCCTTCTCGCGCCAGCCGCACTTTCGCGCCGTCGAGCTTGTTCTTCACCTTGGCGACCTCGGCCGGCTCCAGGTCGGCGGGGGAGCTCGTGTTCCATTCAGAAAGCGACATCTCCCACTGCGCGATGGCTTCCTTCACCTTGGATTCCTTCATCAGCACGTCGCCCAGGTGGTCGCGAACGGTGGCGTCGTGCGGAGTGGTTTCGAGCGCCTTGCGAATGTTCTCCTCGGCTTCCTGCAGGCGGCCCATCTTGTAGTACACCCAGCCGAGACTGTCGAGGTAGGCGCCATTCGCCGGGTCCTGTTCGACCGCCTTGGTGATCAGGTCCAGCGCTTCATTCAGCCGGACGCCGCGATCGGCCAGCATGTAGCCAAGATAGTTCTCCGCGCCGGCGAAATCCGGCCGGATCTGGAGGATTTTGCGGAACTCGGCCTCGGCCTGGTCATTCTTCTTCATCTTTTCGTACATGGCGCCGCGCATGAACCAGGCATCCATTTTTTCTTCGTCGGTCTGGGAGAGTTTTTCCAACTGGTCGAGCGCTTTGGCTTCGTCGTCGAATTTGCGCCCCTTGTCGTAGATCTGCGCCAGCATGCGATAGTATTGCCGGTCGCCCGACGCTGCCGGCTTGCCGTTCTTATTGCTGCCCGCACTGGAATTTTTGCCGGAGCTGAGGTATTTCTTTGCCTCCGCGACCGCCTGGTCGGTTTTGCCCATATCCGCGAGCAACATTGCATGGCCAGCGTGCACGGCGGAATCGTCGGGAAATTGCTTGAGCGCGCTGTCGGCTTCCTGTTCGGCTTTCTGGAACTGCTTCCCCTGGCGATAGGTGTCCATGATCTGCGCTTCGATCTTGGGCGCCTCATCGGGATTAACGTCGGCGGCCTGGTGCAGCGCTTCCACCGCGGGATCGATCTGGTCGATGTTGGCGTACATGTTTGCCAATTCCTGAAGCAGATCGCTGCGCAGCGCCCGCTCGCGCTGGTTGTAGGTGCGGCGCTCGGTGCTGGCGGCCAGGTCCTTCATGGCCTGCAGCGCTTCGGTAGCTTTACCCTCCGATTGCAGAATGCCGATTTCGTTGTAGCGAATCTCGATATCGGAGGGATCGAGCGTCTTGGCCTTGTCCGACATCGCCTGTGCGTTCTTGATATCGTGCAGCTCGCGATAGACGCGCGACATTTCCAGGTACGCGCGCGCGTCGGTGGGGTCGTCTGAGACCAGGTCCTTGTAGGTGTTGATCGCCGCGTCATACTGCTTGGCGTGCACCTGATCGTCGGCGAGAGCGTGTTTCAGATCGGCCGCGTCGGGTGGATTCATCTCCAGCGCTTTTTGCAGCGCCTGCGCCGCCAGATCGTACTCCTTCATCTGCTCGTAGGTCGCGGCCAGCGCTCGAAGACTTCTGGGAGACGGATTTTTGTCCGACATCCGCTTCAAGATCGCTGCCGCTTCAGTGGTATTGCCGAGATCGCCGTAGACCATGGCCAGCCCGGTCAGCGCGTCCTCGTTATCGGGGTCGATCGCCAGCGCCTGCTTGTAGGCCTTCTCGGCTTCGGTCGAGTTCTGCGCCACTTTTTCCAGGCGCCCCAGCATCACCAGCGAATCGACGTCCTTGGGATCGAGCTGGCTGATCTTCTGATATTGCTCGATCGCCTTGTTGAGCATGTCGGTATCGAGGCGCTGGCGCTGCTGATCGCCGATCTGGCTGGTGAATACGCGCGCCAGAAGCCGCCGCGCGGCAATGTCGTTGGGATTGGCGCGCAGCGCGTCCTCGGCATCGGTCTGCGCCTCACGCAGACGGCCGGAGGCGATGTAGAGCTCGGAGAGCTCCTCGGTCAGCATCGGCGTGCCGGGGTCCGCCTTGATCGCCGCCTTGTAATTGTCGATGGCTTTGTCGAGGTACCCGCCGCGGCCGCCGTAAGCGGAAGCCAGCTCGGCGTACATATGCGCCAGGGCGTAGTGATAGTAAGATGACGCGTGGTCGACTTTGGGGGTCTCGGCGCTTGCCGCGCCGGCCGGCGTCTGCGCCGGTAGTGCCCATCCCAAGAGCGCCATCGCCACTGCTGCTTTAAACATTCACGTCCTCTTTCGCACGCTCACGAAGTGGTCCTCGCTGCACGCTATCTTAAGTATATCGGTTAAATTTCTTCGCGGAGAACACATGCTGTCCCCGCTCCCGCTCGTGGCGATTGTGGGACCCACCGGGTCCGCAAAGAGCGCGCTCGCCTTGAAGATCGCCGAGCATTTTTCGGGCGAAATCGTCAACTGCGACTCCCTCCAACTCTACAGGGGATTCGACCTGGGAACAGCAAAAACACCCCAGGCTGCGCGCCGCTCGATTCCGCACCATCTCATAGACGTGCTGGACCCTGGTTCGGTTTATTCGGCCGGCGATTATGCCCGCTGCGCGCGATCCGTGCTGGCGGCAATTTCGGCGCGTCATCGCCTGCCGATTGTCGTAGGCGGCACCGGATTTTATCTGCGCGCGCTGCTCGAGGGGTTGCCCGCGCTTCCCTCTCGCGATGTAGGGCTGCGTGGGCGCCTGAAAGATCGCGAAAGCCGGCGTCCCGGCTCGGTTTATCGCATCCTGCGGCGTCTCGATCCGGCGGCCGCGGCGCGAATCCACGCAGGCGACCTGCAAAAATCCATCCGCGCGCTGGAGGTGCGCCTGCTCAGTGGAAATCCCGCGCCTCCACAATACGCGGGCGAGCCGCTCAGCGGATATCGAACGCTCAAAATCGGCCTCCAGCCGGATCGCGCGCGCCTCAATGCCGCCCTGGATGCGCGCACGCGTGAAATGTTTCATTCGGGACTGGTCGAGGAAGTCGAGCGCCTGCTCGCTTCCGGCTGCTCCGGCGCGGAAAAACCGTTCGAGTCTCTGGGATACAAGCAGGCGCTCGCGGTGGTTCGAGGCGCGATGAGCATCGACCAGGCGATCGCGTCCTCGCAGCTTGAGACGCGCCAGTACGCCAAGCGCCAGATGACCTGGTTTCGCCGCGACCACGAGATTCATTGGCTGCACGGTTTCGGCGCGGAGGTCGTGGGGCAGGCGATCGAGATGGTGCGGGAATGGATGCGGCCCTTGTTACACTGAACTGATGAATGCGCGCCTGATTGTGTCGCTGGCCGCGCTCGCCGCAGTGCACGCGCTCGCCGATACCGCGGCGGTTCTGCCTTTCTGGAATACGTCGGCCGACACGCACCAGGCCAATCTCGACTGGATCGGAGAAAGCATCGCGGAAACCATCCGGGATGCGCTCGAATCGCGCGGGGTTTTGACGCTGGAGCGGCCCGACATCGACGACTCGTTTCATCGCCTGGGCTTGCGCGAGCGCACCGGAATCTCCGAAGGCTCGATCATCAAGATCGGCGAGGATCTCGACGCCGAACAGGTGGTTTTCGGAACGTTCACCTTCACACCCGAGGCCACCACCGAGGAAAAGCCGGGCGCCGGCATGCATGGGTCGCTCACGATCAGCGCGCGGATTCTTGATTTGAAGCGGCTGCGGCTCGCGCCGGAGTTCAACGAAACCGGCTCACTCGAAGATCTGGCGACGCTTCAGGCACACCTGGCGTGGCGGGCGCTGGCGTTGCTCGCGCCCAAGCTGGCGCCCCCGGAATCGGAATTCCGCACGGTTCGCGCGGCGGTGCGTCTGGATGCCGAAGAGAACTACATGCGCGGCGTGCTGGCGCGCGATCCGGAACAGAAGGAGAAATTCTTCTTGCAGGCCGCGCGCCTGGACCCGCATTTCGAGCACCCCTGTTACCAGCTCGGCCAAATCTACTACCGCAAGCGGGAGTATCGGGAGGCGGCCGACTGGCTTTCCAAGGTCAGCCCCGACAGCCCGCATTATCGCGAGGCCGAATTTCTGCTGGGGCTGGCTTTGTTCGAATCCACCGACTATACCGGCGCGCAGAAGGCGTTTCAGACCATCGCCGAGACCGTCCCGCTGAGCGAGGTGTTCAACAACCTCGGCGCGGCGGAAAGCCGCCGCAATCTCCCCCAGGCGGTCGATGATTTCAAGAAAGCCGCCGACGGAGATCCCCATGACGCGGATTATCGCTTCAATTTGGGATATGTTTTGTGGAAAAAGGGCGATTTCGCCGCTGCGGCGGAGCATTTTCGCGCGGTCCTGGCGCAACATCCCGACGACCGGATGGCAGCGCTCCTCGCCGAGCGCTGCGCGCGCAAACAGGGGCTGACCGTCGCAGACGCGCGCCTGATCGGGCTGGAGCGCTTGAAAACCAACTACGAAGAGCGGGCCTACTGGCAGTTGAAAATGATGCTCGAGCCGAAAGCGCCGTGAGTCGAGCCGGGCGTGCAGATTGGCCGGACGCCGGCGTAATGCCGCGTGCGCTGCGAGTGAGTTGCGGCCAATGAAGGTGCGCATACAATGGCGGCGGCACGTTGCGGAAACGGCGTCAATTGCGGAAAATTCCGACCCCGAACCGGGTATAATCGAAAAGCTCATGATGGAGTCTTGCGCCGCAACCGATGCAGGTTGTGTCCGAACAAACAACGAAGATTACTATCTCGTGGACCCTGCGATCGGGCTCTACCTGGTAGCTGACGGCATGGGCGGCGCGCAGGCGGGCGAGCACGCTTCGCGGCTGGCCGCGGAAACGGTCCGCGAATTCGTAAAGAGCGCTCCCAGATCCAATGGCGACCGCGATCCCCGCACCCTGATCGAGGCATTTGAAGAAGCCAATCGCCGCGTGATGGACAAGGCCGCGCACGATCCCACCATGGAAGGCATGGGAACCACGCTGGTCGCCGCGCTGGAAGCCAAAGACGAGCTGCTCGTCGCCAGCGTGGGCGACAGCCGGCTGTATCTTCTCGAAAACGGACGCCTGATTTCGATCACCGAAGACCAGACCTGGGTGAACGAGGTCGGCCGGCGACTCGGTCTTGATGAAGAGAGCCTTAGAACCCACCCCATGCGCCACGTTCTGACCATGGCGATCGGCGTATCCGACGATCTGCGCGTCCACACCTACGTGCTCAAGCCGGCATCCGGAATGCTGCTGCTGTTATGCAGCGACGGCCTGCACAGCGTGGCGCGAGAGGAAGACGTCGAGCGCGTCATGTCGTCCTCGAGGACGCTGGAACAGAAGTGCGCGGCTCTCATCGAAGCGGCCCGCGCACAGGGTGGTCCGGACAACATCACCGTCATCATTTTGAAGACTCAGTAACCTCGATCATACGATCCAGTGAGTTTATGAAAGGCGCGGCAGACCGGAAATGGCGCACGATTACCCTCCTGCTGATCGCCGAACTGCTGGCGATGGGGGTGTGGTTTTCGGCAACGGCGGTCGCGCCCGCGCTGGCTTCGGCGTGGGGTCTGGACGATTCCGGCAAATCCTGGCTGACCATGAGCGTGCAGCTCGGCTTCGTGGCGGGCGCGCTGGTGTCGGCGATTTTCAATCTGGCCGATCGCGTGCCGGCGCAGATCTTGTTCGCAATCTCCGCCCTGGCCGCCGGCGCGGCCACGGCCTGCATCGCGATCTTCGCCAACCGCCTGGCACCCGCGGTCCTGCTGCGCTCGCTCACCGGTTTTTTTCTGGCCGGCGTCTATCCGGTGGGCATGAAGATCGTCGCGACGTGGACCGATAAAGACCGCGGGTTGGGGATTGGTCTGCTAGTGGGCGCGCTCACGCTGGGCTCGGCCGGTCCGCAGTTGCTGAACTCGCTCGGAATCGGCGAGGACTGGCGCGCGCTCCTGTACACTGCATCCGCGTTTGCGGCGGCGGGAGGGCTGATCGCGGCGATCTTCGTGCAACAGGGTCCGTATCGATCCCCTGCCCCGCCCTTTCGCTGGGCCTACGCCGCGACGATTCTGCGGGAACGCCCGGTATTGCTCGCGAACCTCGGCTATCTCGGCCACATGTGGGAGCTGTACGCGATGTGGGCCTGGATCGCCGGCTACGTGCACAGCAGCGCCGTTGCGTTTTTCGCCATCGCCGCGGGAGGGCCGGGGAGCCTGATCGCCGGCCGCCTCGCCGATCGCATGGGACGAACGAAAATCACCATCGGCAGCATGGCGATCAGCTCCGCGTGCGCATTGCTGATCGGATTCTCCTACGGAACGGCGGCGCTCGCGGCCGTGGCGATCCTGTGGGGATTCGCGATCGTCGCCGATTCGGCCCAATTTTCGGCCTGCGTGACTGAGCTATGCGAGCGCGAATATCTCGGCACCGCGCTCACGCTGCAAACCAGCCTGGGATTTCTGCTGACCATGCTGACCATCCGTCTGGTTCCTCTGATCCAATCGCGCATCGGCGAGCGATGGTCGTTCAGCGTGCTGGCCCTCGGCCCGATCCTGGGAATCTGGGCGATGCAGACGCTCCGCGCCAATCCGGCGTCGATCAAACTCGCGGGAGGAAAACGATGAAGGGGATCAGTGGTCGCGATCGGTGACTAGATCCGTAACGGCTGCGAGAGCGCGCTGGTAGGGCGAGTCGGGAAATTCGGCAATGATGGCGCGGGCTTTCTCGGTGAACGCCAGCGCGCGCTCCTGCGCCCGCTCGATTCCGCAATGGCGGCGCAGCACGTGCAGGATTTTCGCGAAGGGGACCTGGTCGTAGCTGCCCTCGGCGAGCACCGTCTCCACCAGCCGGCGCTCCTCCGGCTCGGCCGACTCGAGCGCGTAGATCAGCGGCAGGGTCACCTTGCCTTCGCGCAGATCGTTGCCCACGGGCTTGCCCAGAATTTTTTCGCGCGAGGTGAAATCCAGGATGTCGTCGACCAACTGAAACGCGATCCCCAGATTCCAGGCATACTCGCCCAGGCGCGTTTCGGCGGCTTCGTCGGCGCCGGCGCTCATCGCGCCCAATCGCGCGCAGGCGGAGAACAGGCTCGCGGTTTTTCGATCGATCAGCTCCATGTAATCGGCCTCGGTGACGCCGATCTTCCCAATGCGCTCCAGTTGCAGCAGCTCGCCTTCCACCATGCGCTGGGTCAGCTCGATCAGCAGGTCGAGCACGCCGAAGTTGCGCTCGCGCAGCGCCACCTGAAACGCCTGCATGTACAGCCAGTCGCCCGCGAGCACCGAAGTGTGGTTGCCCCACACCACGTTGATCGACGGCCGCCCGCGGCGCGTCTTGGCCATGTCGATCACGTCGTCGTGCACCAGGGTCGCGGTATGGATCATCTCCACCACGGCCGCCATGCGCACCTGCGCGGGATTCTTTTCGTCAAACAGTTTGCCGCACAGCAACACCAGAATCGGGCGCAGACGTTTTCCCCCGCCGGATTGCAGATATTGCCCGATATAAGTCACCGCCTCCACGCTCGCGACGGATTCGAGGCTGATTTCGCGCTCGACCTGTTTCAAATCGTCGCGCACCAGCTCGAAAATCTCGGCCGCGCTTAAGGGACGGTCTAGGTTGCCGAACGCCATTGCGGAAACTATTGAGTGTATCGCAAGCACAAGCGGCGGAAATTTTCCGTCGTGGCAGTTTCGATCTCGCCGAGCGTCACGCCGCGCAGCTCGGCGAGCTTGCGCGCGGTTTCGATGAGGAAAGCCGGTTCATTGCGCTTACCGCGTTTGGGTACCGGGGCGAGATAGGGCGCATCGGTTTCGACCAAAATGCGGTCGGCGGGCGCGATGAGCGCGGCTTCCTGAACGTTGACCGCCTTTGGGAAAGTGACGATCCCGCCGAAGCTCAGGTAGAATCCGAGATCGAGCGCCTGGCGAGCTTGGTCAGGGCCCTCGGAAAAGCAATGCATGATGCCGGCACGGATGCCGTGATCGCGGATGAGTGCGATGGTGTCTTGCCACGCCTCGCGGGTGTGAATCACGATTGGTTTGTCCGCTTCGAGCGCTATGCGCATCTGAGTGATGAACACGTCACGCTGGACTTCGCGCGGGGAAAAATCGTAGTGGTAATCGAGACCGATTTCGCCGATGGCGATAACGCGCGGGTGCTGGAGCAGATCGCGCAATCGCGCGAAAGTTTCCGGGGTCGCTTTGGAGGCGTCGTGCGGATGGACTCCGACGGTGGCGTAGAAGCACGGATTCCGGTCCGCCAGCCGGATTCCGGCTTCGAGATCCGGAGGGCCGTCGCCGGTTCCGATGGCCACCATCGTCTCCACGCCCGCGGCCAGCGCGCGCTCAATTACCTCGTCGCGGTCATCTTTGAATTGGTCGCTATCGAGATGGCAATGGGAGTCGATCATCCTGCCAGGATTTATTTCAATCGTG
>DATJVN010000012.1:0-2587 GCA_035501755.1 Bryobacteraceae bacterium | reverse complement strand
CAGCCTCGGCGTGGTCTTGTACCAGATGGCCACCGGCCGAATGCCGTTTGAAGGATCGAACCCTTCGGAAACCATCGCGCGCATTCTCGAAGCTCAACCGGAGGCGATGGCGCGTTTCAACTACGGCGTGCCGGAGGATCTCGATCGCATCGTTCGCAAGTGTCTGGAGAAGGATCGCGAGCGGCGATACCAATCGGCGCGGGACCTGATGGTGGATCTGAAGGGAATCGTTCGCGAGCACGATGCGGCGCCGGCTCAACGGCAGGCGGGTTCTAAGATTCGCGCGGTGATTGTGGATGACGAGGAATTGGCGCGCCAGATTCTGCGCGAATACCTTAAGAGCGAGGAGGATATCGAGGTCGTCGCCGAATGCGGCAACGGGTTCGCCGCGGTGAAGTCCGTCGCCGAGCAAAAGCCCGACTTGCTGTTTCTCGATGTCCAGATGCCCAAGCTGGACGGATTCGAGGTTCTGGAACTGGTGGATCGAGAGGTCGCGGTAGTGTTCGTCACGGCTTATGACCAGTACGCGATGAAGGCGTTTGATGCGGCCGCGGTGGATTACCTCTTAAAACCTTTTGGCGCCGACCGGTTCCGGACTGCGCTCGAACGCGTGCGGCGGCGGCTCGGCGAAAAGCGGCCCATGCCCGCGGCGGCCGAGCTGAAATCCGCGGCGCGCGCACCGGGACAATATATCGAGCGCATCGTGGTGAAGGATGGCGCGCGGGTCCACGTGATTCCGGTGCAGCAGCTTGATTTCGCCGAAGCTCAGGATGATTACGTATCGCTCCACAGCGAGAAGAAGAATTATTTGAAGCAGCAGACCATTTCGAGCCTGGAGGCCGCGCTCGATCCGGCGCGATTCGTGCGCGTACACCGGTCTTACATCGTGAACCTGGAGCGCATCGCGAAGATCGAGCCGTACACCAAAGATGCGCGCCTCGCGGTGCTGAAGGACGGCGCGCAGATTCCGGTGAGCCGTGCGGGGTACGCGCGGTTGAAGGAGTTGCTGGAGAGGTAGCTTGACACCAGCGCTCCCTCTGGTCGCGGCTCAGTTTCATCGTCTGCGGTTGGCTGAGCCGCGATCGAAGGAAGCGGTACTAGCGCTGTAGCCGCGACAGGGGGGCTAGCGGCCGAAGTATTTCAAGCGGGCCTTGTTGGTAGCGAGGTCGCGAGCTTGGAACAATGCGCGCAGACGGTCATGAGGAACGACCTATGGCCTCACCAGCACCTTCCCGAACTGCTCCTTGTTCTCCAGCCGCTCATGCGCGGCACGGATTTCGCTCAACGGATACACCTTGTCGATCACCGGCCGCAGCTCTTTTCGGAACACGAATTTCAGCACCGCGTGCAGGTCGCCGAGCGTCCCCATGAACGAGCCCAGCAGCGACCACTGCTTGCTGAACAGGAATCGCAGGTCGAGCCCCACGTCCCAGCCGGTGGTGTTGCCGCAGGTCACGAGGCGGCCGGCGGGTGCTAGCGATTCCAGGCTTTTCGACCATGTCGCCGCGCCGACGTGCTCGAAAACCACATCCACGCCGCGCTTGCCGGTGAACTTCTTCACCTCCGCCGAAATGTCCTGCTTGTAATGATCGATCACATGATCGGCGCCCAGTTCTTTGGCCTTGGCGAGCTTCGCTTCGCCTCCCGCGGTCGCGATCACGCGGCATCGGTGCAGTTTCGCGATCTGAATGGCCGCTGAGCCTACGCCGCTCGATGCGGCCAGCACGAGCACGTCTTCGCCAAGTTGCAGACGGGCCCGGCCCACCAACATGTGCCACGCGGTGAGAGATACCAGCGGCGCGGCAGCGGCTTCGTCGAAGCTGAGATCGTCCGGAATCTGGATCGCGGTCCATTCCGGCGCTGCCAGCAGTTCGGCGTCGCCGCCGTCAATGCCGTAGCCGAAAATTGTGTACTTGCGGCAGAAATTGTCGCGGCCCGCGGCGCATTGATCGCATTGCCGGCAGCTCACCCCGGGCGAGAGCAGCACGCGCCAACCGGGTTTGACGCGCTCACACAACTCGCCCACTTCGACGACTTCCCCGGCGATATCGCAGCCCAGAATGTGCGGCATCGCAAACTTTATTCCCGGGATGCCGGCCCTTACCCACAGATCCAGATGATTCAGAGAGCAGGCGCGAACGCGCACCAGGATCTGGTTGGCTTTGATCTTCGGGTCAGGGACATCTTCGTACTCCAACACTTCCGGCGAGCCGTGCTGGTGGATGCGGGCAGCTTTCATGCCTCACAGTATATCGGCGCAGGAGGCGTGTCGCGGAGCTAGTAAGCTGTCCGTGCGAATGTGTAAGTGCCGGGCCGGATATATCCGGCCCTACCTCGCAGCCATTGTAGGGGCGAGGCATGCCTCGCCCACTGTTGCGTCGCTTTCGAAATCGCCGGGACAGCTTACTAAACGGCGGTTCGCTTCTGCTCGTGGATCTGTTGCAGACTCCACACGCGGATGGGGTCGCGCTTTCGCGCGGCAATAGCTTCCACCGCGGCCCGCGCGCCGCTGAGCGTGGTGATGCACGGTACGCGAAACGCAATGGCGCTGCGCCGAATGGCTTTCTCATCCGAGAACGAGAGCGCG
>DATJVN010000011.1:0-43471 GCA_035501755.1 Bryobacteraceae bacterium | reverse complement strand
CTCCAAGCCGGGCCGGCTGACTCCGGAAGAGTTCGACAAGATGAAGATTCATCCGACCGTCGGCGCGGAAATTCTGGAGCGCGTGAAATTTCCCTATCCCGTGGTGCCGATCGTGCGCGCGCATCACGAAAAGTGGGACGGCACGGGCTATCCCGCCGGACTGTCCGGCGAGGACATCCCGATCGGCGCGCGGATTCTGGCCGCGGTGGATACGCTGGACGCGCTGGCAAGCGATCGCCAGTACCGCCGCGCACTGCCCCTTGACGACGCCATGAAGATCGTCCGCGACGAGTCCGGCAAGGCATTCGATCCGCGCGTGGTGGAGGTTCTGTCGCAGCGCTACGTCGAGCTGGAAGCGCAGGCGCAGGCGCTGCGGCGGGAAGACGCGGGACTTTCGCACGAGCTGAAAGTCGAGCGCGGCGAGGCGCCCGCCGCCGGCTTTGAAGGTTCCGCGCACAACGCGGCGAATGTTCCGACCATGGACTTCCTGACCTCGATCGCCGCCGCGCGCCAGGAGGTGCAAGCGCTGTTCGAGATCTCGCAGGACCTGGGCAATTCCTTGAGCCTGGATGATACGCTGTCGGTACTCGCGGTCCGGCTGCGCAAAATCATCCCGCACCACTCCTTCGCCATCTGGGTGCGCCGCGAGAGCGTGCTTCAGCCGGATTACGTCTCGGGCGATGATTTCCGCCTGTTTTCCTCGCTGCAAATTCCGATCGGGCAGGGCTTGTCGGGCTGGGTCGCGGAGAATCGCAAGCCCATTCTGAACGGAAACCCGTCGGTGGAGTCGGGGTATCTGAACGATCCGGCGAAATTCTCGGCGCTGCGCTCCGCCGTCGCGGTACCGCTCGAAGGCGTCAACGGAGTGCTCGGCGTGCTCAGCCTGTATCACGCCGACCGCGACGCCTTCAGCAAGGATCATCTGCGCATTCTGCTGGCCATCAGCTCCAAGATCGCGCTCTCGATTGAAAACGCGATCCGCTTCCGGCAGGCGGAATCGTCGGCGACCACGGACTATCTCACCGGCCTTCCCAACGCGCGCTCGCTGTTCCTGCAACTCGACGCGGAGCTGTCGCGCAGCCGGCGCAGCCAGGCGCCGCTCGCCGTGATGGTGCTCGACCTGGACGGTTTTAAGCTGGTGAACGACCGCTTCGGGCACCTGGAGGGAAACAAGGTGCTGCGCGCGGTCGCGACGCGGCTGAAGGATGCGTGCCGCGAGTACGATTACATCGCCCGCATGGGCGGCGACGAGTTCGTGATCCTGCTCGCGGGCATCCGGCCAACCGACGTGCACGTTAAGATCAGTCAATTCCGCCAGGTGGTACAGGATATCGGCCGCGAATTGTTCAGCGGCAACCTGCTGACCACGAGCATCGGTGTGGCGAACTTTCCCGATGACGGAACCGACGCCGAGCAGTTGCTGGCCGAAGCGGACCGGCAGATGTACAAGGAAAAGCGCGCGCATCGCAAACAGGATCAAGGCCTGGAGCCCGGCTGGAAATCGGAGTGGGCCGCGATCGTGCATTGATTCAGCGCTCGCGCGCCTGAAAAAACCAATACCCCGAGTGCAAGCCGGCGCTCACTGTGGTATCCAAAGAGTTGAACCTTAAAATTCTGATTCTTCCCGGCGACGGCGTCGGCGTCGAAGTCACCCGCGCGGCGCGCTGTGTTCTCGAAGCCGTCTGCGCCAAATTCGGACACACCATTGAGATTCTCGAGGGACTGATCGGGGGAGTCGCGATCCGCAAAACCGGGTCGCCGCTGCCGGAAGATACGCTCGAAAAGGCTCGCGCAGTCGATGCGGTGCTGCTGGGCGCGGTGGGATCGCCGGAATTCGATGACGCGCCGCCCGAAAAGCGGCCGGAAAAAGGACTGCTCGGAATTCGCAAGGCACTGGAACTCTATGCGAACCTGCGGCCGGTAAAAATGTGGCCGTCGCTCGTCGATTCCTCGCCTCTCAAGAACGAAATCGTCGCGGGAACCGACCTGGTGATCGTGCGCGAATTGACCGGAGGTCTGTACTACGGCCAGCCGCGCGGAGTTTTTACAGATCACGCGGTGAACACCATGTCCTACACTCGCGCGGAGATTGAGCGCATCGCACGCAAAGCGTTCGAACTGGCGCGCGGACGCCGCAAGAAGGTGACCAGCGTGGATAAATCTAACGTGCTCGAGAATTCGCAACTTTGGCGGCGCGTGGTAACTGAAGTCGGGCGCGACTATCCGGATATCGAGCTGGAACATATCCTGGTGGACAATTGCGCGATGCAGCTTGTGCTGAATCCGCGCCGGTTCGACGTGATGGTGATGGAAAACATGTTCGGCGATATCCTGAGCGATGAAGGCGCGGTGCTGGCCGGCTCGATCGGAATGCTGCCGTCGGCGTCGCTGGGGGAAACGAAAGGTTTGTACGAGCCGGTTCACGGCTCGGCGCCGGATATCGCCGGGAAGAATAAAGCGAATCCTCTGGGGACCATCGGATCAGTCGCGGCGATGCTTGATTACACTTTCGGATTGAAGAAGGAAGCGCGCGCAATCGAGAATGCGATCGGCAAAGTGTTGGAATCCGGACACGTCACCGCGGATCTGAAACCGAAAGGTCAGCCCGCGACGACAGAAGAAGTCGCGAGTGCTATCAGTGGAGAAATTAGCCGCGGCCAATGAATGAATTATGAAGCCACGAACGATTATCGAAAAGATCTGGGACGATCACGTCGTCGCCGAGCGCGAGGGGGCGCCGGCGCTGCTGTATGTCGATCTGCATCTGGTTCACGAAGTCACGTCACCGCAGGCGTTTGACGGTTTGCGCAAGCGCGGATTGAAAGTCCACCGGCCCGACCGAACCATCGCAACCACGGACCATTCCACTCCGACCACGCCGCGAGGGCTGCCGATTGTCGACAAGATCGCTGCGGCGCAGGTCGAAACACTTGAAAAAAATTGCCGCGACTTTGGGATCCAATGCTATGGTCTCTCAAGCGACCGGCAGGGGATCGTGCACATCATCGGGCCGGAACTGGGACTTACGCAGCCGGGAATGACACTCGTTTGCGGCGATTCGCATACGGCGACGCACGGGGCGCTCGGCGCGCTCGCGTTCGGCATCGGGACCAGCGAAGTGGAGCACGTGCTCGCGTCGCAATGTCTGCTGCAGCGGCCTTCGAAAACGTTCGCGGTGCACGTGGATGGCGCGCTGAAACCGGGCGTGACGGCCAAGGACATCATTCTGGCGCTGATCGCGAAAATCGGCATCGGCGGAGGCACGGGTCACATCATCGAATATCGCGGCTCTGCGATTCGTGCGCTGTCGATGGAAGAACGCATGACGGTGTGCAATATGTCGATCGAAGGCGGTGCGCGCGCTGGACTGGTCGCGCCGGACGACAAGACCTTCGAGTACGTCGCCGGGCGCCCCTTCGCCCCAAAAGATTTCGATGCGGCGGTTGCGAAATGGCGCACGCTGCCGTCGGACGAGGGCGCGGTTTACGATCGCGAGGTCTCCATCGACGCGCACGCGCTCGAGCCGATGATCACTTTTGGAACCAATCCCGGGATGGGCATTCCCATCACCGCCGCGGTTCCCGATCCTTCAAACGTGAGCGACGCGCTGGAGCGCGAAACCCTTTCGAAGGCCCTGCGCTACATGCAATTGCCTGCTGGCAAACCGCTGGTCGGCCATCCGGTCGATGTGGTGTTCATCGGAAGCTGCACCAACTCTCGCATCTCGGATCTGCGCGCCGCTGCGGGCGTGCTCAAAGGCCGCAAGGTGAATCCGAAAGTCCGCGTGATGGTGGTGCCGGGGTCTCAGCAGGTGAAGGCGCAGGCCCAGGCCGAGGGTCTGGATAAAATTTTCCGCGAAGCAGGAGCCGACTGGCGGGAGTCGGGCTGCTCGATGTGCATCGCCATGAACGGCGACCAGCTCCAGCCCGGCGAGTACAGCGTTTCCACCAGCAATCGCAATTTCGAGGGCCGCCAGGGCAAAGGCGGCCGAACGTTCCTGGCGAGTCCGCTGACCGCGGCTGCCACGGCCGTAACCGGAGTGATTACCGACGTGAGGACGCTGTTATGAAATTCGAAAGTGCATACGTGGTGAACCGGAACCAGCGCGAGGTTTCGCCCAAGCATTTTGAAAGCGCGTACGTGGTTCTGCCCATCGACAATATCGACACGGACCAGATCATCCCGGCGCGATTTTTGAAAACGACCTCGAAAGCGGGCTTGGGCGATCAACTCTTCAACGACTGGCGCTACGATGCTTCCGGCGCGCCGAAGCCGGATTTCGTGCTGAATCAGCCGGATGCCGTGAAGGCGCACGTGCTGGTGGCGGGCGACAACTTCGGCTGCGGCAGTTCGCGCGAGCATGCGCCCTGGGCATTGACGCAATTCGGATTTCGCGCTGTCGTGAGCACGTCGTTCGCGGATATTTTTAAGCAGAATGCGCTCAAAAACGGACTGTTGCCGATTGTTGTGCCTGCTGACCTCCACGCGGCGTTGATCGCCACGCCGGGCGCAATCGTGGAGATCGATCTGGAAAAGCAGACGATCACGCTGGCGGACGGGCGATCAGCGGAGTTTCCGATTGATCCGTTTTCCAAGCACTGCCTGCTCGAAGGCGTGGACGAGCTCGGCTATATTCTTTCGCAGTCGGCGGCGATCGAAAGTTACGAGCAGCGGCGCGGAATTTAGTCTCGCTTTTTCAAGCAAATAACATTTCGCCTGAATTGGTTTCCGCGAATTGCGCCTTATGCATGAAGCATGAGGAAATATATTCGGGAAATGATCGACGATATCCGGCGGAAACATCCCAAGGATTTTACGCCGCCGATTCCCAAACCGTCCGCGCCGACGGCGGAGGAAAATCTGATGCCGGCTCCCGTGCCGACCACGCCGTCTGACCTCGAAAATCAGGTTCTTTCCAAAAACAATCTGGAGCGGGTGCGTCAGCTCGATTTTCAGGCGCAGGAGCAGGAAGAGGGCGTGCCGCTGGATTAATCAGCACACCGGCGAACCTTTACCGAGCAGGACGGCGTGGCGCGCGCCGGTGGCCGAGGGAAGGTTGCCGGGGCGGCGCTGGATGAATTCGTAGGCAAGAATCGCGAAGGCGATGGCTTCCTTGGCGTCAGGATCGATGCCGTAGTCGGCCGTGGTGGTCAGCTTGCGATCCTTCAGCAGCTCGCGCAGGCGGCGCATCAGGTGACGGTTGTGGATGCCGCCACCCGAGGCGATCACTTCGCTTCCGGGGTAGCTGAGGATAGCTTGCGCGATCGAGCGGGCAGTGAGTTCGGTGGCGGTCGCGATCAGTTCTGGAAGCGGAATGCCGGTGGCGATCAGGCCCTGGACGAAGTCGCGGCCGAACTGCTCGCGGCCGCAGGCTTTAGGGGGAGCGAGATTGAAGTATGGGTCGCTCAGCATGGAATCGAGCATGCGGCGGTGCACTTTGGCGCGGCGGGCGATGCGGCCGCCGCGGTCGAAGGTCTGGCGGCCCTTGGTGTGATGTGCCACTAGGGCATCCACCACCATGTTGCCGGGGCCGGTGTCGAAGGCAACCACCTCGTGGCGATCGGCATCGGCGGGGATCGCGCTGATATTGGCGATGCCGCCGATGTTGAGCGTGATGCGGGAGATGCGGCGATGGCGAAACAGCAGATAATCGACGGCGGGCACCAGCGGCGCGCCTTTTCCGCCGGCGGCCATGTCACGCTCGCGGAAATTGGAAATGGTCCAGATGCCGGTGCGCTCGGCGACCACAGCGGCTTCGCCGATTTGCAGGGTGCTCGAAACGCGATGACCCAGATATTCGACTTCACGTGCTTCGTGAAAAATCGTCTGGCCGTGCATGCCGGCGAGCACGATGGAGTCGAGTGGAATGCGCGCGCGGCGCGCGGTGTCGCGCAGGGCGCCCGCATACAGCTCGCCCAGAAGAAAGTTGAGGCGCGCGATGGTCGCGGTGTGGGTCATCGAATTGGAGATGGCGAGCAGGGCTTCGCGCACCAGGCGCGGATACGGCCTGGTGCGGAACGCCACCGGTTGGACGCGAACTCCGCCCCGGCGCTTGGAGATGTCGACGATGGCGACATCGATGCCGTCGAGCGAGGTGCCGCTCATGATGCCCGCTACGCGCATGGATCAATAGCGCCCGTCATTCATTGCGCAGCTCCTTTTGGAGATCGGACAGGAGTTGCAGCGCGTCAACGGGGCGGAGTTGATCGATATCGAGCGTGCGGATGCGATCCGCGAGTTCATGGTTGACGGGTTCGAAGAGCTGAATCTGAACCGGCGCTTTGGGCGTGAACGTTTCGTGCTGTGCGAGGATTTGCTTGGCGCGATCGATGACGGAAAGCGGCAGCGCGGCCAGGCGCGCGACCTCGATGCCGTAACTGCGGTCGGCCGCGCCCGGCTCGACTTTGCGCAAAAACAAAATCTGGTCGCCGGATTCCTTCACCGAGACATGCAGGTTACGCACGCCGGTGAGCCGGTCGGCCAGTTCGGTGAGCTCGTGATAATGCGTGGCGAACAGCGTTTTCGCGCGAATGCGGTCGTGGATGTGCTCGATCACGGCCCAGGCGAGCGCGAGCCCGTCGTAGGTGGAGGTGCCGCGGCCGATTTCGTCGAGAACGATGAGGCTGCGCGGAGTGGCGGTGTTGAGGATGACCGCGGTCTCCGTCATTTCGACCATAAACGTGGATCGGCCGCGCGCCAGGTTGTCCGCAGCGCCGATTCGGGTGAACACCCGGTCGACAATCGGCAGAAGAGCCGCATCAGCGGGGACAAATGACCCGATCTGCGCCAGAATCACCAGCAGCGCGGCCTGGCGAAGGTAGGTGGATTTGCCGCCCATGTTGGGTCCGGTGATGACGGCGAGAAATTCGGTTTCTGAAAAGTAGTGGTCGTTGGGGATGAAGCGCTGAGCATCCCTTTCGGCGAGCTTTTCGATCACAGGGTGGCGCGCGCCGGAAACCGACATTTCGCCATTTGGTGAAAAGCGCGGCCGCGCGTAGCGATTCTCGGCAGCGAGCTCGGCAAGCGCGAGCGTGACGTCAAGGTCGGCGACCGCAGCCGCGGTGGTCTTGATGCGCGCGGCGTCTGCGACGGTAAGCGCGCGAAGATTTTCGAAAATCTCGCGCTCGATCTCGAGAATTTTTTCCTCGGCTGCGAGGATTTTCGATTCGAGCTCCTTGAGCTCCGGCGTGGTGAAGCGCTCGGCGTTGACCAATGTCTGTTTGCGCTCGTAATCGGCGGCGGCGAGATGCAGGTTGGCCTTGGAGATTTCGATGTAGTAGCCGAAGATGTTGTTGAAACGGACTTTCAGGGAGGCGATGCCGGTGCGGGCGCGCTCGCGCTGCTCGATTTGGGCGATATACGTACGTGAATTTCGGGAGATGTCGCGTAGCTCATCCAGGCGCGGGTCAAAGCGATCGCGAATGGCGCCGCCGTCGGCGATGTTGAGCGGAGGTTCATCGGCGAGCGCGGCGAGGACTTTGTCGCGCAGTTCGGCGAGCTCGTCGAGTTGCGCGTGGATTTCGCGGAGACGTGCGGATTGGGCCGCGTCCAGGCGCTTCCGGATCGGGGGGATCTGAAGCAGCGAGCGAACCAGCGCGGCGAGATCGCGCGGACCGCCGGTCGAGAGCGTGATTTTCGCGAGCAGACGCTCGAGATCGAGAATCGGGGCGAGATCGGCCGCGAGTTCCGCGCGCAGAATGACATTTTTATGCAGCTCTTCGACGGCGTCCAGGCGCTGCTCGATTTCGGCCAGGTCGATCGACGGAGCGAGCAGGCGCCTGCGCAGCAGACGGCCGCCCATGCCGGTGCGGGTGCGGTCGAGAACGTAAAGCAGCGTGGATTCTTTCGATTCGCCGGCAAACAGAGGTTCGACCAGCTCGAGGTTGCGGACGGTAGTTGCGTCGAGGACTAGCGCGGAGGCGCGGTCGTAAAATTGCGGACGCTCCAGGTGATCGAGCGCGGTGCGCTGGGTTTCGCGCAGATAGTGCAGGATCGCGGAGGCGGCGCCCGTGGCAAGGGGGCGATTTTCCAGGCCGCAGCCGTCGAGCGAAAGCAGGTGGAAATGATCGCAAAGCGAGCGCGCGGCGTAATCTTCACCGAACACCCAGGGTTCGACGTCCGTGCGCAGGCAATTCAGGTCGAGTTTCGTGTTGGGGGAAACCAGCGCTTCGCGCGGGGCCAGGAACTCGACGCCGGGAGCCAGTTCGGGTAACGGAATTTCCGTCGTGCGGAATTCGCCGGTGGAGATATCGACGTGCGCCAGTCCGGCGCGTGTGGAATCGGCGAAGATAGCGGCGAGAAAATTGTTTTCGTGCGAGCGCGCGTTCATCGCGGTGCCGGGCGTGACCACGCGCGTCACGTCGCGCTTCACTAATTTTTTGGCGAAGCGCGGGTCCTCCATCTGGTCGCAGATGGCGACGCGGTAGCCTTTCTGGATCAGGCGCGCGATGTAGTTTTCAGAGGCGTGATACGGCACCCCGCACATGGGAATCGGCTGGCCTTTTTCTTTGTTGCGCGCGGTGAGCGTGATTTCGAGCTCGCGCGCGGCGATTTTGGCGTCGTCGTAGAACAACTCATAGAAATCGCCCAGGCGGAACAGAAGCAGCGCGTTGGGGAACTGCTGCTTGATCCCGTGGTACTGCCGCATCAGCGGCGTGGAAGGTTCGGCGGACATCGAACACTCTATTATGGCTGTATGCGGGTGTGGATCGCGATTGCGGCGCTGACGCTGTTCGCCCAGCGCTCCCGTTTCGCCGAGCCGGACCACGAGCCGCGGCCGAGCTTCCCGCGCGCCGCAGAATATCACTTCATTCGCGTCGAATACACCGACCTGCCGCAGTATCACCGCGGCTGGGGCTACGCGTCGCGCGACGGGCGCGGCTCGGGGTGGTGGATTGTAGACTGGCCCGACGCCGACGATCATTTCACCACGGGCGTCTCGCGGCTGACGCGCATCGATACGGGCGAGCCGCTGCACTTCCGCCTCACCGATGACCGGATTTTCAATTATCCGTGGATCTACGCGACACAGACCGGATGGTGGGGATTATCGGATGAGGAGTGCGCGCGGCTGCGCGAATATCTGCTGCGCGGAGGGTTCCTGGTGGTGGACGATTTCTGGGGCGAGGAGCAGTGGGACAACTTCGTCCAGACCATGCAGCGCGTTCTGCCGGGGCACGAGATCACCGACATCGCCGAAACAGATTCGGTGATGCACGTTTTATATGATATTCAGGCCAAGGACCGCACCTTCATTCCGGGGTCGCGGCATCTGCGGCGCGGGCCGGGCGGGCAGGTCGTGGTGGTGCAGCCCGAAGGAACGCAGCCAGCCTGGCGCGCCATGTACGACGATCGCAACCGCATGGTGGTTGCGGTGAACTTCAACACCGACGTCGGCGACGCGTGGGAGTTCGCCGACGTGCCCTACTATCCGGAGGCGATGACCACGCTGGCGTATCGCTACGGGATCAATTACCTGATCTACGCCATGACGCATTAGGCCCTGCTGCGGCCGCCGCGGAAGACATGGATCAATAGTGCGATGACTGCCAGCACGAGAAGTATATGGATCGCGCCGACGGTAACGTGAAATGCTACCCAGGCGAGCAGCCATGCCGCGAGCAAAAACAAAAACAGAATCAGGAAAAGGAAATCCCGGATCATGCGCAACCTCCGGGAACCTGCGGAGCATCCCGATTGCCAGTTACGCGCTCGCCTGGTTGAGGCTCTGGACGGCGTGGTCGTCGAGTTTCAGATCGACAGCCTTGAAAAGATCCTGAAGTTGATCGAGGGTCGTCGCGCTGACGATCGGCGCCGTGATGCCGGGCCGCGCCATCAGCCACGCGAGGGCGACAGACGCCGGCTTGGTCTGGTAGTTCGCGGCGACTGCGTCCAGCGCGGCGAGAATCCGCATGCCGCGCTCGTTCAAATACTTTTTCACGATACCTTCGCCGCGCGGGCTCTTGCGTGCGTCCGCGGCGGAATGGTATTTTCCGCTCAGAAATCCTGACGCCAGAGCGAAATACGGGATTACGCCCAGGCCGTGACGCAGACAGATGGGTTCGAGACTTTGCTCGTAGGCGGCGCGATCATAGAGATTGTAGTGCGGCTGGAGGCTCTCATAGCGCGGGATTCCCAGCCGCGCGCTGGTCTCAAGCGCGGCTTCAAGGCGCTGTGGCGAATAGTTCGACGCCCCGATCGCGCGGACCTTCCCTTGCTTGATCAGGTCCGCGTAGGCGCCCAGCGTTTCTTCGAGTGGAGTTTCGGGATCTTCGGTGTGTGACTGATACAGGTCGATGTAGTCGGTCTGCAAACGGCGGAGCGAGTCCTCGGCGGCCTGCAAAATATACCTGCGCGAGAGGCCTTTCTTGCCGTCGCCCATATCCAGGCCGCACTTGGTGGCGAGAACGATGCGCGAGCGGTTGCCGCGCGCCTTCATCCAGCGCCCCAGGATGGTCTCCGATTCACCGCCGGGGTGGCCGGGAACCCAGCGCGAGTACATATCCGCGGTGTCGATGAAGGTGAACCCGGCGGCGGCGTAAGCGTCCAGAACCTGGAACGACTGCGCTTCGTCGATGGTCCAGCCGAAAACGTTGCCGCCGAACATCAGCGGGCGAACCTCGATTCCCGAATTGCCGAGCTTGCGTTTGGTCATCATGACTGGGATGCTTGTCCTCTGTCGAACGAGTCTATGCGAAAATCGCGACGAGCTGCTCGCCGAGTTGGCATAAGAATTGACCAACGCGCTCCATCACTGTCGCGCCTCGTTGCCGGGAGAATTGAGGCGCGGCGTCATGCCGCGCGTTGGTCCGGTATTTTCGAACGAGTGCTGACTCGGTTATTGGGTCGGCGATACTGCTATTCTGAAATAGTTTCGAAAGCGAGGTGAATCGCGTTTGGCTGAAGTCCATCTCCAGGATGGGGAAACGCTCGAGAGCGCGCTGCGGCGCTTCAAGCGCAAGGTGCAGCAGGAAGACATCATCAAGGAAATCAAGAGACATTCGTTCTACTTGAAACCCGGCGAAAAGAAGCGCACCAAGGAAGCCCTGGCGCGTAAGCGCAACCGCAAAAAGCGCACCCGCGACACCGAGTAGCTTCCGCTACCTTTTCGTAGCCGCAACCTATAAATGAATGCCGGCTGCTCTCACGCCTTCAATTCCTTCTCCACCGTCTCAGAGAAGTAGTCGACGTCCTTCAGCGTGCTGTAGACGTGCGGCGTCACGCGGAGGCCGCTGTACTCTTCGTGTCCCATGTACGCGGTCAGGATGTTGTACTTGGTCCACAGCGCGTTCTGGATTTTCTGAGCGTCGGCACCGTTAAACGCCAGAAATCCGATCCCGCAGGACTGCATAGGGTCCTCGCTGTGCAGGATTTTGCACTTGGGATTTTCGCGCAGCCGGTGCGCCCAGCGATTGCGCAGGTAGCGTAGCCGCGCGGCCTTGCGCTCGATTCCGATGTTCTCGTTGAACACCAGCGCCTGGCTGATCGCGTCGTGGTTGGCCGCGGGGTGCGTGCCGATCTCCTCGAATTTGCGTATGTCGGCGTTCTGGCGGGTGCCGGCGGCCATCAGCGGCCAGGTTCCCTCGATGCGCGATTTGCGCACGTACAGGAATCCCGTGCCGATCGGCGCGCAGGTCCACTTGTGCAGGCTGGTGCCGTAGTAATCGCAATTCAGATCGGAGAGCTTGAAGGGGAAATGATTGAAGGCGTGCGCTCCGTCGACAATCACTGAAATCCCGCGCGCGTGCGCCATGTCACAGATGCGGCGGATGGGGAAAATCTGGCCGGTGCGGTTGGTGATGTGGCACACCAGGATCACTTTCGTTTTGGGCGTGACCGCGCGCTCGAAGCGCTGGTACAGATCGTCCATGCTGGGCGGAGGAACGGGGAAGGAGATGGTCTTGAGTACGATGCCTTCGCGCCGCTCGCGCTGGCGGAAGGTGGTCAGCATGCGCGGATAGTCTTGGTTGGTGGTCAGCACCTCGTCGCCCGGCTTCAGATCGATTCCGTACTGCGCGTTTTCAAGCGACTCGCTGGCGTTGCGCGTAATGGCGATCTCTTCGCGATCGCAGCCGGCAGTCGCAGCGAGGCGAGTGCGCACCACCTCGACCTGTTTTTCGAGCACATTGATCATGGTGTGCCACGGCCCCATGTCGCTGTATTCGAGATAGCGCCGCATGGCGTCCTGCACCGGCCGCGGCGAGGGGCTGCAATAGCCGTTATTCAAGTTGATGATGTTGCGGTCGACGGTAAAGGCGTCGCGGATATCGTTCCAGAAATCCTCGTCGTGGGCGACCTCCTCTGCCGAATGGCCGTTGGTCGCGTCGGAAGCGGCCTTGGCCCGCGGAATCGCGTCATCCTGGAACGCCGCGACGGCCAGCGTCCCGCTTGCAATCTGCAAAAGTTCGCGCCGGTTCATGGCCGGAGTGTATCACATGCCACAGATGGAAGCCGATTGTCGAAGGCGATCTGCGTGTATCCACGCATCTGCCGGTAAGGGAAACTCTTAGCTCGACGCTACGGCTCGAAATTACATAACTCTTACAATTCACTGAAGTAATCCCTGTTAACGTCGAACTTGGAGCTCGAGTGAACGATATCGTTGAAATCCCCCATCACGGCCTGAATCGGGTCACCACATCCTTCATCATCCTTTTCCACATCGGCGCCGTTGCCGCGCTGTTTTTTTTCAGTTGGAAGATGGTGGCGATCACCGCCGTCCTGTATTGGATGTGCACCGGGCTGGGCATCAGCCTGGGTTATCACCGGCTGCACACGCACCGCTCGTATGTGGTGCCGCGGCCGCTCGAATATTTTTTCGCCCTGTGCGGAGCCCTGACGCTCGAAGGCGGCCCGATCACCTGGGTCGCGACGCATCGCATTCATCATCAGAACTCGGATAAGCCGGGCGATCCGCACTCGCCGCACGACGGCAAGTGGTGGTCGCACATCGGCTGGCTCATCTGGGGCGAGACGATGCACAACAACACGCGCGCGATGTCGAAATACGCGCCGGATCTGGCGCGCTATCCGTTTTACGTACGGCTCAACAATTATCACTGGGTGCCGCTGGTGGGGATGAGCGCGATCCTGATCGCGATCGGCGGATGGCCGCTGTTTTTGTGGGGAATTTGCGTGCGCGTGGTGTTCGGCTGGCACGCGACCTGGGCGGTGAACTCCATCACGCACCTGTGGGGATCGCGGCGCTTCAACACACGCGACGATTCGCGCAACAACTGGATGGTCGCGCTGGTGACCTTCGGGGAAGGCTGGCACAACAATCACCACGCGCATCCGACCTCGGCGCGGCATGGCCTGGCGTGGTACGAGTTCGACATCTCCTGGATCACGCTGAAGCTGCTGCGATTCTTCGGGATCGCAAGATCCATCCGCGTGGCTAAAGTGACCAGCGAGATGGCTGAGCGGGAAGCCGCGTAGCGCGGCGCGCGCGGATCTGCCTACCCGGCCTTCGACGATTGCGGCGGTCAGCTCACAGAAATTAGCTTGCGGAGGTGGTCAAGGATTTCCTGCCTCCGCAGCCCGGTCACCGTTCCAGTCAATTTTCCGTAGCGGTAAGACGGCAGAAATGGAACAGATGGTGTTCCAGCGTGTCAACATCGATGCTGCCCATCGCCACCTGGTGGCGAACCTCCGCGGGCAATTCAATCTGCGGAAAGGTTCTCATTTCCGCGCGGCGGGCGTCGATGCGGTGTCTCAATGTCACATGTTCGCGATACCCAACGCCGAAGGCAGGCGCTGGGGAGCCCCGTGATGAAGGAGCGGAGAACAATACCCGGCAAGAGCTAGCAGCGCCTGCGGGCCACCCACCCGTGGCTACTGATACTCGACGATCACTTCCTGCCCCAGCGGCTCGCCTAAAAACATCCGGCGCGCGGTCTGCAGGACTACTCGCCCCACTTTGTGCCAGCGCGATTCGTGATCCGGATGATCCGGGTACAGGATGATCATGTGGCCGCCGGATTCGACGAAATGCGGAGCCGACGGGGGCGGAGGCGGCGCTGCTGCCGGGGGTGGCGGCGGAGGCGACGAAGGCGGGGGTGGAGGCGCGCCCTTCGAGCCATCGTCGGCGCCGCACGCTCCACATCCGCTTCCGCCGCCGCCAATGCCGCCCGCGCTACCTCGCGGAACTCTGGATTCCCAGGTGCTGATCGCGTTGATCGCCGCCCGAAACACCTGGGCAAACACGGGACCCTTGTCGAAACGGCTTTTTGCGATGGGCACGTCGCGATATACGCGCAGCGTTTCGCCGGTAGTCAGCGTCTTCGTGTTGCCGCCGAGCATGGCGTGGCGCACGTCGACCACACCCTCTTCGACCTCGACCAGCGTGGTTTCGTCTTCCTCGTCAACCGTGATATCGAAGATGGTGCCGCGCACCGAGATGACCGCGGTCGGAGTCAGCACTCGATTCGGGTTAGGGCCGTACAGATGCTCGATCTGAACTTTGACCCGGCCCACCAGAACGTCCAGCAGATCGCGCCAGTTGGGTTCGTTTTTGCGAAACACCACGCGCGAGTTGGGGTAGACGACAAATGTCGATCCGTCAGAGAGTTGGAAGGTCGCCTGGCCGTCCGCACCGGTGATGATCAGTTCTTTGGCCTGGACGTGATCGTTGACCTGAAGCGCCCACGGCTCAGGATTGGAGTCGCGGATGACGGAAACGCGACCCGTCAGCGAGATCACCTTGGCCGCGTATTGTCCTGAATCCAAACCAAAAAACTGGGCCGAGCACACTGCGCCCATGGCTGCCAACAGCATGCACAACCTGGCCAGCTTCGACGACGACGCGTTGCCGCGTGCTCTGCCCTGCATGACTACACGATCCCCTGGGCCCCCAACAGCCGCCCATCGCAAAACTAACACACGAGCTAGTCTAACACCAAAATTGCAAAGCAAGTAGCTGTCCGGGAAAAATCCTACTTCTCTAGGGCTATGATTATCAACAGTTTCAGCGAAAACTGCCGATCAATTCAAGGTACAATGGACCAAACTGGTGTATAGGAACGCCACAGTCAGGGTCTTGATCGCCACAGTACTCACCGGGATGGGCTTAATGGCTCAAGACCCGCAGCCGGTTCCGGATTCCGGCTGGAGGAGGGTCGGCAACTCGGCGATCGAACTCTCGCTCGCCGGCCTGGCGACGGGACCGGTCGATCGAGTGTGGTATTCGGCATCCGCGACCCTTCTGATTCACACACAATCGGGACGCGTGCTCGAAACGTCAGATTTTGAAACCTGGCATCCATCGAACGTCGCCGTTCCGCCGGATCTGCCTCCGCGAGTGGCGCCGGCGACCCTGCCGGATGGGCAAGCGCGGGTGCGCAGCGGATCGAAGGTAATCTACGCCGTAGCCAAATTCGCGTATCGCTCCGAGAGCAATGGAGCGGCGTGGGACAATCTCACCTCGTATCGTGGCGCGTCGATTGTGGGGGATCTGGCCGATCTCGCCGTTTCACCGTCGAATGACGACGAGATCGCGGTGGGCGGATCGGCGGGCGTGTTCCGGTCGATCGATGGGGGAAAAACCTGGAGCGGATTAAATCAGACCTTGCCCAACCTGCCTGCAACGCGGCTGCTCAGTCTGCCCTCGGGCGAGGAGGGCGTGCGTATCGAGCTCGCCGACGGATCGGCCGTGGCCTGGGAGCCGGGTGAAAAGATCGCCTGGACTCCGGCGCAGAATTTCGATCTCGCGATCGAAGCGCAGCTCCGGCAGTTGTACAGCTCTCAGCGGGGCCAAAACGTGACGGCGATCGCTACTGCGGGCGATTATATTTACACCGGAACGGCCAACGCGACGCTGGCGGTATCGTCCGATCGCGGCGCGTCGTGGATCAGCTTTCCGGTCGCAGCGGCGGGCACGGTCGAGCGATTTTGGATCGACCCGCAGGACTCCCGCGTCGCGCTGGCGGTTTTTGGCGCGCGGACGAATCAGCCGGCAGGCACCTCCCCGGTGCATATCGAACGTACGGAGAACGGCGGAATCTTCTGGGACGATTTCACCGCGAACCTCCCCGACGTGACCGCGAGCGGCGTTACCGCTGATCCGTCGAGCGGCGCGATCTACGTCGCCACGGCCAACGGCGTCTTTATGACCTACACGGACCTGGCGACGCTTGCGACCGCGCCGCCCAAATGGGTGCAGATCCCCGGCCTGGCGCAGGCGCCGGTGACCGACGTGCGTCTCGACGATCAGGGGCATCAGCTTTGGGCGGCCACCGACGGCTACGGTGTGTTTGCGATGCTCGCGCCGCACCGCTTCCGCGATCCGCGCGTGGTTTCCACCGCGGATCAGATCGCGCAGGCGACGGCTCCGGGAGCGCTGGTGAGCGTACTGGGGGCGCGTGTAGAGACGGCGCGAGCCGGAGACGTCGCGGTTCCAGTGCTGGCAGCGGGCAACTCCGAATCGCAGCTCCAGATTCCGTTCGACGTCCAGGGAGATTCGGTGTCGCTTGCCGTGGACAACGGTTCCGGCTCGCGAACCCTTCCCGCGGTACCGCTGGCTTCGACGGCGCCGGCCATTTTCGTCGATCCCGACGGCACCCCCCTTCTGCTCGACGCCGACAGCGGCGTGATGCTGGACGCCATGAATCCCGCGCACTCGCGCGGGCGCATCCAGATTCTCGCGACCGGTTTGGGTCGCGTCAACCCGGACTGGCCCACCGGCATCCCCGGGCCGCAGGAGAATCCTCCGCGGGTGGTCGCGCCGGTTCAGGCGTTCCTCGATCGCCAGCCGGTCCAGGTGACGCGAGCGGTGCTCGCGCCGTATATCGGCTTCTACCTGGTCGAAATCGAAATTCCCAAAATTGTCGATTCCGGCCCGGCGGAGTTGTACCTGAACGTAGGCGGGCAGGCGAGCAATCGCGTGCGGGTCTACATTCAACCGTAGGGATTACGGGATTATCCTTGCCTTCCTGACCGGAGACAAAACGCTCCGATCGCGCACCAATGTCAAAACGGCATAGTTTCCGAATCGGGACGACGATTCGGAGGGGCCCACACCCCGTTTCGGGTGAGGTGTGCCGGGAAGGAACGGAAAATGACCCAAAGAAGACTGTTGATTTTCATCTCGGGATTGTTGTGCGCAGTGGGGCCAGCGCAGGCGACCATTTCGTACTATTCGAGTAACAGCTCGTTCCTGAGCGACGCGTCGACCGACAGCCTGACCACGTCGTCTCTGATCACCTTCACCGGAAGTCTCTCTCAATTCGGCTCGGTGGCGAACGATGAGTACGTCGATCTCACGACCGGCACCGAGTTCATCGCGTTCAACTCCACCGGTACGGCCAACGAAATGTTCTCAACCCCGTCGGGTGGGGACTTGGACACGCCGGCGAGCAGCGGAGATGCGATCGAAGTGGTGCTTCCATCGGGAACCTACGGATTCGGGGTCAATTTTTCGACCTCATACCCGACCGGAGAGACGCTGTGCATGGACTCCAGTCCCGGCACATTCAGCTCTTGTGCGAGTGGAGGAGTCTTTGTTACCTCAACCGGGTCCAGCTTCACGGGCGTGATCAACACGGCGGGCCTCACGACGCTGTGGCTGAACGCGCTGAGCGGCAATCCAGGCACGAATCTTACGGGCTTCGAGATCGCCACCCAGGGATCGTCCTCATCCGAGGCGCCCGAAGCCGGAACCCTGCTCACACTGGGCTCGGGGCTGGTTGGGCTCGGGCTGGTCAGGAAGCGGATACGCGTCCGCAGGTGAGCCGCGTTACTCGCGCGCTTACGGCAGCTCGGGCAGTCCGGGCGCAACGATCAGGGAGAAGTGCGCCAGCATTCGGCCGAGCAGGCTGTCGCGCTCCGAGAGGTTCACCCAGGCGACCTTCTGAGGATCGTCGACATCTTCGAAGAAGCCGACGCCGCCGCGCAGCAGGCGCTTGTCGCTCCAGGAGCTGATTACCTGGCCGTTCAGGTAGGTGATGAAACGATCGTCCTGGACGCTCACCCGGACGCGGTAGTTTTCACCGCGTTCCAGCGTCAGCGGCAGGGGGAGCTGTGTGCGATCCCATTCATGGCCGTTGATCATGGCATAGCGCACCAGCCCGGCGTTGGGCTGCGGACCGGGTTTGGTGATCAGAAGTTTGGTCGCGTAATAATTCTTTTCGTCGCTGGCGCGGAACGCCCAGCTCAGGCTTTTCTTCTCGATCGCGCCGCTGAACTCCATCTGGTAGTTCTGGAGGGCGGTGGATCGCCGCCAGATGCGCAGCACCGGCGCCGAGGCTGAAAGCGAACGCGGATCGTCGATGCGCGCGCCGTGCCGGGGATCGTCGATATGCGGCACCGTTGACGCGGTCCAGCCGGTCCAGTTGAGATTCGAGTTGAAATCGTGGTGCAGCGTGACGGGCGCGCGGGAGCGGATCATCTCGCTGAACGAATCGCCCACTTTCTCGAACAGCCCGCGCTTGACGTTCGGGTCGAGCGAAACCGGCGGAAAAGCGCTCCCCGGTCCCGGTCCCGGCATCACCACCGCGGCCACCAGCAGGGCGCCGACCATCACGAACAGGGCCATCGAAGCCGCCTGTCCCGGCGTCGTTTGCCGCGGGCCCCGACGCTTGGACTTGGCAACCGCCCACAGCTCGATTTCCTCTTCCTCGCGCATGGCCTGCGCTCCGGCCAGACGCGCCTGTTTGCGATGCTCAGACGAGCAGTACTGTTGATCTACGAGCGATCTCACCAGTCCGATCTTATTGCCACAAAGGAAACAAAGCATCGCTTGCCTTACGGTTTCAACCCGATTCTAACAGCTACCTCCCGCGAAAGAGCCGTCCTAGGTAAAGAATGGCTAGAGGCTTGGATCGCCCGACCAAGCAGTTCTAAGGTATACAATCGAGTCGGCCGGCGAATTTCTTTAGAATCCTTTTAAATATATGACCGAAGAGCCGATGGACGATCCGGTTTCGGTCCCTATCACCGATATTCTCGATCTGCACAGCTTTCCGCCACGCGACGTGAAGGAAGCGATCGAGGCCTACCTGGAGGAAGCTCGCGCACGCGGATTCAAGTACTTGCGGATCATTCACGGGCGCGGGATCGCGGTACAGCGGGAGATCGTGCGGGGAGTACTCGCGCGGACGGAATTTGTCGAGAGTTTCTCCGACGCTCCGGCCGAGGCCGGCGGCTGGGGCGCGACGGTGGTGACGTTGAAGTGAGCGTTTGTAGCCCCAGATGCAAACTTATAAGACCCGTGTTTACACGCACATCGTGTCTCGACCAGAAATCTGCGTGCATCCGCGTTTATCTGCGGCCATTCTCACTGCTACAATCGACGGTTCATGTTCCGGAAAGTGCTGATCGCCAATCGCGGGGAGATCGCGGTGCGGATCATTCGCGCCCTGCGCGAGCTGGGGATCGCGAGCGTGGCGGTGTATTCCGACGCCGATCGCGCCTCGATCGCCGTGCGCATGGCCGATGAAGCGGTGCACCTGGGGCCTGCGCCGTCGCGCGAAAGTTATCTGAGGATCGACAAGATCGTCGAGGCGGCGCGGCGCTCGGGCGCCGAAGCGATCCATCCAGGCTACGGCTTTCTGAGCGAGAACGCCGATTTCGCCCAGGCGTGCGAGGACGCCGGGATCGTGTTCATCGGCCCTCCCGCCACGGCGATCCGCGCGGTTGGGTCGAAGACGGCGGCGCGGCAGCTTGCGATTCGCGTGGGTGCGCCGGTGGTCCCCGGGACCGAAGATGCCGTCCGCGATCCCGAGGATGCGCGCCGTGTCGCACGCGAAATCGGCTATCCGGTGCTGCTCAAAGCCGTGGCCGGCGGCGGCGGAAAAGGGATGCGCAACGTGGATCGCGAACAGGATCTCGAAGCGGCGCTGCGCGACGCCTCAAGTGAAGCGCTGCGCGCGTTTCGAAATGACGAAGTGTATATCGAAAAACTGGTGGTCGAACCGCGGCACATCGAGATCCAGGTGCTCGGCGACCGCCACGGGCACATGCTTCATCTGGGCGAGCGCGAGTGCTCCATCCAGCGGCGCCATCAAAAGGTGATCGAGGAATCGCCCTCGCCGGTGATGCTGGAACATCCCGAGCTGCGCACGAAAATGGGCGAGGCGGCGCTGAAGATCGCGCGCGCGGCGGGCTATTTCAACGCGGGTACGTGCGAATTCCTGGTGGATCGCGAGCGGAACTTTTACTTTCTGGAGATGAACACGCGCTTGCAGGTGGAGCATCCGGTGACGGAGCTGGCCACCGGCCTCGACCTGGTCCACTGGCAGCTTCGTATCGCCGCGGGGGAGCATTTGACGATCGACCAGCGCGATGTCGCGTGGCGCGGGTCGGCGATCGAGTGCCGGATTTACGCGGAGGATCCGAGCAACAATTTCATGCCGTCGCCGGGAAGGATCGCATACCTGGAGCAGCCCGCCGGACCGGGGATCCGGCTCGATTCGGGGGTTTTCGCGGGCTGGACCGTTCCCCTCGATTACGATCCCATGCTTGCCAAGCTGGTGGTGTGGGCGCCCACGCGGGAGGCAGCGATCGGGCGCATGCGCCGCGCGCTGGGCGAGTATCGCGTGGAGGGGATTCGCACCAATATCCGATGGTTCGACCACATCCTTCGCGATCCGGAGTTCATCGCCGGCCGGCTTTCGACGGCCTTTCTCGATCGCTTCGAGGCGCGCGGGTGCGGCACCGCGGACATCGAATCGGAAGCGGTCGCTGCGCTGGTCGCGGCTGTTGCCGCATCCGGAGATGACAGCCGGCAAGACCGGCCCTCCCACGCAAAGAAGAGCGCGTGGCTCGCGGCGGGGCGCGAGGACCTGATGCGATGACGCGCGACGTGGTCATCAACGGCGCTGCCGCGAAATTGATCGTGGACCGCGGGCGGCTGCGCTACAAGCGCGAGGGCGGCGAAACGATCGAACGCGAGTTCTCCATTGCGCCGGCGGTCCCCGGGTCGTTTTCGGTGCTGATCGGCGAGCGCAGTTATGAGGTGATCGCGGCGGGCGGCGAAATCCGCGTGAACGGGCGCGCGTTCCGCGTGGAGATTTTCGATCCTCGCGAGATGCGCGGCCGGAAATCGGCGGGCGCGGGCGAAGGACGGCAGAAAATCGCGGCGATGATGCCGGGAAAAGTCGTGCGCGTCCTGGTGGCGCAGGGCGACGCGGTGGAGGCCGGTCAGGGGCTGGTTGTGGTGGAGGCGATGAAGATGCAGAATGAGATGAAATCGCCCAAAGCCGGCCGCGTGGCGGAGATGAAAACGCGCGCCGATGCGACCGTCGCCGCGGGAGAAGTGCTGATGGTGATCGAGTAATGCCGGACCCCAATTGCGTTCACTGCGGAGGCACCGGATGGCGAATCGTCGAGCGCGACGGTTTATCGGGCGCGGCGCGCTGCGATTGTGTTTCGGCGAATCGCGGCGAGGCGCTGATCGAGAACGCCAACATTCCGGCCAACTACGCCCGCGCCTCGCTGGAAAATTTCGAGGTGCCGCACGATAATCCCATCGCGCGCGATGGCTTGGGGATCGCGCTCAGGCAGGCGCGCGGCTTTGCGCGCGATTTTCCCGTAGTCGAAAAGCCGGGTCTAATGTTGATCGGCGATCCCGGAACGGGCAAGACGCACCTTGCGATCGGCGTGATGAAGGCGCTGATCGCCAAGGGCCACGAGTGCGTGTTCTTCGATTATCAAAACCTGCTGGAGCGAATTCGCGCGGGATACGATCAGGCGTCGGGCACGGCGGATCGCGAGGCGTACCGCACGGCGCTCGATGCCGAAGTGCTGGTGCTGGACGATCTGGGCGCTCATCGGGTGACGGATTGGGTGGAAGATACGGTAACGTCCATCATTACGTATCGCTGCAATCACAAGAAGCCCCTGATCGCGACCACAAATATTCCGGACCCGGAAATTTCAGGGAAGGTTGCGGATTATACAAGCCCGGGCGGCGTGGCGGTGTATAAAAAAACGCTGGCGGAAGCGGTGGGGATGCGGGCGAGGTCGCGGTTGTTTGAGATGTGCAAAGTCATTCGCATGCCGGCAGCCGAGGATTACCGGGTGAAGCACGCACGGTAGCGCTACTCGCTGCCTTCGAGATCGCTGAGTCTGCGCTCGTGGATCTCGGCGATTCGAACCAGGGCGTGGATGTGCTCGGGGTCCTTTTCCTGCTCTGCGTGAACATCCGCAATTGCCGCGCGAAGCTCTCGCGTTTCGATCGCGAGCAATTCCACCATCTGCGCCAGGGCCTCGTGCCGCTCCACCAGCCGCTCGAGGCGCTCATCGATGGTCATGCCTCCATTATGAACGGCTCGAGCCTGTAACGGCTAAACTGAAGGTGTATGCGTATCCTCGTCGTCGAAGACGAAAAACGGATCGCCGATTTCCTGTCGCGCGGCCTGGAAAGCGCGGGCTACGCCGTCGATGTCGCAGGCGGCGGTGCGCAGGCGGTGGAGATGGTTCACGCCACCGAATACGACCTCATCATTCTCGACCTGGGCCTGCCCGATATCGACGGCCTCACCGTGCTGCAGAAGATCCGCAACCGCAAAACCAGCCCGCCGGTGCTCATTTTGAGCGCTCGCGACCAGGTGGACGATCGCGTCAAGGGCCTGGAAGGCGGCGCCGACGATTATCTGGTGAAACCCTTCGCCTTCGTCGAACTTTTGGCGCGGGTGCGCGTGCTTCTGCGCCGCGGCCAGCCCACTCCGGAACGGTTACAGGTGGGCGAGCTCTCGCTCGATTGCATCCGCCGTAAAGTCACGCGCGCGGGCGAAAATATCGAGCTTGCGCCTAAGGAGTTCAGCATTCTCGAATACCTGATGCGCAATCGCGGGCGACCGCTTTCGCGCACGATGATCGTCGAACATGTGTGGGACATGGATTACGACGGGCTGACCAACATCGTGGACGTGTACATCCGGCACCTGCGCAGCAAGATCGACGACAAGTTCCCGCTCAAGATGATTCAGACCGTGCGCGGCATCGGTTACATGCTCGACATCCCCGAGAAGGCCGGCGAGAAAACGGCATAATGGCGCGATTCACGCGAGTTTTCGGCGTCCGCAAGCTGCCCGTGCAGAAGATGCGCGGCCTGCGCATGCGGCTGACGCTGAGCTTCGTGCTGTTTTTTTCCGTGCTGATGGTCGCCATCGGGCTGTTCTACCGCAAGACGCTCGAATACGACATGGAAGCCGATATGCGCGCCGCGCTCGAAGAAGAGTGGGGCGCGGCCAAGGGCTACCTGCGCATCGAAAATCAGCAGCCCATCTGGGTCGCAGATCGCACCGATCCGGAAGAGAACTTTATCGTCACGCGGCTGCGCCACATCGATCTGGTCACGGACGCGAACGGCGAGGTTTTGGAAGTCTCGGATACCTACAAATCGATCGGCGTGGATTCGCGCGCGGAGATCCGTCGCATCCTGAGCCTCAGCGAGCCGGAAGTTCACAAGCGCTGGGATTCGGACGGCGTGGCGTACCTGATCAAAGCCGGGCGCACGCCGGACGATAAGGGGCGGCCATATTTCTTCGCCATCGGGCGGTCGCTTGAATCGGTGCAGAGCACGGTGCGGGATTTCACGCGCATCTATTTTCTGGCGCTGCCGGTGATGATCCTGCTTTCGGGCGGGTTGGGCTGGCTGGCGGCGGGGCGCGCGATCCGGCCGGTGAATTCGGTGGCGCAGGCGGCGCAGGAGATCACCGGCGCCAACCTGTCGCTGCAAATTCCGCTGCGCGGCGCGGGCGACGAGCTGGATCACCTGATCGACAGCTTCAACCGCATGACCGCGCGACTGCACCAGAGTTTCGAACAGACGCGGCGCTTTTCCACCGACGTTTCGCACGAACTGCGCACACCGCTCACCGCCATCCGCGGTCAGCTCGAAGTGGCCCTATTCACCGCGCAGACGCCGGATCAGTATCGCGACGCGATGGCGAACGCGCTGGAGGACGTGGAAAAACTTTCCAACATCGTGCGCGCCTTGCTGCTGCTTTCGCAGGCCGAATCCGGACAGCTCGTGCTGCAGAAAGCTCCTCTCGACCTGGCGGCTATCGCCCAGGATGTCGCCGAGCAGTTTCAGATTCCGGCCGAGGAGAAAAACCTTTCGCTGTTCACCGATCTTCACCGCGGCGCGCTGGTCTCGGGCGATCACACGCAGATCGAGCGCCTGCTTTCCAACCTGCTTTCAAATGCGATCAAGTACACTCCCTCGGGCGGACTCGTGCGCGTTTCCGCCGGTTTCGCCGACACGCCGCAATGGGCCCGGCTGGTGGTGGAAGACACCGGCATGGGCATTCCGGCGGAAAACCTGCCGCATATCTTCGATCGCTTTTATCGCGTGCGCACCGCGGAAACCAGCGCGGCGCCGGGACTGGGGCTCGGCCTGAGCTTCGTCGCCTGGATCGTGGAAGTGCACGGAGGGCGAATCGAAGTCGCCAGCACGCCGGGCGAGGGCAGCCGCTTCACCGTCCTGCTGCCGCTGGCCGAATCGGCCGCACCCGAGCCTCCGCAGGATGAGCCGGCCATGGAAATCGAGCACGGCGAGCTCAAGGAGCCGGCGTAAACAGCTCCAACTGCTCGTCGCGAGGCCACAGCTCCGGCTCCGGCGGCGTGTTCTTCTTGTCGAAGCCATAGCGGCGGCGGATGTTTTGAACGCGCTCCTGAAGGCGCTCGGGGTAATCGCCGCGCAAGTACGCCATGCGATCGTAGCGCTCATGATATTTCCGCGCGAGCTGCGGGAAATGCTCGTCGATGAAGGGCAGAAAAACCTGTTTCGAGCAGGGCTTGAGAAACAAAACGTTCGCGCCGAAGTTGTGCGACCCCGCGCGCGAGGCGGCCTTCGCCAGCGCATCGAGCGATGGATCGCTGTCGTTGATCAGCGGCATCACCGGCGCGCAGAAGACACTCGCGCGCAATCCCGCGGCGGTCAGTTTGCGAACCGCGCCCAGCCGCAGGTCGGGACGCGGCGCCATCGGCTCGATCAGGCGCGCCAGGTCGCGATCGAGCGTGGTAACGGTCACGTGCACGCTCAGAAAATGGCGGCGCGCGATTTCCGAGAGCACGTCGATATCGCGCGCGACCAGGTCCGATTTGGTGGTGATCCCGAGCTTCAGACCGGCGTTCGATGCGAAAACTTCCAGGATCGCGCGCGTCACGCGATAGCGCCGCTCGGCCGGTTGATACGGATCGGTTGCCGTTCCGAGCGCGACCGTTTCGCCGCGCGGCAGCTTGCGCAACTCCTCCCGAAACGCGCTGGCGTCGAAATGCTTGGCGAAAATCTTGCGCTCGAACTGGAGCGGATCGCGCAGTTCCATGAATTCGTGGGCGTAGCGCGCGTAGCAGTACTTGCAGCCGAACTCGCACCCGCGATACGGGTTGATGGTCCAGCGGAAGGGAACCCGCGGGCTGTCGCAACGGGTCAGGAACGATCGCGTCTCCAGCTCAAAATACTCGACGCGCCGTTTTGCCTCGATCCGCGGGCTTTGGGCGGCGATTCTGGCGATGCCTACGAGCTCCGGCATTTGATTATCTTCGCTCTTTCTTCGCCATAGGTCAAGCGCCACGGTCAAGAATTGTAAATCACGTCTATCTGCGAGATCTTCCGGGCGCCGGGATCCGTATACTTCGGATATGGGAAGCGTAATCGAAAGACTGTCTACATCCGCAATCGTCTGCGGCGCCGCGATTATGGGATTCAGCGCGAGCCCGGCAACTGCTGCCGTGCCCACCTTTTCCAAGGACGTCGCGCCGATTCTTTACGAGCATTGTGCGACCTGCCATCGGACGGGCGAGATCGCTCCGATGCCCCTGCTCACTTATCAACAGGCGAGGCCGTGGGCCAAGTCGATCCGCCAATACGTTTCCGAAGGCAAGATGCCGCCGTGGCATGCCTCGGAGCCAAGCGGCGTGTTCCTGAACGATCGCCGGCTGACCGAGGCTGATAAGGCCACTTTGATCGCGTGGGTGGACGGAGGCGCGCCGGAGGGCAATCCCAAGGATCTGCCGGCTGTTCCCAAGTTTGCGGAAGGATGGCAGATCGGGAAGCCGGACATGGTGATCTCGATCCCCAAACCGTTTGAGGTTCCGGCGGAAGGGACCGTCCAGTATCAGTATTTCACCGTCCCGACCAATTTCACCGAAGACAAGTGGGTGCAGGCCATGGAAATCCGGCCGGGCGTCCGCCGTGTGGTGCATCACGTCATTGTTTATATGAAGGAGCCGGAAGGCACCCCGTTCGTATCCGGGTTCAACCAGGTGTTGCCGAGGATGCCGCACATGAACCAGCGCGGCGGAGGCGGTCCGGGAGTGATGCTTGCCGCGACCGCGCCAGGAGCGCCGCCGATGGTGTTTCAGCCCGGCGAAGCGATCCGCATTCCCGCCGGCACGTCGCTGATCTTCCAGATCCATTACACCGCCAACGGCAAGGCCGCCTCGGATCAATCGAGCATCGGGCTGATCTTTGCGAAGCAAGCGCCGGAACGGGAGATTCACACCGCGGCGTTCTTCAATCCGATGCTCAAGATTCCCGCCGGCGATCCCGATCAGGCCATCGATTCGGCTATCGAATTCACCGAAGACTCCCATATCACCGCGATGGTCCCGCACACGCACCTTCGCGGGAAGAGTTGGCATTATCGCCTGATTTACCCCGACGGACGCTCCGAAGTGGTGCTGGATGTTCCGCACTACGATTTCAACTGGCAGACGTGGTACACCTTCTCGAAGCCGCTCGCGGTGCCGAAGGGATCGCGCCTGGAAGCCACGGCGGACTACGACAACTCGGTGAACAATCCGTCCAATCCGAATCCGAAAGTCGATGTGCGCTGGGGCGATCAGACCTGGGATGAGATGCAGTACACGGCGATGACGTATTACATCGATCATCCCGAGGCTGCCGCGCCGCCATCGACTGGCGGACCGGGCAGCGGTCCTGCGAGCCGCCAGCGCTAAAACAGCCGGGCTTGTGGCCACGAATGCACACCAGGCTTATTCGTGTGCATTCGTCTTCATTCGGGGCTAACGCCTGAATCAAGAGCAGCTCATTCGCGTGGGTATGATTGTAGGTAATGAAGCCGTTCTGTCTGACCGTGTTATTTCTCGGCGCCATGTGCGCGCAAATCGTGCCTTCTCCTCCAGCACCGGTGAACCCGCCGGGCATGCCGAGCGACGCCAAGCTGCCTAACGGAAAGCTCCAGCGCGACGAAATCGCTAAAGCCGATTACAAGAAAAACGTGGAGGACGCGGCGGAGCTGCTCAAGCTCGCCGGTGAGCTCAAAGCCGATCTGGACAAAGACACGGCCTACGTCGTCTCGGTCAAAGACATGAAGCGAACCGAGGATATCGAGAAGCTCGCGCGCAATATCCGCGGACGGCTGAAGCGATACTGAAAGTGGTAACCTGGAGCGTTTAGCTTCCATGTCCGCTCGTGAAAAATCCCAGTTGATGAGCGCCTCCGAGATCGACCGGACGCTGGTGCGCCTGGCGCATGAAATTCTGGAACGCTCGGGCGATCTGGACAAGCTGGCGTTCATCGGCATCCGCCGGCGCGGCGTTCCGCTGGCGCAGCGGCTGGCGAAGAAGATCGAATCGCTTGAAGCGCGCAAGATTCCCACCGGCATTCTGGATATCAATCTGTATCGCGACGATCTTTCAACCGTCGGCCACGCGCCGGTGGTCAACGCCACCGACATTCCCTTTCCGGTGACGGGCAAGGACATCATCCTGATGGACGACGTGCTTTATACGGGCCGCACCATTCGCGCCGCTCTCGACGCGCTGTTCGATCACGGCCGCCCCGCGCACGTGCAGCTTCTGGTGCTGATCGACCGCGGCCATCGCGAGCTGCCGATTGAGGCCAGCTACGTGGGGCGCAAGGTGCAGACCACCTCCAACGAAATCATCGAAGTGAAGTTCAACGAAGTCGACGCGATGGAAAAGGTGCTGCTGGTGGAGAAGGTCGCCGGGCACAATGCGTGAGGGGCTGCTGGGGATCGAGCATCTGACGCGCGGCCAGGTGGAAAGCATTCTCGATCGCGCGCGGGATTTTCAGCCGCGCACAGACACTCCCGCCAAGCTTGACCTGCTGCGCGCCCGCATGGTGGTGAACCTTTTCTTTGAGGCGTCCACGCGCACGCGGACCAGCTTCGAGATCGCTGCCAAACGCCTGGGCGCGGACACCATCTCCATCACCGCGCAGGCTTCCAGCGTATCCAAGGGCGAATCGCTGGTGGATACGCTCAACACGCTGGCGGCGATGCGGCCGGACGCCATCGTGATGCGCCATTCGGCGTCCGGAGCGCCGCATTTTTTGCAGCGCTATCTGGGCAAACCGATCATCAACGCCGGCGACGGCACGCACGAGCATCCCACGCAGGCGCTGCTCGACGCGCGCACGATTCTGGACCGCGGCGCGTCGCTTGAAAAACTCCGCGTGGCGATCATCGGGGACATCGCGCACAGCCGCGTGGCGCGGTCCAACGTTTATCTGCTCTCGAAGTTCGGCGCCGAAATCGTGTTGTGCGGCCCCGCGTCGCTGCTGCCCAAGGAGCTGAAAGAGATCGCGCCGGGAATTACGCTCACCACCGATATGCGCGAAGCGATTCGCGGCGCCGACGTCATCATGATGCTGAGGGTGCAGCTCGAGCGTCAGAACGATTCGCCGTTTCCCTCCGACGAATATTTTTCCTTCTACGGTCTGCGCCTGGAGCACCTGGAGCTGGCGCGGCCCAACGTGATTGTGATGCATCCGGGCCCCATCAATCGCGGGCGCGAAATTTCATCGGAAGTTGCGGATTCGCAGCGGTCGGTGATTTTGAACCAGGTGGAAAACGGGATTGCGGTGCGGATGGCGGTTCTGGAGAAGGTGCTCTGCGGGTAGTCGGTAGTGGGTCATGACGTTAGTCATTAAAAACGGCCGCGTGATCGATCCCGCGTCGGGGCGCGACGCGGTTGCGGACATATCCATCGAGGGCGGCGTGATTCGCGCCATCGATACCGGACTTTCCGGCGCGGAGATGATCGATGCCACCGGGCTGATCGTCGCGCCCGGCTTCATCGACATGCACGTGCACCTGCGCGAGCCGGGATTCGAGCATGCCGAGACCATCGAAAGCGGCTCCCGCGCGGCCGCTGCGGGCGGATTCACCTCCATCTGCCCCATGCCCAATACCTCGCCCGTGAACGACAATGCGACGGTGACCAGCTACATCATCGAGAAAGCGCGCCGGCACGCGGTGGTGAACGTGTGGCCCATCGGCGCAATCACCAAGGGATCGCTCGGCAACGAGCTGGCTTCCATAGGTTCGATGAAGGAAGCCGGCGCGGTGGCGATCTCCGACGACGGGCGCCCGGTGATGAACGCGCGCGTCATGCGCCGCGCCATGGAATGCGCACGCAGCTTTGGGCTGCCGGTGATCGATCATTGTGAAGACCTGCACCTGAGCGCCGCCGGCGATATGCACGAGGGTCTCGAATCGGTGCGGCTGGGGTTGCGCGGAATTCCGGGGTGCTCGGAAGACGTCATGGTGGCGCGCGACATCCTGCTCGCCGAGCTCACCGGCGCGCGTTATCACATCGCGCACATTTCCTCGCGCCATTCCGTGGAGATGGTCGCGTTCGCGAAATCGCGCGGCCTTGCGGTCACCGCCGAAGCGACGCCGCATCACCTGGCGCTCGCCGACGCGGACATGCGTCCCTACGACTCGAATTTCAAGATGAAGCCGCCCCTGCGCTCGCGCTGCGACGTGGGCGCGGTCGTGAGCGGCATCGTGAGCGGCGCCATCGACGCCATCGCCACGGATCACGCGCCGCATCCCGGGTCGGAAAAGATGCAGGAATTCGAAAAATGCCCGTTCGGCATTCTGGGCCTGGAAACGGCGATCGCGATCGCGCTGGAGCAGTTGGTGCATCCTGGCAAGATCGGCCTGATGCGTTTCGTCGAGCTGTTCACCACGGCGCCGGCGCGAATCCTGAATCTGGACCGCGGCAAGCTGGCGCTGGGCGCTCCGGCCGACGTGACCATTTTTTCGCTCGATCGCAAGTGGACCTACGACGTCAACCAATCCTTCTCCAAGAGCCGCAATTCTCCCTTCAACGGGCGCCAATTTTCCGGAGGTCCGGTGGCGACCCTCGTAAACGGGCGCGTCGTGTGGCAAGCGTAGGAGCACTCAAGCGTTACATTTAAAACCCCTAAGCAGCGGACTTTAGCACCCTCCTCCGAAAAAGCCTTACGCTGTTTGTAACGTTTCTAAACTCTAGTACAATCTTCAACAGTTCTCTAACGTTACCCTAACGGAGGAAAACCATGCGCAAACGCATCGGAAGGATTGTACTTGCTGCCGGCGTGGGGACCGGTCTTCTGTTTTACTTCGGAGCCAGCGCGGCACCCGCGCATCGCTCGCCCGCGATTATTCAGGGAGTGGATGAATCGAAGCTCGTCACGCTCCACGGCAACACCCATCCGGACGCGATCTCTGCCAACGACCGCGGCCAGGTCGGCGACGATCTTCATCTCGATCATCTGCTGCTCCAGTTGAAGCGCCTTCCGCAGGACCAGGCGGCGCTGGAACAATTTCTAGCCGAGCAGCAGGATCCGCAGTCGCCCAATTTCCACAAGTGGCTCAACGCGGCGGAGCTCGGGGAGCGTTTCGGCGCCGTCGATCAGGACGTGAACATCATCACCGGCTGGCTGCGCTCGCATGGCTTCGCGGTGAACGAGGTTCATCCCAGCCGCATGGTGATCGATTTTTCAGGAACGGCGGGGCAGGTGCGCGAGGCTTTTCACACCGAGATTCATAACCTGGAGGTCAATGCAACGCGGCACATCGGAAACATGAGCGACCCGCGGATTCCGGAAGCGCTCGCGGCGGCGGTGGAAGGAATCGTCTCGCTGCACGATTTCATGCCCCACCCGATGAATTCGCCGCGCACCGGGTACACCTTCACGAGCGGAAGCGCGACGTACCAGGCGCTGGTTCCCGGCGATCTGGCCACGATTTACAATTTCACTCCGGTATTCACGGGCGGCAACACCGGGCAGGGGCAGACGGTGGTGCTGATCGAAGACAGCGACGTCTACACCCTCAGCGACTTCAACACGTTCCGTTCCACCTTCGGGCTGCCTGCAAGCACGTTGAGCCAGGTGCACCCCAGCGGGACCGCGGGGACCTGCACCGATCCGGGCGCAAACAGCGATGACTCGGAAGCCGAGATCGACGTTGAGTGGGCTTCGGCGGCGGCGCCCGGCGCGACCATCGAGCTGGCTTCCTGTGCCAGTACCCGCACGACCTTTGGCGGATTCCTCGCCTTGCAGAACCTGATCGGGGCGGCCAACCACCCCTCGATCGTCAGCGTCAGCTACGGCGAGTCGGAAGCGCAACTGGGCGCGGCGGCCAACGCCTACGTCAATTCGCTGTATCAGACCGCGAGCGGCGGCGGCGTTTCAGTGTTTGTTTCCGCGGGCGATGAGGGCGCGGCCAGCTCGGATGCCGGCGCACTTTCCGCGTCGCACGGTATCACCGTGAGCGGATTCGCCAGCACCCCTTACAACACGGCCGTGGGCGGAACGGATTTTGAAGATACCTATCTCAACCAGAACAGCACGTATTGGAACGCGACCAACGGACCCAATTATGCGTCCGCGATAAAGTACATTCCGGAGATCCCCTGGAATGATTCCTGCGCAAGCGTGCTGATCGCCAACACCCTGGGCTACTCGGCGACCTACGGCACGAACGGATTTTGCAATAGCACGACGGCCCGTCGCGACGGCTTTCTGGGAGTGGTCGCCGGCAGTGGCGGACCGAGCAATTGCGCCACCGGCGCGCCGTTGAGAAACGGTATCGCCGGCGGCACGTGCAAAGGCTACGCCAAACCCGCATGGCAATCGGCCGCCGGAAATCCGGGCGACGCCGTGCGCGACATTCCGGATGTGTCGATGTTCGCGGCCAACGGCGTCTGGGGACATTATTACGTCGTGTGTTACTCCGACAAGAAGAACGGCGGCGTGCCTTGCACGGGAGCTCCCAGCGCGTGGGCGGGATTTGGAGGAACCTCGGTTTCCTCGCCGATCGTGGCCGGAATCCAGGCGCTGATCAACGCACGCACGAAGAGCTCCTGGGGCGTGTCGGCGCCTTATCTCTATTCCCTCGCGAAATCCAAGTGCCCAGGAAGCGGCTGCGCGTTCAACGACGTGGTCGCGGGCGACATGGACGTGAATTGCACCAACGGCTCGCCCAATTGCTACAATCCCAACACCATGGCGACACGCGGCGGCGTGCTGTCGACCTCGACCACAGCGTATTCGATCGCCTACGGAACCGGCCCTGGTTGGGATTTCGCCACGGGCCTGGGAAGCGTCAACGTCGCGAACCTGCTCAGCAACTGGCCGTGATGCTTTAGTCGGGGCCCTGCTACAGGTCGCGATAGGCGGCCAGGTCCACGCGCGCCTCTTTTAACGCCAGCCGTACTTCGGACGACGTCAGCGCCGCTAGCTCGCGCGCGCGGCTTTCTTTCAGGCGCGTGTCGGCGGCGCGCAGCTCGTCCGTGCACACGCCCGGATGGCACATGAACTCAGTGGAGCCCTCGGGCAGCGCGCGAATCAGCGCGGCGAGCTCCCCCGCATCGTAGTTACCCGTAATCTGGAAACCCGCAAAATGATCCGTGGAGCGGCAATGATGCCGGGCGAGCTCGCGCTCGAAGCGGGTGCGCACCACGGAAAAACTGCCGCTCACCATGCGCGTCATCGCGCTGGCGCCCCGGGCATGCAGAGGCACATCGAAGGGACGGCGGACCCAGGGAATCGCGAATTCCTCCGAGATCCGCGCAACCGCGGCCAGCACCGGCGGCAGAAGATGCGTGTGCTTGTGTGTGTCCAGGTGCGTCGGCCGCAGCCCCGCATCCATAATGCGGCGAACCTGCGCGGCGAACTCGTCGTGAATCCGGATCTTTCCCAGCGCGACCGCGCGCAGAAGCTGCGGCACCGTCGCGGGAAAGCCGGGTGAGCCCACCAGCACCAGGTGACAGCCCACGTCGAGCGTGGGAACCTCGCGGGCCAGCCGCACCGCGTCGTCGAAGGCATCGCCGGTCGCCATCAGCGTGGTGGCGGTGAGAATTCCCGAGCGGTGCGCCTCCACGATCCCCTGGTTGACGTCGCGCGTGAACCCGAAATCGTCCGCGTTGACCACCAGCTTCCGCACTTTAAAAAATATGCAGCTTGATGCTCAGGAATTTCTTGGGATTCGCGCGGAAATCCTTGATCAGTGCGTGCGTTTCCTGCATGGTTCCGTCCAGCGTCTGGTACAGCGACGGATTTACCAGCAACTGTCCCAGCGTCCCCTCCCCGCTGTTGATCTTGCCGAGCAGAGTGTCGATTCGCGCCATGGTGTCATGAAGCTGATTGGCGAGGTCGTCGCTCTTGAGAATCTTTCCGGCCGAACCTTTGCCGGCCTCGAGATCGGCGACGATCTGATTCAAGCCGTCGATGCTCTTGCGAAGATCGGCAATCGCCGCCTGGGCGTCGTTGTACATCGCCGGATCCTTGATCATCTTGCCCAGCGTTCCCTGCCCCTGCTGAAGACCCTCGAGGAGTTGATTCACGCGATCCATGGTCTGTGCGATCTGATTTGCAAGCTTGTCGTCGTTGACCAGCTGCCCCACGGTGCCTTTGGTCGAATTCATCGTGGTCAGCAGCTTCTCGGCTTCGTTCTCGATGGAAACGGCTTTGTTGTACAGCGTGGGATCGACCAGAAACTTGCCGATGGTGCCTTCACCGCTCAGAACTTCGTCGGCGAGCTTGTTGATTTTGTTGACCGTCTCCTGCAACGCGGCGAGCGTAGTGTTGCCTTGTTGAAACAGCGACTCCAGTTCCGCGGTGCTGGAGCTGGGCAATTCGCCGCCGGGCTTGACGGTTTCCTTGGCCTTGCCCTTGGTGATGTTCATGTAGCGCGGGCTGAGCAGGTTCGTCGTGGCGACCTGCGCGGTGGAATCGACGGGGATGGAGCTGAGGTATTCGGTGTAAACTTCCATGACGATTCTCACCACGCGGCGAGGGTTATCGGAACCGGACAGCTCGATTCGCTCCACCTGGCCGATGTCGATGCCGTTCAGCCGCACCGGAGCGCCGTCCGCCAGGTCCCCCGAATCGCCCACGTAGCTGTAGATTTCGGCGGTGCTCTTGAAGAATCCGCGCGAGCCGGACAGCAGGAAGATGAGATAGGCCAAAATCGACAGCGCGATGATCGCCATGATTCCCACCCGCAACTCCGCCCAGCGGATTCTTTGTTGTGAGGGCATAGTTTATTTGGCGAACTTCTGTACGTATGGGTCCCGGGATGCCTTCAGCTCCTCCTGCGTCCCCACGAACACCAGGCGCCCTTCGTGCATGACGAAGAATTGCGTCGTCATCTCGCTTCCGGCCGGGGCGCGTTCGATCTGTCCACTGCTCGGATTGTAGCGAAAATTGGCCAGCAAGTGCCCGTCCTGAAAGCGATGCGTGACCATCACGCTGGTGGCGTGCCGCAAATCGCGCTCCTTCAGGATCAGGTTCACGATGTTGTTGGCGGTAATCGGATCCAGGCCCGCGGTAGGCGAATCGTACAGCAGCAGGGGCGGCTCGGTCACCACCGCGCGCGCGATTCCCACGCGCCGCCGCATGCCTCCGGAAAGCTCGCTGGGAAACTTGTCCTCGGTGCCTTCCAGTTCCACGAAACTCAGTGCCTCGCTCACCCGCCCGGCGACGTGGCCGTTCTGCGACACGCGTCCGGCGCCCGCCTGCTGATTGAGCAGCGGATAGGCGACGTTCTCGCCGACGGTCAGGGAATCGAACAGGCCGCCTTCCTGGAACAGGATTCCCATCTTGGCGCGGATCTGGAACCAGTCGTTTTCCTTCAGGTGCGTAACCTCCTCGCCGAACACGAAAATGCGTCCGGAGTCCGGCGACACCAGGCCCAGCGACGCCTTGAGCAGCGTGGTTTTGCCGCTGCCCGCCACGCCGTAAACGATGCGCGTCGCCCCCGCCTCCATATCGAAGGACACGTGGTCGAGCGCCGGTGTCCCCTCGAAGCTCAGGCTGACATCCTCGAAGCGAAGCACGCTGCCGTTCATGTGAGATTGACGAAAATCTCGCCGAGAACGAAATCCACAATGAAGATCCAGATGCTGGAGACCACCACTGCCTTGGTGGTCGAGCGGCCCACGCCCTCGGTTCCGCCGCTGGTGCGCATCCCGTAAAAACAGCCCACCAGCGAGATGATGATCGCGAACGCGAACGGCTTCACCAGCCCCTGCACCACGTCGTTGTATTCGAGCACCTGCCAGCTCGACGTCCAATACTGCGAAAAGGGAAGTCCAAAGCGGTATTTGCCGATGATGTAACCGCCCATCAGGCCGATCAGGTCGGCCAGGATGGTCAGCAGCGGAAGCGTCACGGCGGTCGCGATCAGCCGCGGCGTCACCAGTTTCTGCACCGGATCGGTCCCCAGCGCGCGCATGGCGTCGATCTGCTCGGTCACCTTCATCGATCCCAGTTCGCTGGCGATGCCACTGGCATTGCGTCCCGCCACCAGGAGCGAAACCAGCACCGGCCCCAGCTCGCGCACCAGCACCACCGAAACCAGTTGCCCCAACTGCGCCGTGGCCCCGTAGGTGGCCAGCGTGCGTGAAAGCTGCAGCCCCATCACCAGGCCGCTGAACAGTCCAATGAACAGAACAATGAACAGCGATCCCACGCCGATGGTGTCCATCTGAATCAGGACATCGTCAAGATAGTGCGGGGCCCGGAACACGTTGCGCCAGGAGCGCCCCGTCAGCACAATGAAATCCTGAAATGTAAGGACTGGAGGCTTTAGGATATCGAGCAAATCGATTCCCCCGACATTGACGATGCTAACATGTGGATGCACGCCTCTAAAGAGGACGCTCAAGAAAGGGGACAGACTACTCTGTCCCCAGGCGCGAGACGTTGAAGCTGTGTAACGCGGCCGGCATGGACAGAGCGGTCTGTCCCCTTTTTTGAGCATCCTTTTGAACTTGCGGACACGCTATGAATGGATTGACCGACATCCCCGGAATCCTGGTGGGTCACGCCTCCGATTATGACGGATTGACCGGCTGCACGGCGATTTTGTGCGAAGCGGGCGCGGTGGCCGGCGGCGATATCCGCGGATCGGCCACCGGAACCGAAGAATGGGACGTGCTGAATCCTCTGCACGTCACCGATCGCATCCACGCGGTGGTGTTCGCAGGGCGCAGTGTCTTCGGCCTGGAGGCCGCGAGCGGAGTGCGGCGATTCCTGGAACACAAAGGCGTCGGCTTCCGGTTCGGCGGCCTGCGCGTCCCCATCGTTCCCGCGGCGATTCTGTTCGATTTCGGAGTCGGCAAGCCGGGCATTCGCCCCACGCGGGAGATGGGCGAATCGGCCGCTTCCAACGCGACTGACGGGCCCGTGGCCGAAGGTGCGGTGGGTGCAGGAACTGGAGCGACGGTCGGAAAAATTCTGGGGATGAAGAACGCGATGAAGTCCGGCATCGGCTCGTTCACGGTGGAGATCGCGGGCGGAGTGAAGGTTTCCGCGCTGGCGGCGGTGAACGCGGTCGGCGATGTGCGCGATCCCTCGACAGGCAAGATCGTCGCCGGCGCGCGCGTTTCGCCCGACAGCATGGAGTTCGCCGACGCGGTCAAAGTGCTCAAGACGCGCCCCGTCGCGACCACGCCGAGAAACACGACTCTGGTTGTAGTGGCGACCAATGCGGCGCTGACCAAAGTCGAGGCGACAAAACTGGCGCGCTTCGGATCGCTGGGCGTCGCGCGGACCATCAATCCTGTAAATATGATGTCCGACGGCGACGTGGTGATCGGGATGTCCATCGGAACCGCGAAAGCGTCGCTCGACGCGCTGGGAGTTGCGGCGGCGGAAGCGATTTCGGAATCCATTCTGCGCGCAGTGCGCATGGCCCCGTCGCTCGGAGGATTGCCTGGCTTGAAGAAGTAGTTAATGGATGCGCGGCAAGACCACTTCAATATCGCATCCGCGAAAATCGCGATCCAGCGTCAGCAGCGGAACGCCCCAATCCTTCGCCAAGGCATAGGCGAAGCAGTCACCCAGGTTCAGCGGGTATTGCAAGCGCGCTAGCGCCGCCATCTCGGCATGTCGAGCGGTGGGCGCGATCAGCTCAATATGCGAGCGCTCCACGGCCTGCTGCACCATGCTTACCCCGCGCGGAAAACGCGAACACGAAAGGATCAACGCTTCGGCGTAATTGATGGTGCACATCGCAACGCCACCCCGCCGCGACTCGATCTCGCCTTTGACCCAGGACGCCATCGGCTCCGCAAACAGAACCGCCAAGACGACCGACGTATCTAGGACCAAAGATCGTCCTCAGTCTGGAACTTCGGGTGGGGGTTTTCGGGACCCCCAAGAGCGGCCCCTATCAGCGCGCTGAAGTCGAAGTCCTTTCGCCGCTCGATCTTCCCCGCCGCCTCGCGAGCGAGCGTTCTCAGCGCATCAGATTTTCGCTTGATCCCCCGGTCCTTCATGAACTTCCGCAGATCGCGCTCGAATTCCGGCGTGACGTTCAGGTTCAACTGTTTCATACAGCCATTATACAGCCCCCATACAGCCCAGGGCTGTATCACGATTACGGGTAATATCCGTCGCGAGTGCGGACGGTAAGGCTCTTGCGCTTCGCGGTGAGCTGGATTTTGCGATATTTTCCGTTCGACTCCGGCTGATCCGAGGTGTAGCCGATGCTGTACTGGTGCCGCAACTCGTCTTCAATCTGGCTGTAAATCTTCTCAATCGGCTCATCCCATCCGACTTTGAAATACTCCCCTCCGGTTTCGCGCGCCATGCGCTGCATGGCTCGTCGGCCGCGCGCCAGGTATGCTTCATTCAACGCAATCACCATGGGCGAGAACGCCACGTGATCTGCGAAAACGATGGAGTAGATCAGGGTGTCGGCGCGCTGGGCGAATTCGATCGCCGTCACTATACTGTTGCGGCTGTGAACGTCTACGCCATCGGAAAGAACAATGAACGCCTTACGCCCGGTTTCATGTCGCATCAGCTCTTCGGATGTCTCCCGTACCGCGTCGTAAAGCAGCGTGGACGGCCGCTTGGGGATCCTCAACTGAGTGAGCGCGGCGCCGAGTTCTTCACGAGAAGACGTGAACCCCTGCAGCAGGCTGACGCGGATATCGAAATGGACCACGAACGCGCGGTCGCGATCCTGGAGCACCTGATCCAGGAACGTGTAGCTGGCCTTGCGCTCCGGCTCCAGGATGCGTATCTGGCTGCGGCTGGTGTCCACCAGCAGCCCGATTTTGAGGGGCAGATCCGATTCCTGCGAGAAGTAACGAATCGTTTGGGGCCGGCCGTCTTCGAGCAGGTCGAAATCATCCCTGGTCAGGTCCCGGACGATATGGCCGTCACGATCGCGAACCGTAGCGAGCAGCGTCACCACCTTAACGTCGGTGGAAAACTTCGCTTCCTGAGCCTGAGCGCAGAACGCCGCGGCTAACAGAAGCAGGCTCCCGCGCGGAGGCATGATATCGTAGTCTACTACCCGATGAGACGAATGCTCGCTTTATTGGTGTTGTCTGCCTGTGCCTGCCTTGCCGAAAATGTCTCAACCTTCTCCATCGTCGCCTACGACGCGGCCGCCGGCGATTGGGGCGTCGCCGTCGCCTCGCGATATTTTTCGGTCGGATCTGTTGTCCCGTGGGCCGAGGCCGGCGTCGGCGCCATCGCCACGCAGGCCAACGTCAATGTCGGCTACGGACCGCAGGGCCTGAAACTGCTCGAACAGGGCTTGGGCGCGAAAGAAGTTCTAAAGCGCCTGCTCGATGAGGACACCTTCGAGGGCAAAGACGGACGCCAGGTCGCCATCATCGACGCGCACGGCAACATCGCCGCATTCACCGGCCCCAACGCGCCCAAGTGGGCCGGCGACCGGCAGGGAAAAAACTGGTCGGCGCAGGGAAATATTCTGGTGGGTCCGCAGGTCCCCGACGCGATGGGAAAGGCGTTCGAATCCACACAGGGTGAGCTCGCCGAAAAATTGTGGGCCGCGCTCAAAGCGGGCAACGACGCCGGCGGCGACGCGCGCGGGAAACAGTCCGCCTCCATGCTGATCGTCCGCAAAGGCGGCGGCCGCAATATCAATAATGACCGCTACGTGTACATCAACGTCGACGACGCGCCCGATCCGTTCCCGGAATTGCGCCGCCTGCTGGACATCAATCTGGGGCTGCTCTATCAGGAGAAAGTAGGAAAACTGCTCGGCTCGAGCGACATTCACGGCGCGCGCGAAGCCGCGCAGAAGGTCGCGCAGTATCAGCCGCGCAGCATGCAGGCGCACATGACGCTTGGACTCCTCGATTACGCGGCGGGCGATAAGAGCGCCGCCGCAGAGGAACTTCGAAATGCCAGAAGCATCGATCCCGAAAATTTCCAGCGCCGATTCGAGCAGATCGCGCAACGCCCGGCCTACAAATCCATCCTGGACGACAAAGAACTTCTGAAACTGCTGGACGAGCACTGAGCCGCCCGCGGGCTCAGATCCGCGCCGCCATCTCCGGCGCGCCGACGATTTTCTTCGCCGCCGCCCGCCCGGTGCGCACGCAATCCGGCAATCCGATCCCCTCGTAGGCGTTGCCGGCCAGATGCAATCCCGCAATCGCCGAGGCGCGCGTCCTGATCTCCGCAATCCGCCGGCTATGGCCCACCGTGTACTGCGCCATGGATCGTGGCCAGCGCGAAATGAAGTGCTGGAGCGGCGTGGCCGTCAGATTCAGAATCGACCGCAGCTCCTCGCGCGCGATCGCGATGATGGTTTCGTCCGATTCGCCGAGAATCGCCTCGTCGGTCGCGCCGCCCAGAAACACGCGCAGGATGATCCGATTTTCGGGCGCCCGGAAGGGAAATTTGGTGCCGACGAAGGTCGCCGCAGCCACGCGTTTGCGCTCGCGCTTGGGAACCAGGAACCCGAACCCCGCGCGCCGGCCGTCGAAGCTCGCGGCATCGTAGATCAGCGAAGCCGTCACGGATGAGCTATACGGAATTTCGTTCAGAGTGTTCGCCAGCCCCGCGTCGATATTTTCGACCAGCGCCGCCGCGGACCACGCAGGACACGCCAGAATCACGGAATCGGCTTCCATCCAATTGCCCGCGGCGCGCAGTCGAAATGCTCCCTTGCGTTCGATCCGCTCCACGCGGCTGTGCTCGATCCGCAAGCCTCTTCCCAGCTTTTCGATCAGCGCGCCTAACCCCGGCTTGAGCGAGCGGAACAGCGATCCTCCGCCCGGCGGACGCTTGGCCGTCATCACCGCGCGTCCCAGGCTTCCGAATTTGGTCTCCATGTCGACGAAGCGCGGCAGCACGCTCGCGACGCTCAACTGCGCCGGATCGCCGCCGTAGACGCCGGAAAGCAGCGGTTCGGCGAGGTAATCCAGAGTTTCGCTGCCAAAGTGATCCACAACGAAATCGGCCACGCTGCGATCGGGAGATGGCGCGGCAGGAGGACGCCGCAGCAGCTCGAATCCCATGCGGATCTTGGTCGCCCAACTGAGCAACGGCGACTTCACCATCGGCATAATCTTCGACGGCACGATCATCATCACCCCGTCGGGCAGCGCGACCAGTCGTCCGCGTTTCTGAATGTAGGTGGTGCGCTGGTGATCGTTGGAGCCGATCACCTCACTTTCGAGGCCAACTTCCTTGATCAGCGCGAGCGCTTCCGGTTTCGCACTGATGAAGCTGTCGGGACCGCAATCGATGGTGCAGCCGTCCCAGGTTTTCGTCTCGATCACGCCGCCCAGCCGCGCGTTCTGTTCGAACACCGTGCACTCGACGCCGGCCCGGGCCAGGTCGTAAGCCGCGGAGAGCCCCGCGATGCCTGCGCCTACGATGGCGACTCGTTTACAGCTTGAATTCTCTGACAATTTCGACACACGCTTTCACACTATCCACCGGGGTTTCCGGCAGAATTCCATGGCCGAGATTGAAAACGTGTCCCGGCCGGGAGCCGGTGCGCTTCAGCAGCTCATGAACCCGCATCCTCAGCTCCGGCAATGGCGCAAACAGCACGGCGGGGTCCAAATTTCCCTGCACCGCGGAGCGATAGCTGATATCCATCCACGCCTGGTCGATGTTGACGCGCCAATCCACGCCCATCACGTCGCCGCCAGCGGCGTGGAGTTCGCGGAAAAATCCAGCCGCACCAGTCCCGAAATGAATCACCGGAACCCCGGCTGCGCGAATTCGCTCAATTAATGCCCGGCTGTATGGCGCAACGAAGCGCACGTAATCGTCCGGCCCCAGCGCGCCCACCCAGCTATCGAACACCTGCACAATCCTCGCGCCCGCGGCGACTTGCAGCACGCCGAACGACCCCAGCACGTCCACCAGTTTCCCCATCAGCCTGCGCCACAGCGTTTCATCGCGATACATCATCTGCTTGGTGCGGATGAAATGCCGCGACGTGCCGCCTTCAATCATGTAACTCGCCATGGTGAACGGCGCGCCCACGAATCCGATCACCGGAACGCGTCCGGCGAGCGCCTTCACCACAAGTTGAATCGATTCGCCGACGTATCCGAGCTCGTCGGTATTGGAAATCGAGAGACTGTCGATGTCGCTCGAAGTGCGGATCGGGTTATCGATATGCGGGCCTTCGCCCGCGGCAAAGCGCAGCTTCAAGCCCATCGGCTCGACCGGCAGCAGCAGATCGGCGAAGATGATCGCGGCGTCCACATCCAGGATCTCCACCGGTTGCAGCGTGACCTGCGCCGCCAGGTCGGGCCGCTTGCAGATCTCCAGGATGTTGTGCTTGGCGCGAATATCGCGGTACTGCTTCATGTAACGTCCCGCCTGGCGCATAAACCAGACCGGCCGGACATCGGTAGGCCGGCGGCGGCAGGCGTCGAGAAAGCGGCTGTTCATGGGAGCCACTCGCATTCAATCCACTCCTAATTTCCTTAACGATTGCGGGATCGCGCTTGCACGCGCGCGGGGACGAAGCAAAAGTACATCCCTTTCGACCACGTTAGCACAGCGATCCAAAGAAATCGCGTTTTTTTCGAATCAGACTTAGACTGGCAAATTTGGGCGAAGATGCGGCGAATATGCTCAGGCGCCGCTGCTCGTTTGCGCGGTCTTGCGGGCGCGGGCCATCGCGAGAAGCCCTTCGCGGCGCCGTTTGAGCGTCGCCTCCGCCTCAGGCGCGGACATCACTACCGATTCCATGTGCCTCAAAAATCCGGGCTCGCCAAACCCCGAGCGCATTTCCGCCAGGAACGGATGAATCTTGCAAAACGTCCCCATGATCTCGCTGTGCGCCGCCAGAAACGAACCCGCGTCGATCGCGCCCGACGTCACCATCGAAGCCGCCATGTCCCAATATCCGAGCACCATTCGAAACGAGGCATTGCGCTCGCCTCTCACGACCGCCATCAGCTCGTCCAGCGTTTCCGGAGTAAAATCCGCGAGGAACCAGGCGCGCGCCTCACGCAGGACCGGCTCGCGCCGCAGATCGAACAGTTGAAGATTGAGTTGCGCACTCTCAAAGGGGGTCGGCATCTGGCCATTATAGGGTTCGACGGCCGCGCCGCGCCAAGTAGAATAGCAGCAAGTAGAATAGCAGCATGCGATTCCTGCTCCCCGCGCTGCTGCTGCCGGCCCTGTTCGCGCAAACCACCACCGAGCGCGCCCATGGTTACTTGAGCGAGGGTCTCGATCGGAAAGGATCGGAAAGATCGAGGATCGGAAAGGATCGGAAAGGACAGCCTGAATCGAGCACCTCGAATTGTGGCCCAAGAGGACATAGCGCTCTGTCCCCGTGAGAAGTTTGCCCTGCCCACGCCACTATCTGGTTGTATGCCTCGCAATGGTCGTTGCGTTGTTACGGGGATTCCCTACCACATCACTCAGAGGGGGACCAATCGGCAGACGATCTTTCACTCCGCCGCTGACCGGCGCACGTACCTGGCGCTGATCCGCGAAAATCTGGACGACGCGGGAGTTCGCGCGCTTGCCTACTGCCTGATGACGAACCACGTGCACTGGATCGTCATCCCGGAGCGCGAGGACTCGCTGGCAATCCTGTTTCAGCGCGTACACGGCCGTTACGCCCAGGCATGGAACGCGCGGCGGCAGCGGAGCGGCCACGTCTGGCAGAACCGATTCTTTTCCTGTCCGCTCGAAGACCAGCACTTGTGGGTCGCGCTGCGCTACGTGGAGCAGAATCCGGTGCGGGCGCTGCTGGTGCGCCGGCCGGAGGAGTGGGAGTGGTCGAGCGCACGGGCGCACCTGCTCGGCGCGCCGGACCGGGCGCGGGTGCTCGATCGCCGATTCTGGGAACGGTCGGGAGGGGTGGAGACCTGGTCGGCGATGCACCAGGCGGCCGAAGACGGGCCAGCGACGCGGCTGCTGCGGCGCTGCACGTACGCAGGCCGGCCGTTCGGAAATGAGGAGTTCCTCGCACGGATGGAGGCACGTTTTGGGCGGAATTGGCGCCGGTGG
>DATJVN010000010.1:0-16346 GCA_035501755.1 Bryobacteraceae bacterium | reverse complement strand
CAGCGAGGTTACCCCCAGAAAGGCAACCAGAGGCATCGGGCTCGCTGTTTTCGGTATTTCCGGAGCCGGAGCGGGAGCCGGAGCCGGCGTGGGCTCGGGAGCGGGCGCGGGCTGCTCGACTACCGGCGGCGGCGCGGGTGTTTCTTCCACCACCGGCGGCGCGATCGTCTCCACCGGAGCCTTCGTCATCTCCTCGGGCGGAGTTTCCGGCGTCACCGGTGCGGCCAGCACCGGAGCCTTCACTTCCGCGGCCAGCTCCACCGCGCGCGCTTTCGGATACACGAACTCCTGCCCGAAGTTATCGCCCGGGTAAAACCAGGCATGCACCGCTTCCGGCGCGTCTTTGGCGCGCTCGGTAAAGCGCATGACCGTCTCGCCGGTCGGCTCGAGACGATAATTCGGAATGGCCAGGATGGTTGTATAGATCTTGGTTTCGTCCTGGTTGAAAACCTGGACGATATGACGGTCCGAGAGCGAGTCCAGCAGCTTGAATACGTACGTGCCCGCGGGCAGCACGATGCCGGGAAGCTCCACCGGCGCGCTGAACGTCACCACCGTTTTCTTATTCCATTCATCTGCTCTCGCGGAGAAAGTCGCGAACAGCAGGCTACAACAGACCAGTGTCAATGCTCGTTTGAACATATCTGCATCTCCTTTTCGGGGATCTACCGTTCACGCGTGCACTTCCGTATCCGCCGCGCGTCGATGCTTGATGAATCAAGCCTTCCGTTTTTCCGCGCGATGGACTTCCCGCGTTTCGGCGCAGATTTCGCGCAACCGTCTGCCTAAGGTGACCCAGCGACTCAGTACGATACGCGCCGCGTCGCCCGGCGGAGTGCGTGTTTTCGCGCACTCGAAAGGCTGCGGAAAATCGCTCCACTAAGGCCACTCCCTTCCGGTCGTGGCTCTGTACTCGCGGTCAACGCAGCGCGCCGATTCCGAGCCGCGCGCGTGAGCAAAGCCGTTTTTCGAGTTTTTTCCGCAGCTCCTCTATTCGGCGCGCTTGATGCTCGCTCGCCGGGGCTTCGCCTTGTCCAGGAGATTGAGCGCTACTGCCGCGCGGATGAGATCCTTCAGCGCCGCCTCATCGAGCTTGTCGCTTTCATGGATGTCGATGGCCCGCCGCACGTTCCCTTCGAGGCTGGAATTGAATACACGTGACGGGTCCTTCAACCGGGCTCCCTTGGCAAATGTCAGCTTGACGGCGTTCTTGTACGTCTCTCCCGTGCACACGATGCCGCCGCGGGACCAGACGGGTGTCCCTCGCCATTTCCACTCTTCGGCGATCTCGGGCTCCGCCTGATGCATGATTTCGCGCACCTTCGCGAGCATTTTCCCGCGCCAGTCCCCGAGTTCCTTGATCCTCGCATCGATCAAGGAAGAGGCAGATTCCACCGCGACGCTCTTTTTCATGGGCAGCTCCAATCAGGCCGCCGACCGGGCTTTGGACTCAGTAGCTCGTCCGCTGCGCCACCTGCTGGCATATGGCAGCGCGAACAGGTATAGCCCGGTCAACAGGAGCAAGGCGAGCGGAAGCAATGCCGACAGGCCCAGCCAGTTGTTATACTTTCCCAGCTTGACCGCGACGCCGTTGACGATGACGGCCAGCGTGAAGGCAATGGACACCCAGCGGTGGCTCTGCCGTAACCATTTGTTCCACAGATTCAATGTGCCCCCCCGCGCGGCCTTGGCGGTTATGACTGTCGGCTCCATGGGATCCTCCTTCAACCCTTCGGTGCGTTGGCCCAACCTGGATTTTCTGTGCCGAACTGCTTCGCGTACTCGCCGTTCAATCGCTGCCACCCGCTGAATTTCATCGTCTCGGGGCCGACCATGCGGCCGATGGGCTCGCCGGCGAGATGCCGGTCCATGACATCGAAACAAATGTGCCAGCCCGCGGCGCCCCAGGAGATGAAGCGGCGGTCGATGGTGTGCCACAGCGTCAGGCGCGTGCCGCCGGCCGAAGGTTCGAGTTCCCAGCGCATATCGAACCCGCCCCAGTTGTACTCCAGCACCTTGGGAGCGTCGGCTCGCTTCACCGTCGTTTCGGTAACGTGCGGTCCGGGCGCTCCCACCGTGGTGAGATTCACCTTGTTTCCGACCGTGCCCAGGCTCCCGTCGGCGTCGAAGGGCGCCCACTCGCGCAGTTGCGCCGGATCGATCAGCGCCTGCCAAACTTTTTCGGGCGAGTGGCGCAGCTCCCTCTCGACAACCAGAGTCCACTTCTCTCCATCCTTCTGTACCCGCGCTCCACTCGCCGGGCCGGGTGTGTATTGCTCGCGATTGGTCATGTTCTTCTCCTTGTGTGGCGTTTTGTTGGTGTAGCTGGATCCATGCGGTCGAGGTGGCGTTCGAGAGCGTCCACATGCGCGGACCAGAACCGGCGGAACGGAGCGAGCCAGGAATCCAGCTCGCGAAGCGGCTCGGGTCTTAACCGGTACAGACGGCGCTGTGCGTCGACCGTGGATTCCACGAAACCGGCGTCGCGCAGCACTCGCAAGTGCTTGGATACGGCCGGCTGCGGCATGCGCAGCCGGCGCTCGATCTCTCCCACGGAAAGTTGTGAGGAGACCAGCAGGCTCAAGATCGCGCGGCGGTTCGGCTCCGCGATGATTTCGAAGACGGAATCCACGCTTCTTAATATACTTCACCAGGCATATGCGTGTCAAGGCATATAATGAGAAAAAAGTCGTTGGGCTCCAGGCGCACGGGCAACATATCCGGAAAATTCGAGGAGGTAAGAAGGAGAAAAAAGCTAGAGGATCGAGGGACGATGCGGATATCGGCGCGGGAGAACGGACACCCGCCCTCCCGCAGCTCCATTTGTGTAAAGCGCCTTAGAAGTTGAACTTTCCGCTCAACTGTACCACGCGAACCGAGGAGTCGAAGCCCAGGAAGTTGCCGTAGGGGCTGGTCGGAGTCGGCGTCATGGAGGTGATCAGGCCGAAAGTTCCGTCGCCAATGCCCGAGTCCGGCTGGAAGAAATTGGGGTGATTGAAGACGTTGAACGCCTGAACGCCGACCGCCAACCTCATCTGCTCCCGGATCGTGAAGTTGCGATACAGCGCCATGTCCGTGTCGAAGTAGCCCGGCCCGCGGAACTGGTTGCGGTCCTGGGACGAAAGGCCATTATATGCGACGAAGCTCGGCGCAGCCGAATTGAGGAACGCATTCGCGTTCAGGCACGGCGTCCCGCCGCTCGGCGTGAACGCGGCTCCGACTCCACAACTGCTCGCCGGATTGGGACCGATCTGAGTCGCCAGCAGCGAGCCGTTGTAATTGCCGAGGGCGGTATTGTCGTCGGTGATCGAGAAGGGAAGACCGGAGCGCCAGTTGATTTTCCCGGACCACTCCCAGCCGTTGACCAGTTGGCTAACGAACCGGTTGTCCATGTGGAACTTCGGCGCGTAAACGTAATCCGCGCTGAACTGGTTGCGAATATCGTAGTCGGCGTTGCCGTAATTCAGCACGTTCAGACCGAGCGGGCTGAGCTGTCCCAGCAGCGAATCGCCGTAGGTGAAAAGGCCGCCATTCGATACGTCGTCGAGAGCATGCGACCAGGTGTAGTTAAAGTGGAAGGTCAGACCGTTTGCAAGCTGCTTGCGGAAGGTGACCTGCAACCCGTCATAGTTGGCAATGCCGCCGTTCTGATAAGTGGTCACGATTCCGTAGTTGGGAACCGGCTCGGTTTCTGGAATGTACTTGGAGTTGTACAGGCCGTATTCGTCGTAAGCGTTCGCCCACGGATTGCCGTAGATAATGTTTTCGCTGTGATTGCCGACGTAGTTGACAACTAAGACCATGGAACTGCTCAACTGGCGCTGAACCTGGATGTTCCACTCATACACGCGGGGCGACTGCACCGTGCCGACCACGCCGGTGACGCTGGGAGCTTCGAAAAGCGACCCCAGCGCGGCCAGGTGATTGGAGATCTGCGTGAAGGTTTGGTTGAGGCTGAAGGCGTTGGCCGACGCTGCCCACACCGCTGCTCCGCCGGTCGGGCCCATGTCGAAGGGAGCGATACCGGACGCAGGGCGGACGCGAATCGGAACCGCGCTGGGAGGATTGGCGAGTTCGTTATCGACCATGCCAGCCGCTGGATTGTCGTAGAACAGTCCGAATCCGCCGCTGATCACGGTTTTGTTGTCCTTAAACGGCGACCAGCTAAAGCCGACGCGCGGCGCCCAGTCGATCGTGTCGACTCCCGGGTAGGCCGAGTGCAAGCCGCTCTGGAGATCCGCGCTGTACGGAACAGAGCCGGGGTTCGAACTGGTGAAGCTCGCAAGCGAACTCACCGGGCCCTTGAAGTTAGTGAAGCAGTTGAACTGGCACACCGGGTTGGAGTTGTGCTCCGCGCGGATTCCGTAGGTCAGCTTGAATCCCGGCTTGATGTTCCATTCATCCTGCGCATACAAGCCCATGCCCCACAGAGCGACCGGAACGTCATTCGAGGGCGCCAGTTCTCGATAATACTGGAACGCCAGACCGTTGGTGAACTGTTGGAGTCCATTGGGTGTGTACCCGAAGTAAACATCCGGATTCACGTGGAAGAAGTTGTGATCGCTCACGTCATAGCGGCGGAAATTTTCGCCGAATTTGAAGTTGTGCGTCCCTTTGATCCAGGTATAGTCGTCGATGAACTGATACTGCGTGATGTTGCGGCCCTGCGGAAAGCTCCCGTACTGGTTGAAGCTGGAGAACGGAACGTCTCCCTCGGTCACCACGCCATAAGGGAAGGTCGAAGCCACCAGCGACGGATTCTGCGCAAACTGCGCCACGTAGTGGCTCAGCGAGGCGCTGAACTGGTTGGTCTGGGTGGGCCCGACGATGTGGGTTTCACTCAACTGATTGTCGTACTCGGGCTGATTCGACAATGCATCGAAGTTCGAGTTGATCGCATCGAGCGTCGTCGGCTGGAGGCCATGATCGAGCTTGTAGCGATAGTACAGGTTGTCGTTGTCGGTCAGCTTGTAATCCACGCGGAAGGCGAGAATCCATTCCGAAGCGAGCGCCGTGGGCGTCGCCTGGAACTTCGCTGCGCAATCCGTGGTGGCGGGGTTGAAACCTGCAAGGGAAAGGCTCGAGCAACCGCCTGCCTCGCTATTGGGAATCGGAACGGCGGAGGAGGCGCCAGGGGCGGTGGCCCACAGGTTGAACATGGTCTTGTAGGCGTTCAGCTCACTGGGCTCCATGGCGGCGATGTTGGTGAGAACGGCGTTGGAGAAAGCGGCGGTCGGGATGATTTCCGAATCGACGTTCGGCAGCACGAAACGCATCCCTTCGTGGTCGACGAAGAAGAACAGCTTGTTCTTGATAATCGGCCCGCCGAGCGAGGCAGCCCACTGGTTGGCGTTCGAGAATGGGCGCGGGGTACCGTAGGCATTATTGAACCAGTCGTTCGAGTTCATGTCCCGGCCGTTCCAATAATACAGGGCGTTCCCGTGGAACTGGTTGGATCCGGATTTGGTGCTGTAAACCACCTGCGCGGCCGAGAGCTGTCCGTACTCGGTTCCGTAGGCGTTGGTGATGAACGTCGCTTCCTGCATCTCGTTCTGACCGAGCGAAAGGTTCGTGGCACCCGAGTTGTTGATGTTGAAATACGGGTCCATGAAGTTCTCGCCGTTGATGGTGAACAGGTTCGATGTGGCCGGCAAGCCGTTGGCGGTGAAGTTGCCGTAACCCATAGTGTTGTTCACCACCACGCCGGGAGCGCTAAACGCGATGTTGGTGATATCCGAGCCCGCGCTCGGCAGCAGTGCGATTTCGGTGGGTGAAAAGGGCGTGTTGTTGCTCGGCTCCGGATTGATCAGAGGCGCCGCTTCATTCACCTCGATGGTCTGGGTCGCCTGGCCGATCGGCAAGGAGATGTTGGCCTGCACCACCTGGCTTACCGCCACGTCCACGGTGCGCGAGGTCGTCTGGAACCCGTTCTGTGTAACCGTCACCGAATACCTTCCGGGCTTCAGCAGCGTGAACCGGTACGTGCCGTCGGCATTCGAGGTGGCGGATTGCGTGGCTCCGGTCTCCAGGCTCTTCAGCGCGACCTTGGCGCCGGGAACTGCCGCGCCGCTGGGATCCGTGATCGTTCCGGTGATATCGCCGGACAGAAGCGTCTGTCCCGCCGCGACCATTGAAAACAGGGCCAGAACGGCCAATAACATCGCAAAATTTCGTAAAGTTACCATACCCTTTCCCTTTTTGCACGTATATTGTCTAAGGTGAGTGTTGCAGGTGCTCCGCCGATCCACACGCGAGTGTCCGCGGGCGATTGCCGGGAGTATGACCGCATGAAAGCAGCCCTTAAAAAAGGCCTCCTCTCCGGAAACCTCAATCGTTCTATGTCGTCGGCCGACGGGAGTAGCTCAACGCATCCGCGCCAGCGCCAATTTCAAACAACCCCGATTTGCTGTTCAAACCCGCTCCAGGCGGGAAAGTCTCGCTAACGGCCTGAGACTGCTGACCTCAAAAGAGCCTATATAGCTCAAAATTAGTCCCGAAAACGTAAAATGTCAATACAGTAAATCGCCCGAATTGCAGCCGTTACCCGGGCCGGCCCCGATTTTCGCCTTCCGAAGGTATGCTGAAATGGTGACGATTCTGGAGTTCGCACCAGTGGTCTTCGGGATTTCGGCGCTCGCCGGTTGTCTGGGCGCCATGACTGGGCTAGGCGGGGCCGTCATCGTGACCCCAGCCCTTACTTTGTTGATGGGCATCGACATCCGCTACGCCATCGGCGCCAGCCTGGTGTCGGTGATCGCTACGTCCTCGGGCGCGGCTGCCGCCTACGTGCGCGAAGGATACACCAACATCCGCATCGGAATGTTTTTGGAGGTCGCCACCACGCTCGGCGCGATTCTTGGGGCCTATCTCGCCACCCGCGTTCCGACCTCGTGGCTGGCGATCATCTTCGGGCTTGTGCTGTTGCACGCCGCCTGGCAATCGACGCGGGTCTATATCGAACCCTCCCACGCCGATCCGGGCGACCCGCTGGGGCACAAGCTCAAGATGGACGGCGAATATCCCACGCCACAGGGCCCCGTGCGCTACCACGCGCAGCGCGTGAAGACGGGATTCGCCATCATGGTCGGAGCCGGAGCGCTCTCCGGACTTTTGGGCATCGGTTCGGGAGCGATGAAAGTGATCGCCATGGACCAGGCGATGCGCATCCCTTTTAAAGTCTCGACTACCACCAGCAACTTCATGATCGGCGTGACGGCCGCGGCGAGCGCGGGTATCTACCTGAGCCGCGGCTACATCGATCCCGGAGTGGCCATGCCGGTGATGCTCGGCGTGCTCAGCGGATCGCTGCTGGGCGCGAAGATCCTGGTGGGAGCAAAAACGCGGATACTGCGGCGCGTGTTCGCGCTGCTGGTGGTGGCGATCGCGATCGAGATGATCTATAGCGGGATTTCGAAGAAAATCGCATGACTGACATTCGGCTGGAAAAAATGGTCTCCTGGGTGCTTCGCACCGGCGTGATGATCGCCGCCGCGGTGGTGCTGGGCGGAGGCGCGTGCTACGTTCTGGGGCACGCGGAACAGGAATCCGGCGCGCACAAATTTCAAGGCGAGCCGGCGCAATACCGACACGTGGGCGAAATGGCAGGCGCGGCGCTGGGCGGAGATTGCCGCGCCATCATCCAGTTCGGATTGCTGTTGCTGATCGCCACGCCGGTGCTGCGCGTCGCACTCTCGCTGGTGGGCTTTGCCGCGGAGCGCGATCGGACCTATGTCATCGTCACGGCGATCGTGCTGGGGATTCTGTTGTTCAGCCTGACCGGAAAGGTTTGACCGGCAACGCGCGCGCCGGCTGCCCTTACAGTTTTTTGAAACCGCTGTCGAAAATAGGGCTGGGAACGCGGGCAGGGGGTGGCCGTGTAACGGAATGGGCCGCGGATACACACCGATACGCGCAGATTTCCTTTTTTTTGATCTGCGTTCATCTGTGGCCATTCCACAGGTACTGTCAGATCGTCTGCTCTGGTGCGAATTATGTCAAACTTAAGGCAGGCGAGATTCGTATCGAGGATTAGGAACTTCGGAGGGCCCCCGGGTATCCAACATTTATGAGGTACTGGATTTACCTGATCGCGAAAGGATTGGTGGCGATCGCGGTCCTTTCGGCTCTGGAAAGGACGATCGCGCGGGCCTTCCCTCCTCAATTGGATTACGCTTTCGGCGGGCCGTTTCCCGCCATGCGTTACCTTTTTTACGATTTCTGCATGCTGGTGTTCTGGCTGATCGCCTGCGCGCTCGGATGGCTGATCGTGTGGGACCAGAAATATCGCTGCCGGACGTGCTTGCGCCGCCTGCGCATGCCGATCCAGAAAGGGTCGTGGCATCACGTGCTGCTGGGCGCCCCGCGCACCGAATACATCTGTCCTTACGGCCACGGAACCCTGATGGTTTCCGATCTGCAAATCACCGGCCGTCAACAGGCCGACTGGCAGGCGCATGAGGACATGTGGAAAGAGCTGTCCTCACTGGAAGACATGAAGAAATGAGCATCGAATCCCCGCGCGCCGTGACCGTGTTCGTTCCTCAAGAGGCGGCGAGTGCCCGTTAAAGTTAAAGCCAAGCGCAAGTCCTTGCTGGTGCGTTTTCTGCTGAATCCGTGGGGCAAGGCGTTCATTCTCGCCTTTGTTCTGACCGTCGCCGCGGGGATCGCCGCGTTCACCTACGTTTACAACTACTACGCGCGCATCACTGACGCGAAGCTTCGCGCCGGGCCGTTTTCCAACACTTCCCTGCTCTACTCCGCGCCGCGCCCGGTGGTGGTGGGAGAGGACGAAACGTTGGGCAACATCGCCGACGATCTGCGCGCCTCCGGCTACTCGGAAGCAAGCAACAATCGCATGGGCTGGTTCCACCTGCGCACCGACGCGATCGAGATCAATCCCGGCCCCGATTCCTACGAATCGGAAGGCGCGGTCATCAAGATCCACGGCGGAAAAATCGCTGAGATCATCTCCGAGCGCGATCAGACCGAGCGCACCGAATACCAGCTCGAACCCGAGCTGATCACCAATCTCTTTGATAAGCGGCGCGAGAAGCGGCGCATGGTCCAATTCAACGATATTCCCAAAGTGATGGTGAACGCGCTGCTCGCGGCCGAGGACAAGCATTTCTTTTCGCATGCCGGATTCGATCCGGTGGGCATCGTGCGCGCCGCCTATAAGGACGTCACTGAGCATCGCTTCGAAGGCGCATCCACCATTTCCATGCAGCTCGCCGGGTGCCTGTACCTGAGCGACGTGGAGCGCGGCTGGCGGCGTAAATTTTCGCAGACGATGATCACGCTGCACCTGGAGCGCGAGCTCACCAAGGAGCAGATTTTCGAATACTACGCAAACGCCGTCCCGCTGGGGCAGGCCGGAAGCTTTTCGATCGAAGGATTCGGGCAGGGCTCCGAAGTTTACCTGGGCAAGGATCTGAGCAAGGTGAGCATCGCCGATGCGGCGCTTCTGGCCGGCCTGGTGCAGGCGCCGTCGCGCCGCAATCCGTTCCGCCATCCCGATCGCGCCAAGGCAAGGCGCAACGTGGTGCTCCAGGCCATGCTCGAGGACGGATTTATCAACCAGGCCGAGTACGAAGACGCGAAGAACTCGCCGCTGGTGGTCGCGCACGAGGAAGCCGAATCGAGCGACGCGCCGTATTTCGTCGATCTGGTCAACGATACGCTGCAAAGCCGCTTCGAAGATCGCGATTTTCAGACCTCCTCCTATCGCGTCTACACCACGCTCGATCCCGAGCTCCAGCGCGACGCGGTGGAAGCCGTGCGCGTCGGCATCCAGGAAACCGACAACACCTGGAAGCGTCGCGACAAGAAGTACGGGACCGAAGAGTTCCCGCCCGCGCAGGTCGCCCTGGTGTGTCTGGACGCGGAAACCGGCGAGGTGAAGGCGCTGGTGGGCGGGCGCAACTACGGATTGAGCCAGCTCGACCACGCCGTCGCGCACCGGCCGCCGGGATCGTCTTTCAAGCCGTTCGTCTACGCCGCGGCTTTCAACACCGCGCTCACCGACAACGGCGGAACCGTGGTTACGCCCGCGACCGTGGTTCCCAATCAGCCCACCACCTTCTGGTACGACGACAAACCTTACGAGCCTGCCAATTTCAAGAACGAATACAGCGATCCGGTGCCGGCGTGGTACGCGCTGGCGCATTCGCTCAATATTCCCGCGGTGAAATTCGCGGAGATGGCCGGCTACGACAACGTAGTCAAGATGGCGCGAGCCGCGGGGATGAACGAGGATATCAAGCCCACACCCGCCGTCGCGCTGGGAACGTATGAAGTGACGCCGCTCGAAATCGCCGACGCCTACACCGTTTTCGCCAACGGAGGCGACTTGATCAAGAGCAGCTTCATCAAAACCATCCGCGACCAGGAGGACCGCTCGATTTACCAGTTCCAGCCGGAGCGCAAAAATGCGATGGATCCGCGCGTGGCGTACCTGGTCGAGAACACGCTCGAGGAAGTGCTGCGCTCGGGCACCGGCGCGGCGGTTCGCGCCCGGGGTTTTACGCTGCCGGCGGCAGGCAAGACCGGCACCGAGCACGACGGCTGGTTCGCCGGGTTCACCTCCCGGCTGATCTGCGTGGTGTGGGTGGGCTTCGACGACTATCGCGATCTGCGCATGGAAGGCGCGCACAGCGCGCTGCCCATCTGGTTCGAGTTCATGAAGCGTGCGCACCAGCACCGGGAATACAAGAACGTGCACACCTTCGATCCGCCCGACGGGATCATCACGGTGGCGATCGACGCGGATACGGGCGAGCTTGCGACGCCGCAGTGCCCGCGGGTGCGCGACCAGGTGTTCATCGCCGGAACGCAACCCGTCGAGCCCTGCCATCTGCACGGCGGTGGAAAGACGCAGGTTACCTCATGGGCTACTCCCTCGCCCGCTCCCGCCGCTTCGGCGCCCGCCGCGACGCCCGCGCCCGCAGCGCCGGCCTCAGCCGCGCCCGCGCCCGCGGCGCAGCCCCGGGTCGCGCGAAGCATTCCGATCACGCCCGCTCCCGCCGCGTCGTCCGATGCGCCCGAGCAGCAGCCCAAGAAGAAGCGCGGCTTTTTCGGCCGAATCCGCGATATTTTCAAAGACAAGAATAAAGACAATAATCAGAACTGACCCCCACGACGAGTGGCACAGCGCCGCGGCCCTAGAGCATTTTCAACGATTCTTGTAACCCGACCAACGCGCTCGGCCCAGAGGCCCCCTGTCGCGCCCGAGGCTACCACGGGTTTGATGCGGCGCGTTGGCGCCGGCCCACAGAAATCCTGAAAAAAACTATAATGATTCCCTCCCGGCCCTCCGAGTGATACAGTATGTAGCAAGGAGGCCGACATGGTTTCCAGTGTTTTATTCGTAACGGTTCTCGCTTTTCAAACCCCGACTGCGCAGACAGCCAACGGCCTTCGTCCGCCTCCGCGCACCACGCCGGCCGATCCTTCGAAATCGCTCACGCCCGAGATGCGCGGCGACGTTTACGCCGCACGGAAGATGTACCGCGACGCGATCGACGCCTACGAAGAGGGGCCCAAGAATTCAGCCGTAGTCGCCAACAAGATCGGCATCGCCTACCACCAGCTTCTGGAGCTCAACATGGCCAGCAGGTGGTATCAGCGCGCCATCAAGCTGAATCCCAAATACGCGGAGGCGATCAACAACCTGGGGACCGTGTATTACGCGCACAAATCCTACCGGCGCGCCATCACTCAGTACCGGAGAGCGCTGCGCTTGACGCCCGACGCCGCATCGATCCTGAGCAACCTCGGCACGGCCTACTTCGCGCGCAAAAATTATAAAGACGCGTTCGCCATGTACCAGAAGGCGCTTGAAATCGATCCCGATGTCTTCGAGCGGCACAGCAGCTATGGCGTCCTGCTTCAGGAACGCAGCGTAGACGAGCGCGCCAAATTCCACTATTATCTGGCGAAAACCTACGCCAAGGCGGGCAAGACCGATCTCGCCCTGCAATATATCCGCAAATCTCTCGAAGAGGGGTTCAAGGACCGGCAGAAATACCTGACCGATCCGGAATTCGCCGGGCTGCAGGATAACGTCGAGTTCAAGCAAATGATGGCGACGGAGCAGAAGGTTCTCTGAGCAGGATGCGGAGAAAGGGGACGCTCGCCGCCGTCCTCGCCGGTCTGATTCTGGCCGCTTCGTGCTCGCGCGCTCCTCAGTCGTCCTCCGTTCGCATCGCGATTCTGCCGTTTGAAAACCTCACGGGCGATGCGAGCCTGGACTGGGTCGCTTCGGCCGCGCCGGATATCCTCGCCGAGCAGATGGTCGGGTCGCGCGACGCGGTCCCCATGCGCGCCGGCAACATCTCCGAAGCCTATCTCGCCGCCGCGGCCCGTTTCGTTCACGGCTACTTCACCCAGCTACACGGCAATTTGCGCTTCGAAATCGAGGTGGAAGACGCCGCGCGCCACAAAATGATCGCCGCGGACGCGATGAGCGGGAGCGTGCTCGAGGCGATGAATCGCGCCGCGCATCAGATCGACCCCTCCGCGCAGCCCTTTTCGACCGCGAATGCCGACGCCGTCGCCGCCTGGGCGCGTGGCGACGACCAGCGCGCGACCGAGCTCGATCCCGATTTCGGCGTCGCGTGGATCGCGTGGGCCGAATCGGCCGCGCAAAAGCGCTCGACTGCGGAGGCCATCGATATCGCGGGCCGCGGCCTGGCACGCCAGACCCTGCGCTCGCCCATCGATCGCGCGCGGCTCGCCGTGCTTTCCGCGACGCTGCGCCAGGACCAGACCGATCTTCAAAAATCGCTCGCCGCGCTCCACGGCCTCGACCCCTCCGACACATCTCTCGCCGAGCGCCTGGCGGAAGCCGAAAGTCGGATCCGCAATTTCACCGGCGCCGCGGATCTCTACAAGCAAATCCTCTCCGGCGAACCGGACAACCCCGCGATTCTGCTCGCGCTTGGCTACGCGCAGGCCCTCGCCGGCGATCTCGATTCCGCGCGCAAAACATTCGAGACCTACGGCAACACCCCCGGCCAGAAAACCAATTCCCTCGATTCTCTAGGCGAAATGGATTTCGTCAACGGCCGCTTCGCCGACGCCGAAAAATATTTTCTTGGAGCTCACGATTCGAACCCCGGATTTCTCGCCGGCGTGGACCTGTTCAAGGCCGCCTATGCACACTGGCTCGCGGGCGACCTCCAAGGCGCCGACGCGATCATGGCGCGCTATCTCGATTTCCGCCGCCAGACGCGCGACCCGCTGGTCTCCTGGCGCGAAGCGAGCTGGGACTACGCGACGGGCCGCCGCGATCTGGCCATGAAAAAAATCCTCGACGCTCCCCGCCCGCTTGCCGAGCGCCAGATCGCCGCCTGGAACGCCGCTCCATCCACCGATCTGGCCGCGCTCAAAGTCGCCTACGAACGCGCCGCGCCCTCTTCTGACGGCCTCGCCCGCACGTTGTATGCAGCCGCGCTCCTGCGCGCCGGGCAAAAAGACGAAGCCCGAAAACTGATCGCGCGCTGGCCGCTTCCGAGCGACACCGGCCCCGACGCGCTGCTCGAATCGACCGTTTTCCCACGTTTCCTCGAGCTGCGCCGCGCGCTACAATAGCTCACGCGGCGGTCACGCCGAAACACGGCGCGTCCGCCAGCAATCCAATCACTATGCCCACATGGCCTCCTCTCGAGCAGATTCGTCATCGCGATCTTTTCGCCCTGGACGGTTCCGCGAAGTCCCCGCGCAGCGAATCGCTGCACGCGCGCACGGCAAGCGCGGATCGCGTGGCGCACTCCGTGTGCCCTTATTGCGCCGTCGGCTGCGGGCAACTGGTGTATGTCAAGGACGAAAAAATCATCGACATCGAAGGCGACCCCGCTTCGCCGATTTCGCACGGATGCCTGTGCCCCAAGGGTGCCGCAACGTTTCAGCTCGTCGCCGGAGACCATCGCGTCGAAAACGTGTTGTATCGCCGGCCCCATGCGACCCAATGGGAAAGCATTCCGCTCGGTCAAGCCATGGACATGATCGCGCGCCGCGTGAAGAAAACGCGCGATGAAACCTGGGAGGACCGCGACACAAACGGCGATCCGCTCCGCCGCATCACGTCAATCGCGCACTTGGGCGGCGCGACGCTCGACAACGAAGAGAATTACGTCATCAAGAAATTGTTCACGGCGCTGGGCATCGTTCAGATCGAAAATCAGGCCCGTATTTGACACTCCTCCACCGTCCCCAGTCTGGGGACCTCGTTCGGAAGAGGTGGCGCGACCACCTTCCAGCAGGATTTGCAGAACGCGGACTGTATCGTCATCCAGGGATCGAACATGGCCGAGTGCCATCCCGTCGGCTTCCGATGGGTGATGAAAGCGCGCGAGCGCGGCGCGACCATCATCCACGTCGATCCGCGATTCACGCGCACCAGTGCCGTCGCCAATCTTCACGTGCCCATCCGCGCCGGCTCGGATATCGCGTTCCTGGGCGGCATCGTCCGCTATATTCTTGAAAACGACCGCTACTTTCGCGATTACGTGGTCAACTACACCAACGCGCCCGCCATCATTAATGACGAATTTCTGGATACCGAGGATCTGGAAGGCTTGTTCAGCGGATTCGACCGCGAAAAAGGACAATACAATATCTCCTCCTGGATGTACGCGGACGTCGAGCCGGAGGCCGCTGCGGGATCGCGCAGAGCAAAGGGGCCGCGCCGTCCGATTCAGGCGGAACGCACAGATCCCACGCTTCAGGATCCCCGCTGCGTGTTCCAGATTCTGAAGCGCCATTTTTCGCGCTACACGCCGGAAATGGTCCTGGAGATTTGCGGCGTTCCGCGGCGCCTGTTCGAGCGCGTCGCCGAAACGCTGTGCGCCAACTCCGGCCGCGAGCGCACCAGCGCGTTCTGCTACGCGGTCGGCTGGACGCAACACACTGTCGGAGTGCAGTACATCCGCACCGCGGCGATCATCCAGCTTCTGCTCGGCAACATGGGGCGTCCCGGCGGAGGCATCATGGCGCTGCGCGGACACGCATCCATTCAAGGCTCGACCGATATTCCCACGCTCTACAATCTGCTGCCCGGCTATTTGCCGATGCCCAAGGCAAAGCATGACCAGACGCTTGAGAAATATCTGAAGAATAACGAGTCGCCCTCCGGATGGTGGGGCGAATTTCCGAAATATTTCGTGTCGCTGATGAAAGCGTGGTTCGGCGATGCCGCGACGCGCGAAAATCGCTGGTGCTACCACTACCTTCCCGCGCTCACCGGCGATCATTCCCACATGAACACCGTCGCCGCCATGGCCGACGGCAATCTGAAGGGATATTTCGTCATGGGCGAAAATCCCACGGTCGGGTCGATGAACGGAGCGCTGGAACGGGCGGGGTTGCGCAAACTCGACTGGATGGTGGTGCGCGACCTGCGTCTGATCGAGACTGCCGAATTCTGGCGCGACGCGCCGGAGATCGAGCGCGGCGAAGTAGACCCGCGCGATATCGCCACCGAGGTTTTCTTCTTTCCCGCCGCCGCGCACACCGAAAAGGACGGCAGCTTCACCAACACCCAGCGCCTGCTGCAGTGGCACGAGAAAGCCATCGAACCTCCCGGCGATTGCCGCAGCGAGCTCGATTTCATCGTGGATCTCGGACGGCGTCTGAAAAAGCTGTACGCGAGCGATGCGCACCAGCCGCGCAACCATCCCATCCGCGATCTGACGTGGAACTATCCCGCGAAAGGACCGCGCGGGGAAACCGACGCCGAATCCGTACTGCGCGAGATCAACGGCTACACGACCGCCGATCAAAAACCGGTGGAAGGATTCACTTCGCTCGAAGCCGACGGGTCCACGGCGTGCGGCTGCTGGATTTATTCGGGAGTCTTCCGGGACGGCAAGAACATGGCGGCGCGCAGGAAGCCGCACTGGGAACAGAACTGGGTCGCGCCGGAATGGGGATGGGCGTGGCCGCACAACCGCCGACTCCTGTACAATCGCGCGTCGGCCGATCCCGAAGGGAAACCATGGTCGGAGCGAAAGAAGCTGGTCTGGTGGGACCAGCAGGGACAGAAATGGAGCGGGTACGATACGCCGGATTTTATCGTGGACCGTCCGCCGTCGTACCGTCCTTCGAAGAACGCGCGAGGCAAAGACACGATTTCGGGAATCGACCCTTTCGTCATGCAGGCCGACGGCAAGGGATGGATTTTCGTGCCCAGCGGTCTAGAGGATGGTCCGCTGCCGGTGCATTACGAGCCGGAAGAGTCGGTCATGCGCAATCTGCTGTACGCCCAACAGTGCAATCCGCGGCGCATGGAGTGGAAGCGCCGCGACAATCCCTACCAGCGCCCCTATGGCGATCCGCGCTTTCCGTAT
>DATJVN010000009.1:0-22861 GCA_035501755.1 Bryobacteraceae bacterium | reverse complement strand
GTGCGCCGGGATAAACCGGCATGTAGTTGGGAATGAAGGAGTCCTACAAGAAAGGAGTAGCGAACCATCTTGGCCTCGAGTCTTGCGCTATGCCGTCGTGAGGCGGTGGGCGAAGCGTAGACAGAGGTATCGGTGGGCCGGGTATTGAGCTTCGTAAAACTAATTCGGGGCGCCGACTCTGTGGACAGAAGGGGAAGGCAACATGGCCAGCAGCGCAAACGCGAGCGGTTGGCCGGCCCTGCGTAGTCGTAGACCCCGCGCACGCTGAGAAACTATATGCACGAGAACCGGGAGACCTCGGCACTGGCTGGACGCGACGAGCGGATCAGTCCGGCGGGAGAAGGCAGAAGCCAAACGGCCCGCATGAACGGTGTTGAGGAGTCGGACCGTTCCATAGTACCGGTGAACCAGCCGAACCACGCCGGAACATCGGCGGCGGAGGTTGGGGAGGGAAGGGAACGGATCAAGGAGAACGCTTCGCCATCACACACGCTCTCGACACAGCGCGAGGTCGGCGTGTCCCAGGGGTTGCGAGGCGTGCGAGAAGCAGCAAAGGAAAGGAAGCGAGAACGGTTCACCGCCTTGCTCCATCATCTGACCGTCGATTTGCTTCGGGAAAGCTTCTATGCGCTCAGGCGACAAGCGGCTCCGGGGGTAGACGGCGTGACGTGGCGGGAGTATGAGAATGGGCTGGAGGATCGGTTAACCGATCTGCACAGCCGAGTGCACCGGGGAGCGTATCGGGCACAACCCTCGCGGAGAGTCTACATACCGAAGGCCGATGGCCGGCGACGGCCGTTGGGCATTGCGAGCTTGGAGGACAAGATCGTTCAACAGGCGGTGGTGACCATGCTCAATGCGATATACGAGGTGGACTTCAAGGGATTCTCCTACGGGTTTCGGCCAGGGCGCAGTCCGCACCAGGCGCTGGATGCGCTGAATGTGGGCATCTGCCGGAGAAGGGTGAACTGGATTCTGGACGCCGACATTCGGGGGTTCTTCGACAACATGAGCCACGAATGGACGGAGAAGTTTGTCCAGCATCGCGTCGCTGACCCGCGAATCCCGCGTCTGATCCATAAATGGTTGAAGGCGGGGGTGAGCGAGGAAGGCGAGTGGTCGGAGACCAAGGTGGGGACTCCGCAAGGAGCGGTGATCTCGCCGCTATTGGCGAACATCTACCTGCATTATGCCTTCGATCAATGGATGGAGGCCTGGCGGAAGCGGTGGGCGAAGGGCGAGGTGATTGTCGTTCGCTACGCCGACGATCTGGTGGTGGGCTTCGAGCAGCGCGAGGACGCCGAGCAGTTCCTGAGCGCATTTCGGGAACGGCTGGCGAAGTTCGGGCTAGAAGTTCATCCGGAGAAAACGCGACTAATCGAGTTTGGGCGGTATGCGGCTGAGAACCGGGAGAAACGTGGGGAGGGAAAGCCGGAGACCTTCGACTTCTTGGGATTCACGCACTACTGTGGATGCAAGAAGAAGCGCTTCATTGTATGGCGCAAGACGGCAGGCAAACGGATGCGGGCCAAACTGCAGCAGTTGAAGCAGGAACTCCGGCGCCGGAAGCACGAACCGTTGGCGCAGGTCGGTGAATGGCTGGGAAGCGTGCAACGCGGTTATTACCAATACCACGCGGTACCGGGAAACAGCGCGACCCTGGGGCGGTTCCGGCATCGACTCTTCTGGCTGTGGTGGAAACTCGTTGGCCGCCGCAGTGACAGGAGAATGCGCTGGGATCGTTACTGCTCGATCTTCGACCGTTGGGTCCCCTATCCCCGTATCCTGCATCCCTACCCGAGCGTTCGCTTCGACGCCATGCATCCAAGATAAGAGCCGTATGCGTCAGCAGCGCACGTACGGATCTGTGCGGGGGGCGATCAGCGATGCTCGTCCCTACCGCGACCGGTGATTCGTTTAGCGGTAATGCGGCGTTTGTGCACTAATTTATCTGACACGACCAACTGGGCCTTTCCAGCCGTTTAATACCCAACAATGATTCAGGGGGCCGTACCCTCGCTTGAGGTTTGCGCTTCTCGCTCAAAGCAAGCGCAGTTCCGCTACCATCCGCTCCAACTCCTTTGTTGCGGCTGCTTCTCGCTGAGCTTGGCGTTGGGGTTCTTCGAGCGAGAGAAGGACCATCTGACTTCGGCGAGGCTCAAACTCGCTGTGCAACATCTCACATCGCTGTCTATAGGCGTCCAACTTGGGATCCGAAAGTGAGCTTTCGAAGAAATCGTTAAATTCCTGAGGGTATAACCCAGAACCTGAAAGGAAGCGTGCGATAATGTCTGCGACCTGCCCCGGTGTTCGAATTTTCCCACTCATGCTTTCCCTTCCATCATAGACTCGCACAGCGAGCCGCTTTCAGAGACGACGGTTGGGTCAGTAATATTAGTACCGGCGTTTGAGATCGGTGTAGGTCCAGCGGACGGGCTGGGCGCGCTTGGCGTATGCGCGAATATACTTCATTAATTTGCGGCTGAGATCGGCGACGTTTGATGAAGCTGACAAAGGCGGGGCGTTCGAGGCGGTGACACCCACTTGGGCCGGAACGTAGAGGAGGAGCGCAAGCTCGGCAACCTGGATCGTCCGGCAGACGCTCGCGGCGCCGCGTTTATCTGGCGGTCCGCATGATGAACTGCACCAATCGACGCGAGGATCTCGTAGCGACTGCGGGCGTGCAGCAGGGAGCGCAGCTGGAACTGTGCACGGCGGTGTCCAAAACGTCCCACGTATGGATCCTTGCGAGCCGAGCTGTTAAATAACGGGGACGCCAAAAAGCCAAACGGAGAATCCCGCACGTTTTTACCAACATGGCCAAAAAGCATGGCTCGGGCGGCGGAACGGAGACGCAAAGAACCCGCGAATTTGCCCGCTCAGCGGCTTTTGCTGTGAACTAACGGGGGGAGACTTTCCGCACCAGAACAAGTGGCTCCCCGGCATGGATTCGAACCACGATTCACGGCTCCAAAGGCCGCTGTCCTACCATTAGACGACCGGGGATCTGTGCGCGTGCGACTACGCTTAGATCCTCAGTCTATCACGCTCGTGCTTTATAACCCTGTCGGCACTCGCGGCCTGATCCAGTCCCAGTTCGGCGAGCCGCTGTCGTCACGCAGGATCAGCGTCACCTGGCCCATCCGAATCTCGCGCGCCAGAAAAAGGTCGCTCCCGTCGAACTTCACCTTCGAAGCCCGCACTTCGACGTCCTGCCCCGCGCTGAACGTCACGTCGAACATCTTGATGAACTCCTGCGGGCCGACGTACACGTTCACGTTTTCCCCTTTTTCCGTCTTTATGCTCAGGTACACTCCGGCGAGGGCCTGGTCCTTGCCGACCTCGCGCACCTCCGTCACCTTCCCCAGAAACTTGGTCTCCGACCCGCGATCGTACGCCGGCCCCGGTGCGGCCTTGGCGTCCTTACCGCCGCCCGCTGCCAAACCGGTCAGCAGCAGCGCCGCTAGGCATGTGATGGCTTTCATGGAAGTAATGTTCCTCCCCGATTTAGCCAAGCACCCCGCGGGCCCGCCCGATCTTGTTCGTTTTCAGTGTGATTGTTCCGCGGCTGCGCGATCGCGCCCACCGAGTCATCGCCACAGGCGGGTCAAAACGCGAATCCGACGCGCGGCCTACCAGTCGGAGTACGGCGTCCCTTCGAGACTCTTCTGATCCGAGCCGCTGCGCACGTCCCAGATTCCGGGCTGCGTCTCGTCCACCGCGGTCAGCGCGTCTTCCATGATCGTTCGCCAGGTGTCGTTGCTGCCCGTGATCGGATCGTAGGGGACCGCGCGCAGGTATCCCTCGCTTACCAAGTCCTGCAAGGTTTGCGGTGCCTTCTTCTTGTCGTAGGTGTACTCGTCGATGGTGGTGCGAAGCGTGTAGAGATTGTTCTTGAGCAGGCTTTCTTTCGACCGGATCAACGCCTTCTGGTACAGCGGCACCGCGATCGCCACCATAATCGAGATGATCGCCATCACGATCATCAACTCGACTAATGTGTAGCCGGCCTTGCGGCCGGGTGCGTAGCCGGCGGATTTTTTACCACTGCGAATATGGCGTACCGTCACGTGCCTTCTCCGTGCTCTTGGTGTACACGCTGAAAACGTTCTGCCCGCCCCAGCTCGACGAATCCGGATCATCCTGATCACTGCGCAGACCCCAATCGTAGCTGTTGGTCATCGGATCCATGGGAATGCGCCGCAGAAATTTGATCACTTTTCCGTCGGCCGATTGCAGGAGCTTCACGCCCTTCACCAATTGCTCCAGATTTTCAGGATAACCGTCGCTTCCGAGCTTGGTCTCGATCTTGCCCTGCACCGAGGCGTCCTTGTAGGCGTCGATCGCCCGGGTCATCTCGCGCAGCGCCTCGCGTAGCTCGCGCTCTTTCTCGATCTTCACCCGGTAACGCGCCAGCGGCACCGCCATGGTGGTCAGCAGCGCCATGATCGTGACCGCCACGATCAGTTCCACCAGCGTCAACCCGCGCTCGCCTTTCTTGAACTTCATAACAGCCGTACCTATTCCCAATGTACTCCCGTCGTGACCGTTGGCATCATTGCACCTTGACGTTCACTTCGCCCAGCGTGACGTGCACCGCCTCGCCTTTGGAGTTCTTGAACGTAGTTTCCTGCACCTTCACGGTGCTGGCGCCCTTGGCGACGGCGACGAAATTCAAAACCGCCACGGCGCCTGATCCGGTAACGCCCGATGAGCCCGGCAGCCGTGCCACCGTCAGCGTTGCTTCGCCGTTATCGTTGCGGATTTCTTTCACCGACATCACCTTCCCGCCGTCGCGCGTGAACAGGTCGCCGGGCGTCATCTCGTTGAGACGCAGTTGTGCCGGGTCGTATTTTACTTTGATGGGCGCGGCCGAAAACAGATCGTTCGCGTTTTCGAGCTGCACCGTCAGCGCGAAATTACTCCCCGGAGCCGCGACCACGGTCGCGGGACTGAATGCGATATGCGCGTTTTCCGGCTTTGGCGCGGCGGAAGGCGGCGCGGGCGGCGCGACATTTACCGGAGCCGGAGCGGGAGTGGGCGCGGCCGCCGGCGCTGCCGGATTCGGCTTCGCGGCCTCCGCTGCGGCCGGAGCCGTTTCGCCTTCATCCGACGCATACATCAGCTTGATATTGGCGTCGTTGCCGACGTACACTCCGCGCAGATTTTCTTCGGTGAAATCGGGCGAACGCACGATGTGGGGGATCATGGCGATCATCAGCTCGCTTTTCGATTTATCCGTGTTCGTACCGCCGAACACGGTCCCCCCGAGCACCGGAATATTGACCAGGCCGGGAATGCCGTTCACCGTTTTCGTATCGGAAGCCTGATTCAACCCTCCGAGGATGGTCACCTCGCCTTCGCGCAGGCGCACGTCCGCGGTGTTCTTGTTCTGCCCGATCACAGGCTGCGGAAGTCCGCCCAGGTTTTGGTACGAGACCACGAGTGAAACGTCCACTTCGACGTGCAGCGTCAATTCGCTGTCAGAATGCACCTGCGGCTGGATCAGCACGTTGACGCCGGTGTCGATGTAGTTGAACTGCGTCGAAACCAGCGGGCTGACGCCGACCGTGCCCACGCCGGGCTGAAAGCTGCCGGTCGCATAAGGAATGCGCTGGCCGATCTTCAATTCCGCTTTCATCCCATCGGAGACGCGCAACGTGGGGCTGTTCAGAACGTTGGTGCTGGTGTCGGTGACCAGCAGGTTCAGCAGGCCGCCCGGAAGCGTGGTGGCGAAATCCTGGGTGGAAAGATGCCCGAGCTGGTTCAGCCCGATCAGCGCGCCCGGGGTTCCGGTGGCGCCCGTCACGCCGGTGATGCCCGTCGCGCCCGAAGCTCCGAGGCCCGTCGTCGTCGTCTGCACCGGATTCACCGGGGAAAACGCAAAGGGAATGTTCAACCCTCCGGGATTCCCCGTGCTCGCATTCACGATGGTGGCCGCCAGTTGCTTGGCGTGATCGCTATTGGTCTGCATGATGATCATGTCCACCACCACTTCGGCCTTGGGCTTGTCCAGATCGTGCACCATCTTTTCGGCCAGCTCCACTGCGTCCACCGTTCCGCGCACCACCAGCGCATGCTGCGCTGTATAGGTGAAAACACGCCGGATATCGGCCACCGAGCGGATGGCCGTGGCGATCTCCTGAAACTCCTGGGCCGAGGTCACGTTGGTCACGTAGAAAACCTTCAGCACCTCATCGTCGTAGTCGCGATGCTTGGTGGGATTGTCCTCGGTCACGAAAATCGCTCCCCCGGAGATCGGCTTCCAAAACGTGTGCGTCATCACCGCGAGGTAATCGAAAACCTGCTCGGGCGAGGTGGGGCGCGTCAATTCCAGGTTGAAATTGTGGTTGGGCGCGTTGTACTGGGAATCGAACAGCACGTTCACGCCGGCGACCTTTCCCACTGTTTCGTACAGGATCTTGGTGGGCTGGTTGTTGATCTTCAGCGGACCGATGGTGCGCAGCACGGGCTTCAACTCCGGCGGTTGCAGAATCGAATCCAGGCGCTTCTCGGCGCTCTGGCGTGCGCGGTCGGCCGGCGTCATTCCCTCCTCGCCCTGCTTGGACGGATGCTGCATCATGACGTTGGTCCGCTTGATCTCCTGCATGGCGATCGAGGAGCCGGGGTCCGCGATCAGCCCTTTCTGAAATTCGGCCATCGCTTCGGGGAGTTTGCCCTGCGCGCGCAGTTTCTGCCCCGCGGCGATGTGTATTTCACCGGACTGGAACCGCGCGCGGCGCATGGCGATCATGTACTCCGCGTCGTTCGGCTTTAAATTCAGCGCCTTCAGATACAGGTCGAGCGCGGTATCCCAGTCTTTTTTCTGTTCCGCCGCCTGCCCTTGTTTGTAATATTTGTCGGCTTTGTTTTTCGCAAGCAATACGCCTGAGCAGGCGAGCAGCGCCAGCAGGCACGCGATAATCACCCTTAAGTTCTTGAGTCTCATTCGTTTACAGCCCGAGACCGCTGGACGCGTGCTACACTGAGCATGCGGCCCCTCGAAAGCTACTGACGCTGCTCAGGTTTCAAGTGTGGAAGAGAAAATCAAGATCCTCAGCGACAACCGCGCGGCCGCACACAATTATCATCTTTCCGACCGCGTGGAAGCCGGACTGGTTCTGACAGGAACCGAGGTCAAAGCTGCCAGGGACGGCAAAGTTCAACTGAAAGAATCCTTTGCCGAGGTCGCCGGCAACGAGGCATGGCTCGTCGACGCCCACATCAGTCCCTACTCTCACGGCAACATTATGAATCACGAGCCCACGCGCAGGCGAAAACTGCTCCTGCATCGCTCAGAGATCGACAAGTTGCTCGGAAAAACGCGCGAAAAGGGTTTAACACTGGTCCCCACTAAGCTTTATCTGAAAAAAGGCCGGATCAAGCTGGAACTCGCGGTGGGAAAAGGCAAGAAAGTCCACGACAAGCGCGAATCCGCCCGGGAGCGCGAAATGGATGCCGAAGCTCGCGCCGGAATGCGCCGGCGATCGAAAACTTAGTTACCCTTGAAGAAGTGCCGAGGTTCGGTCTCCTCCTTCTGTTCCCCGCCTTGCTGGCCGCTCAAAGCGATCTCGGCGAGCTCCGCGTGCACGTCGTGGATCAATCCGGACTGCCGGTGCCCGCCACCGTCGAAATCACCAGCGAGGCCAACCAGGTTCACCGCACCGTCGAAGCTTCGCCGGGCGGCGTAGCGGATGCTCGCCGGCTTCCGTTCGGGCATTACGTGGTGAAAATTTCCCGCTCCGGGCTGTCCTCCGCGACGCAGTTGGTTGAAATCGACTCCGCGATCCCCAGGCTGCTCGAAGTGACTCTCGGGCTTCAACCGGTTAACACGAGCGTGGTGGTCGCGGGCGAACAGACGCTGATCGACACTACCAACGCCGCGTCGATCGACCGCATCGGCGGCGCCATGCTTCAGGACCGGGTCACCGCCATGCCCGGCCGCTCCATGAGCGAACTGGTCAACCAGGAGCCGGGATGGCTATTCGAAGCGAACGGCATCCTGCATCCCCGCGGCGAGGAATATCAGACGCAGTACGTGATCGACGGCCTTCCGGTCACCGACAATCGCTCCTCCGCCTATGTTCCCGATTTCGACGCCGACAATGTTCAGGAGATGAGCATTTTCACCGCCGGCTTTCCCGCCGAATACGGACGCAAGCTGGGCGGCGTGATTGAAGTGGAAACGCAGCGCGACGTGCGCCACGGATTTCATGGAAAGGCGGTCGCCTCGGGAGGCAGTTTCGATACCGCGGCGGGATACCTCGAAGGACAATACGGCTGGGGGAACAACACGTTCACGTTGAGCGCGTCCGGGGCGACCACCGATCGCTATCTCGACCCGCCGGTGCTTCAGAATTACACCAACCACGGCACCACCGCCGATTTCATGGCGCATTACGAGCGCGATCTGACCCCAAAAGATCGAATCGGAGTCATTTTGCGGCGCGTCCAGGCGAAATTCCTGGTACCCGACGAGATCGTGCAGGAAGCCGCGGGCCAGCGGCAGGATCGCGACAACTTCGAGAGCGCCGCGCTGTTTTCCTACACGCACATTTTTTCGGCCAGCGTTCTGGGCGATTTTCGCGCCACCACGCGCGATCTCACCGCCGGCTTCTGGTCGAACGATTTCTCCACTCCCATGATTGCGGGCCAGGATCGCAGCTATCACGAAGCCTACGCCAAGGGAACCATCTCGGTGCATGCGGGAAGCAACGAAATCAAGGCCGGCGTCGAAACTGATTACGCGTCGATTGAAGAATCGCTCAACTACCTCATCACCGACCCGACGCAGTTCGATCCCGACACGCTGCTGTCGTTCCGTTTCTATGGACACGCACCCGACCGCGAGCAGGGCGCCTTCGGCCAGGACGAGCTGCACTGGAAGAATGTCACTCTCAGCGCGGGACTGCGCTTCGATCATTACGATCTGCTGGTGAACCAGACCGCGTGGAGTCCGCGGCTTGGCGCGGCCGTTTACTGGCCGTGGACGAAGATCGTGTTCCGGGCATCGTATGACCGCATCTTCCAGACCCCGGCTTTTGAGAATCTGCTGGTGTCGAGCTCGCCCGAAATCGCCAGCCTGAGCGGCCAGGTGCTGCGGCTTCCGGTCGAGCCGGCGCGCGGCAATTACTACCAGGCCGGCTTCGAGCGTGGCCTGTTCAGCCACGTCCAGTTTCGCGGCAATTTTTACTGGCGCCATTATCGCAACTATCCCGACGACGATCTGCTGTTGAACACCGGCGTGAGTTTTCCGATCTCCTTCGCATACGCGGATATCTACGGCGCGGAAGCGAAACTGGAGATCACGCCGTGGCATCATTTTTCGGGATACGCGAGTTATTCGAATATGCGCGGCAATGGATATTTTCCGGTGACCGGCGGGCTGTTCCTGGGTGATGAAGCCGCGCAGGCGATCAGCGCCACCAGCGGAGTTTTTCCCGTCTCGCAGGACCAGCGCAACACGGTCCGCGCGCGGTTCCGCTACGACCTCACCCGGCGCGTGTGGATCGCCATGGGCGGCGATTACGACAGCGGGTTGCCCATCGATTTTGACGGAGCCTATGCTGATGCGCTGGCCGAATATGGCGCGGCAATCGTAGATCGCGTGAATTTCACGCGTTACCGCCCGTATCCTCTGTTTTCGCTGGACGCGTCGCTCGGAATTCTCTTGAATCGCAGCGAAAAACACCCGCTGCGTTTCCAGATCGATGGAACCAACCTCACGAACCAGATCAACGTGATCGATTTCGCGGGCTTGTTTTCGGGCACCGCTATCGCCGCCCCGCGCAGCGTGATGGCGCGGTTGCAGGCGGAGTTCTAGCGCTTTGACCTGTTTTTTCTTGGAGCGGCAAAGGCTGTCTTGACCTTCACCCTGCGTTAACGCGACGATTGATGAGTGCGCGTGCTTGTCTGCGACGATCAGGTCGACGTGCTTGAAGCGATCCGGCTGCTGCTCAAGGGCGCCGGCCATCAGAGCGAGACTGTCGATTCCCCGCGAGCGGCCATCGCCGCGGCCGAGCGCGACGGCTTCGACCTGGTCCTGATGGACATGAACTACTCGCGCGACACGACTTCCGGCGACGAAGGGCTGGATCTGCTCGATAAGCTCCTGGCGCGCGACCATTCGGTGCCCATCGTGGTGATGACCGCCTGGTCGAGCGTGGACCTGGCGGTGGAAGCGATGCGGCGCGGCGCGGTCGATTTCATTCAGAAACCGTGGGACAATGCGCGCCTGGTGGCGACGGTCGAAAAGCAGGCCGACCGGTCGCGCGAGCGCAAGAAGGCGAAAAGCGAGCTGGAGATCGCGCGCCACGTGCAGCAGCGCCTGCTGCCGCAGCATGCGCAAACGCTCAAAACCGTCACGTTCGGTGGACGCTGCATTCCGGCGCGCGAAATCGGCGGAGATTACTACGACTTTCTGGATCTGGGTGCGGGACGGCTGGGCGTCATGCTTGCGGACGTGTCGGGCAAGGGCGTCGCGGGCGCGCTGCTCACCGCCAGCCTTCAGGCGTCCTTCCGCAGTCAGCTCGAGCTCGGTCTGCGCAATCCCAAGGGACTGCTGGTTTCGGTGAACAAGCTGTTTCACGAATCCACGCCCGCGGAATATTTCGCTACGATGTTTTTCGCCGAATATCGCGACCAGGGCCGCGAGCTGAACTATATCAACTGCGGGCATCCCGCGGCGCTGATCCTGCGCGCGGGGGGCGCGGTGGAGCGCCTCGAAGCGACCACCCTGCCCATCGGCGTCTTCGCCTCGCTCAAGTGCGAGGAGAAAACGGTGAAGCTCGCCGCGGGCGACCTGCTGCTGGTGTATTCCGACGGCGTGCTCGAAGCGGGCGTCGATCAGGGCGAGGAGTTCGGCGAGGCGCGGCTGATCGAATCCGCGCAAGGCGCCCGCAAGAGCGGCGACGTGGACACGCTGCTCGACTCCATCATGCGTGACGTCCAGCGCTTCAGCGCGGAGCAGCAGTTCGATGACGTGACTCTGGTCGCGCTGATGGGGCGCTGATTCGGCTCTGTTGGAAAAAGGGGACAGCCCGCTCTGTCGACTGCGACCGTGCGTCGCCAACTCCAGCACTTTGCGCTTGGGGACAGAGTAGGCAGTCCCCTTTTCCACACGGGCGCTATTCGATGCGCCGGTCGGGGATGGCGAAGCTGAACATTGAGCCTTCGTCTAAAATCGAGCTTTCCAGCCAGATGCGCCCGCCGTACTGCTCGATGATGCGCTGACAGATCGCGAGGCCAACGCCGCTGCCGGGATATTCGCTGCGGCTGTGGAGACGCTTGAACAGACCGAAAATCTGCGTGGCATATTTCGGATCGATCCCGATCCCGTTGTCGGCGACGGAAATCACCCACCAGCCCTCGCGCTGCGCGGCGGAAACATGGATGCGGGGCGGCGTATTCTGCTGGCGGTCGCGATACTTCATTGCGTTGCTGAGGAGATTGTGAAAAAGCTGTTCCAGATGGACGGGGTGAATCGAAATCTCGGGCAGACCGGCGGAGGTGATCCGGGCGCCGGATTCTTCGATGCGCGTCTTCATCCGGTCCATCACGCGCGCTAGGGCGTCGCCGGCCGGGATGGTCGGAATGAGACCTTCGGCCGGGCGCGTGGCGCGCGAGTACGCCAGCAAATCCTGCACCAGATTTTCCATCCGCTGCGTCCCCTGGAGAACTCCCTCGAGGAAGCCGCGCTCTTCAGCTTCTAGCTTCGCCCCCATCCTGCGCTCCAAAAGCTGAGCAAAGATGGCGACATTGCGCAGGGGCTCCTGAAGATCGTGACTGGCCGAGTATGCGAAGGTTTCCAGATCCCGGTTGGCGCGCCGCAGGTCCTCATTGGAACGCTTCAGCTCGTTCTGCACCCACTGCGCGTGTTCCACGGCATCCTGCGCGCGCTCGAGCAGCAGGGCGCGCTCGTGTTCGGCGCGCTTGCGCTCGGAGATGTCGCGGCAGCAGCAGAAATACAGGCCCGGGAGGTAATTTGACGTGGAGGTCCAGGCCAGCTCCACGATCGTGCCATCGGCCGCGCGCAGCGGAAAATCGACGGGAGTCATCTCGCCCCGGCGCAGGCGTTCGAAAGCGCTTTGCGCCTCACCGATCCGGTCGGGCGGAATGAATTGACTGAAATGCGCGCCGATCAATCGCTCCCGAGGGGTCTTCAGAATCCGGCAATAGCTCTCGTTGACCTCGACGTAGCGGCCTTCCGCGTCGACGATCAGGATTCCTTCTTCGGTGGTTTCAAACAGGCGCTGGTAACATTTGAGGTCCGTAACGTCACGCGCGAACAGGATCAACGCGCCGCCCGCCGGCTCGGCGCGGACGTCGTACCAGCGGCGGCTTGACTCGTGGAAGTGGTCGAAGCGGACCTCCTCGCCGGCGCGCATGGCGTGTTGAAGATGGGTGTGGGCTCCGGTGGGGATCAGCTCCGGAAAAACGTCCCAGAGAGTCCGTCCGAGAATCTGTTCCTTGGGCCGGCGAGCCAGGGAGGCCGCGGCGCGGTTCAGGTAGACGATGGTCCACTCCGGGTCGACCACAGCGACCGCATCGCTGACGTTTTCAAGAATCCTCGCAGCGCCGGGCTGCCGAATATGTTGTCCCCGAGAGGAAGGAGCGGTCTGCAAAAGGATCCTTCGTAGAGGGGATTCGCGGCGCAGCTCCCATGTTACGACTTTCTTCACTTGATGACCGCCGGTTTGCCACGAGTAAGCCCGAAAAACCCGCGATCGCTCCGACCTCCGCGACTTGGCGTTCGCGCGGCTTCCGCAGGTCTGCATTGTGACGGTGACGGCTGCGAAAACTTAGCCGGCTCGCCGACGACAATCCCACCGGCAGCGGACCTCATCGAGCGTAGATGCTGCGGACCAGATCCGCGATAGAGTCGGGCGTGAGGTGTTCCCAGGGCGCGCCGGAGGCGAGCCGCGCGCGAACCTCCGTGGACGAAATCTCTTCGTAACCGTCGGGCATGGGGATCTCCTGGATGCGATGGCGGAGATGCTCGGGCGCGGCAAAACGGGCCGCTCGCGGGGCGACGAGCAGAGAAAATTCCTCGAGCATTCGGTCGATGGCGTGCGGATCGCCGTAGTCCCAGGTGATCACGCGCTCGGCGGCGTCAGCTCCGCAGATGAAAAAGAGCTGGTCGCCGGGACGGCCGAGCACGCGGGCGATATCGATGAACAGGCCGCTGCCGGTGATCTCGAGGCGATCGTGCAGGCCCGCGAGTTCGAGCATTTCGATGCGCTGAGCGATGCTTGCGCCGTGCAGTTCTTTATGCGGATACGACCGAGGTATGACGCAGACGATTTCATCCACCATCGGACGCGCGGCGCGGGCGAGGGCCACATGCGCGCGGGTGACCGGGTTGAACGCTCCTGCCAGAATTCCGACGCGCTTCACTTGAACGACTGGACGTAGTGAATCACGCGGCCGTAGGGATCGAGCGCGCCGGCGTAAAAGCCGTTCTTGAGGATCAGCGTGAATCCGTGAGCCGGGTAAGTGAGCCGGCGATATTCGACGCCGCCGGATTTGCGTGTGCGATCGTGCGCGGGCGGGCCGAGGCGCCGGACGATGGAGCTGTAATCGTCGATCGCGCTGAAGGGGAGATCGACCAGGGTGGGCGCGGCGAACGCCGGCCGCGAGCCGAGGAATCCGTCGCGCACCAGAAGACCGATGGGAATCAGGACCAGGAGGCCCGCAGCCATGACGCCGAGCACCACGCGCGAGCGGCGACGAGAGGATTCCAAGCGGATTCCGACTACCGGCGCGGGCGCTTCCGGCCGCGGCGCGCGAATGCGCGGGCGCGGAGAATCGTTGACGGCACGCGGCATCTCAATCACGCGGCGCACCATCGGCAGTACGACGCCTTCCTTATATTCGAGCTCCTTGAGCAAGCCGACGATCACCACGGGCTCACCCAGCGAAACGGCTCCGATAAACCGGCGCGGGACCCAGATTTCATCGGCGGTCTTGGTGTTGACCACGCGAACTTCGTCCCAGGTGGCGGAACGGAAGATCCATTCGTTGTGCTCCAGGTTGGCGATGGGCGGATAAAACGAGAAGCGCAGGCTTCCGAGCTGATCGAAGGGCGCCGGGATGGGCGGCACGGGCACTGCTCTCATTGTAACCGCATGGTCACGGCGAGCCGTGACCCGGCCTGTAAAATGAGTGCTGTGGTTCGCGTGGAGATAAAGACGGCGCTGGCGCTACTGATCCTGGCCTCATCGGGGCTGGCGCAGGCGCCGGTCGAGGTGCCCTACGGGTGCCCCCAGGAGGATATCGATTCGTTCGGGCTTTCCTGCGAGCCCGAAGATCCCTGCGCGGTGTTTCTGGAGCTTTCCTCGGCCGAATCGGCGGGCGAGCGGATGTTCGTGGTGGGTGATCTGCACACGGAAACCACCACGCTGTACGGGGTCGTGCTGGCGAGCGAGGACAGCGGAAAAACGTGGACCGAGCCGCTCCCGCGCATGCGCGCGGTGTCGTTTGAGCAGATCGAGTTCCTGGATCTGGCGCACGGATGGATCGGAGGGCAGACCATCGAGCCGCTGCCGCGCGATCCGTTCCTGATGATCACCGCGGACGGGGGCAAATCATGGCGCAAGAAGGCCATCTTCGAGGATTCGCAATTCGGAGCGCTCGCGCAGTTCTCGTTCGATTCGCCAACCTCCGGGCGGGTGGTGATCGAACATTCGGGCAAGGACGACGTATATCAGACCAACACGGGCGGGGAGAGTTGGGAGTTGGAGCAGATCACCAAGGGCGGGGTGAAGTTGGAGCGCCACGGACCGCTCGCGCAACTCCGGCTGCGCGCGGACGGAAAGGTGTTCCATCTGGAACGCCGCGGCGATCAGTCGTGGGAGCCGGTGGCGCGCTTCAATATCCACGTCGCGGATTGCAAGTAGCGTTTCGCGATCGAGAACGAAATTTCCTTAAGCGACAGATTGTACGAGTTTCTCCGGCACTCATGTCGCCGTGAAAACCTTTACATGCCGGGATTGATGGTTTAGGGTCGAGATAGCGCGGAAGGGTGCGCACAACGATCGCTTCACGGCGTTCGATGCGCGCGTCAAAATTCCGGTGCGCCGGACCGGATCTGTACGTCTATGGATCGCCACCAAGGTCGCGCGCGAAATCACAAGGAGTCGGTGAACCAATGCCAGACAAGGAACCCTTAGTCCATGTTCTGTGGATCAATGCCGGATTGAGCTGCGACGGAGATTCCGTTTCGCTCACGGCGGCCACGCTGCCGAGCATCGAGGACATCGCCATGGGTGCGATTCCGGGATTGCCGAAGGTGGAGTTTCACTGGCCACTGGTGGACTACAAAGTCGGCGCGGACTTCATGGAGCCTTACTGGCGCGCTGACGCGGGCAAGCTGGATCCGTTCGTGCTGGTGATCGAGGGATCGGTGGCGAATGAGCGCATCAAGCGGGAAGGCTATTTTACGGGTTTCGGAAACGATCCGGACACGGGGCAGCCCGTCACGTTAATGGAATGGCTGGACAGGCTGGCGCCGAAGGCGTGGGCGGTGGTCGCGGCGGGGACGTGCGCGACCTACGGCGGCATCCACGCGATGCAGGGGAATCCGACGGGCGCGATGGGTGTGGCGGATTATCTTGGCTGGAACTGGAAGTCGAAGGCGGGGCTGCCGATCGTGTGCGTTCCGGGATGCCCGATCCAGCCCGACAATCTTTCCGAGACGCTGCTGTATCTGCTGCACCAGGCGGTCGGCCAGGCGCCCATGATTCCGCTCGATGACAAGCTGCGTCCTCGGTGGCTGTTCGAAGAGACGGTGCATGACGGATGCGATCGCGGCGGCTATTACGAAGAAGGCAATTTCGCGAGCGAATACGGCACTCGGCAATGCCTAGTGAAGATGGGCTGCTGGGGTCCGGTAGTGCACTGCAATGTGACCAAACGCGGATGGATGGACGGCATCGGCGGATGCCCCAACGTCGGCGGAATCTGTATCGCCTGCACCATGCCGGGATTCCCGGATAAGTTCATGCCGTTCATGGACGAACCGCCCGGCAGCCGCGCGTCCACGGAAATCACGGGGCATTTTTATGGACCGATGATCCGCAGCCTGCGTGCCATTACTAAGCACACGGTGGATCAGGAGCCGAGGTGGCGGCATCCGGGCCGGCAGTTGACGACGGGTTATCAGCGGCCGTGGGCATCATGAGCGAGACGCGCCTGTGGTCGAGATCTTCAGGAATTCAGAGGAAATCATGGCGACACAAATTGACGAATTGGCGGGCGTAGAGCAACAAAAACGCAACCTGGTGGACGTTTCCTGGGATCCCATCACGCGCATCGTGGGCAGCCTGGGCATTTACACCAAGATCGATTTCGGCACGCGGCGCGTGGCGGAGTGCTATTCGACCTCCTCCGTGTTCCGTGGATATTCAGTATTCATGCGTGGCAAGGATCCGCGAGACGCGCACTTCATCACCAGCCGCATCTGCGGAATCTGCGGCGACAATCATGCGACGTGCTCGGTTTACAACCAAAACATGGCGTACGGCATCGCGCCGCCGGCGACTGGCGAGTGGATCATCAACCTGGGTGAAGCGGCCGAGTACATGTTCGACCACAACATCTTCCAGGAAAACCTGGTGGGCGTCGATTTCTGCGAAAAAATGGTGCGCGAGACCAATCCCGGCGTCTGGGAAAACGCACAGAAGAAGGAAGCGCCGCATGCCGGTGATCACGGGTATCGCACCATTGGCGACATCATGAAGTCGCTCAACCCGTTCGAGGGCGAGTTTTATCGTGAAGCGCTGCAAATGAGCAGGATGACGCGCGAAATGTTCTGCCTGATGGAGGGACGTCACACGCATCCCTCCACGCTGTACGGGGGCGGAGTCGGGACCAACGCGACGGTGCAGCTGTTCACCGATTACCTGGTGCGGCTGATGAGGTACGTCGAGTTCATGAAGCGCGTGGTGCCGATGCACGACGACCTGTTCGATTTTTTCTACGAGGCGCTGCCGGGGTACGAAGAAGTCGGGCGGCGAAGGGTTCTGCTGGGGTGCTGGGGCAGCTTGCAGAACCCGGAGTACTGCGATTTCAAGTACGAGCACATGTCGGATTGGGGTAAACGCGCGTTCGTTACGCCGGGCGTGATCGTGGATGGAAAACTGGTCACCAACGATCTGGTGAAGATCAACCTGGGAATTCGCATTTTGCTGGGGAGCTCGTACTACGACGATTGGGAGGACAAGCAGCCGTTTGTGACGCACGATCCGCTGGGCAATCCGGTCGACATGCGGCATCCCTGGAACCAGCAGACGATTCCCAAGCCGCAGCGGCGCGAGTTCGGCGAAAAATATAGCTGGGTGATGTCGCCGCGGTGGTTCGACGGCAAGGATTATCTTCCGCTCGATACCGGCGGCGGGCCGATTGCGCGGCTATGGGCGACCGCGCTGAGCGGGCTGGTCGATACCGGCTACATCAAGGCGACGGGGCAGAGCGTGCAGATCAATCTGCCGAAAACGGCGATGAAGCCGGCGGTTTCCTTCGAATGGAAGATTCCCAAGTGGTCCAACGCGCTGGAGCGTGACCGCGCGCGCACTTACTTCCAGGCCTACGCCGCGGCGGCGGCGTTGCATTTCTGCGAAAAGGCGCTGGATCGCGTCCGCAAGGGCAAGACCAAGACCTGGACGGAGTTCAAAGTTCCCAACGAAGCGATCTCGTGTGGATTCACTGAGGCGGTGCGCGGCGTGCTGTCGCACCACATGGTGATCCGCAATGGGAAGATTGCGAACTATCATCCCTATCCGCCGACGCCGTGGAACGCGAGCCCGCGCGATTTCTACGGAACGGCTGGGCCGTATGAAGATGCTGTGCAGAACTCGCCGATTTTCGAGGAAAACGGCTGCAACAACTTCAAGGGAATCGACATCATGCGCGCGGTGCGCAGCTTCGATCCCTGTCTGCCGTGCGGCGTGCACATGTTCCTCGGTAATGGCAAGACCATCGAACAACGGCACTCGCCGACGATGTTGAATCTGATCGAATAGGGGCGCGCGCTTGGACGTCGATCAGGTTGTCGGGCGGATTGAAGACTTATTGGCGGAATCGGGCGGCGGCCCGGCTGAGGAGCTGGTCCGCATGCTGATGCAGTTGTACGGCGCGGGACTCGAAAAGATGGTCGAGATCGTGCGCGGGACTGACTACGCCGAACGCATGGCCGATGACAAACTAATCGGGAGCCTGTTGCTGCTGCACGATCTGCATCCCGTGAACGCGGAGGTCCGGCTGCGGAAAATGCTCCAGAAACTGGAGCGCGGTTTCGACTCGCATTTCAAGCTCGAAGGGATCGACGACGGGGTGGCACGAATTCGCGTGGAGAAAAACGGGAGTCCGCTGCCGGCCGGGATGGCGGAAGTGATCGAGCGAGCGGCGCTTGAGGCAGCGCCGGACCTGGCGGGCGTGGAAGTAGCGGGATTGGCGGCGGAGCCGCTGGTGCAAATTGAGCTGGCGCGGAGCGGATAGATGGAATCGCTGCTCCGGCTGCGCCGTTTCGTCGAGCCTCCGCCTCCCAAACAGGAAAAATGCGAATTGTGCGGGGCGCCGATCGAGGCCGCGCACGGCCACATCGTCGACCTGGAGCGTCGCCGGCTGCTGTGCTCCTGTCGTCCGTGCTACCTGCTGTTCACCGAGCGCGGCGCGGCGCAGGGAAAACTGCGATCGGTTTCCGAGCGGTATCTGAAGCTTGCGCGAATCGAAGCGCCGGAGATTCCCGTGGGGATCGTGTTTTTCATTCGTGATTCGTCCGCGAATGGCGTGAAAGGATTCTATCCCAGTCCCGCCGGCGCGACGGAATCGAGCCTATCGAATGAGGCGTGGGAAGAAATGCTGAAAAGCGCGCCAGAGTTGGCGACGCTCGAGCCCGACGTCGAGGCGCTGCTGGTGAGCCGGAACCAAGCGTGGATCGTGCCGGTGGATGCGTGTTACGAGCTGACCGGACGGATCAAGCGGAGCTGGCGCGGTTTCGACGGCGGGCGCGACGCGTGGCGCGAGATCGACGCGTTCCTGGCGGAGCTGCCGCATGCGAGGTGCGCGTGATCGACATGATTTTCGGCGTGGAAGGCGTGCGGCCTGTGCCGCGCGCTGCCGTTCCGATGCTCGCTTTCCGCCTGCACATCCGCGAAACGCGCGGCGCGGCGATTCACGCGATCCTGCTGCGCTTCCAGTTGCAGATCGAGCCGCGGCGGCGCCGGCACACGTCTGAAGAACAGGACCGCCTGGTGGATGTCTTCAGCCTCCCGGAGCGCTGGAACGAGACGCTGCATTCGCTCATCTGGACGCAGGCGACCATCAATGTTCCACCGTTTGAAAGCGCGACTGCGGTCGAAGTGCCGGTCGCGTGCACCTATGATTTCGAAGTGACCGCCGCGAAGTACCTGGCGGCGCTCGAGGGCGGCGAAATCCCGCTGCGATTTCTGTTCAGCGGCACGGTGTTCGTGAAATCGCCGAGCGGATTTGTCGTGCAGCAGGTGCCGTGGGATCGGGAAGCGATGTGCCGCATGCCGGTGGCGGTATGGCGCGAGGCGATGGACGCGTATTTTCCGGATTGCGCGTGGATTCGCGTGAATCGCGAAACGCTCGGCGCGCTCCAGCGTTTTCGCGCCAAAAACGGACTGGCGAGCTGGGATGAAACGATCGAGATGATGCTCGGGGAGACTGTCCGATGAGCTTCGAACAGGCGCGCAAGATCGCGGACGCGGTGCTGTACGAAGGTTACCTGCTGTATCCTTACCGGCCATCGTCTCGAAAAAATCAGTTTCGCTGGCAGTTCGGCGTGGTCGCGCCGCGAAGCTGGGAGGATGATCCGCAGTTCATGCAGACGGAGTGCTTGATCGAGGCCGATACGCCTCCCGCAGTCGACGTCCTGGTGCGATTCCTGCAGGTACGCCCGAAGACCGGCGATTGGGACGAAGGAATCGAGCGCGCGGCGGAAATGAACGGGCTCGCGCCGGGCGAGCACGAACGGCATTTCCAATTCAACCCCGTGACCGGTGTGATTCGGGCGACCATCACACGCGCCGATGCGTTCTTCAAGGTTCGCGTGAGAATCGAAAACCTCTCAGAGGCGCGCGCGGCGGATCGCAACGAGGCGATGCGGCATTCTCTCACCGGGACCCACACGCTGCTGCGCGTTCACCAGGGCATGTTCGTTTCAGCGCTGGATGCAGCCGGCTGCGAAAACCTGCATGCCTGGCCGGTGCTGGTGGGTTCGCGCCCCGAGCGCACGGTGATGCTTTCGGCGCCGATCATTTTGGGAGATTATCCCGCAATCGCTCCGGAAAGTCCCGGAGATTTTTTCGACGGAACGGAGATCGATGAGATGCTGACCTTGCGCGTCCTGACCATGACGGACGAGGAAAAACGCGAAGCCTCCGCGGCGGATGAACGGGCGCGCCGCATCGTCGAGCGCTGCGACGGCATGCCGCGGGAAAAACTCGAGAGTCTGCACGGGGCGATCCGCGGGCTGTCCTCTCGGGATGGCGAAGATTTTTTCAATCCCCACAGCGAGCAGCCGGAGACGCAGCGCGTGGCCGTGGGGCACGGAAGCGTGGGGCGCGGATCGCGGGTGCGGCTGGCGCCTCGCCGCAATGCCGATGCCATCGACATGTTCCTGAAGGGCCGCACCGCGCGAGTCGAATCGGTGCATCGAGACGTGGAAGACCGCGCTTACGTGGCGGTGACGGTAGATGACGATCCGGCGGCGGAAATCGGCAAGAGATTTTTCTATTTTTTCCCAGATGAGCTCGAATTGATCGAAAAGGAGAACTGAAATGCGCACATTCGGATGGACCGTGGCGGTTATTACGGGCGGATATGCCGCTTATGTGCTGTTGAAATCGATTCCCGACATCGGCCGCTATATCAAGCTCAGCAGCATGTGACCATGCCGCGCGTGCTGGTGGCCGGGATCGGCAATATCTTCCTGGGCGACGACGGGTTCGGCGTGGAGGTGGCGCGACGCCTCGCCGGAAGCGATCTCCCGCCGGGAGTGTCGGTGCGCGATTTCGGAATCCGCGGGCTGCACCTGTCCTATGAGATTCTCGACGGTGGCTACGATTTGACGATTCTGGTCGATGCCGCGCCGCGCGGCGGAAAACCCGGAATGGTCTATTTGATTGAGCCGGAGCCGGGTGCGTCTTCGCTACCGCCCGACGCGCACGCGATGACGCCCGACGCGGTACTGGCGACTCTGCGCGCGTTGGGCGGCGACCCTGGGCGCGTGCTGGTGGTGGGATGCGAGCCGGCCAGCATGGAGGAGGGAATCGGGCTGAGCGAGCCAGTCGGCGCTGCCGTTGACGAGGCAGTGAAGCTGGTACACGAACTGATCGGGCACCGGGCGATGATGGAACAAGCGGGCTGAGAGAGAGCCTGCTAACGTGTGAGAATGAATCTCACGACAACGGGTTCGCAGATCGTTCACTGCCGCTCATGCGGAGCGGCGAACCGTGTGCCGATCGACAAGCTGCGCGAGGGCGGCGAACCGGTGTGCGGTCGCTGCAAGGCGGCGCTTCCGGTACGCGAGCCGGTCGCGCTCAGCGACGCAACGTTCGCTTCGGAGGTGGACCAATCGGCGCTTCCGGTGCTGGTGGACCTGTGGGCGGAGTGGTGCGGTCCGTGCAGGATGATCGCGCCGGCAATCGAGCAATTGGCAGCGGAGTTCGCCGGTCGTCTGCGCGTGGGCAAACTGAACATCGACCAGAATCCGGCCACCGCCGAGCGCTTCCAGGTGCAAAGCATCCCGCTATTGTTATTGTTCAAGGACGGCCGGGAAGTGGAGCGGATCGTCGGGGCGGTTCCCAAATCTGAAATCGTGCGGCGGATGCATCCGTGGATCGAGTGAAGTGGGAGAGAAGATCTGAATTGACAGTGTGCTGATGGGTCTGTTGTAATAAAAAGGCCCGCCAAAGTTACTCCTCAGTAGCTCAATGGTAGAGCATTCGGCTGTTAACCGAAGGGTTGTAGGTTCGAGTCCTACCTGAGGAGCCAATTCTTTCAAATACTTACAGCCGCCACCGGCGCCGAAAAAGCCATGATTCTCCCCGACTGTGGGGAGTTTTGTGGGGATTCTATTTCACAATGGAGAGCAAACGGTCGCGGGAGTCCGTGACTCGCGAGTGCGGGAAGATAGGATACGAGTCGACACTTGGACGTGCTCTCCAAATATCGTCCCTTCAATCTTGCGCACTCCGCGGAGTGCGAGCGCACGCTGGAGATGCTGCGGGAAGGCATCGTTTGGATGGCTGCACCCAGTTCGTTCAACGACCCCTTCGATTGCCAGCCATCAATCCTTAGAAACATGGAAACGGAGCGCCGAGACCGTGCGACGATTGTAACGAACTACCTCGGCGCGATAAAGCGGGCCTTACGAACCGGTGCTCAAATGGCGGACAAACGGCTTCAGCCGATTGACCGTCGCGATCTCGTGGAATTACGCCGGCTGCTCGAATCGCGGCTGCCCGACGACAGAAAATATCAGGCCCTCCGTAAGCGCTTCGCCGTTCCCCTCCTGACGGAGACGCAGCTTTTCGTGTCCTACAGGCACGGCTGAGCCGGGTTGGCGCTCTCGGCCACCCCCACAGAAATGTTGATGTGAGAATTCGAACACTTGAGTTTGCTTCTCCGGTATCGACCCGGGAAGCGACCGGCGCCCGCGCCCAAGTCTTGGAAGACACAAATCCGCGATTCCGCTTTCTAGGAGTTTGTTGAAAAGTGCGCGGGATTAGTGCTCAGACTCGTCGAAAGCGGTTGATCAGGTCAGGGTTGACGTCGCCGGTGCCGCCGCTCGGCGAGCGGAATCCAGCTTTTCGGCTCGCGCTTTCATCTTTCAGCC
>DATJVN010000008.1:0-33886 GCA_035501755.1 Bryobacteraceae bacterium | reverse complement strand
ACACCCGCGCCGCCGCCGGTAGTCGAGCAGCCCGCGCCCGCTCCCGAGCCCACGCCGGCTCCGGCTCCCGCTCCGGCTCCGGAAATACCGAAAACAGCGAGCCCGATGCCTCTGGTTGCCTTTCTGGGGGTAACCTCGCTGGCTCTGGCGCTGTTGCTGAAGCGCCTTGCGTGAGCTTCGTATGAAGCTCAGATTGCGGTGGCAGGGTAGCCATCGCTAACGGGAGCACAGGAACCGTTGGGGGGCCGGGGTGTTGAACCTGTCAGGCATCCTGGCCGGGTCCTGTGCTCTCGCTGTTTTGCTCCGAGTCAGTGTGCGCTTGATGCCGGCGATGTCGCCAACGGAAACGGTCAATCGCGTGCACTAGCAGTGGTCATCACCAGAGAGGTCGCAGCCGATGGTTTTCCCTCCGACGGCGACTGGAGAGCGGCCGTGGGCCTGCCGCTGGTGGCGTGCGATTAGAGTTTGTTCGCGAGCTATTTTAGACCGGTTCGATCTCGCGCCAACGCACGCAGACGGAGCGCAATGCGCAGCGCGCTGTGGCGATGTCTTCGGCGTTCGCGGGATGGATGATAATCACTGGGCAAGGAGAAACCAATCATCGCGAATCAAATACACATCGAAGCGATGATGGCTGGCGGCATCAAGAGGGGGCTTCATGAAAAGATTCAAAGCAGCACGAAAGATTGCGACCCTTTCGGAACATTTGGAAAGGCGCCTTTCAGGTTATGCAATGGCCGCGGCAGCGGCCGGGGTGGGCCTGGCGCTCGCACCAGACGCGAGAGCGGACATTATCCAGATATCGTCCGCACAGAATTTCAACGCCGGACAGTTGTGGGCTGACTACCAAGGGTCCGGAACGAATACGGTCCATTTTGCCAACGGTGCGGTACTTGAGACGGGCACACTCATCCAGACGTCAAAGTTCTTCGGCGCAGTGACGTGGGCTCTGGCTCGAGCCTTCGCCAGTCTTTCCGGCCGTTTCGTCGAGGATGTCGGAGGCGCATTTCACTACGGCTTCACGGGGTTGGAGGTGCGCGGGCTGCTTCCAGCGGGGTTCCCGGTCAGCCATGCCGCGTTTGGGAATAGCCTTCAGTTGGGCTTCGCCCTCGCCTCGCAGACCTATTGGACGCTAGTTGGCGGCGGCTCCGGCCAACATTATGTGCTGGTTGGGGGCTGGGGATCGGGCACCTATCTTAAGAGTTCCGGTTATGTTGGCTTCAAGAACCCGACTACGGGGGAACTCGGATGGGCGAAGGTCGATGTCGACGCCCGAGCGAGCTTCAGGTGGTGGCCTTACGTGCCATATAATCGCGTGGATGTAGCGGGCACCATCGGACCCATTTACGAGGGCTCCTGTAGCGGCCAGCCCCTGCTCACCGGCGAGACTTCCTGCGCGCCGCCCGTTCCCGAGCCGAGCTCGATTACATTGCTGGCGCTCGGAGCGGTGGGAATGATGGCTCTGCGACGGAAGAGGCGTGCGCATGGCGAATCAGCGTTGCCGTCCGCGACGGAGCGATGATGCAGCCACATACCCGGAAGGTGTTGCTGATCGGCTGGGATGCCGCTGACTGGAAAATTGCGACGCCGTTGATGGACCAGGGGCTAATGCCCTGTCTCAACGACTTCGTGAATTGCGGCGTGATGGGCAACCTCGCCACGCTGCAACCGGTTTTGAGCCCGATGCTGTGGAATTCGATCGCCACCGGCAAGCACGCGGACAAACATGGCATTCACGGTTTTATCGAGCCGGACCCCAATTCCGGCGGCGTTCGGCCGGTCACCAGCACCTCGCGCAGAGTGAAGGCCATCTGGAACATCCTCACGCAAAAAGGGTTCAAGACGCACGTGCTCGGCTGGTTTGCCGGGCATCCGGCCGAGCCGATCAATGGAGTTTGCGTGTCGGACCTGTATCCGATCGCCACCGCGCCGCCGGACCAGCCCTGGCCGCTGCCGGATGGTGCGGTGCATCCCGAAAGCCTCCGGGATCCACTTTCGGAATTGCGCATGCATCCAGCGGAAGTTGACGCCTCGATGGTTTTTCCTTTCATTCCGAAGTTGCAAAAGGTCGATCAGAAAAAAGACCATAATTTGTCCGCCTTCGTTAAAACGCTTTCTGAAAACGTCTCGATTCACAACGCGGCGACGTGGATTCTCGAGACGCAGCCGTGGGACTTCATGGCGGTCTATTACAACGGCATTGACCACTTTTGCCACGCCTTCATGCACTTTCACCCGCCGCGCCTGCAATGCATCCCGGAAGACCTGTTCGAGCTGTACAAGGACGTCGTTACCGGGGCCTATCGTTTCCACGACATGCTGCTGGCGCGCCTTCTATATCTTGCCGGACGCGACACAACCGTGATTCTGTGTTCCGATCACGGTTTTCATTCCGACCATTTGCGGCCGCTCGGCATCCCCAACGAGCCCGCGGGCCCTGCGGTGCAACATCGGCGCTTCGGCGTGATCGCCATGGCGGGCAACCACATCAAGAAAGATGAGCGGATCTACGGGGCGACGCTGCTGGACGTGACGCCGACGATCCTGACGCTGTTTGGCCTTCCCATCGGCGAAGACATGGACGGGCGCGTGCTCGTCGAAGCTTTCGATGAGGCGCCCCAGATTGAGCGCATCCCCAGCTGGGAACAGGAGCCCGGCGAGTGCGGCATGCACCCGGCCGATCTGCGCATGGATCCTGACTCCGCCAACGCGGTGCTCCAGCAATTCGCCGCACTTGGCTATATTGGGCCTACCGACGACCAGAAGAAGTCCGTGGAAATCGCGCTGCGCGAAGCGAAATACAATCTGGCCCGCGTTTACATGGACAAGCGCCGGCCGCTTCAAGCCTTGCCGATGTTCGAGGATCTCTATAAGCAGCAGCCGGAGCAGGCCCGCTTTGCCCAACACCTGGCGCAGTGCTACCTGGCGCTGCGGCGCATCGAGGACGCCAAGCGCGTGTTAACGGAGCTCGTGAACCGGCCTCCCGCGCCCAAAAAGCGGAAACAAGAAACGGAGGCAGCCGGCGCCGCGCCAGGCTCTCAGGAACTCTCGCCAGCCGGCAGCGGTCCGTCAGTGTCCGGAGCGGAGACGGCAGCGGGCACAAATCGTCCCTGGGCCGATTGGCTGATGGGAGTCATCAAATTCGAGGAAGGAGACATGGAGGGCGCGCTCGAGTTGCTGCTGAGAGCCGAACACGCCCAGCGTCGCATGCCCGACCTGCACCTGCGCATCGGGCAAGCGTACTTGCGTTTGCGGCGCCTGGAGGATGCGGAACGGGCGTTTCATGAGGCGCTTGAAATCGACGCTGACAGTGCGGAAGGGCATCTTGGTCTCGCGTGCGTGATGCTGCGCAAGCGGCAAGACGACCGGGCCGTTGAGGAAGCGCTCGCGGCGGTCAGCTTGCAGCATTTTTTGCCCATGGGACATTTTTACCTGGGCGTGGCGCTGGCGCGGCTTGCCCATTTTCGCCGCGCTACGCTGGCCTTTGAAACCGCGATCGCGATGGCGCCGGGATTCCTCGTTGCGCATCGCTTTCTGGTCGCGGTCAACCGCCGTCCCGGAGGCGACCTGGCGAAGGCCATCCAACACAAGAAATGGATCGGCGATTTCATTCGGCGCAGAAGGGAAGCGCTGAACAAGTGATTACCGTCGTTTCCGGATTGCCGCGTTCGGGCACGTCGCTGATGATGCAGATGCTCGCGGCGGGTGGACTGGAGCCGCTCACCGATGGCCGGCGCGGCGCCGACGCCTCGAATCCGCGCGGCTATTTCGAATGGGAGAAGGTCAAAACTCTGCCGCAGCAGCCGAACTGCATCGCCGAGGCCGAAGGTAAGGCGGTAAAGGTGATCTCGTCACTATTGCCGTCGCTTCCGGCCGCGTTCCACTACAAAGTGATCTTCCTGGAGCGCTCGCTCACGGAAGTGGTAGCTTCGCAAGCGTGCATGATCCAAAAACTGGGCGCACAAGCGTCGGCGCTAGCCCCGGAAGCCATGGAGCGAGCCCTTCATGCACACCTGAAGCAGTTGAAGGCGGCATTGCGCTCGAGGCGGGAGATGAGCATCCTTTGGGTCGAGCACCAGGACGTGCTTCGAGATCCACAGCGCGTTTGTGAGGGACTGCAGAGTTTTCTCGCCGTCGCGCTCAACCTCCCGGCCATGATCGCCCAGGTTGACCCGTCACTTTACCGGCAGCGCGAGGCGAACCTCCTTCCAAACAACCGCGAGCTTGATGTGTCTCTGTGAAAAAGGGGACAGCCTCTATTCTGTCCCTAAACGCAAGCTGTTGAACACGGCCCGCGATGCTATACTGAGCTCGCGCGGGAAGGGCGCATCCGGTCCCCGGAAAGGACAGAAGTCCACCTCGCCGACCATCGGTTTTTACGAACTTACTTTCTGCCTGGAGATGGGGACGCAGGCGTCTTGATGAAAGGAAGTTCGTCATGCCCGTAAAACCTCTCCCGCGCGACGCCAATCTCGAACATTTGAAGTATCAGGCCAAGGACCTGATCAAGGCCCATGCGGCGCGCGATCCGCAGGCGGCCCAGCGGATTCGCGAGTTTCACCCGCGTTTTTCAAAAGCGACCGATGCTGAGATTTTCAGCTCCCGTCTGAGGCTTTCCGACGCCCAGTTGACCATCGCGCGCGAGCGTGGATTTGCGAGCTGGACCAGGTTGAAGAAGCATCTCGAAAAACCGGTGCGCGCTGGCGATACAACCCTCCCGGCGCACGAGCGCATCGAGGACCCCGGGTTTCGCCGCGCCGTGGATCTGCTCGATGCGGGCGATCTGGAGGGTCTGAGCGCGCACCTGAAGGCGCATCCGGAGGTGGTCCGGCAGCGCGTGCTGCTCGAAGGCGGGAATTATTTTCGCAATCCGGCGCTGCTCGAGTTTATCGCCGAAAATCCGATCCGGCACGGGAAATTGCCGCCTAACATTATCGAGATCGCGAAAGCGATTCTCGATGCGGGCGCCAGGAACGATCCGGCCGCGGTAAACGAAACGCTTGGACTGGTGTGCTCGGGCCGGGTGGTGCGCGAGTGCGGCGCACAGATTCCTCTGATCGGGCTGCTGTGCGAATACGGCGCCGATCCGGACAGCGGGATGGGGCCGGCGCTTCCGCACGGAGAGTTCGAAGCGGCGCGGGAGCTGATCCGGAAAGGCGCGCGCGCCGGCCTGGCCGTGGCCGCCGCACTGGGCCGCGTCGAGGATGTCCCCGCATGGCTCGCGACCGCGGGGAGTGAGGAACGGCATCTGGCGCTCGCGCTGGCAGCTCAATTCGGGCACGCGGAGATCGCACGATTGCTGCTCGATGCGGGCGAGGATCCGAACCGCTACAATCCGGTGGGCGCGCATGCGCATTCGACTCCGCTGCACCAGGCCGCGCTTGCGGGGCACCGGGAGGTGGTCCGGCTGCTGGTGGAGCGCGGCGCGCGGCTGGATTTGAAGGATACGATCTGGCGGGCGACACCGGAGGGGTGGGCGGCGCATGGGGGGAAAACCGAGATCGTGGAGTACCTGCACGGCCGGACGCGGGAGATCCCGGCCGGCTGAACGCCGGCGAGCTGGACCGCGGGAATGCTCCGCGGGCGCAGCTCGGGCGTGAAGTTCATTGGAGACGCCTCCCACCGCCGTTTCCCCGCGACAGTTCGGGACGAGTTTCAGGCCTGTCTCGCTAAAGGCGCTCACACTAAGGCTAGCGGCTCTCCCCGAATCGTTGGTGCGTTGCGAAACAGAGCCTCGAGGGCTAAATCGCGCGGCGTGCCGGACGCCGATCGGAGCGCCGGCCCTCACGCCTATTGGATAAACCGGCGCGGCGAGAAACACATCCGGGCGAAACGCGATGTAATGGGAGACAAAGGAAAAACAGGCGCCGAAGCACGCAGGAACATTTCCCTACGCGCGGCGTCTATTTCTCATGCCCGGCAACGATCTGGTTTACGCGACGCGTTCCCTGTCGAAAAGCCCGGTTTTCTTCGTCACGGCTGTGGTCACCATTGCGCTCGGGATCGGGGCATCCACGGCGATTTTCAGCGTGACCAATGCCGTCCTGCTGCGCCCGCTTCCTTATAAGGACCCGTCGCACCTGGTGCTGATCGGCGGCGATATGCGCAAACGCGAAGCTTACGACCAGCCGCTCTCTTACGAAAATTTCTCCGACCTGCGCAACGGAACCTCCCCATCCTTCGAGGACATGGCCGCCATCATCACGTTCCGCAACAACATTCCCAGGCAGGACGGAACGCCAGAACAGGTCAGCGGCGCGCTGGTCACCCCGAATTTTTTCCGCCTGCTCGGCGCCAAAATTGCCGCCGGCCGCGACTTCGACGACGCCGATGGCCAGCCTCCGCCCCCTCCTCCGCCGGGGGCCGACGCCGCGCAGCAGCCGCCGCAACTGCCAGTCATGGCCGTGATCACGAACGAATACTGGCAGCGCCGCTTCGGCGGCAGCCGCGAAATCTTCGGCCATCGCATGCCAGGGGCAGGCCCTAACGCCCCGGTGATCGTCGGCGTTCTGGCACCGCGCTTCGAGCTGGAATTTCGAGCCGATTCCGGAGTCGAGCGCCATCCCGACATTTTCGCCGCCGCGCGCATGCGCTACGACAATCGCAATCGCAACACCTTCGGCTGGCACGCTATCGGGCGCGTCAAATCCGGCGTTTCTCTCGATCGCGTCGCGGAACAGGCAAGCCTGGTTGCCACAGCCATCCGCCGCGATTTTCCCATTTACGGCGGAGGCGGATTTTACTTCCACATCGAGCCGATGCGCCAGCATCTCACCGACGAGGTCCGCCCCGCCATCCTCGCCCTCACCGGAGCGGTGACGTTCCTGCTCCTGATCGCCTGCGCCAACGTCGCCAATCTCCTGCTGGTGAGAACCTCGCTACGCGAACGCGACCTCGCGATCCGCGCCGCGCTCGGCGGAAACCGCTGGCGCCTGATCCGCCAGATGCTGGCCGAGTCCTTCCTGATCTCCGCGGCCGGAACCGTGCTCGGCCTGGGGCTCGCCTACGGGGGAATCCGCGAGCTCATGACCCTGGGTCCGCGGGACCTTCCGCGTCTCGAGAAAATCTCCATCGACCCGACGGTCCTGGCGTTTTCCATTGGCGCCGGCGTCCTCGCCGCCATCCTGTTTGGACTCGCCCCCACTCTGCGCGCCTCGCGGCCCGACCTGATGCAGGTCCTCCGCGGCGCCGGCCGATCCGCCGGCCTGGGCGGTTCCGGATTCCGGAATTCCGTCACCATCCTCGAAGTCGCGCTCTCGTTTGTCCTGCTCATCGGGTCCGGGCTCATGGTCCGCAGCTTCATTGCGCTCCAGCACATCGATCTTGGCTTCGATCCCGATCATTTGCTGACGTTTCTGTTGCTCGGCGGGCGCGGCGGACCGCAGCCGCAGGCCCGCGCCGCGCGCATCCGTGAAATCCAGGCGCGTCTCTCCGAAATTCACGGCGTCGAAAGTGTCACCGCCGCCATGCTCGCCCCGCTCTCCGGCGGATACTCGACCATCCGCTGGGGACTGGAAGACGCACTCACCGACCCGAGCAAATATCGCGGTACTGACTGGCAAACCGTTCTGCCCGGCTTTTTCGAGACCATGCGCACTCCCCTGATCGCCGGGCGCACCTTCACCGACGCGGACAACGCACCCGACCGCAAGTACGTCATCGTGGATCAGATGCTTGCCGAAAAAGCCTTCCCGCACCAGTCCGCCGTCGGAAAACGCATTCTGATCCGCGTTCAGACGCCCGAGCCCGAATGGGTCGAGATCATCGGCGTCGTCGCGCACCAGCGCGCCGCATCGCTGGTCGATCCCGGGCACGAGCAAATCTATTTCACGGACGGATTCCGCAACCACGGCGCCGTCGGCCGCTGGATGCTCCGCGTGCACGGCGATCCGGCTTCGATCGGGCCGGCCGTCCGCGCCGCCATCGCGAAACTCGACCCGAATCTTCTGATCGCCGAAATGCAGCCGGAGAGCGTGTGGGTAGATCGCGCGCAGGCGAGCACGCGCTTCGCGCTTTGGCTGATCGGCGCGTTCGCGGTGATCGCCGCCGTGCTTGCCGCGGTGGGACTTTACGGAGTGCTGGCGACCTTCGTGCGACAGCGCACCGCGGAAATCGGCGTGCGCATGGCACTGGGGGCCGCGCCGGCGTCGATTTTCGCGCTGGTGGTGGGGCAGGGAATGGCGCTGAGCGCGATGGGCATCGGCATCGGACTGATGGCGGCCGGCGGATTGACACGGGCGATGGCGACGCTATTGGTGGGCGTTCGACCGACCGATCCGGTCACCTTCGTGGCGGTAGTGGTGTTCTTTTTGGCCATCGCGGGGCTGGCCTGCTGGATTCCGGCGTGGCGCGCCGCGGCGCTGGACCCCACGGTCGCGCTGCGGGAGGAATAAAACGTTTGTCCCTTTTTTCAATACACTCCGCCGAAAATACAACCACCGAACCCGCGCCGTGAGACGCCGAAGGTACTCGAGGATACCAACATCCAGTCCGTTTAGGCTGCGCCGGAACCGGCAGCGCTGCAGGCGCTCGATTCGCGGACGTGGAGTTCTGTCTCGAGGGTCACCGTGCTGCGGCGCCGGTCGGGGTCCTGAATGCGCTTGAGCAGGATTTCCATCGCTTTCGATCCCATGTGGTAGGAGGGCTGAGAGACCGCTGTGATGCGCGGCCGCAGCACGTCGCAGGAAAACGGATCGTCAAAAGCCGCGATGGTGATGTCGTGAGGGCAGCGCAGCCCCCGATCTCGAACGGCGCGCAACAATCCCGCTGCCACCGTCGCGTCGGCCGCGAGAATCGCGGCGGGCCGCGGGCGTCTATCGAGCAGCGCCGCGGCGGCGCGGTAACCCTCGTCCGATCCGGAATGGTCCCCAGCCTGGAGACTCTGGTCGAACTCGACGCCGGCGTCCTCCAAGCCTTGACGGTATCCGCCGAACCGCTCCCGCTCGATCCAGTCGCTGGTGTCGCCATGAAGGAATGCGATGGAGCGGTTGCCACAGGCCGCCAGGTGCGCCACGCATTTGCGCGCGCCCTCGAAATGATCGGCGATCACGCAATCGATCCCCAGTCCGGGTAGCTCGCGCTCCAGACACACGACGGGAATTCCCGCCTCGCAGATCGCACGGACATGCGCTTGTTCGATGCCGGTTGCGGCCAGCAGGATTCCATCCACCCGGCGGGTCCGCAGCGCCGCCAGGATCTGCTGCTCGCGTTCGAGCTGCCGGTCCGAGTCGAGCATCACCAGCAGGTAGTTCTGAAGCCACGCCGCGTCCTGCGCCCCGCGCATCATGGGCGCAAACAGCGGATGGGTGATGTCGCGGATCACCATGCCGATCATTTTCGTCTGGCGGCTTTTCAAGCTCTGCGCCAGTTGATTCGGCTGATAATCCAGCTCCTGAACGACGGCCAGCACACGTTCACGCAGACGTTTACTGACGGGCACCGCGCCGCTGAGCACGTTCGATACAGTCCCGACCGAAACGCGCGCGCGCGCGGCCACTTCGCGGATCGTGGCCATCATTCGTAGAATGACAATAAAACGTGAGTTGTATCCGTTTCGATGACAAAATCACATTAAAGTTTTATACAAATCTGAGGCTTGAACGTACTGGGTGATCTCATCCAATGTGTCTAAACCGTTTCACAGACAAATTAAACTTGATCTTTGGGGGCGATGCCTAAGGCCTTCATTTTGCGGTAGAGATGACTGCGCTCAAGTCCCAGCATCTCGGCCGCGCGCGTGACGTTCCCACGGGTTTCCTCCAGCTTTTTTTGGATGAAGTCGCGCTCGGCGGCTTCGCGGACCTCCTGGAGGCTACCGAAGCGGTCCATGGGACGTTCAAACACGGCGCGGCGGGAACGGTCGAGCGGGATGTGACGCGCATCGATGCGCGTCTGCGGGTTCATAATTACTATTCTTTCCATCAAGTTGCGCAGCTCCCGAACATTCCCCGGCCAGGGGTATTCCTCCAGCACTCGTATGGCTTCTTGAGTTAATTCCTTGGGTTTACGGCCGTAGCGGCGGCCGAACTCGGTAAGAAAATGCTCGGCGAGCAGGCGCACGTCCTCGACGCGCTCGCGCAGGGGAGGGACATGAAAAGGGATCACGTTAAGGCGATAGAACAGATCTTCGCGAAAGTTGCCGCGCTCGATTTCCTCTTCGAGATTCTTGTTGGTGGAGGCGACCACGCGCACGTCGACCTGGATGGACTCGGCCGCGCCCACCGGCTCAAAGCGCTGCTCATCGAAGGAACGGAGAATTTTCGCCTGTGTTTTGAGTGACATATCACCGACTTCATCAAGGAACAGAGTACCTCCATCGGCCTTCTGCAATTTTCCGATTTTGTCCTCCAGCGCGCCGGCGAGGCTGCCGCGGCGATGGCCGAAAAGCTCGCTTTCGATCAGTTCTTCGGGGATGGCGGCGCAATTGACCTCGATGAACGGATCGGCGGAGCGTGGGCTGGCGGCGTGGATCGCGTGCGCGATCAGCTCCTTGCCGGTGCCGCTTTCGCCGAAGATCAGCACGCGCCCGTTGGTGGCCGCCATCAACGAAAGCTGTTGCCGCAGCGCTTTCATGGGGACGCTTTCGCCTATGATCTGCGGCCGCGCGCTGCCCTGTTCCTTGAGCCGGCTCAATTCGAGCTCCAGGCGCCGCTGCTGCACCGCGTTATTGAGCACCACGGTGACCTTTTCGATGGTCAGCGGCTTTTCCAAGAAATCGAAAGCGCCGAGCTTGGTGGCCTTGACCGCGGTTTCAATGGTCCCGTGGCCGGAGATGATGAGCACCTGGGGACGGTTTTCGATGGGGATCTCCTGAATCCGCGCGAGCGTCTCCATGCCGTCCATTCCGGGAAGCCACACGTCCAACAGAACCGCGTCGTAACTGTTGCCGGCGAGCTCCTGAATGCACTGCTCGCCGGTCTCGACCACGTGACACTCGTAGCCTTCGTCCTCCAGAACGCCGCGCAGGGATTCGCGAATGCCCGGCTCGTCGTCCACAATCAGGACGCGCGTGTTCTTCACGCGTGTGCCTCGGCTTCCGCAGCCGCGACGGCGGGGATTTCCACGTAGAAGCGCGCGCCGGCCGGCCGGTTGTCCTCGACGCGGATGCGCGCGCCGTGTTCGGACAGAATGTGATTGACGATCGCCAGGCCCAGTCCGGTGCCGCGTCCCTTGGTGGAAAAATAGGGCAGGAACAGCTTTTCCTTATCCTCGGCGGAGATTCCGCAGCCGGTATCGGCGATGAGCAGCTCGACTGATTCGCCGGAGACCGAATGCGTGGTCACGAGCAGGCGACGGACCAGTGATTCGCGCATGGCCTCGGCGGCGTTGTCCACCAGGTTCACGATCACGCGCTTGAACTGCTCGGGATCGGCGTTGATGTGCGGGAGGTTGGAAGCCAGATCCACGCGCAGATCGATCTCGTCGAGGCGTCCGGCGAAGACGTTGAGCGCGTTGCGCACGATCTGATTGATGTCGCTGGGCACGAGCTGGGCGGCGGGAAACCGCGAGAATTGCGAAAATTCGTCGACCAGCATCTTCACCGAGCCCACCTCGCGGGCGATGGTGGTCGAGCACTCGCGCAGAATGCGCTGCGCTTCAGGCGTGACCGGGCCGCGGTCGAGCTGGCGGGCGATGCGCTCCGCGCACAGCGCGATGGGCGTGAGAGGATTTTTCAACTCGTGCGCGATTCGGCGAGCGACTTCGTGCCAGGCCGCGGCTTTTTGCGCGCGCAGCAGCTCGCTCGTGTCTTCAAGCACCAACACGAATCCGGGCGCGGCGGAATCGCGCACGGGCAGCGCGGAAACGGTGACGGCCAGATGCAACACCGCATTCGAGCGCGCGTTGCCCGACTCCACGTCGAGCTGGCTGGCGGCGACGCCGGTGCGCAGGGCGCGTTTCATCAGGTACTCGATTTCCACGACGTCATCGGGCGGAAACAAATCCGCCAGACGAGTCGCGCGGGCGAGCTGCTCTTCGCCGAACAGTCCATGCAGTGCCCGGTTCACGCGCTGAATGCGGCCGTCGAGCGCGAGGGAAATGACGCCGGTGGGAATGCTTTCAAGGATCGCTTCGGTGAAGCGGCGGCGGGTCTCCAGCTCGCGGCTGTTGGCTTCGAGCTCGTGCATCATTTCATTGAAGGCGCGGACCAGGGTGGCCAGCTCGTCATTCGCCTGCACCTGCACACGATGGCCGAGATTGCCTTTGCGCACTTCGCCCGCGGCCACCAGCAGGGCGGAAATGGGGACGCTGATCTGGCGCGCGAGCAGCAGCGCGATCCAGGTGGCGACAAACAAGATGAATAACGCAATCAGCAGCAGGAACAGAGAGTAAAGCAGACGGAACCATTTGCGCTGCGCAGCGATCTGGTTGTACTCGCGCATGTAGCTGTTGATCTGGTGCTGTTTGGTGGCGAGATCGATGCCGGGGCGCACGCCCAGGGTGAGGGTCCGGCCGTCGCCGAGAGATGCCTGCGCTTCAAAGACCAACGTGGCGGTGTCGGATTTCTGTTCGGGACACACCGGTGAGCCGTCGATGCGCAGGCTCGCGATGCGATTTTCCGAGCAGATGCGCGCGAAATCCGCGTTTCCGTTTCGCACCTCGGGCAGAAGCGCGATCCAGTTGGCCAGGGCCTGGCCGCGGTCACGGACCTCGTTATCGAGCGCGGTCGCGGTTTCGACCAAATTGGTGCGGACGCGCTCGGCCGGCTTGCCGAACCATTTATCCAGCGTGCGGTTCAGGATCGCGTAGCCGAAGGCGACCAGAAACACCACCGGCAACAGGCTGAGTGCGAGCGCCCCCATCACCAGCTTGGATTTAATGCGCGAGCCCTCGCGGCGGCTCTGCCATGTGATGTACAGCTTCACGCCCTCGCGAAACAGCATGAACCCGAGCATCACGGTGAGCAGGAAAATGAGGGTCGAAACTGCCCAGAAAACAAAGGTTTGCGCGGTATCGGCGGGGCCGTATTCGCCGAAACTCAGAGAGACCTGCCAGACCACCAGGGTCAGAAGGATGGCAAGGAGAACCAGGCCGGAACCGATGAGGTACCGCTTACGCATGACAGTTTTAATTATAGGAGGCTGACGCGTAGGGAGACTGCCCGCTCCCCGTGCATAGACGCCGGGGTGACATTAAAGTCGCGACCAAGCGCGAGCGGTCGCCGCGGCGTCGGACGGCTTCCTCTCGAAGCGGCACCGCGACCGCAAAATCCACCGGTCCGAAAACAGAGCCGAAGCCGTATGTCGGGCGAAGACGCGGAGTGCGGCGAGGCGGCACAACCCACCGATCAAACCCGCGCTCATAAATCGTCCGATGCGGCTCCAGCTTAGGAATCGCTTCAGTCGGCATCGAGCGCTATTCTCTGGAATGGGAGTGTAGAGTGGAAACGCGCATATACCTCGTCGAAGATGACCTGAGCTTCCTTGTCAACCAGCTGTCCATTTTTAAGAACGATATCGAATCCTCCGTCACGCAAGAGGTCGCGAAGTGCTTGGAATTGCAGAAACAGCCAAAGGCGATTTCGACACTGATGGGCGACCTCGATTTGCTGGTCACGGAGATTGGGGATGTCCGGAGCCACTATCGCCAATTCGGTGGGATGGGTCCGATCTCGATCGAATTCGCACCTACGATCAAGGCGGTTCTCCTATACCGATGGCGGTTTTGCTCCACGTCGGTCGAAGCGAGAAAAAGCAGAACGAGCAACGCGGAGATGATCGCCCTTCTTGGCGCTGAGCTGGAGCAGTTCGAACGGCTGAGTCTCCAGGATTGGTTTATCGAGGCTCATGCTCGTCAGGTTCCGCGCCTGGCTGACTTTCTGAACCTGGAACAGATCGACGGGATCTTGAGGAGGCGCAGTCGCGCCCTCGCCGATCGCGTTTTCGACGAGAAGTTCCACATCCTCCAGGCGCCGTCCCTATTTCTCGAAGACGTCGGTTATTTCCGGGAGATGAGCGCGATCCGGGCGAACGCGATAGCGGTGGCCTACCTCGATGTCGACGATTTCAAGTCCCTGAACACGAAACACGGTCACGAAGTCGTCGACCGCGATGTACTCCCGATATTCATGCGAGAGTTAGAACGGTTCGCCTTCGGGAGGGGCTATGCCTATCGGTTCGGCGGAGACGAATACGCAGTCCTGTTGATTAACGCCCAGGGGTCCGCCGAGGCATTCCAGGAATTGCAACGTGGGCTCGCGCGCCTCACCTACCAGGGCGTTCCGGAAAGGACATCGGTTAGTATCGGCCTCATCATTGCCGGTGCGGACTGCTTCCTGACCGATCAGGGCGTCCGCGACCGAGCAAACCGCGCGATGCTGTATGCGAAAAATAGAGGAAAGAACTGCATCGCGACCTTCAGCGGCGATTCTTATCGGGACGAACAACCCCACATACTCGGCGCAGGAGGCAAAGCTGCCGAAGCTCAAACGACTTAGAGATTGAAGTTTCGCTCCTTCAGCTCCTCGCACGTCCCGTCGAATCCCGGGAACAGCGACCCGGCCGTGACGCCCATTAGGGTCAGATCGTTAAAGACCGCGTCCCTTTCCGAAACAGGAAGGTCGATTGCCGTGAGATACGGTCCCGTCCCTGTCGCTTTTTCAACGCTTTGGATGTAGGTCTCTATGTCATCAACATTGGTGATCGCAGACACGGACTGCTGCGGGACCGCGCGTTCGTTCTCGATCGCGATAAACTCCGCAATCGAGAAATGCGGGAACGCGCGATCCGCCGCGGTTACCTGCTTGACCTCTGTCCTCCAACGCTCGTCGAGCATGAATACGCGGACACGATTGATCGGCTCCGCTTTCGCCGCTATCGCGCGCGAAATCTTGCGATACGCAAAGAACGCGGCAACAAAGGGCGAGTACGTCCAATCGAGGAGGGGGGTCGGATACCCATGGTGTTGGACCAGATTGTAAAAAGCGCCGTTTTCGTCGGGAAGGCTCAGATTGAAAACGTGACGCGTGCGAGCGCTTAGACGGCGGTGTAAGGACCCAATGTCCTCCCGACCGAACCGGAGCAGATCGGCCCGCCCGGTTCGGTGAAACGTCGTTCGGAGTCGCCACCCGCCCTCCTGCCCCCGAAAGAGGTGGCGTCCCCGCAGCCCAGCTACGAAGTCTTTGAACCCTGCCCATCCGAAATCGAGCGGGACCAGTCTGGATGGCTCGCCTGCCTGCGAGCGCGGCAACTCGGACTCGGCGGCCCGACCCGTGTCAGTCTTCCACTCTAGCCGTATCGAGCGCTCATCCCAGGAGCACCGGGCGTCTACGTAGGAAGCGCCGACGAAACCGGGGAAGAACTGCTTGATTTCGTCCCAGTTCCCCGGATTGCCGCTTCTAGGATCGATCGCCCACAGGTTCTCTAGCCGGAGGGCGAACTGCCGGTCTTTATTAGGGGTTCGGATCAGAATGCCCGTCGCCGGGGCGCCTTTGTCATCATCGAACACATAGGCGACGCCTTGAAAGTAAGTTCCAAGATCGTCGATATTCAACATCACACTCCCGATGCTTGTACCCGAATACCTTCCGAGCCATTGTCCGTTCATATTTGAATTATCGTAACCGCGGGCAATTTATTCGCGCCATCGCCAGCCTCCAATACCCGCCGCCCCGCTCAAGCCTCGCAGACCGCCGCACATCACGGTCTCCATCAACGCAGATTCACGCCAGGGGCCTCCCGGCGGGGCGATTTTGTCTTCCAGGTCGCCCCGGAGGGGCTCGGGAGCTGAGATTGCAGATTGAAATCTCAAGATTCGAGGATCACCAGAGCCAGGGCTTGATCGCGGGTGTGGGTGAGCGTGAGGACGATGTTGCGCAGCGCGAGCTTCGCGGCGATTTCGGCGGCTTTCCCGTGAAAGGTGAGCGTGGGACGGCCGGAGGGAAGATTGGTCACCTCGAAATCGCGCCAGGAGATGCCGCCGCTCCAGCCGGTGCCGAGCGCCTTCATGCCGGCTTCTTTGGCGGCGAAACGCGCCGCGTAGCGCTCGTAAGGGTCCCTCTTGCGCTCCGCGTAGGCGATCTCGACATCGGTGAAGACGCGGCGCTTGAAACGGTCGCCGTGGCGCAGGAGGGCCTCGCGGATGCGGGGGACTTCGCACAGGTCCACGCCCGTGCCGACGATCACAGTCCCGCTCCGCTGGTAGTGATGGTGAGGCGGCCGTGCTTGACGCCTTTGGTCGAGATCAGCGCTTCGGCCATCTTTCGCACCGCCGAAGCCTTCCCGCGCAGCACCAGAACTTCCAGGCAGTGATCGTGATCAAGGTGCACGTGGAGGGTCGAGAGCACGTTGTGAAAGGCTTCATGCTGCATTGCGGTGAGCCGCTCGGAGAGCATGCGCACGTGATGATCGTAAACCAGCGTCACGGTGCCGACGACGACGCTGTCGGGATGCTGGGCAGCGGTCTCGATGAGCTGATCGCGAATCAGGTCGCGAAACGCTTCCGAACGGTTGGTGTATCCGCGGCGCGCGATGAGCTCGTCGAAGCGCTTCAGGAGCGCGGAGTCGATAGCGACGCCGATGCGGCTGAGATCGCTCATGCTTTCGAGGGTAGCGCGGCGCGGATCACGTACGGAAGAGCACGTTTTCCCGCTCGAACATGCGCGTGGCGATCACCGCGGCGATTCCGGCGTAGACCAGGTTCGCCGCGAGCGTCACGCCGAAATTCAGCATGGATGCATCGCCGAGTAGCACGCTGCGAACCATCATGCTGGCGTTGAAAATGGGGATCAGGCACAGTGCCGGCGTGAGTCCGAATCCGGGAAGGCCGCCCATCAGCGCCGGGAAGATCACCAACAGCACCAGCGGGGTCAGATAGCTTTGTCCCTCCTTGAAACTGCGCGCGAACAGCGCGATGGTGAACATCAGCGACGCCGCGAAGATAGACACGGGAATCAGAATCGCGGCGATCATGGCGATGGTTCCGGCGTCGAGCGGGATGGTGTCCATCATGTGCTTGAGCTCCTCCGATCGGGAGCTCAGGCGCGTGTTCTTGAGCCAGTACACCATGCTTCCCAGGGTCAACATCGCGGTGAGGAAGATCGCGGTCATCGCGGCGAGAGTCTTGCCCACCACGATCTCCTGGCGCGTCGCGGGCGAGGCCAGAAACGCTTCCAGTGTTTTGCGCTCTTTTTCGCCGGCGGTCATGTCGATGACCGGATACATTCCTCCGGTGAACATCAGCAGCAGAAGCAGGTAGCCGAGCATGCTGCCCCACACCGATCCGGCCATTTTGCGCGCTCCGGCGACATTGGTGCGCTTGACGGTGAATGGCGTGAGGACGTTCAGCGGGACGCCCGAATCGCGCAGGCTCTCGCGGATGCGCTGTTCCTTCAGCACGTCGAGCATGAGCCGGACGCGGTCGGCGGCCGCGCCCGAAGTGGGATTGGAGCTGTCCACGTAGATCTGGACGGTCGGAGGGTTGCCGGGGATTTCCTCGACCGCGGCGGCGACGGATTTCTTTTCCACGGCGGAGGAGAGGTCCGGGCGCTCGAATACGGGATATCCGGTTTTGGCGAGCGCTTCGCGCAACGAAGGCGTGGAGACGCGGGCGGCGATGCCGAGGGTCCGGGCCTCGGCTTCGGATTGCTCCTCGATCCGCGAGCTCAGCGCGATGGCGACGCGGAACAGCAGCGGGAACACCAGCAGCGGGACCACGACCATGCTGATGAGCGTGCGCCGGTCGCGCAGCAGGTCGATCATTTCCTTCTTATAAATGGCTTGAAAGATGGGGAATCGCATGGAGTTGTACCGTTCACTTGTCGGGCGGGAGACCGAGAAGATCGAGAAAGATTTCGCGCAGCCGATGCTTGCCGGTTGCGTCGCGGAGCTGCTGCATCGTGCCGGTGGTTTTCAGGCGACCGCCGTCGATCACGCCGATGCGGTCGCAAAGATATTCAGCTTCCTCCATCACGTGCGTGGAGTAGATGATGCACTTGCCCGATCGCTTGGCTTCCATGATGGCGGACTCGATGGTGCGCGCGGTGGGGACGTCGAGGCCGGAGCTGGGCTCGTCCAGAATCAGGATGGGCGGGTCGTGGAGCATGGTCCGGGCGATGGCGGTCTTCTGTTTCATACCGGTGGAGAGCTTATCGGTGCGCACGCCGGCGAACTCGTGCATGTCGAGCAGCGTCATCAGCTCGGAAATGCGCTTGGCGCGGCGCTGCGCTTCGATTCCGTTCAATCGTCCGAAGAAATCCAGGATTTCGAGCGGCGTGAGACGCGCGTACAGGCCCATGTCGCCGGAAAGAAATCCGATCTGCGCGCGGACCTTGGCGGGCGCGGTGTTCACGTCGCAGCCGTTGAGCACCGCGGTTCCCGAAGTTGGCTTGAGCAGCGTGGCCAGCAGGCGCAGCGTGGTGGTCTTTCCCGCACCGTTGGGACCCAGCAAGCCGAAAACTTCACCGGCGTGGACTTCGAAGCTGACACGATCGACCGCGGAGTGCGTGCCGCGCTTCGAATCGTGAAATGTTTTGGAGATTTCCCGAACTTCAATCATGGATACGTCCTGCCTAGTGTATCGCTGGGGCAAACTAGAAAGGTGAACCTCCGGCAATTTTTCGATCTGTCGCTCGCCGCCCGGCGCGACCGGATCGGCCTCGAATGGAACGGGCGCGAGTTTACGTTCGGCGAAATCGCGCAGCGCAGCGATTTTATGGCGGCGGCGCTTACGGCGCGCGGCCTCACGCGGGGCGACCGGGTGTGCGTGTATCTTTCGAACCGGATCGAACTGATCGACCTGTTTCTGGCGTGCGTGAAGATGGGCGTGATTTTCGTGCCGATCAACATTTTGTATCGCCAGCGCGAGATCGCGCACATCGTCGAGGACGCCGGGCCGAAGCTGATGGTCACCGAGAGCGAGCTCGCCGGACTTGCCAGCGGGACGCCCGCTCCGGTGGTCTATCCGGATCTAGACGGCGACGCGCCCGCCGCGCTGGTCTACACGTCGGGAACTACGGGACGCTCCAAGGGAGCGATGCTCACCCATAACAATTTCCAGATCAACGCGGCGAACCTGGTGACGTGCTGGCAGATTACGGATCGCGACCGGCTTCTGTTGCCGCTGCCGCTGTTTCATATCCACGGACTGGGAAACGGCCTCAATTGCTGGCTCGCATCGGGATGCCGGATGCGGCTGCTCGAACGTTTCGAGCACCGGAGCGCGGCGGCGCAATTTCTCGATTTCCGGCCCACGCTTTTTTTCGGCGTCCCCGCGATGTATGTGCGGATGCTCGAAATGGCTGAGGACGCGGCGCGCGAGATCGGAAGCGGAATGCGGCTGTTCGTCTCCGGGTCGGCGCCGCTACCCGCGCAGGTGCTCGAGGAGTTCCGCGCGCGCTTCGGGCACACCATTCTCGAGCGCTACGGAATGACGGAAACGATGATGAACCTGTCGAATCCTTACGCGGGCGAACGGCGCGCCGGGACGGTCGGGTTTCCACTGCCGGGAATTTCCGCGAGAATCGACGAATCGGGCGAACTGTGGATCAAGGGTCCCAATGTATTTTCGGGATACTGGCGGCGCGAGGACGCGACGCGCGCCGCGTTTGAAGACGGATGGTTCAAGACGGGCGATCTGGCCGAGCGCTCCGAAGACGGCTATTACACGCTGCGCGGGCGGCGCAGCGACCTGATCATCTCCGGCGGGTTCAATATCTATCCGCGCGAGATCGAGGAATTCCTGATGGAGCAGCCCGAAATCGCCGAGGCCGCGGTGGTGGGCGAAACCGATCGCGTGCGGGGAGAAGTTCCGGTGGCTTACCTGGTCGCGCGGGGAGCGTGGGACGCGGCGTCGCTCGAGGCGCGGTGCCGTGAGAAGCTCGCGTCTTTCAAAATTCCGCGGCGCTTCGAGGCGATCGACCGGCTGCCGCGCAACGCGCTCGGAAAAGTGCAGAAGCACCTGCTGGCTACAATGAAGAACTCATGTCCCGGATCCTGATGGTGGCATCGGAGGCTTCGCCCTTTGTCAAAACGGGCGGGCTGGGAGATGTTCTGGGAGCGCTGCCGGCGGCGCTCGCCCGGCGCGGCGAAGAGGTCGGCGTAGTGACGCCGCGCTATCGCATCGCGCTGATTCCGGGCGCCGAGCGGATCGCGGACGCCATGCCGATTTCGCTTGGTCCGCATCGCTTCGTGGTGGGGATCGATCAGTTGGTGCGCGACGGGGTGCGCTTCTTTTTTCTGAATTGTCCGCCGCTGTACGATCGCGCGGGAGTGTACAACGAATCGGGATGGGATTATGGCGACAACCATATCCGCTTTGCGCTGCTGTGCCGCGCGGCGCTCGAAATCTCGCGCGACATTTTTCACGCGGACATTTTTCACGGTCATGACTGGCAGGCCGCCCTGCTCGCTCCCTACCTGCACGCGCAGCTCGCACGCGATCCGACTTTTTTCGGCGTCAACTGCGTGCTGACGATTCACAACCTGGGGTACCAGGGAAATTTCGATGCGCGCGTGCTGCCGGATCTGGGACTCGATCCGGCGTTGTACCATCCTGAGGGTCTCGAATTTTACGGACGGTTGAATTTCCTGAAGGCGGGAATCGTGTGGGCCGACGCGGTCACCACGGTCAGCCCGACGTACGCGCGCGAAATCCAGACGCCGGAGTTCGGATTCGGGATGGACGGCCTGCTGCGATCGCGCGCGTACAAGCTGACCGGAATTCTGAACGGCGTCGATTACCACGAATGGGCTCCGGAGACCGACCGCTTTCTGCCGGCCAACTATTCGCCCGCGGACCTCTCAGGCAAAGAGGTGTGCAAGCGGACGCTGCTGGGCACGCTGGGGCTGCCGATGGCGCTCGATCGTCCGGTGATCGGAGTCGTGTCGCGCTTCGCGCATCAGAAGGGGATGGACTTCATCGGAGAAATCTCGCCGCGGCTGGCGGAGGAGGACGTGGCGCTGGCGGTGCTCGGCTCGGGCGAGCGCGGCATCGAGAATATGTTCCGCTATCTCGCCTACATCCGGCCGGAGCAGTTCGGCGTGTGCATCGGCTACGACAATGTGCTGGCGCACCTGATCGAAGCGGGCACGGACATGTTCCTCATGCCCAGCCGCTACGAGCCGAGCGGTCTCAGCCAGATGTACAGTCTGCGCTATGGAACCGTGCCCATCGTGCGCGCCACCGGCGGGCTCCAGGACACCGTCGATGAAACCACCGGCTTCAAGTATCACGGCTATACGCCGGAGGCTTTGTTCGACACGATTCGCTTGGCGGTAAGCGCCTTTCAGGACAAGGAATCATGGAGAGCGCGGATGCTGCGCGGGATGGCGATGGATTTCTCCTGGGACCGCTCGGCGGCGCAGTACCAGAGCCTGTATGCGCGCGTTCGTGGCCAGTGAGTTGCATCCTGAGGGCCACTTCAAGCATCATAGCTACTGGAGCTTAAACAACAAAATGGCTGCTGAAAATACCGCCGCGGCACAAAGCGCGGCGTCGCATGTTTTACACTTCACAGACGGGGCTTTCGATCAGGAAGTCCTGAAGTCGGAGGTTCCGGTTCTCGTGGATTTCTGGGCGCCCTGGTGCGGGCCCTGCAAAGCGATGTCGCCGACCGTGGACGCGCTGGCGCTTGAGTACGCCGGCAAGGTCAAGATCGGGAAAATGAATACGGACGAGAATCCCGAGACGCCGATGCGGTACCGGGTGCAAGGAATTCCGACTCTGCTGCTGTTCAAGGGCGGCAAAGTGGTGGACCAGCGCGTGGGCGCAATGCCCAAGCCGGAAGTCAAGAAGATGCTCGACCCCCACGTGGGCTGATCTTCGCAACTCTCTTCAAATCGAATCGCTAGTGACCGAATCGCGAGCCTTGGAAAGCTCTGCGCGCTCGGTGTGCGCGGCGCGATGGAGCTCACCGAACTTGGAACCGGTGGTGGCGAGCGCGATCGCGCCAAGCACGACGCGCAGCGTCACCAATCCCCAGATCAACAATGAAAAGTTTTCGGCGTCGCGCGCGACGGCGCCGAACAGCACCAGCATCAATTCCTTGCTCAGCAGCAGATAGCCGATGTTTCCCGGCGCCTGGGGAACGGCCATCGCCATGCGCAGGATCACCATGAACCCGAACGCTTCAAACAGGGAAAGATCGTAAAAGCCGAAGCCGCGAAAGGTCGCCCACACGGGCACGGTTTGCATCAGCAAGTAGGGCAGGCTGATCAGCAGTGAAAAATACAGATAGCGCGAGTGGCCGATGAGGCTCAGATCGTCGATCAGCACGCGTAGATGCTTCTTCCACGATCCGCCCTGAAGCGCGCTGCGCGCCCTGTGGTGGTGAAACATGGCGAATCCCAGCAGCACGGCTACGATCAGCACCACGCCCCCGAGCACGTACGATCCATCCACAATCCAGTGCAGACGATGCGGCAATCCGATGACGCGCAATGTAAGGATCAGGGAAGCGCACAGCCACATTCCGTCGAAGATGCGCTCGATCAGGGCGCTTGAAAGCGAAACCGAGAAGGGTAGCGCGGTGAAACGCGCGATCACGTAGCAGCGGACCACCTCACCCGCGGCGAATCCGAGCACTTCATTGCCGAATAGTCCGATGTACACCGCGCGCAGCGCCTGCCTGTACGGGACCGGCTCCACGGGGCGCAGCAGCACCTGCCAGCGCCACGCCTGTAACGCGTACACGGCGACATCGGAGAGGATGGCGAAGGAAATCCACCACCAGTTGGTGGTCTCAAAATCCTCGATCAGAGCGCCGACATTAAAATGGCGCAGCGACCACGCCAGGAATCCGAGGGCGATGACATTAATGAGGACGAATATGACACGCGCGCGCGCGCTCTGGCCGAAGTGTTCACCCAAACCACCATCATATCGTTTGGGACCGTGCCTGAGCCGCGACGAATTCGCGTATGTAACCGTTCACCAGCGCGGGCTTCTGATGTACGATCCAGTGATCGGCGTCGGGTACGCGGCGAATGGTGAGATCGGGAACGAACGCGTCGAGGCCGTCGAGATTGGCGGGAGTGAGCGCGCTGTCGCGCTCGCCCCAGATCACCAGCGTGGGAACGCGGACGGTGAGCGCGGCGGTGTCGAGTACGAGTTCGCTCGCCGGCGGCGGCGTTCCGGGCGGAGGCGGGAGCAGGCGCGCGGCACGATAGTAATTTAATCCGCCAGTAAGTGCGCCGGGCTGCGACCACGCCTCGAGGTAGGCGCGCTGGTCCGCTTCGTCGAAATATCCCTGCTTCAATCCGGGCGCGAGCACGATGTCGCTGAGCATGCGGTAGCCGTCGCGCGAGAGAATCTCCTCGGCTTGCGGAGTGGTGAACATGCGCATGTACTGGCTGGCGTGCTGCTGCCCGGCGTTCGACTGGAGCAGCCGCGCGAAAACGCCGGGGTGCGGCGCGTTGATGATCACCAGTTTTTCGAGGAGCTGGGGGTAAGCCAGGGCAAACGCCCAGGCGACCGCGCCGCCCCAGTCGTGCGCCACCAGCGTGAATTTTTCATGACCCAGGTGCGAGGCGAGCGCGCGCAGATCCTCGATCAGGATGTTGACGCGATACTGCTCGACGCCCTCCGGCTTTTCGGTCAGATTGTAGCCGCGCAGATCGGGCGCGACGGCCAGATGATCGCGGCCGAATTCCGCGAGCTGATTTTTCCACTCGTACCAGAACTCGGGAAATCCGTGCGCGAAAACGATCAGCTTGCCGGAACCGTTTGAGACGTAGTGCATGCGGATTCCATTCACGCTTGCGAAGTGGTGTTCCATACCTTGCGACTATATCGCGCCCGCACGCCGCGGCGGCGGGTGATCGACTACAGTAGCTAATTGGCGCTTGCCCGCAGACTGGGATTGTTCGACGCGACGATGCTCGTGATGGGCGGCATCGTCGGATCGGGAATTTTCATCAATCCGTACGTGGTGGCGCAGCAGGTCCACACGCCGGCCCTGATTCTGGGCGCGTGGGCGGTGGGCGGAGTGGTCGCGCTGCTCGGCGCGCTGGTGTACGCGGAGCTCGCGGCGCGGCGGCCGGAAGTTGGCGGGCAGTACGCGTATCTGCGCGACGCGTTTCATCCCGCGGTCGCTTTCGTGTACGGATGGACGTTGCTGCTGGTGACGCAGACCGGCGGAATGGCGGCCGTCGCAGTAACCTTCGCGCGATATTTTCTGGAGATCACGCGTGTGCCGCTCTCCGACGCGCTGATCGCGGCGGGCGCGCTTGCGGTGCTCACCCTTATTAATTGTTTGGGCGTGCGCGCGGGATCGAACGTGCAGAGCGCGCTGATGCTATTGAAGATCGCCGCGATCGCGGCGCTGGTCGCGGCAGGGATTTTCCTCGCGGCGCCGGAAACACGGCAAGTGGCCGCCGCGCACGATTCCATCAGCTCATTTGGCGCGGCCATGACGCCGGTTTTATTTGCCTACGGCGGATGGCAGACCACCAGCTTCGTCGCGGGCGAAATGAAAAATTCGGAGCGCGACCTGCCGCGCGCGCTGTTGATCGGGGTGTGCGGAGTGATCGCGCTGTATGTTTCGGTCAGCTTCGTGTGCGTTCGCGTTCTGGGACCGAGCGGGCTGGCGGCGACGCACACGCCCGCATCCGCGGTGATGCGGGCCGCGATGGGCGAGGCGGGAGCGCGCTTCATCGCCCTGGGAATCGCCATTTCGACCCTCGGATTTCTGAGCCAGGGAATGCTCACCGCGCCGCGCGTGTACTTCGCCATGGCGGACGACGGGCTGTTTTTCAGAAGCGTCGCATGGATCGATCCGCGCACCGCCGCGCCTGTGGTCGCGATCGTTTTACAAGGTGCGATCGCCATAATCATCGCCATTTCCGGCCGGTACGAGCAGATTTTGAACTACGTCACTTCGGTCGACTTCATCCTGTTCGGGATGACGGGAATCTCGCTGATCGTGTTTCGCGCGCGTAAGCCCGAATCGCAAGGGTTTCGCGCGCCGGGACATCCGGTGACGACGATCGCGTTCGTCGTCTCCTGCTTTTTGGTTGTCGCGAGCACGGTTTACAAATATCCAGCCAACAGCGCCATCGGACTCGCGATCCTCGCCACCGGAGTTCCTGCGTACTTTATCTGGAGGAAGAAATGAGCTCGAGTTACATGCCATGGGCCAAGCTGCGGTCGCACGCGAAATTCAATCTGGCCACCAGCGGCGTCGCCCACTGGAAATTGCGCGATCTGCCGGCGCGGATCGAGGACCTGGAAATCAGCGGCCCGAGTTTCTACGGTTACGAGCCGTTGCAGCGCGCGCTCGCTGAGCACGCGAAGGTCGCGCCGGAGCGGATCGTGGCCGCGGGCGGAACGTCGATGGCGAATTATCTCGCGCTTGCCACGCTGGTCCGGCCCGGCGAAGAAGTGCTGGTGGAGCATCCCACTTACGAACTGATTCTGGCGGTGCTGCGCTACATCGGCGCGGAGATCCGGCGCTTCCCGCGTACGCACGAATCCGGATTCGCGCTCGATCCGGCCGCAATCCGTCGCGCGATCACGCCGAGCACGAAGCTGATCGTGGTCGCGAACCTGCACAATCCGTCAAGCGCGCTCGCCGGGGAATCGGTCATTCGCGAAATCGGCGAGATCGGCCCGCGCGTGCTGGTCGACGAGGTGTATCTTGACGCCGCGTTCGAAAACGCGCCGCGCTCCGCCGCGCTCTTGGGAGATCAGTTCATTGTCACGTCAAGTTTGACGAAAGTGTATGGACTGAGCGGACTCCGTTGCGGATGGGTTGTGGCCGAACCATCGCTCGCCGAAAAAATGTGGCGCCTGAACGATCTGTTCGGCGTGATTCCGGCGCACCTGGCGGAGCGCGCCAGCGTGATCGCGCTGGCGGAGCTCGCGCGCATTCGCGAAAACGTGCGCGCGCGCCTGAATCGCAATCGCGTTTTGCTCCATCGCTTCTTCGACAGTCGCGCGGACCTGGACGTGCCGCGGTTCCCATTCGGGACCATCGCATTTCCACGTGTGAAGCACGGAAGCGTCGCACGGCTGTGCGAAATCCTGCGCGAAAAGTACGAAACCACCGTCGTTCCGGGCGAATATTTCGAGATGCCGGATCATTTCCGAGTGGGCATCGGCGGCGAAACGAAACTGCTCGAAGAAGGTCTGAAACGGCTCGGCCGGGCGCTCGACGATATCATAGAGAAGCGCTGATGCGCATCGATCGGGATTACCTGTCTTCGACGCTCGCGGATTTGATCCGCATTAACTCCATCAATCCCACGCTTGCGCCGGGCGCGCCGGGTGAACGCGAAATCGGCGAGTACGTTGCCGCCGCGCTTGGATCGCTCGGTCTCGAGGTTCGAAGCTTCGAGCCGGAGCGCGGACGCGTGACCGTTGCGGGAACCTTGCGCGGATCGGGTGGCGGAAAAAGTCTCATGCTGAACGCGCACTACGATACCGTCGGCGTCGAAGGAATGGACGAGCCTTTTTCGGCCGCCGTGCGCGACGGGAAAATGTTCGGGCGCGGCAGCTACGACATGAAAGGCTCGCTTGCCGCGCAGATGGCTGCGGCGAAAGCGCTGGTCGATTCCGGAGCGCGGCTGCGCGGCGACCTAGTGATCGCCGCTGTGGCCGACGAAGAGTACGGCAGCATCGGCACCGCCGATCTGATCACGCACATCAAAACCGACGCGGCCATCGTCACCGAGCCGACCGCTCTCAAAATCTGCCTCGCGCACAAGGGTTACTTGTGGATCGAGGTCGAGACCCGGGGCCGCGCTGCGCATGGGAGCAGATTCGATCTGGGCGTCGACGCCAATATGCGGATGGGCCGGTTTCTCGCGCAGCTCGATAAGCTCGAACGCGAGCTGCGCGCGCGAACGCCGCACGCGCTGGTGGGCCCGCCGTCGCTGCACGCCGCGACCATCAAGGGAGGGGAAGGGCTGAGCACTTATTCAGCATCGTGCCAATTGCAGATCGAGCGGCGCACGATCCCCGGCGAGACCGAAGCGCAGGCCGTCGCCGAGATTCAGGCGATTGCAGATCGATTGCGCGCCGAAGATCCGAGTTTCCAGGCGGAAGTGCGCGCTTTCTTCGCTCGCGACCCGTTCGAAGTCGCGCGCGAGGCGGCGATCGTCCGCACTCTCGACCGCGCGTGCGCAAAGACGCTCGGCCGCGCGCCGGATTATTTCGGCGACACTCCTTGGATGGATGCGGCGCTGCTCCGGGGCGCGGGAATCGAGACTGTGGTCATCGGACCGACCGGCGGAGGCGCGCACGCCGCGGTCGAGTGGGTGGAGATGGAATCGGTCGCGCAACTGGCGGCGATTCTCGCGGAGACGGCCGTTGAGTATTGCGCCTGACAGGATCGAGCAAGCAGCCGCGTTCCTGAGGGGCCGCATTCGGCGCACGCCGCTCGAGCATTCCGAGCCGCTGTCGAAAATTCTGGGCGTGCCCGCGTGGCTGAAGCTCGAATCGATGCAGTTGACCGGATCCTTCAAGATTCGCGGCGCGCTGTTCCGATTGTCCCGGCTGACTGATGCCGAGCGGCGTGACGGCGTCATCACCTGCTCGGCCGGAAATCATGGCAAGGCGATCGCGTACGCTGCGCGCGAATTCGGTCTTCGCGCGACGATCTGCGTGCCGCGCTCGGTAGATCGCACCAAGCTCGCCGCCATGATCGCCAGGAACGCCGATGTGCGCGTTTCGGAGTTCGATGGCTACGACGATACGGAAACCTGGGCGCGTGAGCTGGCCGCTCGCGAACGGCGCACCTTTATTTCCGCGTTCGACGATTACGACGTGATGGCGGCTAACGGCGGGACGGTCGCGATGGAAGTGCTCGAAGACGCTCCGGAGGCGCGCGCCTTCGTCCTCCCGGTCGGCGGCGGAGGATTGGGCGCGGGCTTCGCGTGCTGGACCAGGCACTGCCTGCAAAACGCGACAATCGTCGGCTGCCAGCACGAGCTTTCGCCGGGTCTCAAGAAGTCGCTCGAAGCCGGACGGGCGATCACCAAGCTTCCCGCGGTGGAAACCATGGCCGCGGGAGTGGAAGGCGGAATCGGCGAGCTGACCTTCGCGGAACTCGCGACGCGCGTGGACCGTGTCGCGCTGGTTTCCGAAGATGCGATCCTGGAAGCTGTGCGCTGGATGCTGGAGCATCATCAATATCTGATCGAGCCGACCGCGGCTGTCGCGCTCGCCGCGTGTCTCACGGGAAAAATTGGAAGGCTGACGGAACCGGCCGTCATCGTGATCACCGGCCGCAACGTGAGCGCGGAAAGCGTGCGGAAAATTCTGTGCAGATCCTGACGCTCGACGAAATTCGCGCGCGCATCGACGATACCGCAGCGATCGGCTGCATGCGCGAAGCGTTGATCGCGCACGCGCGCGGCGAATCGCAGACGCCCATGCCGATGCATCTCGAAATCGGCACGGGCGAAGTTCACATGAAATCCAGTTGCCGGCGCGGCGGAAAATATTTCGTGCTCAAACTGGCGACCACTTTTGAAGGCCGCGGGAACGGAATGATGCTGCTCGCTTCGGCCGAAACGGGCGAGTCGGCTGCATATCTTGCAGACGAGGGACATCTCACCGATATCCGCACGGCCGCGGCCGCGGCGATGGTCGCGCGCGAGCTGGGCCGCAAGGATCAGACCATCGGAATCCTCGGCAGCGGAATACAGGCGCGCCTGGTGGCACGATTCCACGCCCGAATTCTTCCGCTCAAGCGAATTTATCTGTGGGGCCGATCGCCCGAGCGCGTCGCAAGCTGCGCCGACCACATCCGCCAATACCTGCCGGACGTGGCGATTGCGTCTAGCCCGTCCGCCGTCGCCGCCGCTGCACGGCTGATCGTCACCTGTACCGCGTCGCGCGCGCCGCTGCTGACCGAAAGCGACATAGAGCCGGGCACGCACATCACCGCGATCGGCGCCGATTCGCCGGGAAAACAAGAACTGGATCCGGAAATTCTGCGCGCGGCCGATCTGGTGCTGGCCGATTCGCGCGCGCAGTGCGAAAAACTCGGGGAGCTGCAGCACGCGCCAGATCAGTGGCCGCGCGCCATCGAAATAGGCGCTTTTTGCGAGAAGCCTTCGGCCGCGCGCAGCTCCGTCGCCGACCTGACCGGCCTGGGAGTGGAAGATCTGTTCATTGCGGAGTCAATTTATGCGAATCGAAACCTTTGAAATGGAGCGAATGCAATCGACGTGGGAGAACATCGTCGATTACGATCTGAGTGAAAGCGGCGTGCGCCCGCTCACGTTGCGCGAGCTGATGGAAATGGGCTTCGACCTGGACGGCTTTCTCGACGTGCCGCTCGGATACAGCCAGTCCAATGGCACCATCGAGCTGCGGGAAACCATTGCGCAATTCTATCCCGGCGCGACGATCGACCAGATCGAAGTGACCAACGGCACCTCCGAGGCGAATTATCTGGTCGCGCTCAGCAAGATCGAAGCCGGCGATAAGTTCGCTCTCGAAGTGCCCAATTACATGCAGCTCTGGGGCATTCCCCGCAGCCTCGGGGCCGACGTGCGGACGTTCCGCTTGCGCCTGGATCGCTGCTGGGAGCCGGATTGGGATGAATTCGATCGCGCGGTCGAACCCGGCACGCGTCTGGTCTACGTTTCGAATCCCAACAATCCCACCGGCGCGGTGCTCTCCGACGCCGCGATGCGCCGCATCGTCGACCGCGTGGAACAGGCGGGCGCGTACCTGATCGCCGACGAAGTGTATCGCGGCGCGGAAGCCGCGGGACCCCTTTCGAAAAGCTTCTGGGGCATGAGCGACTGCGTCATCGTCACCAGCGGCCTGTCCAAGGCGTGGGGCATTCCGGGCGTGCGCATCGGCTGGATTGTCGGGCCGAAGGAGCTGATCGCGCAGTGCTGGGCGCAGCACGACTCGCTCACCATCTGTCCCAACAAGATGTCGGACCGGCTGGCGCGCATCGCGGTCAAGCCTGAGAATCGCGAGAAATGCTACGCGCGCACGCGCACCGTGCTGAACGCAAATCTGGACATCGCGCGCGAATGGGTGCGGGGCTTCGGCGGGGTGCTCGAATGGCGGGAGCCGCAGGCCGGCGCGATCGCGCTTATTCGATATCACGCGGACGTTTCCTCGGTAGAGCTGTGCGAGCGCATCCGCACGCGGCAGAGCACGCTGATCGTGCCTGGAAAATTTCTCGGCATCGAAGGCTTTGTGCGCATCTGGCTGGGCGGACGCGACGAATACATGCGCGAGGGACTCGGCAGGGTCGCCGCGGAACTGCACGCGCTCCGGCGGGACTAAGGTCTTTCCCCGATCCTTTCTTACCGGCAAATGCCGATAAAACAGATTAAGATGTTCGCGGAACCGTCGCCGAACGCGCCCCCGGAAGATCCGCATCTTCGCGCTCTGCATACCGTCGTCAATTGTTACCTGTCGACGCTCGAAACGGTCGCCAACGCTTTGGGCAACTCGTGCCCCCAGATCGGAGGGTTGTACCGGCACCGCTTGAGCCGCCTGCGCACGCGGCTGGCCTTCGATTCCTCGCCGCAAGCGATCGAAGAAAGCTGTGACGCCGTGGAGGTCGAGCTGTACGAGTACGCCAAAAAGGCAGCCGCTTACGTCGATCAGCACGGGATCCAGCTTCGCGCGGCGATCTCGGTGCTCGAGGAGATCGTGCGGGCGCTCGCGCAGCGCCAGGATTTTTACGGCACGCGCCTGCGCCAGTTCGCCGCGCAAATGGAAGCGACCGCTTACCCCACCGATCCGGAACACTTGCAGGACGTGGTCGCGCTGCAATCGGCGGGTTTGCTGAGCTGCGTCGAAAGCATGAACCACGAAGCGCAGTCGCTGGTGACGCGGATGCAGAGCGAGCTGGCCGCCGTCGAGCAGCGCCTGAGCGAATCCGAGGTCACCGATCCGCTCACCGGTCTCATGAACCGCCGCGAGATGGAGCGCCAGATCGAGGCGCGCAAGGGCGCGGGCGTCCAGCCGATCCTCCTTCAGTTTCTGCTTTCCGGCCGCATCAACGACGAGGTCGCCAAACAGGTGGCCGCACGGCTGGGCTCGCAGTTTCGCCACAAGGATTTTGTCTGCCGCTGGACTGAGAACGAATTTCTGGTGTTGTTCCAGGGCCCCGTGCAAATTGCACTGTCGCGCGCCGAGCAGATCGTGCCGTGGGTCACCGGAAGATACGCGCTCGAAAACGGCGACAACGTCGAGGTGGAAGTCAAGGTACACCTGGTGGAAGCGGAACTGGTCGCCTAGCCACGCGAACGGGTACCGTTCGCAATCCAATATACTTTGGGAATGCCGGTAAGAATCGTTACCGTGGATGCGTTCACGGACGCGCCGTTCGCGGGAAATCCGGCGGCCGTGTGCGTGATGCGTCAGTGGCCCGCCGAAGAGTGGCTGCGCGGAGTCGCGCGGGAGATGAACCTCTCGGAAACGGCGTTCCTGGTTCCGCGCAACGGCGATTTCGAGCTTCGCTGGCTGACGCCGGCGGTGGAAGTCGACCTGTGCGGCCATGCCACCGTCGCCAGCGCGCATGTTTTGTGGCAGGACGCTCATCTGGCCCCGGGCCAGCAGGCTCGTTTCCACACGCGCAGCGGACTGTTGACGGCGGATCGGCGCGGCGACTGGATCGAGCTCGATTTTCCGGTGAAGATCGCCACCGTCGCCGAGCCGCCCGCGCAGCTGTTGCCGGCGCTGGGCGTAATCTCGCCGGCCTGCGTTGCAAAAAATGCGTTCGACTACCTGGTCGAAATCGAGTCGGAGGAGACGATGCGCAAGCTCACACCCGATTTCACCTTGCTCAAGAAAATCCCCGTGCGCGGCGTCATCGTGACCGCGCGATCTTCCACCGCGGAATTCGATTTCATCTCGCGCTTCTTTGCGCCCGGCTCCGGCATCGACGAAGATCCCGTCACCGGCTCGGCGCACACCGCTTTGGGGCCGTATTGGGGCGCGAAGCTCGGCAAAACGGAGATGACCGGATACCAGGCGTCGGCGCGCGGCGGCGTGGTGCGCGTGCGGCTGAACGGCGAGCGCATCATTCTCGGCGGCAAGGCGGTAACGATTATGCAAGCGACGCTTTTGGCGTAGCTCGACCGCAACGCTACAGTACGCGCTCGATCATCGAGGATTGAAGATCGTCAGCCGGAATGCTTACTTGAAGTGTGGAACCAGGATGTCCTTGAGATTGACCCCCAGCCCCGCAGGAAAAACGGGCTGGCGATCAGCGCCAACGGTTTGATCTAGCGCTTCTCGGTGAGCGGCGTCATGCGAGCGCGCGGTCCAGGTGCACGTAGCCGCCATCGACGAACACGTGCTGCCCGGTGACGTGCGCCGCCTTCGCGGAAACCAGAAAAATCACCATGGAAGCGATCTCGTCCGCCGTGGTCATGCGTTTTCCGAGCGGAATTCGCGAGACGATTTCCTCCAGCTTCCGTTCCGGATCGGGAAACGACGCCAGCCAGTTGCGATACATTTCGGTCATCACTTCGGCCGGAATCACCGCGTTCACGCGAATCTCGTACGGCGCCAGTTCGACGGCCCACTCGCGCGTGAGCGCCAGGATCGCGCCCTTGGCCGACGCGTATCCCGACGTTTCGCCCTGTCCAGTCACCGCGGTCTTCGAAGCGATATTGACGATCGCCCCCCGCGATTTCTTGAGAGCGTCCAGCGCGTAGTGCGCCATATTGTAGTAATGGAAAAGATTGCGCTCGAGCGAAGCGACATATTCCGCCGGATTGCCCCGCTCCAGGCCCACCCGGTCATTGACGCCCGCGTTGTTCACCAGCGCGTCGATCGCGCCGAATTTTTCAAGCGTCTCCTCCACCGCTCGCTTGCAGTTCTCCGGGTGCGCCAGGTCGGCGAAGATCTGGTAGGCGTCGAGGTCGGATTTGCAGCGGTCGACGATCACCGGCCGTGCGCTCTCCGCCGCGGCCGCGCGCACAATGGCCGCGCCAATTCCCGCCGCGCCCCCGGTGACCACGATCACTTTCTGATCAAGCTGTAAGTCCATAAAAGCGCGCCGCATTTCTGCCAAAAATCTGTTCGTGGCCCGTCGCGGCGTAGTCCGAAATCAGGCTACAAACCTGCGAATAATTTGCCGCGACCAGACAAACCGGCCAATCCGACCCAAACATTAAACGATTTACTCCGAAAATATTAAAGATAATGTCCAGATAGGGTTTAAAGTCGTTCGGCCGCCACGCCCGCCAGTCCGCCTCCGTCACCAGGCCGCTGAGTTTGCAATACACGTTTTCGTGCTCGCCGATTCTTCGCATCCACCCCGCCCACGGGTCAATTTCCCCGGTCCGGATCGGCGGCTTGGCGACGTGATCCACCACGAACTTCTGACGCGGAAATCTCGTCACCAGTTCCGCCGCGGCCGGCAATTGCCGCGGATAGATCAAAATGTCGTAAGTAAAATGAAACCGCTCGAGCAGCGAAATTCCGCGCAGAAAATCCTTGCGCACTAAAAAACAGTCGTCCGGTTCGGATTGCGCAATATGGCGGAACCCGCGTAGTTTGCCGAATTCCGAAAAATATTCGAGCCGCTCCCCGACCTTCGCGGCGCGCAGATCCACCCAGCCGACCACGCCGGCGATCGACGGATTCTCCCGCGTCAATCCGAGCAGGAACTCCGTATCCTCCTCCGATTGTCCCGTCTGGACCGCGACTGTTGCGTCCATTCGCGCCGCGGCCAACTCCGGAGCGAGGTGCTCGGGAAGAAAATCGCGCCGCAGCACGGACATTTTTTCTGTGATCCAGGTATCCCGCGCGGGATGATATCGCCAGAAATGCTGATGTGCGTCGATTCGCATGCCGTGGAAGTAGCAGTATATGGGTGCGGGCCAACGGGTGTCAACCGTCAAACGGCGTGAATTCGTTTACTTGAACGCTAACTTTAGCGACACTTGACGCGAGCGACGCGAAAGCGTCAATGTGAGAACATGGCTGTGCGCATGAAAGACATCGCCCGCGATCTGGGCGT
>DATJVN010000007.1:0-5248 GCA_035501755.1 Bryobacteraceae bacterium | reverse complement strand
CGGCGTTGCGCCAGCGGACCCGCTGGGTGATGGGCATCGCGCTGCAAAGCTGGCAGAAGCATGGCTGGGGAAGAAACGCCGGGGAGATTTACTGGATGTGGCGCGACCGCAAGGGGCTGATCGCCAATCCGCTGGGCCTCGCCGTGAACCTGCTGTTCGTTTACGGGTTGGCGACCGGAATGTGGATGCGCGTTCCTCCGCTCGCTTCGCGCCTGGTGTGGGCGACGTTCGGTCTGCAGACGATCCGGCTGGGCGTGCGAATGGCGTGCGTGGCGCGAGTTTACGGAGCGGGCTTCGCGCTCGGCGTCCCCGTTCGCGCGGTCTACGCCAACGCGCTGAACTCGGTCGCGACCGTGCAGGCGCTGGCGCGCTACGCGACCGCGCGGGCGCGCGGAGTTCCTTTGCGGTGGCTGAAGACCGACCACGCGTTCCCGTCTCACGCCGCGCTGCTCGATCAGAAACGCAAACTTGGCGAGATCCTGGTCAGCTCCGGATACCTAAGCGCAGTGGAATTAAAGCGTGCGCTCGACGCGCAGCCGGCGGGCACGCGGCTCGGCGAGCACCTTCTGCATGCCGGACTGATCGGTGAAGCGGCGCTGTGTGAATCGCTGAGCTTGCAGCAGGGGCTGCCGGTGGCGCGCGTGCGCGCCGGGGAAATTTCGCCGTGGACCGCCCGCGCCCTGCCGCGCCACGCGGTCCGCCGCTGGCGCGTTCTGCCGTTTCGCATCGACGCAGGAAAAATGTATGTCGCCAGCCCGGAGATCCCGACGCCTGAGATGACCGCCGCGCTGGCCGCCTTCACCGCGCTCGAAATTCGCTTCCATATCGTTGCGCCCAAGGAATTCGAGAACCTCACCGACGCGTTGCTATAATCTGTTCATGCGCGTTCTGTTTTGCTTCTGTGGGGTTGTGGCGCTGGCTCTGGCGCTCCATGCCCAGCAGGGGGGCTCGGGCGTCAGTCCGGATTCCAAGCTGCTGAAGATGCAGTCCGTTCCAGCGTCGAAAATCCTGCGCAAAGTTCCGCCGATGTATCCGCAGGACGCGGTCGACCAGCACGTTCACGGCATCGTGAAGCTCAGCGTGACCATCGGCACCACCGGCCACGTGGAGCACATCAAAATCATCAGCGGGCATCCGCTGCTGGCTCCCGCGGCGATCCACGCGGTTCGCAAATGGGAATTTGAGCCGTTCGAGCAAGGCGAGCGCCCGGTGAAAGTGCTGACCGAGATCGACGTTCCCTTCAATCTCGACGCATCCGGGCACCCGGTCGCGGCGAAGCCCTGAATGAGCGAAGCTCTGGTGCGCGCCGCGCTCGCGGTTCGAGAGCATGCGCACGCGCCGTTTTCGAAGTTCCAAGTGGGCGCCGCGCTGGAGGATTCCTCCGGCCGGATTCACACGGGCTGCAACGTCGAAAACGCGACTTATGGTCTGACCATGTGCGCCGAGCGTGTGGCGATTTTCAAAGCCATCTCCGAAGGCGCCCGCGAGTTCCGGCGCATCGCGGTCGCGGCCGATAGCGACGTGCTGACGCCGCCGTGCGGAGCGTGCCGCCAGTTGCTATGGGAGTTCTGCGGCGATATCGAACTGATCCTGGCCAATCCGCGGGGCAAGCGCGAAACGCTCCAGCTGAAGAACCTGTTCCCGAGGCCCTTCGATGCGTCGTTCTTGTAGAGTCTTCGGAACCGCTGTGGCGCGTTCGCTGAAAAATTCGAGAATCCGCGTGCTGACGCGCGCGGCTCCGCTTGGCGCTGCGGTAAAGTCAACCACATGCGGAGCCGTGACTATGACGAAGCGGTTCTTGAGGAGCTTTTCGACAGCATCAGTTTTGCATGCCGCGGCGCGGGCATTGATTTCGCTTCTCGTGGCCGCGATCGCCGCGTACGCCGCGCCGGCCGACTGGATCTGGACCGCGCGCTACGTCGTCACCATGGACGCTCAGCGCCGCGTGATCGAAAACGGCGCCGTCGCGATCGTGGGCGATCACATCGCGGCCGTCGGACCGCGCGCCGAAATCGAGCGCAACTGGCAGGCGAAACAACGCCTCGACCGTCCCGACGCGATCCTCGCGCCGGGACTGATCAACACCCACACGCACGTTCCCATGGCGCTGTTCCGCGGCATCGCCGACGATCTGAAATTGCAGGACTGGCTCGAAAAATTTATCTTCCCCGCCGAAGCCAAAAACGTCGACGCGGAGTTCGTGCGCTGGGGCACGCGGCTTTCGTGCCTGGAGATGGCGCTCTCCGGCACCACCACCTTCGTCGACATGTATTATTTCGAGGACAGCATCGCCCAGACTGCGAAGCAGGCCGGAATGCGCGGAATTCTCGGCGAAACCATCATCGGCTTCCCTGCCCCGGATTACAAAACGCCGCAAGCTTCGCTCGCCGCGACTGAAAAATTCATGCGCGCTTACGCGAACGATCCGCTGATTGTTCCCGCCGTCGCGCCTCACGCGATTTACACGAATTCGGATGAAACGCTCAAGGCCGCTCGCGCCCTGGCCGACCGTTACCAGAAGCCGCTGGTGATCCATCTCTCGGAAACCAAAAAAGAGAACGACGACGCGCTGGCGAAATATAAAAAGACCCCGACAGCCGCGCTCGATTCCATGGGCGTGCTCAGGAACTGGACCATCGCCGCGCACGGCGTGTGGCTCGACGACGCCGATCTCAAAATCATCAAGGCGCGCGGGGTGGGTATCGCGCACAATCCGTCGAGCAACATGAAGCTGGCGAGCGGCGTCGCGCCGGTAGTGAAGATGCTCGCCATGGGAATCGCGGTCGGATTGGGGACCGACGGCGTCGCGGGGTCGAACAACGACACCGATCTGATGCTGGAGATGAACCTGGCGGCGAAGCTGCAAAAAGTGACTACCGGCGATCCGCGCGCGCTTCCCGCCGCGCAGGCGTTCGCCATGGCGACCATCCTCGGCGCGCGCGCGATCGGCATGGAGAAGCTGATCGGATCGATCGAGCCCTCAAAACGCGCGGATCTGGTGACGATCCGTCTGAACGCTCCGCACGCCGCGCCCATGTACGATCTTTATTCGCAGCTCGTCTACGCGCTCCAGGGATCGGATGTCGCCGACGTGATGGTGAACGGCCGCACGATCGTGCGCGACAGGAAGATGCTGACCATCGATCAGTCGGCGGTCATGGCGAAAGCCGCGGAGTACCAGGAGCGGGTGAAACGCTCATTGCGCTGATGTACACCCCCATTTGAGGCGCGGCATTTATGCCGCGCGTTGGCGCTGGCTTACAGAAATGCCGACGAACGCATAAGCCGGTTGCCCGCTTCACGGCCGCAGTTTGCGCGTGAAGAAATCGTCGGCGGCTTTATAGGCCTTCACCCAGTGCTCCCATAACAGAAAATCGTGGATTTCGTCGGGGAAGATGAGTTCCTCAAAAGGAGTGCCTTGCGCGCGCAGCGCGGCGACCAGGCTGACGGTCTGATCGAAGTTGACATTGCGATCGTCGTCGCCGTGAATCAGCAGCACCGGCGAGCGCCAGGTTTTCACGCTGGCCATGGGCGAGGATTCGAAGGCGACGCGCATTTCCTCGCGCTGCTTTTCGGGGTCGAGATTGGGATTGGCCACGCTGCCGCCGCGGGCGCTCCAGTCATGCACGCCGTGCATGTCGACGCCGGCGGCGAACAGATCGCTCGAACGCGACAGCGCCATGGCGGTGAGATATCCGCCGTAGGAACCGCCCCACACGCCGATGCGTCTGGGGTCGACGTCGGCGCGCGTTTTCATGTATACGCCAGCGCCCATGACGTCGTTGTACTCGCTGCCTCCGGCGGCGCCGTAATCGATGGCTTCGCGGAAATTCAGGCCGTAGCCGATGCCGCTGCGATAATTGACGCTCAGCACCACGTAGCCTTTATTTGCCAGATATTGATTCATCGCGTAGGCGTTCGAGTAGTAGTACATGTAATGGAAGCCGAGCAGCATCTGCCGCCGTGACCCTCCGTGGAAAAAGACCATTCCCGGATGCCGGCCCGGAGTCTTGGGCAAAAAGAGCTGGCCGTGAATCGTCAGGCCGTCGGCGGCTGGAAAAATCACCTGCTTGGGGACCACCAGATCGGCCGCGGGAAAATCGGCGGGCACGGAATCGGGCGCGAGATCGCGCCAGTTGCCGCTCGCTGGCTTGACCGCCGCGCGCGTGGTTTCGGTGGGACTGGAACGCAGAAACGCGACCACGCCATCACCGGCGTCCTCGGGCTGCACCTGGATGTTTTCGTCGAGCTTGACCACCGGCGCGGGCGCGCGGCCGCCCGCGACGGCGACTCGCCAGATGTGGCGGCGGTCGATATCGTCCTGGTTGGAGGAAAACAGCAGCTCGCGACGACTTTGAGAGAGCGACACGTGCTCGATCTCGAAGTTGTCGCCGGGCGTGAGCTCGGTCGCCGGACCGCCTTCGGCCGAGACGGAATACAGGTGCATCCAGCCCGATTTTTCCCAAGGGAACGCGATGCGGTCGCCATCGGCGCAGAAAATCTGGTCGGCGGCGACCATGTCGTGATGCACACTCCCCGGGCCGGGGTCGGCGTGCCAGATCTCGCGGCCGGAGCCGGTGGAAACATCGGCGATGCGGATCGACCACGGCGTCAGCGCTTCACGCTCCGGCCGTGCGCCGCCCGAACGCGTCACGCTGGCGGTGCGGATGAAGGCGACGCGCGAGCCGTCCGCGCTCCACACCGGGCTTGAATCGCGATCGGTGGAAGGATCGAGATATTTTATGGAGCGATCGCCGGGTTTGTAGACGACGATCAGCGCGTGATCGCCGCGCGTACTGACAAAGGCGAGCTGGGATCCGTCGGGCGACCAGCGCAGGTTCGAAGCGACGCCGCGCGCGATCACCTCGACCGGCTTTTCGCCATCAAGATTGCTGATCCACACCTGGGTGCTGCGCACGAACGCGACGGTGCCGTTTTTGGAAACGGCAGGCGAATGGCCGTCGGCGATTTTGCGCGGCGAGCCGCCGGAGAAAGGCACGATCCAGATGGCCTGTTCCGGCATCTCGGCCCAGCTTCGCGGGTTGGGCGCGGCCTGACCGATCTGCTCCAGGTTGCCCCCTCGGACATACACGACTGAATTGCCGTCGGCGGTCCATTCGATCATGCCCATGTCCTGGCCGTCGTCATCCTTATAAGAAGTGAGCGGACGGCCTTTGTAGTCCGGTGCGGCGGCGGCCCACAGGTTGCGCGCGCCGCGCTCGTCCATCAGCCACACGACTTTTCCACC
>DATJVN010000006.1:0-61146 GCA_035501755.1 Bryobacteraceae bacterium | reverse complement strand
CCGGCCGCCAGGGAAGGTGAGGCGTGAGAGACCGAACGCGTCATAGTAGCCGATCCAGATTGCGCCGCTTTCGTCCTCGGCGACGTGCGCCACCACGTCGGACTTGAGGCCGTCTGCAATGGTAAAGCGCTTCCAGATTCCATTCGACTCGTGCGCGAGGCCATGCGCTCCGGCGGCCCACACGCTGCCGTCGCGAGCCTGGAGGGTCATGTGAAAAGTCTCGCCGGGCAGCGTACCGGGAGGGTCGACCCGGGCGAATCTCTCCGCATTTGGCGCGCTCAAGAACAGGCCGTCGCGCGTGGAAGCCCACACGCGTCCCGCGCGGTCGACCATCAGGTGGCGAATGTTGTTGCTGGTAAGTCCTTGTGCCGGACCGATGAATCGCATTCCTTCGGTACGCGGATTGGCGTGGCGCAGTCCGCCGGGCGATCCTCCGATCCACAGCGATCCGTCGGGCGCGCCGGCGAGCGTGCGGACCATCTCGATTCCGGGCGTGGGCTGACGATGCCAGACCCGGCGCCCGCTGGATTCCTCGGCGTAATTCAAACCGAACTGCGTTCCCACCCACAGGCGGCCACGCGCGTCGCGCGCGACGGACCAGATGGACTCGCGGCTCAGCCCTTCGCGATCCGTCCAGCTTTGCCATTCGTCGTATCCGAGCCATCGCGCCAGCCCCGATCCGAGCAGTCCCAGCCAGATGGAGCCTTCGCGATCCTGCATCACCGCGCAGATGTCGTTGGTGCCGAGTCCCTGGCGCGCGTCGAAGATCTCCCAGCCGGAGTCGGTCTGGCGGGCGAGGCCGCGGTAGGTGGGAACCAGCAGCCGGCCGGAGGGATCGAAGGCCAGCGTGGGATAGGTGTTGGTGGCTTGCGGTAGCGGCCCGCGCGGCTGGAAGCGGCGCGAATTCGCGGGACGGAGATAAAGCGAACGCTCGCTGCGAATCCACAAGTTGCCTTCGAGATCGCTCAAAATCGCATCCCAACGGTCGGGGGGCGCGCCCTCCTCGATTTTCGGACGCCCGTTTTCAAGACGGCACAGATTTTTTCCGCAGCCGAACCATACCGTGCCGGAGCCGTCGACATAGACGCTCGCGGCTGCCTCCTTGCCGTCGCCGACGAGCCGGAATTGGGCGCCGTCTCCGATCACCAGTCCGCGCTCGGTCGCCAGGTAGAGATGGCCGGCATCGGAGGCGATGCCTTCGCGTCCGTTGATGCCTTCGGCGACGCGCAGCGGCACGGTCTCAAACCGATCGCCGAGAAATCGGGCGAGGCCGTTCGTGGTTCCCGCCCATAGCGTTCCATCCACGGCTTCGTGCAGCGATTCGATGCGCGCGCCGGGCAGTCCTTCGCTCTTGCCGAACGCCATGAACGATTCGCCGTCGTAGCGATACAGCCCGTTCTGCGTGCCGGCCCACAGGAACCCGGCGCGGTCCTGCAAGAGCACTTGAACGGCGAGGTTCTGGAGGCCCTCGTCTTCGCCGTAGAATTTGAAATTGTAGCGCTGGGCGAGCGCGCGGGTGGCGAGCAATGTCACAATCAGCAGGGCTGGATACACCCTTCGCATGCAATTGTTAGATCGGCGAAATTGATTGATTTCGTTAGGGGTTTGGATGGCAAACGGCGCGAGCTAAACTATGTAAAAACAATCGTTTTCATCGACCCGGGGGAGATTGAAGCAGGAGCAATGGCCCAGCGGTTAGAATGGCGGTAACCGCGCCCGATGAAACTGATTCCCGCCTTCGCCTGTTTGCTTGTGGCCGCCAGCGCGATTGAGGCGCATCATTCCTTCGCCGCGGAGTTCGACATCAGCAAGCCGGTGTGCCTCAAGGGCGTCCTCACGCGGATCGATTTTTCTAATCCGCACACGCATTTTTTCCTGGACGTGAAGGACGCGGACGGACGGGTGGTCACCTGGGTAATCGAAGCTGCAAGCCCCAACGGTCTGCTGCGCCGCGGATTCACCAAGCGCTCAGTGGCCGAAGGGACCGAGGTGACCATCGACGCCTACTGCTCCAAGAGCAATCCGCACCAGGCGTCGGCGCGCGATATCGTGCTTCCGGGAGGATACATATTTTTACTCGGCAGCTTTAGCGAAGGGGTAAAATAGTCGCTTAATCGCAGGCTCACCTAGAGAGGATCAATCAAGAGGAAAATGACCGAAGGAACATCCATCAGGCGCTGGTCCGGATTGCCTGACATCGCGCTTGCGGCCGCAATCTGCATCATTTGCGCGAGTCCCGCGCCGGCGCAAAATGCCGGTTCGCAGAAGCAGCTTTCCGACCAGGTTTTCAAGAACGTTCAAGTTTTGAAGGGCATCCCTGTGGACGACTTTCTGGGCACCATGGGCGTCATGTCCGCCGCGCTCGGATATGACTGTTCGGAATGCCACACCAACGCCGGCACCGACAAGGTGGACTGGGCCGCCGACACGCAGAAAAAAGTGATGGCGCGGAAAATGGTAGTCATGATGCGAAGCATCAATCAGCAGAATTTCTCCGGACGCCAGATGGTCACCTGCTGGAGCTGCCACCACGGCCGCGACCGTCCATCCACCACCATGAGCATGGAAACCGTGTACGGTCCGGCGAACATGGAAACCGACGACATGCTCACCCAGATGCCCGGCCAGCCGCAGGCGCAGGTGATCATCGATAAGTACCTCAAGGCGCTCGGCGGGGCGGAGAAGCTCGAGGCGATCAAGAGCTACGTCGGCCAGGGCACCAGCGTGGGATTCGGCGGATTTGGCGGCGGTGGACATGTCCAGATCTACGCCAAATTCCCCGACCAGCGCGCGACCTACATCGAATTCGCGGAGTCTACCGGACGCGGCGACAGTATCCGCACCTGCAACGGAACCACCGCCTGGATCATGACGCCTCTCACGATCCTCGGCCGGTATGAAGTGACCGGCGGCGAGCTCGACGGCGCCAAGCTGGACGCGGAGCTCGGCTTTCCCGCGCAGATTCCCAAAGTGCTGACCAATCTGCGCGTGAGCCTGCCCATCACCATCAGCGATCTTCCCGGGCCCGAAAGCCAGACCGGACAGCAGGCTGCCGGGGCGGGGATCGGAAAGGACCGGCTGGTGAACGTGGTGCAGGGCACTGGACCCAATGGCGTACTCGCCACGATGTATTTCGACCAGGAGACCGGCCTTTTGATGCGCGTCGTGCGCCTGGAAAGAGGCCCCATCGGCCGCGTCCCGACCAGCGTCGATTATTCCGATTATCGCGACGTGAACGGCGTGAAGATGCCGTTCCGCATCACCTTCGCCTGGCTCGACGGCCGCGACGCGCTTCAGCTCGATCAAATTCAGACCAACGTGCCGATCGACGAAGCGAAGTTCGGCAAGCCGGTTTCATCGAAAGAGAAATAGCGCGCTTCCGAGGCGGCCGCGCGTGCATGCCGCATACTGTAAATAGGCATGTTCGAACTGTTCGTCGCGGGCCGGTATCTTCGCGCCAAGCGCAAGCAAGTGGTGATCTCCGTCATCACGGTGATCTCGGTGATCGGCGTTGCGGCCGGAGTGATGGCGCTGGTGATCGCGCTGGCGATCAACAACGGCTTCAGCAGCACGCTCGAGCGCGACCTTCTGGGCGCCACTGCCGCCGTGTCGATCCAGGAAAAAGAGCCGGGTAACGGAATTGAGAAATGGGAGCCGCTGATGGCGAAGCTCCAAGAATTGCCGCACGTCACCAGCGCGACGCCGGGGCTGTACGAGACCGCGCTGATCTACGGCACGGTGAACAGCAGCGGCGCGCTCATCAAGGGGATCCTGGTGAAGCCGGGCGCGCTGCCCGAGTCGCTGAAGCATCTGAAAAGCGGATCCCTCGAAGGGCTCGAAACGAATGAAGGACTGCCCGGCATCGTGCTCGGATCGCGCCTGGCCGAATCTATCGGAGCCGTGGTGGGCAAGCAGGTAACGCTCATCATTCCCAACGGAGAACCGACGCCGTTCGGCTGGCAGCCGTTGACTCAGCGGTTCATCCTTTCCGGAACGGTGGAGACCGGATTTTACGACATCGATTCGCGCTGGGCCTACATGTCGCTCGCCTCGGCGCAGAAGGCCTTTGGCCTGGAGGACGTGGTCAACAGTGTCGAGCTGCGCCTGGACGATATTTTCAAGGCGCCTGAAGTCGCACGCCAGGCCGAAGCGTTGATCGGGCCGAAGCTCGCCGCGCTCACCTGGGAGCAGCAGAATCGCGAGATCTTCAACGCGCTGCGCAACGAGCGCGTGGCCACGGTGATCACCATCGGGCTGATTCAACTGGTGGCCGCGCTGAACATTCTGATCACCCTGGTGATGATGGTGATGGAAAAGCATCGCGACATCGCCATTCTCATGTCGATGGGCGCGCGGGTGCGGCAGATCCGCAATATTTTCGTATTCGAGGGCGCGCTCATCGGGGCGGTGGGAACGGCGATCGGCCTGGTGGTGGGCTACACGCTGAGCTACTGCGCCGGCCATTATCATTGGATTCCGCTGAACGAAGAGGTGTATTCGCTCGCCTGGGTGCCGTTCGACCCGCGCTGGACCGACGGCGTGCTGATCGCCATCGCGGCGATGATCGTCAGCCTGGTCGCGACGCTGTATCCGGCGCGCAGCGCGACCCGCATCGCGCCGGCCGAGGCGCTGCGCTACGAATAGCGGTGTAAAACAGAGAAAGGCCGGAGCGTGCCTGTACCGCTCCCCGAGCCGCGACCGGGAGCGGTTTAGAAAGACGCATGATACCTTTTGTCGATTTGAAGGCGCAGTATCACAGCATCAAGAGCGAAATCGATGCGGCGGTGCTCAGGACGCTCGAAACCAGCTCGTTCATTCTGGGCAGCGAAGTGGCGGCATTCGAAGAGGAGTTCGCTCACTACAGCGGCGCGAAATTCGGCATCGGCGTGAACTCGGGAACCAGCGCGCTGCACCTGGCGCTGCTTGCGGCGGGAATCGGCGAAGGCGACGAGGTGATCACGACGCCGTACACCTTCGTCGCCAGCGTCGCCGCGATCCGGTATACCGGCGCGCGGCCGGTGTTCGTGGATATCGATCCGCGATCGTACAATATCGATCCGGCGAAGATCGAGGCCGCGATCACGCCGCGCGCCAAGGCGATCATGCCGGTGCACCTGTACGGTCAGACCGCGGACATGGATCCGATCCTGGAGATCGCGGGCCGGCGGAATCTGCTGGTGATCGAGGACGCCGCGCAGGCGCACGGCGGCGAATACAAAGGCAGTCGCGCGGGCAGCATGGGCCAGCTCGCCTGCTTCAGCTTCTATCCCGGAAAAAATCTCGGCGCGTACGGAGAAGGCGGCATGGTGGTGACCTCGAACGCCGAGTTCGCCCGCACCATCCGCATGCTGCGCGACTGGGGTAGCGAGAATCGCTACTATTACCAGCTCAAGGGCTTCAACTATCGCATGGAGGGCATGCAGGGCGCGATCCTGCGCGTGAAGCTCCGGCATCTGGACGCGTGGACCGAAGCGCGGCGCGCCAACGCCGCGCTGTACGATGATCTGCTCAAGGATTGTGGCGCGACCACTCCCGCCGAGATGCCCTACGCGCGCCACGTCCGGCATGTCTACGCGCTGATGTCGCCCGCCCGCGACGAAATCCAGCGCGAGCTTCAATCGCGACAAATCGGATGCGGCATCCATTACCCAATGACGATCTATGAAACTCCCGCGCATTCGGACCTGGGCTACCGTCGCGGCGAGTTTCCCCACGCCGAACGCGCCGCGGCCGAGGAAATCTCGCTTCCCGTCTATCCTGAGCTCCGGCCGGAACAGATCGAGCAGGTCGCCGAAGCGGTGCGATGCCCGCTCAGCGCGCCGCTTCGCGCGGCTTCCTCGGACCACGCAGTATAATTGCAGCAAGTGTCGTTTCCCGCCCGTTATCGCGAACAACTGATGGAGACCCTGGCGGGGCTGGATATGGCCAAGGTCGTGCAGGCGATCGAGTGGTTCCACCAGGCCCGCGAGGAAGGGCACGCCATTTTCGTCGCCGGAAACGGCGGGAGCCTGGCGACCGCTTCGCATTTCGTCTGCGACATGGTCAAGGGCGCGAGCTTCGGCAAAGACTCGCGCTTCCGGATCGTTGCGCTGAACGAGTCCATGGCGACGGTAACCGCGTACTCGAACGACCTCGGCTACGCCGATGCCGTGGCCGAGCAGCTCAAGAACTTCGCGCGGCCCGGCGACCTGTACGTCGCGATCAGCGGCTCGGGAAATTCGCCCAACGTGGTGCGCGCGATGGAGTACGCCAACTCGATCGGGTGCCGCACGCTGGCGCTGACGGGGCGCAACGGCGGAAAGCTGGGTGAACTCGCCGCGCTGCATCTCAATGTCGCCGAACCGCACATGGGACGGATTGAGGACGCACACCACGTCATCTGCCACATGATCGCGTATTCGTTCATGGAAAGTTAACAGAACGCGCGTGGCCCGGCATTTGCAACCTTAACAATCGTGCGCTCTTTTTCCCTTCTGGTCTTGCTGGCCGGTTCCTGGTCTATCGCTCAGTCACTTACGGTTGGCGTCGCCGGCGGCGGGCGCCTCACTGACGACGTGATCAACAGCACCACACCTGAGTCCAAACGCTACGTCGTTGGACCGATGATCGAGTTGGGACTGCCGTGGAACTTCGGCGTGGAATTCGATGCTCTCTATCATCCCTACCGGTACCAGGTTTCCTACGGCGGCGGGGCAGCCGGGATCACGGACACCGAGCGGGCGAACTCCTGGGAGTTTCCGATTCTGCTGCGATACACGATCCCGGTGAGAAGAATCAGGCCGTTTGCCGAGGCCGGGATTGCTCCTCGAACCATCTCCGGCAGCATCAATTCGTCAGGCTATTTTTTAAACAGTACAGGAACGATCAGCAACTTTAACGGCAGCGGGCCGACGAATTGGCCCGCCAGCGTTGGCGTCGTGGTCGGCGGCGGCGTGCGATTCAACGTGGGGCGGCTGTCATTCTCTCCGGAAGTTCGTTACACGCACTGGACCACCACTCCGGTTATCGATGGCGGCAACAACGGCCCGACCGCGTATTCGAACCAGGAGCAATTCGATATCTTGGTGGGCGTCGGCTGGATGATTCATCGATCGAACCGCTGAGCGTCAATACGCCCAGCGCCACAGATTCACGCCGACCGTGAAGCCCGCCCCGACAGCCGCGAAAACCACGGCGTCGCCCTTTTTCAATCTTCCCTGTTCGACCGCGTCGCGTGTGGCCAGCGGAATCGTCGCCGCAGTGGTATTGCCGTACTTGTCGATGTCGATGATCACCTGGTCGCAGTCGAGGCCCAGACGCTCGGCCGCCGCGGTGATGATGCGGCGATTGGCCTGGTGCGGGATCAGCAGCTTCACGTCTTTCGCGGAAAGCCCGTGGCGCTCGAGCAGATCGCGCGAGCATTCGTACATCTTGCGGACCGCGTATTTGAAGACCTGGCTGCCCTCCTGCTTGACGTAATGCAGGCGTTTCGCGACGGTTTCCGCCGTCGCGGGCATGCGGCTGCCGCCGGCGGGCATTTTGAGATATTCGCCGCCGGAGCCATCGATTTCATTCAGGAATCCGCAAAAACCTTCGCCCGGCTCGCCCTGCTCAATCAGCATCGCGCCCGCGCCGTCGCCGAACAGCACGCACGTTCCGCGATCGGTGTAATCGATGATGCGCGACATCGTGTCGGAGCCGATCACCAGGACTTTCTTGTGCGTTCCCGCCATCACCAGGTGCGCCGCGGTGGTCAGACCGTAGATGAAGCCGGAGCAGGCCGCGACCAGATCGAATCCCCACGCGCCTTTGGCGCCCAGCCGGTCTTGCACCAGGCACGCGGTCGCCGGGAAGAACATGTCGGGGGTGACGGTACAGACGATAATCGCGTCCAGCTCAGCGGCTTCGATGCCGCGCTCGGCGAGTGCGACCTTCGCGGCTTCGACGGCCATATCCGACGTGGCCATTTCCGGCGGCGCGATGTGACGCTCGGCGATTCCCGTTCTTTCGAGAATCCACTGGTCGCTGGTTTCGACCATCTTCTCCAGGTCATGATTGGTCAGCACGTTGGGCGGGACGTAGCAGCCGAGCGCGCTGATTTTCGCTCCGGGCAAATTTCCTCCTTCGGTGATTCTAGCGGCAGACAAAAAGGGGACAGACAGCTCTGTCCACGCTCAATGCGCTGCCGTAGCTGCACGAATTGCGTTCGGGGACAGAGCAGTCTGTCCCCTTTTTGTCTGCAACCTCACATGCTATGTTACATTCGGAACGAATGGAAGTGTTGGCGGACGCCGCCGGAGAGATTTTCGCGCGGGTCTTTCATCAGATGCGCCCGCGCACCAGGCTGCCCGAGATCCAGGTCAACTACCGCAGCTATGCCAACGCCAATGCGCAAGTCCGGTGGGAAGATGGAACGCTGGAAGTCCGGCTGGCGGACACGCTGGCGGGCGCTCCCGAACCGGTGGTTGAAGCGCTCGCCGAAATTCTCCTTTCGAAGCTGTTCCGGCGTCCGGTGCCGGCCTCGAGCAGCGACCGCTACCGCCGCTATCTCAATCGCCACGACGTTCGCCGCAGTCTCGACCTGGTTCGCCAGATCCGCGGGCGCAAACGCGTGGTTCATCCGCGCGGGCGCTGCTATGACCTGGAGCAGATGTTCGAGGAGCTGAATTTCAAATATTTTTTCGGACTGATGGCGCGCCCGGTGCTTGGCTGGAGTCCGTTTGCCTCGCGCAACATGCTGGGGCATTACGATCCCTCGCACAACGCCATCGTGCTCAGCCGCATTCTGGACCGTCCCGAGACGCCGCGTCTCGCAGTCGAATACGTGCTGTTCCACGAAATGCTGCACCTGCGCCATCCGGCCGAGCACAACGGCGCGCGCCGCTGCGTCCACACGCGCGCGTTCAAGGACGCCGAAAAGCAGTTCGAGCATCTGCGCGAGGCCAAGGCGCTACTCAAGAAGCTCTAATGGCCGCAGATGCACGCGGATTCACGCACATGAAGAATGTGCTTATCTGCGTGAATCTGTATGCATCTGTGGCTATTCTTGTTTGTCGATCCCCAGCCGCGTTTCGAGCACGCGTAAGGTGCGCTCGAGCTGCTGGATTTTGTCCGCCTGGACCTGGTTTTCCTGGCGCAGGCGCCGCACTTCAGTTTCAAGATCGTCACGCTCGCGCTGGAGCTTCGCCATGTCGCTCGAATTTTTCTCGACCGCGCCGGGCGCGCGGCCGAGGAATCGCGAGGCCTCCTCCCTCCGGGCGCCGTTGGCATCCTCGACGCTCAATCGCACCTCAATGTCGCCGGTTTTGCGCTGATAGCCGAATTCGCCCGAGGCCAGCGCCTGGGGAGTCAGCGCGACAGTCCGCACGTCGGAACCATCCGTGATCTGCAACGATCCGCTTACCGCGGTGGCCACCGGCTTGGCGGCCCGATTCCATTGGATCTGCAAGACGCCGTCGCGCTCGAGCACGGCGAGCGAAAGCGGCTCGGGCGAATTCGCCGGCATCCATACCCGCAAGCCCAGCACCACCGCCGCGATCAGCACCACCGCCCACGCCGCCAGCCACAGCCATCTGCGTTTGCGCGGCTGTGGCGCGAGCAACTGCGGACCGGAATCGAGATGCGCCAGAGGCGGCGCTTCGCGGCGCGCGGGAGCGGGCGCAGGAGCCGGAGCCGCGGCCGCTTCGGCGCGATAATACGCCGGAACACGGCGCTCCATCCGTTCCCCGAGCTGGCGCTCGCGCGCGGGTCGCTCGGAGCGCTCGAGCACGCCGGCGAGCCGGTCGGGAAAATTGAATTCGAGATAACTCCGATCGGCGCGAATTGTCCCGTCGGCCTCGCGCACGAAAAAGCCGGCGCGCATGCTGCCGCCGCGCCCGGGCCGCACCACCATGGTCACCTGCCACGGCGACGGGAAAAAGATGGAATAAATCTCCAGGTCCGATTCGCTCAGCGCGATCTCGCTGCGCGTGTGCGAAAGAAACCAGCCCACCGAGATCAGTCCTTCCAGGTGCGGATCGCTCTGGTCCAGCGCAAGTTGTTCGTTGAGCGCGACGCGATCTTTGTCGGAGAGCAGGAATCCGGGGCCGCGCGCATGCTCGCAGGCGATGGGCCGCATCGCCAGAACACGTACGGTACGCCCCTCGCGCGTCCCGTACATAATGCCGCCCACTTCGATGCCGCCGCGCGACAGGCGCTGGAATCCTTCGGCGACCTCATGCCGGATTTCCTCGATTACCACCAGCGAATACTCGATGGTCACCGGGCTTTCCGCCACGCTCCACGCGCCGAATTTGAGTTCGTTTGTCACCGAAGTCACCGGATCAGGCGGGCCACCGTGTCGTCATCCCCGCCCGAGTCATCATTTTCGTGCACATGAACATAATACGTCGCCGCCGCCATTCCAGCCATGATCAAGAACGCTAAAAGCAGGCAAGTAAGGGTTTTCGCGTTGAAGATTTTTTCGTGTGACACCGCGGCGGAGGTACCCATGGTGATCACCAGCGCCAGGCCCGCGATCAGCGCGAATTTGGCGTACCACGCCAGATCGTCCAGGTGATTCTGCCCGCCCACCTGGCTCCAGAAATCCGAAATGGTCAGCAGAGCCAGCAGGAACTCCAGCATATAACCAAGGCGTAACAAATAGGGGGGCATCAAACCGGGATAATCTATTGTACGGCGAAAACGAGAATCGTTCCATGAAAGATCTGATCGAGTTCCTGCGCATCCCCAGCGTCAGCGCGTCGCCCGAGCATGCCGGCGACGTGCGCCGCGCCTCCGAGTTCGTCCACGACTGGCTCGCCGCGGCCGGTCTCGAACACGTCGCGATTATCGAAGGCCGCGGCCATCCGCTGGTTTATGCCGACTGGCTGCACGCGCCAGCCAAGCCCACGCTGCTGCTGTATGGCCACTACGACGTCCAGCCGCCCGATCCGCTGGAGGAGTGGATCTCGCCGCCGTTCGAGCCGGCCGTGCGCGACGGAAATCTTTACGCTCGCGGCGCCGCAGACGATAAGGGCCAGCTTTACATCTTGATGGAAGCGGTCCGGCGCGTCCTGCGGGAGCGCGGCAAACTGCCCGTGAATGTCCGCTTCCTGATCGAAGGCGAAGAGGAATCGGGCGGCGACCACATTGAAGAATACGTCAAAGCGCGCGCCGGCGAATTGTCGGCCGATGCCGCCGTCATCTGCGACACCGCGATGTTCGCGCCGGACCTTCCGACGTTGACCATCGGGCTGCGCGGGATTGTGTACGGCGAAATTCACGTGGAAGGCGCGCGCACGGATCTGCATTCGGGCGATTACGGGGGCGCGGCGCCCAACGCGGTGGAAGCCGCGGCGCAGATCATTGCCGCTCTGAAAGATCGCGACGGGCATATCCGCATTCCCGGCCTGTACGATCGCGTGCGCCCACCCTCGGACGCCGAGCGCAGCACCTGGAAGCGCCTCCCCTTCAACGCCGAAGTGTATCGCAAGACTGAAATCGGATCGACTGCGCTCGCAGGAGAGCCCGAGATTCCGCTGTTCGAGCGCATCTGGGCCCGGCCCACGCTCGAAGTGCACGGCATCCGCGGCGGATTCACGGGCGAAGGCTCCAAGACGGTGATTCCAGCGCGATCCGTGACCAAAATCAGTCTGCGCCTGGTGCCCGATCAGAGGCCGGACGAAGTAATCGGCGAGCTCGAGAGCGCCATCGCCGCGGCAGCTCCGCGCGGGGTGAAGGCGACATTCAAGCTGCTGTCATCGGCGCCGGCGTCGATGGTCGATCCCTCCAATCCTTTCGTCCGCAAGGCCGCGCAGGCGATGCAAAAAGTCTTCGGCAACGAAACGGTGTACGTGCGCTGCGGCGGCTCGATACCCATTGTCGGGCTATTCGAGGAGAAGCTGCACGCGCCCAGCGTGATGATGGGCTTCGGACTTCCCGACGACAATATCCACGCGCCCAACGAAAAGATGTCGGTGCGCAATGTCGAGCGCGGAATCGAATCCGTGATCGCGTACTTCGACCTGGCGTCGGCCGCGGACTAACGATCTACTGCTCGCCGTTACCGCTGATGCTCGTGCCCCAGGCAGCCGACGTACCCCACGCAGCCGACGTGCCCCAAGCGGCAGAGGTTCCCCACGCCGCCGAACTTCCCCATGCCGCCGCGGTTCCCCACGCAGCCCCGGTTCCCCACGCAGCCGACGTTCCCCATGCAGCCGAGCTTCCGTTAACAACCACCTGCGAGCCCCAGACATTGTCGAGACTCCATGTATTGTTGTCCCACAGCGAGCCGGCCGACTTGTAGAGCAGCGCCGTAGAGAGCATCGGATTCCACAGCGCCATCGGCGACAACGCGGCGCCATAACCGGTGTCGTGGTTATTCATCGCCGCCTCGATATCCAGGTAGCCGGCGCCGACGGTGAAGATATCGTAAGTGTCGCAGTAGACCTGGCCGGTCGTGGGATCGGTAGCGCAACTGGAGGGCGGGAAAGTCTTGCCGGCGGTCTTCATCAGACGCGCCTTGACCAGATCGGGCGTAAGCCCCGGATTGTTCGCAATGAGAATGGCTGCGGCCGCGCTCACCACAGGGGTCGCCATGCTGGTGCCGCTCAGGGTGAAATAGACCGATGGTCCGGACCCGGACGACATGTACGCCGACGAGGGAACGATGTTGCCAGGATATTCACTCGCCAGCGTCGACCCGGGGGCGAGCAGCGAGGTTACCAGGTTGCCGGGAGCCACGATATCCGGCTTGACGTTGTAATCGATATAGGTGGGTCCGCGCGAGCTGTAACTGGCGATCAGATCGTCGCTGCGCTGTGGCGTTCCCTCGGTTTTCATCGCGCCGACGGTGATCGCGTAGGGGCTGTTGCCCGGCGAAAGGACGGTCGCGTACCCGTTGCGCCCCAGATTCCCGGCGGCTGCAACCACCACGATTCCGCTCTTCCATGCGGCCGCGACGGCCTGGCATATCGGATCGAGCCTGTCGCTTTCGTAAATCGGCCGGCCCAGCGAAAGATTGATGACGCGAATGTTGTACCGCGATTTCAGCGCGATGGCGCGGTCGATCGCCGCGATGACGATGCTGTCGTTGCTCATGCCGTTGGCATCGAGCACGCGCAGATCGATCAGGCTGGCGCCGGGCGCCACACCCCGATACGTAATCGTATATTCCGGCCCGGTGGAGGAAGCGCCGCTGCCCGCGACGATTCCCGCGACGTGAGTCCCGTGGCCGTAATCGTCGGCGTTTTTCACCGGCACGAAGCTCTGGTGGTAGACCACTTTGCCAGCCAAGTCGGGATGGGCGTAAATTCCGCTGTCAATCACCGCAACTCCGACTCCCGCTCCCGTATAGCCGTTCTGAAACGCCCAGTTTGCGTTGACCGCCGCATCAGTCAGATCGAGTGTCCCGGAAATCTGGCGATCCGCGGAAATGTACGCTACGGAGGAGTTGTTGGCTAGCGTGGCAACCTGCGAAGCGGGCATGGTCGCCGCCAGTGCCGGGATGGAGACGTACTGCTGAGTCACGACCCCGCCGAGACTGGTAATCAGGTTCAGGAGTCCGCCGACAATGTTGAGAAGATCCCCGACCAGTCCCAGCAGACCCCCACCGGAGCCGGAATTCGGATTGTATTGTACAACCACGTTCACCGAACCGGAGTTGTTTCCCAATTGGGTTTCGAGATCCGGGGCGATCTTCGAACTCTGCCCGAAGACCAGGACAGAGGAGAGCAGCAACGCGATTAAGAGGCGGCGGCAGCAGCGGGTGAGTCGCATAGCGCTTGCGACAGTGCACCCGCCGGGCCGAAACGTTTCATCGTGAAATCATTGAGATGCGGCTGCGCGAAGCAAAGCGCCGGCGTCAGCCTGGCATCACGGGCGTCAGAGTGACGCCGCGGGGACGCGCCAAAGCGCGGACACGGCGAGATTTTGCGGCAAGCTGAGGGATCGGCGCGGGTCGTAGAGCGATTTCGTTCAATCGCCTCTCGATTTGCAAATTTCTTGCCACGTCTTTCGCAGGTTCGCGTCCGGCTCCATGTAGTCGAACGCCTTACGATTCCGAGCGCCGCGTGCATTCGATCGGCAACGGCCTTCTGCGAGTCAAATTGACACCGATGGCGCCGATGGCGACGCTTTGGCGCTTTCCTGCGCGGTAGACCTCCGAATTCGCGCGACTTAGCGATGGAACCAGAAGTGCCTTTCCGACCGCAATGCCGTTCAAGGCCAAACTGTTCATCGCCGCCGTCGCCACGCTCGGCCTGATGGCCTTCGCGCAGGGCATGGTGCCGTGGAGCAGCGAAAGCCTGGTGCGGCTGCTGCTGTTTCTCGCCGTCAGCCTGGTGGGTTCGGGATGTAAAGTGGCGCTGCCGGGCGTCGAAGGGACACTATCGGTGTACTTTCTGTTCGTACTGCTGAGCGTGGCGCAGCTCAGCATGCCCGAGACGCTGGTGATCGCCCTATGCGCCAGCCTGGTGCAGGCCTTCTGGCACGCGAAAGTACGGCCGCGCACGGTCCAGCTTGTCTTCAATCTGTCCAACAATTTCACGGCGACCTACGTCACTTATACCGTTTATCACGCGGCGGTGTGGAACAAGCTGGCGCTGGGAATGCCCGCGAAGCTTGCGGCGGCCGCCTTCGTATTCTTCATCGTTAATACCGGACCGGTTTCGGCGATCATTGCGCTCACCGAAGGCAAACGGATCGTCAGCGTGTGGAAAGCATCCTACTTCTGGTCGTTCCCCTACTACCTGCTGGGCGCATCGCTCGTGACCTCCATCAACTGGATCTCGCGATGGACCGATTGGGAGGCCGGCCTGCTGCTGATTCCCGTCACGCTGGTGTTGTTCCGCAGCTACCGGAATTACATGGAACGCATGGAGGCGCAGAAGCGGCATGCCGAAGAGGTCGCCGCCCTGCATCTTCGCACCATCGAGGCTCTGGCGCTGGCCATCGAGGCCAAGGACCACGTGACTCACGATCACGTCCGGCGCGTGCAGGTCTACGCAATGGAACTGGGCCGGGAGCTCCAGCTCAGCGAAAGCGAGCTGAGCGCGCTTCAGGCCGCGGCGGTCCTGCACGATATCGGCAAGCTCGCGGTGCCCGAGCACATCATCTCCAAGCCCGGCCGTCTCACGCCCGAAGAATTCGAGAAGATGAAGATCCATCCGGTGGTGGGCGCGGAGATTTTGGAGCGCGTGCGCTTCCCTTACCCGGTCGCGCCGATCGTGCGCGCGCATCACGAAAAATGGGACGGCACCGGTTATCCCGCGGGTCTGCACGGCGAGGAGATCCCCATCGGCGCGCGGATTCTCTCCGCGGTAGACTGCCTGGACGCGCTGGCGAGCGATCGCCAGTATCGCCGCGCTTATCCACTCGACGAAGCCATGGCGATGGTGTCGGCCGAGTCCGGAAAAAGCTTCGATCCCACGGTGATCGAGGTACTGAAGCGCCGCTACGTCGAACTGGAAAGTAAAGCGCGCGCTTCACAGTCCTCCGAAACCGAGAAATTGCCGAGCGAGGTTGTGGTGGAGCGCGGCGCCGCTCCCGACGCGGGATTTGAAGAATCCGGGGACGCCCAGCCAGGCGCTGGATCCGGCAAGGATTTCCTGCTCTCCATCGCCGCCGCGCGTCACGAGGCGCAAACCCTGTTCGAGGTCGCGCAGCAATTGGGCAATTCGCTGAGCCTGCCCGAAACGCTCTCCATGCTGGCCGTGCGCCTGCGCGCGCTGATCGCCTTCGACGCCCTGGCGATCTACGTGGAACGCGAAATGAAGCTGATTCCGGAATTCGTGATCGGCGAAGATCGCACGCTGTTTTCGTCTCTGGAAATTCCTTGGGGCCAGGGGCTGACGGGCTGGGTCGCGGAGAACCGGAAAGCGATCATCAACGGGAATCCATCGGTTGAGCCGGGGTACCTGAACGATCCCACCCGATTCAGCAAACTCAATTCGGCGCTCGCCGTGCCGCTCGAGGATGAATCCGGCGTGGTCGGAGTGATGACGCTGTACCGGCTGGAGCGCAACGCGTTCACGCGCGATCACCTGCGCATCCTCCAGGCGATCGCCTCGAAGGTCGCCGTCGCGGTGCGCAATTCACTGCTGTACCGCGAAGCGACCGCCTCCGCCGCGACGGATGGCGTGACGGGGCTCCCCAACGCGCGCTCGCTGTTCCAGCATCTCGATGCAGAACTCGCCCGCTGCCGGCGAAATCAGGAACCGCTGACGGCTGTCGTGGTCGGCCTGAACGGGTTCAAGCAAGTGAACGAGGAGCTGGGGCAGGCGACCGGGAACCGCGTCCTGGGCGAGGTCGCCAAGGCGCTTGGCGCGTGCTGCCGCGAATACGATTACGTGGCGCGGATGGGCGGCGATGATTTCGTGATGGTGCTGGCCGGCGTCGATGCAGGCGTGCTCCCTTCGACGCTGCGCCGGATCGAGCGCGCGGTGGAGCGGGCCGGGATCGAGACCGTGGGCGAATCGGCGATCCAGGTAAGCATCGGCCACGCGGAATTTGGCCGCGACGGAGAGACGGTCGAGGATCTGCTGGTGGAGGCGGACCGGCGCATGTATGCGAACAAGCACCGGCCCAGGCTGGTCGCGCGAGCGCTGCTCGCATCCTGAAAAAGATTCAAATGATCAGGAAACCGCTGACGCGTTTTCCTCCCTGGATGTGCGTCCAGATGACTCGCGCGCGTCCGACTTCCGCGCCATGCTGAAACTCGACATTCAATCCGGCGACGAGTTCGCTGGAGCTGTGCGACGCGCGGAAACCCGTGCCGCTCGTCTCCACCAGCTCCGCCGTGACCAGCGTGGGCGCGGGCGCCTCAAAACGAAGCTGCACCTTCCCCGACCGTCGCGATCGCGGCGAGCTGCGCCGGTCCGGTGTGAACATCGTATCCATGGGTTATCCCGCGATCGATTGGAGCCGCGATTGTGGCAAACGGTAAGCCTTGATGCGGCGCTGCAAAGTCCGGCGCGAAATCCCCAGTTTGGCGGCGGCGCGCTCCTGGTGTCCGTCAGTCTCTCCGAGAACCCGGAGGATCGCGCTGCGTTCCATCTCGTCGAGCTTCGCCGGATCGGTGAGGCTCGATGCGGAGGAATCGGCGCACACTTCTTGCGGCAGATCGGCAGGAGTAATTTCGCTGCCCGATGCCATGATCGCCGCACGCAGCACGGTGTTGCGAAGCTCGCGAACATTGCCCGGCCAGTTGTATTCGCGGATTTTCTCGAGCGCGGCGGGAGAAAATCGAATTTCCGGAGATTGCGACGCCAGGTAGTGCCGCGCCAGCGGTATGATGTCGTCCTTGCGCTCGCGCAGAGCAGGAACCGACAACCGGATCTGGCAAAGCCGGTGGTACAAGTCGGAGCGGAATTTGTGCTGCTGTACGGCCGCGGTCAAGTCCCGGTTGGTCGCGGCGATCAGCCGTACATCCACCGACACTTTTTTCACGCCGCCCAGCCGGTAATACGACGCTCCGTCGAGAATGCGCAGCAGCTTCACCTGCATGCGCGGATCCAGGTCTCCGATCTCGTCCAGAAACAGCGTTCCTTGGTTGGCGAGCTCGAACAGCCCCGGCTTGGTCGAATCGGCGCCGCTGAAGGCTCCTTTTTCATACCCGAACAGCTCGCTTTCGAGCAGATTCTCCGGAAGCGCCGCGCAATTGATGTCGACCCAGGATTTGGAGCAGCGCAGCGAGTAGTGATGGATCGCCCGGGCGATGATCTCCTTGCCGGAGCCGCTTTCTCCGGTGATGAGCACCGTCGCCTCGGTCGGCGCGACCCGCTCCACCAGGCTGAGCAGGTTGAGCATCGGCTCGCTCGCAAAGACCGCTCCCACACCCAAAAATTCGCACACGCGTTCGCCGCTGGCGCTCATCGATTATCCATTATTGGCCACGAGCGCCTGAGGTTCGATAAGGCGTTCGCATTAAGGAGAAGTCTGTTAACACCCACGCCGCATTAGCCCGTAGATATCAATACAGATTCTGCGGCAACGGACGATCAGATCCATAGGTCTAGGTGTATGCATTTGCTGGGGAAATATGGCGCGCGCGTGGTCGCCCTGGTGCTGGTTGCAGGACTCGCGTCCGCGGCGCTGGCGCGCCTGGCGCCGGGAGCGGCTGCCGATGAGCGCGAGCTCGACCCCCGCCTGAGCGCCGAAACCGTAGCAGCAATGCGTGCCAACGAGGAGGCGAGTCACAATCTCGGGCGGTTCCTGCTTCATTACGCGCGCGGACTGGCGCATTTCCAGCTGGGCTTCTCTCAATCCCAAAATGCGCCCGTACGCGAGCTGATCGCCGAGCGCGGCGTTACGACCATTCGCGAATTGGGGATCGCGCTCGCGGCCGCTCTGGCAATCGGCGCCGCATTCGCGATTCCCGCAGCGCGCTTTCGTGCCGCGCGCGTTTACGACGCGAGCTGCGCGATACTCGCGGGCGTTTTCTTGAGCGTTCCCGCCGCTCTGCTAGCCTATGTTTGCCTGGTGCTCGGCGGGAGCGCCACGCTAGTCCTGGCCCTGGTCCTGACGCCTAGGGTTTTCCTTTTCAGCCGCAATCTTCTGGCGCAGGCTTACGGAGCGACGCACGTGCAGATGGCGATGGCGCGCGGCGTGGACGAGTTTCGCATTCTCTTGTTCTACGTTCTGGCGCCCGCGGCCGGCGCGATGCTGGCGATGGCGGCGGCAACCGCGACCATCGGAGTCGGCGCCTCGATCCCCATCGAAGCCATCTGCGACACCGCCGGACTGGGACGGCTCGCGTGGCAGGCGGCCATGGCGCGCGATCTGCCGCTGTTAGTGAATCTCACCATGATTGTCGCGCTGGCGACCACGCTGGCGATGGCGCTGGCCGAATTTTTCGCGCCGCGGGAGGCCATCGCGTGAATCGGGTCCGCATCGCGGCCATCGCGGTCCTTGCGACGCTCGCTCTGGGGGCGCTGCTCGCGCCAGTGTGGGCGCGCGACAGCTACCAGATCCAGTTTCGCGAAGCTCCGGATGCGCCGCCCTCCTGGAAATTTCCGCTGGGCACCGACGCGCTGGGCCGCGACCGGTTGACGCGCCTGGGCTACGGCGCGCGCGTATCTTTCCTGCTCGCTCCGGCCGCGGCGCTGCTGACGTGCCTGGAAGCGGCCGTGCTCGGCGGGCTCGCCGGATTTGCCGGGCGGCGCGTCCGTTCCGTGGTTCTGTTTGCCGCGGATCTGTTTCTCACTTTGCCGTGGCTGTTCCTGCTGATCGCCGTGCGCGCGTGCCTGCCCCTGAACACCTCACCGGAAATCTCCGTGGCGATCACGTTTCTCCTGCTCGGCGCGCTCGGATGGGCTGCGCCCGCGCGCATCATTTGCGCCGCCGTGGGCAAGCTGAACCGATCCGATTTCATCCTGCAAGCGCGTGCGGCCGGCTGTTCACCGTCGCGCCTGCTTCTGCGCCATCTGATTCCCAACGTCATGCCCGTGCTGCTCGCGCAGTTTTGGATCGCGGTGCCGGTGTACATCCTGGCGGAGGCGACGCTGGGCATGCTCGGCCTGGGCGTTTCCGAGCCGCTTCCCTCGCTCGGAAGCATTCTTCGCGATCTCGAGGGCGTGGACGTGATCGCGCAGCCGTGGCAGCTTGCGCCTGCGATCGTGCTCGCCGTTTTCGCCGGCGCGTTCCAGCTTGTGCGTCCCCGGGAGGATTATTCGCTATGAAAGCGTGGCTGCTGCTTCTCGCGCTCACCGTCGCTTCGGCTCAGGACGAGCTGAGATTCGCGCTTCACGACGAGCCCAAGTCGCTCGATCCCTTTCTGGTCGCCGACGAACCGGCCGAAGCGATCCGTTATCTGACCGAAGGCGTCCTCATCCGCATCAACCGGCTGTCGCAGCAGCCGGAGCCCGAGCTAGCCCAATCCTGGAAGATTTCGAGCGACGCGCGCCACATCACGTTCCAGCTCCGGAGCGGACTGCGCTTCCCGGATGGATCGGCATTCACCTCGGCTGATGTCGTGGCAACTTTCGAGAAGCTGTTCGACCCCGCATTGCATTCCCCCGTCGCCGACACCTTCCGCTCCGAGAAGGGCTGGCCGACGGTCATGGCGCTCAATCCGCTGTCGGTACGAATGGATTTCCCGGCGCCGACCGGCTCCATGGAGCGCCTCTTCGATCAGGTGTCGATCGTTTCGGCGCGCGCAGCGCAGAGGCCCGCGCCCGGGCTCGGTCCGTACGTCATCGCCGAGCATGTGCCCGGCGTGCGCTTCGTGCTCCAACGCAATCCGGCGGCGCCGCGCCAGCCGCGGATCGCATCCGTCCGCATCGACATCGAGCAGAATCGCGACCTGGAGCTGGTGCGCTTTCGCCGCGGCGAAATCGACTTGATCGACAAACTGACTCCGGACCTGTTCGATCGCCTCAACACGGAACTCCCCGGCAACGCCGTCGACGCGGGGCCGACGCTCGATTTCGAGTTCCTGTGGTTCAACATGGCCCAGCAGGCGCCGCTCCCTGATTACAAGAAGGCGTGGTTCCGCTCCGTCGCTTTCCGTCGCGCTGTTTCGGATGCGATCAATCGCGCCGACCTGTGCCGCGTGGTTTATCGGGGTCACGCGACACCCGCAACAGGTCCGATTTCTCCGGCCAACAAGCTGTGGTACGCACCCGCGCCGGCGCCCGTCTTCGATCCGGCGGCGGCCTTGAAATCGCTAGCCACCGAAGGTTTTTCCAATCGCGGCGGAACGCTGCGCGACGCGCGCGGCAACGTCGTCGAATTTTCGATTCTGACCAATGCGGGCAGCAAGACACGCGAGCGCATGGCAACCATGATCCAGCAGGATCTAGCGAAGCTCGGCATCCGCGTCAATGTCGTCACGCTCGACTTCCCCGCCCTGATCGAGCGCATCACGCGGTCGCTCAACTACGAAGCCGCATTGCTGGGCTTCGTGAACATCGATTCCGACCCCAGCGCGCTGATGAACGTCCTGCTCAGCTCGGCCGCGAATCACCCCTGGAACCCTTCGGAAAAGTCCCCTGCGACCGAATGGGAAGCAGAAATCGATAAGCTGATGCTCGCGCAGGCGGAATCCGCTGACCCGCGCCTGCGTCGGAAACAGTTCGATCGCGTTCAACGGATCCTGCGGGAGCAGCTGCCCATGATCTGCCTGCTGCATCCTAACGCGCTGGCGGCGATCTCCGCACGTCTCGACGGCGTGAAACCGGCGGCTTCCTTCCCGCACACGTTCTGGAACTTCGATTCGATCGCAATCCGCGGCCTCGCGCCACGCAACTCTTCCGGCACCTTACGGCAATGAACGATCCGTTGCTCCAGGTGAGAATGACGGCCGGTTATCCCGGCAAACCGGATGTTCTACGCGATGTCGAGTTCGCAATGAACGCGGGCGAGATCGTCGCCCTGGTGGGTCCCAGCGGCGAGGGCAAGAGCACCATCGCCTGGGCGATTCTCGGTCTGCTGGATTTCCGCGGCGGCGTGGCGCGCGGAGAAATTCTTTATCAGAACCGCAATCTTCTGGCGCTGAAGCCGCGGGAGATGCGCAATCTGCGCGGACGCGAGATCGCGCTGGTGCCGCAGAGTCCCATCGCCGCGCTGAACCCCAACCTGACGTTGGGGGCGCAGCTGACGGAAGCCTGGCGCGCGCATCGCCCCGGCAGACCCGCATGGACGGGGCTGCTCGAGAGCGTGCGCCTGCCCGCCGAAGAGCGTTTTCTGCGCCTCTATCCCCGAAATCTGAGCGTCGGGCTGGCGCAACGATTTCTGATCGCGCTGGCGATCCTGCACGAGCCCTCGCTGATTCTGGCCGATGAGCCGACCAGCGCGCTCGACGCGCTCACCCAAAATGAAATCCTGGAGCTTTTTCAGGATCTCAGCCGCAGAATGGGAATCGCCCTACTGTATATCTCACATGATCTGCTGTCGGTGGCGGCCATCTGCGATCGCGTCCTGATCCTCAAGGACGGCGAGATCGTAGAGCGGGGCTCGACGGCGGAGGTTTTCGCGAATCCGCGGCATCGCTACACTCGGGAGCTGCTGAAGAGCGTTCCAGCTCTGCTGTCGACGCGAGAATCGAGGTAAGGCCGCGGGCCGGCGTTTATTGGTTCTGCTTGGGCAGACGAAACTCGACGTGCCGGTCGTCGTTCAACTGCTTGGAAAAATCGCGGTCGACCAGCGCCAATGACACCTGGTTCTGGTTCCCATCCTCGGTAATGTAGTTGAGCGTGTCGCCCTGAACCCAATAGCCGACGGCCGCCACGATGCTATGGTCCTTCATGGCGATCAGATAGATGGTCGGCTCCGGATCGTGCGCCGGCACCGGCGCTTCGAAATTGCTATAACCGGCGTCGGGCGGAGGGCCGTCGGGATTATCGGGGTTGCCGTAGGCCTGATTGATCACTACCACGGGCGACTGGCTCGACGCGTAGTTCGAAGGATTCGCGTCGTAGGCCGGCGCCGATTGCGCCGAAAGCGGGACTGAGGGGTCGTAGCCGTAGTATCCGGCGCCATAGTACACCGGGATCGGGACCAGGTAGCCCCAGGCGTGGGCCGGATGCGCGATTGGAGGGGGCGTCAGAAATCGTCCGCCGGATCTGCCTGCGCGACTGCCGCCGTGCGACATCCCCGGACCGTGCTGCGCCAGGGCCATCGCCGCCACCAGAACACCGAGTGCCGCGAGCTTCATACGCCCTCCTCAGCATATTCTAGGACGTTTTCACGCCGCCCAGCGTTGCGTGGAATGGGAACGGCGCTTTGGGCTTTTTCAACAAGCTTCTAGGCGAACTGGTACAGCATCAGGTACACCACCACGCCGGTGACGCTCACGTACAGCCAGATGGGCAGCGTCCAGCGCGCGATGCGCCGGTGGCGGTCGAACTTGCCGCGCAATGCGCGGCTGAGAGTGATAATCGCCAATACAGGCACGGCCGCCGCCAAAGCCGTGTGAGTGAACAGGATAGACAGGTACACGCCGCGGATGGCGCCGGTACGGGGATAATAGACCACGCCGGCCAGGGCATGATAAACCAGGTAGGAAATCAGGAACGCGGCTGACACGCCGAAGGCGGTCAGCATCACCTTGCGGTGCGCTTCCTTGCGCCCACGCCGGATCAAAATGTACGCCCACACCAGCAGAACCGCCGCGGTCGCGTTCAGCACCGCGTTCAGCTTGGGAAGATCGTGAACGCCGATCAATTCCGCTCCCTCACAAGCGCCCGGGCGTCCGCGATCAAGCGTGGAATCGCGCCGTCCTCGTCAGATTCGTAATATCCGCGGACCTTCGACGCCTGGTCGATCAGCACGAAGCGCGTCGAATGCGACAGGTTTGCATCGCCCAGCATGAACACGTCGCGCGACAAGTGCTGCAACGTAGCGATCGGGCCGGTCAGAAAATACCAAACGCCCGGCTTGGCGCCGAAATGGTCGCCATATTGCGCCAGAACCGTGGGCGTATCGTGCTCGGGATCGACGGTGAAGGAGACCAGCCTCACGCCCGTTCCATCCAGCACGTTCTCCACCTGGTGCATTTGCGAGCTCATGCGCGGACACGGACCGGGACAGGTGGTATAGATAAAGTCGGCGATCCACACGGCGTTTTTCAGGTGGTCGGCGCTCTGAAATTCCGCGCCGGTCTGGTCGGTGAGAGTGAAATCAGGGACCGTGGAATATGCCGACAGCTTAGTATGCCCCGCGCAGCCCGCCAGAATCGCGCATGCCATTGCAACAATGAACGGCCGTGAATGAACGCGAATGAGGGTGAGTCCTACGAATGCGTGTTTATTCGTGTCCATTCGTGCCTTCAAAGAAAGGACGCCCGGTTTAGAACCCGCGATGATCGAGGACCAGCAAGCCATACAACAACGGAAGATAAACCACGCTCGCCAGCAAAACCTGGCGCGCGCGCGGACGGGTTCGCTCGATCTGTGCTCTCACGCCAGACCACAAGAACACGACCCCCAGCGCGATCGCACCGGCCGCGTAAACATTCCCTTCCGCGCCGAAAAATCGCGGCAGGATGCTCACCGGAATCAGCGCCAGCGAAAATAGCCAGATGCGCCGCGCGGTGGATTCGCCGTCCGGCTCGACCACAGGCAGCATGCGAATGCCGGCGCGCGCGTAATCCTCGCGATACATCCACGCGATCGCGTAGAAGTGTGGAAATTGCCACAAAAACAGGATTGCGTACAGGACCCACGCCTCGGCCGTGAGCTTGCCCGCCGCGGCCGCGTAGCCGATCAGCGGAGGCATCGCGCCCGGAATCGCGCCGATGGTGGTCGATATCGGCGAGCGTTGCTTCAAGGGCGTGTACACGCACAGATAGCTGACCATGGTGAACAGCCCCAGTGCGCCAGTGAGTGCGTTGGCGCCCAGTGACAGCTCGACCAGCCCGATCGCCGCGATCCCCACGCCGAACCAGAACGCCTGCGCCGGCGTCACGCGTCCCGAAGGGATCGGCCGCGCCTTGGTCCGATTCATCTTCGCGTCGGCCGAACGCTCATACCACTGGTTCAGAGCGGCCGTGCCACTGGCGATCAGCGCCGTGCCGATCATCCCGTGCAGCACCGTCCACAGGTTCCACTGAGCGCCCGCGTGCGCGCCGCACAAAAATCCGATGGCCGCGCTCATCAGGATGAACATCGTGATGCGCGGCTTGGTGAGTTCGAGGTAGGCGCTCATGAATGTGGTGAGACCAACTGCGCTCCCTCAACACCGGCAACTACTAGGAGCAATGGGCACACCGCCGGCGCGATCGCGTACCGGTGTAGCCAGAATCTTTGCATTATGACAGGAACCGCCTCGACTATTGTACAGCAAATTTCACCGGACGCGGCAGGCGGATCAGTGCAGCCGGGCCAGCTCCTGCTTATACAGTGGATTGTCCGGGAAATCCCTGGCGAGACCCTGCAGAAGTTCCCGCGCCTTGGCTTTATCCCTGTCGCGGAGCGCCGCGACTGCAAGCAGAATTCGAGCGTAGGGCAGGAACAAATTCCCGTGCGCGGCAGTGATGGACAGATCCGCGATGCCGGCTTGTTTATCGGTCTCGGCGCCGCCGATTCTGAGAAACCATCTGACCGGAGCCGGCTTCAGGCTGAGAAGATAATTCTCAACGCCCACTGCCAGGTACGCGTCCGCCAGGTTCGGATGCGCGGCGAGCAGTTTTTCGGCAATCGCGCGGCTGGCCTTCACCTCGGTAAGCGACGCGACGTATTTTTTCTCGATCAGCGCCAGGTAATCGGAATGCAATCCGAAGCGCATCAGGTTGGCGAACTGCGCGTTCAAATTGAGTGGGTCCTTCGAGAGCGCGCGCTCGGCCAGGCCCTCGGTGCGCTGCAACGCGTCTTCGAACTTCTGCTTGATGCCCCCGTCCGGCGCCGGCTTGTTGTGGTTCAGGAACGTGTCGTTGTGCAGAAACAGCTCGGATTGCAGGATGTGCAAGCGGTTGAACTCGGAAAACAGGTACGCCGCGGCGTCGGACGCAGGACCCATGGGATCCTCCGGATGCTCTCGCATCCATAGCCCGAAACTCTGGTGCGCTTTGTCGAACTGGAGGTCGTACATCTGGCGGAAGCCGGTCTCGATGGGAGCGGAATGCAACGAGACCGCCGGATCGGCCGCCAGAAGCAACAACAGCGGGATCACGATTATCACGACGATTTCCGTTGGGGCAAGGTTTCCATCACGCCCGCCGGATCGCGTGATACACCACCAGCACGAGGATGGCTCCGATCACGGAAACTATCAGGCTGTAAAGATTTAATCCGGAAACTCCAGCCCCACCGAACGTCTGGAACACCCATCCGCCCACCACCGCGCCCGCGATGCCGAGCAGAATGTCCCGCAGAATTCCCTGGCCCTTCTGGTTGACGATCTTGCTGCCCAGAAATCCCGCGACCAGTCCCAGCAAAATCCAGGAAAGAATCGACATCCGTGCCGTAGTATATACGTTTCCACCTGGCGCGCAAGCGCCCAAATGCAACGATGCTCTTGAACGGAACGACCCCCGAGGGTCCTGTTTGGGGCCGCAACGAGGAAAGTGCTTAGAAAGTCGTAAGCGCGATTCGACCCCCTTCTTAAGAGGAACGCCGTACCGCCGCACGAACCGGTTTTGCCGATTCTTTGCGTTAGGAACCAGCGTGTACCTGTGGCACATCTTCTTAGTGAAGCCGCTCGCGGCCTTATCGGTGCTGCTGTGCCTGGTGACGATCCTTTCCTGCGTCGCGCTGGAGCGCAGGCGGCCGTATCACCGGGCCGACCGTTTCCTCATCGGGTTTCTGGGACTTCTGGCCGTTTACCAAGGTCTTCGTATTCTGCAAGGAGCCGGAATCGTCGCGCTGGGGCCGCCCGCGCGCGTGGATGGCGCGATCGATCTGGTGATGCCCGCGATTTACCTGCTTGCCACGCTGGTACTGAGACTCGCGACGACCCAGCACCTCGAAGCCGAATCGGCCATGCGGCTGGTGAACGCCGCGCCGCCGCGGTTCGGGCAGCTGCCACGAAATCCCGAAACCGAGCGCGACCTGGCCCGGTTAAGCTGGGCGTTGCCGCGCCTTTCCGACGGCGCGTTCCGGCTGTACGCCTACTTATGCCTGCATCCCGAGCAGGCCGCGAGAAGCGCCGCCGTCTTCTCCGTCGAAATACGGGCGCAACTGGGCAAGTCGCAGGCTGAGCTGGATCGCGAGATCGGCGAACTGGAGCGCGCCGGCGCGGTCTTGATGCCGCGCGACGAAGCCGTGGGAATCATTGTCCTTACTCCTCCTGCCGGCCCTCCGGTTCCCCCCGCCGGCGTGATGCCCGAGAACGCCGCATAATCCCGGGCGTCTCGCCCGTGCTACTTTAGCCGTTATGCGACTCGTCTCGTTCCGCGCGCCTGACGGATCCGCGCAGGCCGGAGTGGTCTCTGGCGACCGGGTGACTTCGCTTGGCGTTGGTATGCTCGAAGCGATCCGTTCCATACCCGAGCCGCGCGGGCCGTCGTTTCCCTTGAGCGAGACCCGCCTGCTCGCGCCGATTCCCAGCCCGCCGAAATTCATCTGCGTCGGCTTGAACTACCGCGATCACGCGGCGGAAATCGGCCTGGAGATCCCCAAGGTCCCGACCATTTTCAGCAAATTCTCGAGCGCCGTCATTGGTCCCGGCGAGCCGATCGTCCTGCCCCGCGTCTCCCAGCGGCCTGACTACGAAGCCGAACTCGCATTCGTCATCGGCCGCGGCGGCCGCCATGTTCCCGCCGCACGCGCCATGGATCACGTGTTCGGATACACCATCGCCAATGACGTGAGCGCTCGCGACTACCAGATGGCAACGTCGCAATGGCTCATGGGCAAGACCTTCGACAGCTTCGCCCCTCTCGGACCCTGGATCGTTACCGCGGACGAGATCCCCGACCCGCATGCGCTCGCGATATCGCTCGAGATCGGCGGCGAGAAGCTGCAAAACTCGAACACGCGCGAGCTGATTTTTCGCATCCCCGAACTGGTGGAGTTCATCGCGGGAGTAGTGACGCTCGAACCGGGCGACGTGGTCATCACGGGAACTCCTTCCGGGGTCGGATTCATGCGAAAACCCCCGCGCTATCTGCGTCCGGGCGATGAGGTTTCGATTCACATCGAAGGGATTGGAACCCTGCGCAATCCCGTGATCGCCGAAACCTAGCGGCCATCCCCTGCTCAGGCGTTGATTTCTACCGGCTTTACGCTACCTCCGAAATTCCGTCCTCCGCATCGAAACAGTAGAGGTTGAAACGGTTATGAAGATGAGGGCAAGCGGGTGGAAATTCATGGCGCCCCTGGTTGTCGCCGCAATGCTGGCGCTTCCCGGGTTTGCGGCGCCAACGCTCCCCGCCAGTACCGGCATGCGTGCGCCGGCTCAGGTGGGAACCATTAATTATGTGGAGGGACAAGCCACGCTGAACGGGCAACCGATCAGTCAAAGCGCGGTCGGGACCATGATGACCGCGGGCCAAACGCTCGCCACGCAGAATGGGAAAGCAGAATTGCTGCTCACGCCGGGCGTGGTGTTACGTCTGGACAGCGGAAGCGCGCTCCAGTTGGATTCTTCAGACTTAGCCAACACTGTCGTGTCGTTGGTACAAGGCCGCGCGATCATCGAAGCCGACGATGTTCTGCAAGCCAACAACATCGTGATCAATGAGAATGGTTATCCGATCCGCATCGTGAAGAAAGGCCTGTACGAATTCGATGCGACGGCCGGCCAGGCACTGGTTTTCGACGGACAGGCGGACTTGCAGAACGGCAAGAAAACCGTTGAGATTCACGGCGGACATCAAGCCTTGCTGGCTCAGGCCAAGATCAAGGTAAAGGGCTTCGACAAGAAAGCCTACGAGCAAAGCGATTTCTATCGTTGGGCGAGCTTGCGCTCCTCGTATCTGGCGGAAGCCAATGCCACGACCGCTCGTGAATATATGAACGGGGGACCGGGCTGGTATGGTCCGGGCTGGTATTGGAGTCCTTGGTATGACGCCTACACCTGGATTCCGGGCGACGGCATTTTCTGGGATCCCTTTGGCTGGGGCTTCTTCTCGCCCTGGTTTGTGGGCTACGCTCCGTTCTACGGCTACGGATTCGGCGGCTATGGGTTTTACGGTTATCACCACTTCGGCCCGGGATATCATCCTGGATTTGTAGCGGGACGTGGATTTGTCGGATCGCGTAATTTTGCCGGAGCCCGCGGTTTCGGCGGAGGGCCCGCGATGGCGGGCCGGGGCGGATTCGTAGGCGGCGGATTCCATGGCGGTTTCGCCGGCGGCGGTTTCCACGGTGGATTCGCCGGCGGCGGTTTCCATGGCGGCGGATTCGGCGGCGGACGTCGGTAATCGAACGTCGCTTCAGCTAAGGCAGTAATCCGCTGTGTTCGGCCCGCTCTGACGATACTGATCGTCAGAGCGGGCATTTTTGTATTTTGCGATATTCGAAGAATGCGAACGCGGATTTCGTGGGAGCAAAAAATGGATCGCCCCGCCAAACTGGTCGCGATTCCGCCGCGGATGCGCAAGCAATACGGGCGGGGCCGCATGCTGATTCCTTCGCCGCTCGATGTGGACGCGCTCATCCGCCGCATTCCCCGCGGGAAACTCATCACGCAAACCCAGATTCGCGAACGGCTCGCGAGCGCTGCGGGCGCTGGGTGCGCCTGCCCTATGACTACCGCCATGTTCGTGCGCATCGCCGCGGAAGCCGCCGAGGAAGCCGCGCGCTCCGGAAAGATTCGCATTACGCCGTATTGGCGCGTGATTCGGGACGACGGCGCGCTGTTCGAAAAATTCCCCGGCGGACCCTCCGCGCAAGCCGAACGTCTGGAAAACGAAGGCCACTCGATCGAGCGGTCCGGCAAGCTGCGCGTCAAGGATCCGGCGCGGGCGCTGGTTCGATGAAGTTGGCGCCACGCGACCGGCTGCGCTTCGCCTGGGAACTGACGTGGCCCATGGCGCTCATCGATCTCGCCGTGGTGTTCACCCTGCACGGAATCGTCAATGTATCCGGAGAAAGCGCGGACTCGATCTGGGCGGTGGTCGCGTTCTTCGGGGTGTCGCCGTGGATCGTGCGGCGCGCGCTGAATCTGAGATACGGAATGCTGCGCATCCACCCGCCGCTGACTTATCAGCAGAGTCTCAAGGTAATGTGGCTTCTGGCGTGGAGAACGCTGGCGCTGTCGCTTATTGCGCTGGTCCCGATTTCACTCGCATTTCGCGCGCTGCACGTGAACACGAGCTTCGGCGACCAGTCTCCGCTCGTGAACAACGTGGGGTTGAGCACGATGGACACGATTTCAAGCCTGGTCTTCACGCCGCTTCTGGTGGGGTCGATGCTGCGCAAGCGCTATCGCGGTTTTCGGCTGGAAGTAGTTGAAGAAAAGCCGGCTACGCTGAAAACGGCGGCGTTGAAGAGAGGGCGAAAGTAACTCTTGTGCGTTCTGCGGCATCGATTATAATAGCTGGACAAGATTATCGGCCACGGAGCCGATAACAAAGAAGGGGCTTATGGAGATACTGGGCGATCGGAGATTCGTCGAGGTGCCCGGGTCGCGGACCCACGAGCTGCCACCGCTTCTGGTGCGCACGGCTCCCGACGTAAAACGGCTGGATCGGGTCATGGGCATGGCCAACGATCTGATCGAGCAGGAGGACATGATTCCGGTGCACCCGCTGGACGCGGCGGCTCCCGAGGAAGCCGAACGCCGCAAAATGGACCTGGCGCTCAACCTGGTGGATCAATACCTGGCGTTCGTGCGGCACTGGCAATGGGGCGACAGTATTCTCGAATGGATCCGGCAGTGCGAGACGACTTTCGAAACGCGCCTCGATCTGCGCAACCTGCTGCGCGCGGACTTGTGGCCGCACGCGGGCCGTTCCAGTTTCGTCAGGCTGCTCGAGGATAAGGACGTGGAGACGGGCGGCGTGGGGATCGAAAAAGCCGTGGGGATGCGGCTGACGTTCCGCAAGCCTCCGCCGCTGCGCTGCTTCTCGAATCAATTCCTGTTCTATTTGAACTCGACGGTCGCCAACAGCGCATTCAGCACGTGGGCCGGGATGACGCCGGCGCCAGTCAGCGCGCTGCCGCCGGAGCGCTTCATCGTCAACGTCGTCGACATGAATTTCGACTGAAGAGAACTACAGCGGGACCAGGCCGCGGCGCACGCCGAGCATTACAGCTTCGGTCCGGCTGCCGGCACGGAGCTTCGAAAGAATCGAGTTCACGTGGAATTTCACGGTGTGCTCGGAGATTTCGAGTTTCCAGGCGATGGTCTTGTTGCTGGCGCCTTCGGCCATGAGGCGCAGGACGTCGATTTCGCGAGGACTGAGCGGCTCGGCGGCCACGGCGCCGGCGATGCGGCGGGTGATCGCGTTTTCGACCCACTCGGGATGGAGCACGACAAGTCCCGCGGCGGCGCCTTCGATGGCAGCCGCGATCTCCTGTTCCGGCGCGTCGCGTGGAATGACGCCGCGCACCCCCGCCCTCAGCGCCGCGGACAGCCATTCCGGATCGGTATCGGCCGAGAGCAGCAGGAGCGGCGGCGATTCACCGGCGACTGCCAGAACATCACGGATGGAACGCTCGTCGCATTCGACAATCATCAGGTCAGGATGTGTTTCCGCGGCGAGCGTGAGAGCTTCTTCGATGTGCGTCGCCGACCCGACCACTTCGGCCAGCGAGGCGAGTCCGGCGCGCAACAACGCCGACGCCGTGACCACAAGAACACGAGTCACGCCGCGGCCTCAACACTCCGCAGACGTACGGCAACTTCGCGGATGGCGGGATGGCCGCCGCGCCTGAACTTGAGAGAAAGAAAGGCGCAGCGGGCGATCGAACCCGAAAGCTCGTCAGGCGTGAGGCCGACCAGGATGTCGCCCGCAAGGAGCGATGCGCGAGCGGCCGGCGAATCCGGCGCGACCTCCAGAATCAGCAGCCCCGCGCCGGGGATCTCGCGCAAGGTGACGCCCAGCCTGACGCGATCATGCGCGGAGTTCAGGAACGCAGCGACGGCGTTGCCCGGCACGGCCAGCGCGAGGCGCCCCGCGATCATGGTGTTGATCCCGACCACGCGGCCTTCTGAATCAGCAAGCGGACCGCCGGAATTTCCGGGCGCGAGCCGTACGTCGGCCAGCACCCAGCTCTGCCATCCCAATCCGCGAACCGGACCCTGGCCATGGACGACGCCGGTCGAAAGCGCGCCGACGAAACCCAGCGGATTTCCAACAGCGAGCACGATTTGCCCGGCGCGAAGCGCGTCCGAGTCACCGGGCTGCGCCGGAAGGGCATCGGAAGGCGCGCGCAACAGCGCCAGGTCGCGTTGCGAGTCGCGCTTTTCGACGACTGCGTCTACGATCTGTCCGCTCCACAGCTCGATTTTCATCCGGTCCTTGCTCGCGACGTGCGCATTGGTGACGATGGCGCCAGGTTTCCAGATCACGCCGGAACCCGACCCATCCACGCGAACGGTGGAGCGTCGCAATTGTTCGGCGACGATTCCGAATTCGCTCACCGTGCTTTTTCTCCCACCTTCAGCTTGATCTCTTTGCGCTCGCCTCCGCGAAGGATCGAAACGGCAACTGTCCTGCCGATGTTCTCGCCGCTGAGAAACGTCTGCACCTCGCGCGTATCGCGAACAGGTTTGCTGTCGAGCGCGATCAGAATATCGCCGATGACGAGCCCTGCTTCCGCGGCCGGGCTGTCTTTCTCCACGCTCACGACAATCAATCCGCCGCCTTCGGGAAGCGACACGGGCTGCATGCCGACACCCAAGTACCCGCGAGCGACGTAGCCGCGCCGGGCGAGTTCAGCCGCGACGCGATCAACGGTTTGCGCGGGAATCGCCACGGGAGCGAATCGCGAGTGAAGGGAGGTCGCGATGCCCAGTGCATCGCCGCGCACCCCCGAGACCAGGGCGCCGGAGCAGCCGGGATAAAGTTCCAGATCGAGCCGCAGAAATGCGTCGAGCTTTCCGCCGCGCCAGGTCTGGTATGCGGGACCGACGACGCTGACGATTCCCATCGCGGCGCACACGCCGATGTCGCGATGCCGGCCGACAGCCATCACGATTTCACCGGTGCGCGGGGTTGCGGCGCGCGCGTCGGCGAGCACGGGAAGCGCGTTGGGGTCGATTTTCAAAACGGCGAGGTCGGTGCCGGGGTCGCGCCCCGCGAGCTCGGCGGGAATTGTGTTGCCGGCGGCCAGGCCGAGGCGAATTTCGTCATCGCGGCGAAGCGAGTGCTCGGTGGTGACGATCAGGCCGGGTTTCCAGTGAACGCCGCTCGCAGGCAGGCGTCCGCCCGCATACACGGCGACGACGGACGTGCCGGTGCGCTCGACCAAGCCAGCCAGCTCGTCGGAGAGATTTGTCAAACTATTCTGCATGCCTAAAGGATGCGCGGAATCGGATTCGGGCGCACCGGTAAATCGGGTGGATGCGAGACTGGAAGAAAGATCAGGCGTCCAGGGTTTAAAGACGAGCGCTGTGTGGCGGAACATCATCTTCGGGCTGCGGATGTTGCGCAAGAAAGGCGCGTTTGCCGCTCTCGGCGTTGGGCGGGTAGCGGACGAATCTTCCGGCGATTTCTGCGACCAGCCAGTCGGCGGCTGAAGAAGGCTCCGTCTGCGTTGCGGCAGGAGCTCTATTGAACTGGAAACCGGGCCTGGGAGAACGAGTGGAAGCAGTTATTCGAGCGAAATCGCGCGATCGAAAACCACGTCGAGCGTAGACCCCTGGCGTAGCTGGACCTCGTGGCCGCGCGTCAGCATGGTCGCAGCGACGCCGACCGCTCCTCCGATTCCGGCGCCGATACCCGCCCCGGTCCAGCCGCGGTCGGTGAAGCCGCCGATTCCGGCGCCCGAGCCGGCCAGGATCGCGATGCGCCGGGCATCGGTCGCGTAGTCGTTGCCCTGCTTGATCTCATTTTCGCTTTCGACCTTCTGCCCGGTTTCGCCGGGATCGACCGAGCTGAGGCGCGGCGCGATCTTGAACGCCTTACCGCTCGCGAACGTCAGGGTCTCGAGGCGAATTGCGAGCTCGGCGCGTCCGGCCACCATCCCGCTGTGCTTGGCGCGCACCACCGTGCCTTGCACATACGACCCGGCGGGAACCAGGACCGATCCTCCCACGGCGATGGGCATCGTGGTTTGCAGATACACCTGGTCGCCATCGCTTGCCGTGCGCGTGTTGATGGAGTTCATCATCTTCAACAGAACGTGGGTGCCCTTGGGAATTTCCGCGGCCGAAGCGAGGCCGATGGATAAAATCGCGAGAAGAGCCGTTCTCATACCAACATCATGGCACGGCGTCGCAGGGCGGGGTTAGTGGAGCACGCCGATCCGGTCGAGCGGCCAATACACGAACACGGCCTTGCCGTAAATGAAATGCCGCGGCACCATGCCCCACGACCGGCTGTCGTTGGACGAGCTGCGATGGTCGCCCAGTACGAAAAACTGGTCCTGCGGGATCACGCGGCGCGGCATCGAAACGTGATCGCGATATTCGCGCGGCACGTAGGACTCCGCCAGCGGCTCGCCGTTCACGATCACGGTCCCATCGTTCACTTCGACCGTGTCGCCGGGGACGCCGATCACGCGCTTGATATAGGACTTGGTGGGATCGCCGGGAAACCAGAACACCACCATGTCGCCGCGCGAAATATCCGAGAGTCCGAAGCGGTACTCGAACTTGTTGATGAAAATGCGCTCCTGATCGATCAGCGAGGGCATCATGCTGGTGCCTTCCACTTTCACCGGCTGATACAGGAACAGGATCACGACGATCGCAATCACTACGCTGATGCATAGGTCGCGCAGCCACGAAATGGTGGTCGACTGAGCGGAACGAGGCTGAGGCTGGGGAGCCGGCTGGGGGTGATCCGAAGTAACTTCTTCCATGGCTCTACTGGAGATTATAACCACAGCGTTCAAGTCGAGGCGATACGCCAGGTGTAAACTGTCAGCATGTCACGACGCTCCCTGCTCCTGCTATCGTTCGCAATCCTGGCGTTCGCGGCCTTCAGCCCGTCCACTCCCGCGGCCGCGGGACCGGGAACTCGCCTGTTGCGCATGCCGACGGTCAGCGCGACGCAGATCGCTTTTGCCTATGCCAACAACATCTGGGTAGTGGACCGCTCGGGCGGCGTCGCGCGGCGTCTCACCAGTTTTCAGGGTCAGACGGGCGATCCGCACTTTTCGCCCGACGGAAAATGGATCGCCTTCAGTTCGAGCTATGGGGGCAACGAAGACGTTTACGTGATTCCGGCCGAGGGCGGCGAGCCGCGGCGCCTCACCTGGCATCCCGGCGCCGACACCGCGCAGGGCTGGACTCCGGACGGTAAATCGGTTTTGTTCGCGTCGGCGCGTGCAAGCTGGGCTCCCAACGCCGTGCCCCGCTTCTGGACGGTGCCGATGGAAGGCGGCCTGGTCGAGCCGCTGCCGTTGCCGCGCGGATATCAAGGCAAAATTTCGCCCGACGGCACGCACATCGCGTATCGCATGAACACCTCCTGGGACGAGGAGCGCCGGAACTATCGCGGCGGGCAGAACCGGCCGATCTGGATCGTCGATCTGAAGACCTTCGACCTGGTCTCCCCTCCCTGGACTGATTCGAAGGACATGGAACCGGCCTGGGTCGGCAATATGGTCTATTTCATCTCCGACCGCGACAGCGTCGCCAACATCTGGTCCTACGATTACAAAACGAAGAAGCTCGCGCAGGTAACGCACTTCACCGATTTCGACGTGAAGACGCTCGACAGCGGCGCCGGAGTGATCGTGTTCGAGCAGGCCGGCTACATCCACGAGCTCGATCCCAAGACCGGCAGGACTCACATCGTCAACATCACCGCGACGGGGGATTTCCCGTGGATGCTGCCGCACTGGGAGGACGTGACCAGCCGCATGGATACGCTTGCGCTGTCGCCGACCGGCGCGCGCGTTCTCGTGGAAGCGCGCGGTGAGATTTTCACCATCCCCGCTGAAAAAGGCGACGTGCGCGATCTCACGCGTTCGAGCGGCTCGGCCGAGCGCGACCCCGCCTGGTCGCCCGACGGCAAATACGTTTCCTACTTCAGCGATAAATCCGGCGAATACCAGCTCATCGTCGAATCGCAGGATGGAATCACGCCGCCGCGCGCGATTTCGCTGCCGCATCCGACGCATTACTACATGCCGGAATGGTCGCCCGATTCGAAAAAGCTGGTTTACACGGACACCAATCTCAAGGTGTGGGTGCTGGATATCGCCAGCGGGCAGGCGAAAATCATCGGCGAAGATCCGTGGATGGTCCCCACGCGCACCGAGAATCCGGTGTGGAGTCCGGACTCGAAGTGGGTCGCTTACGCGACGCATCTCAAGTCGATGTATCACGCGATCGTCGTGGTGAACGTCGACACCGGCGAAAGCCACCAGGTGACCGACGGGCTCGCCGACGCGGTATGGCCCGCGTGGGATGAGAGCGGAAAGTATCTCTGGTTCCTCGCCTCCACCGATTTCGGGCTGCGATCGGCGTGGCTGGACATGACCTCATACGATCACGAGGAAAACTTCGGGCTGTATTTCGCGATTCTCAAGAAGGGCCAGCCCAGTCCGCTGCTTCCCGAAAGCGACGAGGATAAAGGAGTCGGCAACGGGCCGGCCGCTAGCGGAGGACGAGCGGGACGGGGCGGACGCGGCGCGCAGGCTGCCGAGGAAGATCAGGCGCCCGCTCCACGCGGGCCGCGCACTCCGGTGAATGTCCAGATCGATTTCGACAACATCCAGCAGCGCATCGTCGCCGTTTCGGCCGTTCCCGAGCACCAGTATTCGCAGCTTCGCGCCGGCGTCGCCGGAACGGTCTACTATCTCGAAGCTTCCGCGAGCGCGAACGGCGGAGGCGGACGCGGCGGTGCGGGCGGCGGCAGCTCTCTTCAGCGCTTCCGGATTAGCGACCGCCGCGCGAGCACTTTCGTGAGCGGCGTCGCGGCCTACGCGGTCAGCGCCGACGGCCACAAGCTGGTGTATCGCACCGCCGGCGGTGGCGCGGGCGGACGCGGTGGTCGCGGAGGCGGAGAGGCCGCGGCGCCGTCGCTGTTCCTGGTCGATGCCGATCGCCAGCCGCCGCAGGCCGGCGCCGGTCGCCTGAACGCGCTGCTCCGCATGTATCTCGATCCGCGCGAGGAGTTCAAACAGATTTTCTACGAAGGCTGGCGCAATCAGCGCGACTATCTGTACGTCCCCAACATGCATGGCGCCAATTGGCCGCTGATGAAGGAGATGTACGGCCAGCTACTTCCCTACGTGAACCATCGCGCCGACCTAAATTACCTGATCGACATGATGGGATCCGAGATCGCTATCGGCCATTCCTTCGTCCGTGGCGGCGATATCCCGGCCGCGCGCGACGTGCAGCCGGGCGGATTGCTCGGCGCGGACTTCGAAATCGACAACTCGCGCTACAAAATCACGCGAATCTACGATGACGAAAGCTGGAATCCGGACCTGCGCGCGCCGCTCGCCGCTCCGGGCGTCAACGCCTCCGTCGGCGATTACATTCTCGCCATCAACGGCGAGGAATTGCGCGCGCCCGATAATATTTATCGACTGCTGGACGGAACGGCGAACCGGCAGACGGTGCTGACCGTGAACAATCGCCCATCGATGGACGGCGCGCGTCAGGTGACCGTCGTTCCGGTCGCCAACGAGCAAACCCTGCGCACGCGCGCCTGGGTCGAGTCGAATCGCAGAACGGTCGATAAACTCTCGAACGGGCAGCTTGCGTACGTGTATCTGCCCAATACCGGGCAGCCCGGCTATTCAAGCTTCAATCGCTACTATTTCGCGCAGCAGGACAAGAAAGGCGCCATCATTGACGAGCGCTACAACGGCGGAGGCAGCGCGGCGGACTACATCATCGACGTTCTGCAGCGCCAGATCGACGGCTACTTCAACAACGTCGCGGGCGACCGCTACCCGTTCACCCTCCCCGCGGCTGGAATCTGGGGGCCCAAGGTGATGATCATTAACGAAATGGCGGGCTCCGGAGGCGACCTGATGCCGTGGATGTTCCGTCACCGCAAAATCGGACTGCTGGTCGGCAAGCGGACGTGGGGCGGCCTGGTCCACACCGCGGATACGCCGTTGTTCATCGACGGCGGATCGATGATCGCTCCGCGCGGCGGATTCTTCACCACCGAGGGCAAATGGGCGGTCGAAAACGAAGGCATCGCACCGGATGTCGATATCGAAAACTGGCCCAAGGACGTAATCGCGGGTCACGACCCCCAGCTCGAGCGCGCGGTCCAGGAGGGAATGCGCATGCTCCAGGAGCATCCGCCGACGCGGCTGACGCACGAACCGGCTCCGCCCACGTGGGGCAAACGCAAATACCCGCTCACGTCGACAACCGGCACCAACGGCGGAGGAGGGCAGAAATAGAGGGCGTGGCGCATCGGTCGTAAGATCGACGCTGCCGCTCAATGCCTCGCTTGAGGCGCGGCATTCAGGCCGTGCGCTCTCTGGTCTACGACAAAGCGGAACTTGGACTAGCTGCAGGTATATGATTGCGTCCATGCTGCGCATACAACTCGTCCCCAAACTCGTTTTGACCGCGGTTCTTCTGGTCGCGCTCAGCTATGCGGCCAGTTCGTCGCAAAAGAAGGTGATCAACCCCAGGAATTGGCCCAGCACCATGCCGTTCAGCTCCGCCATTCAGTTCGGCGACACGCTCTACATCTCCGGCGGCACCGGCACCGATCCCAAGACGGGCAAGGTTCCGGACAACTTCGAAGACGAAGTGCGCGTGTGCCTCAATGGCCTGCACGGTGTGTTGAAATCGGCGGGCATGGATTACGACGACGTCGTCTCGGTGCAGATTTATCTCACGGACATGAACCTGTTTCAACGGATGAACGCCGTGTACATGCAGGTCTTTCAGAATCCGCGGCCGACCCGCACCGCCGTGGGAGTGACCAGGCTCGCTGCCGCAGGCGCACACATGGAAATGACCGTGACCGCGCGCAAGTAGCTACGCGCCGCCGGATCTTTTCCGCCGGATCTCTTCGATGCGCTCCCGAATGCGCTGCTCCAGGCCGCGATCGGTGGGCTCATAGAAGACCGTCCCGCGCAGATTTTCGGGCAGGCATTCCATGGTGTTCATCGCATCGTCGAACTTGTGTGCATGCTGATAGCCGGCCGAATATCCCCATTCCTTCATGGCGCGCGTGGGCGCGTTGCGAAGCTGCAGGGGGACAGGCTCGTCGGTGTTTTTCTGCACGGTTTCGATGGCCCGGTTGAGCGCGCGGTAGGACGCGTCGGATTTCGGCGCGACCGCCAGGTAGATGGCCGTCTGCGCCAGCGCGAGATCGCCTTCGGGCGCGCCCAGAAAATGCACTGCCTGCTGCGCCGCGATCGATTGTTCGAGCGCGCGCGGGTCGGCCAGCCCGATATCCTCGATCGCCATCCGCACCAGTCTTCTCGCGATATACAGCCGATCTTCTCCGCCTTCGAGCATCCGCGCCAGCCAGTACAGCGCCGCGTCCGCGTCCGAGCTGCGGATGCTTTTGTGCAGCGCCGAGATCAGGTTGAAGTGCTCTTCCCCGGCCTTGTCGTACAGAACGGTCTTGCGCCCGATCGCCGATTCGATCGCGTCGTGCTCGATCACACCTTCGCGCGCCACGGCGGAGGCCAGCTCCAGAATGTTGTAGGCTGTGCGCGCGTCGCCGTTCGCGTAAACGGCGATCTGCTCGAGCAGCTCCCGCGTTGCCGCCAGTTGCTGAACTTTGAGCGCGCGCTCCAGCAGCGTCACGATTTCATCGACGCTCAGCGCGCGGAGCGCGTAGACCTTGGTGCGCGAAAGTAGCGCGGAAACCACCTCAAACGAAGGATTCTCGGTGGTGGCGCCGATCAGGATGATGTCGCCGCGTTCGACGTAAGGCAAGAAGGCGTCCTGCTGCGCCTTGTTGAAACGGTGAATCTCGTCGATGAACAGTACGGTGCGCCGCCCCATGCGCCGCGCGCGCTCGGCATCAGCCATTACCGCCTTGATTTCCTTGATCCCCGCCAGCACGGCGCTGAACGGGATAAAGTCGCACCGGGTGATGCGCGCGATCAGCCGTGCCAGCGTGGTTTTCCCAACACCCGGCGGCCCCCACAGAATGATGGAGGAAAGCTCGTCGCGCTCGATCTGCGCGCGCAGCGGTTTTCCGGGGCCGAGAATGTGCTCCTGGCCGACGAAATCCTCCAGGCGCTCCGGCCTCATGCGCTCGGCGAGCGGCCGTCCCGCGTTGTTATCCAGCGGCGCTGCGTCGAACAGGCTCATTTGTCTACCAAAATATCGGAAACGCGGAGCTCGGAACGCTCCGCCACGCCAGGATCACCCGCCGTTTGCGTTCCGGCGACGATATAGCCGTCGCCCAGGCGATCGATCGGAAACCACGCCTGCATCTTTTTCTCAAATGCACAGTCCGTGAGCGTTGCGTGTTCCTGCTCCGAGCATCGGGCCAGCTTGCCCGCGCGCGAGACCTCGACGCGGAAGCCGCCATCTTTCACGAACATTTTGAAGGTGTATGGTGCCTTCATGTCGAGGCCGTAAATCCGAAAGCCATGCTGCACGTTCGTCCCGCCGTTCTCCTGCTGGACGTTGGAAAAATTCGCTCCGAGCGACGAATCGTCCGTCTTCCGGCACAGACTCGCGCTGTCGTTGGCGCAGTTGGCGAAAGTCGACCAGTACACCAGGAGGCTGTCAGTGGCCAGGTCGCGGGCGAAGCCGTATTCGACGCCTCCATCCGAGCAGGCGCGGTCGGTAAAATACACCGCTTCGACGGCTCCCGTCCGCACGGCCCAGCCGGCGAACGCGGCGGTCACGGCGAAACCGCGAATGCCGGTCTGTTTCGGGCTGACGTTGAACTCGCCCGGATTGGGCGTCGGAAACGTTCCCCGCAAACTCTTTCCATCCGGCGCGAACCAGTACACCCCCGGCCGATTCTCAATGGCGCACACGGTGCGCGCTGGCACCGGAGGATCCCAGAACCGATACGCGCGCGGATGCGAATTCGAATGCTCGATGGCCCGCGCCGTCCCGCTTTCGCCCCAATAGTGGAAATATTGCCAGCCGTCGTGCGCCATCGGAACCCACTGCGCGATCGCCAGCAACAGAAAGATCAAGCGCCAGAAAATCAAGCGATCGCCCTCTGCCGCCGGGCTTCATACAGAATCACCCCCGCCGCGACGGCGGCGTTCAGCGATTCTACGCCATTGGTCGGCACGCGGACCCCGATCGCGCGCTGCACGATCTCCGAATGCACGCCGCGCCCCTCGCCTCCGATCACGACGGCGCAGCGATCCTTCCAATTCGCCTCCCCGATGCTCTTCTGCGCGCGCGGCATGGCGGCGTAGATCGCGACTCGTTTCTGATCGAGCGCCGCCAGCAGCAATCCCGCATCGATCGAAGCGACCACCGGTAGGCGGAACACGGACCCCGCCGACGCCCGCAGCGCCTTGGGATTATACGGGCTCACCGTGCCTTTCAAAAACGCCGCTCCGCTCGCGCCAAACGCTTCGGCCGCGCGCAGGATCGCGCCCGCGTTTCCGGGGTCCTGCACGCCGTCGAGCACCATCACCAGCGATTTTCCGCGCAGCAACTGGTCGAGCGTCCATTCCGGCGGACGCACCAGCGCGATCACGCCCTGCGTTGTCTCAGTCGATGCCAGCCCCGCAAAAACCGCCTCCGGCGCCGCGATCACGCGCGTGCGCCGCAAACCGCGGATGTGCGTCGAGACCGCGTTTTTCAGCGGGTCGGACACGATCACCGCGCGAATCTCGCAGTCCGAAGCGAGCGCTTCTTCGAGCAAATGGAACCCCTCGGCGACGGCCCATCCGTCCTCGGTGAGCGTGCCCCGCGCCACGGCGCGCCGTACCTGTTTGAGCAGCGGGTTGCGGTCGCTCGAAACCGTCTCCGTCATCTGTTTACAATGTTGGCATAAAGCACATGCGGCGAATTCTGTTCGGAGTGGCGATGCTTGCGCTCGCGCTGGCCGTGATCGGCGTGTGCGTCGAGATCTACTCCATCGCCCGCAAGATCGAGCATCAGTCCATCGTCGACGAGGCCCGCCCGGCCGACGTGATCGTGGTGCTCGGCGCGGCCGAGTATCGCGGCCGGCCGTCGCCGGTGCTGGAGCGCCGCTTGAATCACGCCTTGTGGCTATATCACCAGGGACTCGCGCCGCGCATCCTCACCACCGGCGGAAAGGGCGGCGATCCGGTATTCAGTGAAGGCGAAGTGGCGCGCGCCTACCTGAGCAAGCACGATGTTCCCGCCGAGGCGATTCTGGTGGAATCCGAGGGCGATTCGACCGTCTATAGCACCACCGCCGCGGCCGAAATTATGCGCCGCATGAACCTGAAATCGTGCATCGTGGTCAGCGATGGCTACCACATTTATCGCGTCAAGCGCATGCTGCAATCCGACGGCATGCGCGTCTATGGCTCGCCGCGGCCGGAAGCGCCGCGAACCGACTGGCGCCAGCAATGGCTCTATGTGCGTCAGGCGATCGCCTACGCCTTGTGGCGCATCGGAATTCCGATATAAGAGACGCCGCAATTCTACTGCGTGTTGGGCCGCAGCGTTCTGAGCGCGACTTAGTATTTCCGCAAAACCGCAAGCAGCTTGCCCTGAATCGCGACCGACGAGCGAGGGACAAAGATGGGCTGCATCGACGCGTTCGCTGGCTGGAGCCGCACGCGATCGCCTGGCTCCAGATAAAAGCGCTTGAGCGTGGTCTCCATCCCGTCCACCAGCGCGACCACGATGTCGCCGTCGCGGGCCTGCTCGCTTTTCTGCACCAGCACGAAATCGCCGTCGCAGATGTGGTCCTCGATCATCGATTCGCCGCGCACCTGCAGAGCGTAGGTTCCGGGATCGCCGGCGAAATCGGAAAAGCTGAGCGTGTCCTGCCCCGCGATCGCCTCCACCGGCGCGCCCGCCGCGATTCGGCCCAGCAGCGGCACCTCCATCGCCGCAGGATGAAACTGCCGCTGTTCCTCGTAATATTTCGGTCCTAATTCGAGCGACCTGCTCTGATTGAATCCGCGCTTGAGATAATGCTTCGACTCGAGCGCCAGAATATGCTTGTGAACGGTGGCGAGCGATGCCAGATTCAGCCCGTCCGCGATTTCCTCGTAGCTCGGACTATAGCCCTTTTTCTCAAGAAAGCCCGCAAGGAAGTCGACAAACTCCTTTTGCCGCTTTGTCAGTGCCATGGCTGCATTATAGGCGAAGAAAAGGGGAATCGCAAGCGTTTAGTTTTGCTTTCCGCTCACTTTCTTGAGGCCGAGCGTCTCCATCACCGCCCGCGCGATTTGTTCGTCCAACGCGGCAAGGTCCGGAGCGTCGAAGTTTTTTTTCCAAAACTCGAATGCATCGCTAGTATTGATCAGGCGCGCGGTCGCCCGAACACGGCCGTCCGCCTGTTCCACGCTGCCGTCGAGCACGCTCCTCACGTTCAGCCGTTCGCCGATGACCCGCACGTCGGCGCCCTTGGCGGGAAACGACTGGTCTCGTGGCACGACTTCAAATCCGGAAATTCCGGTCAGCTCCTGCATGACTCCCTCCGCCGCGTGCTCGCCCAGCGCCTTGTCCGGCGAATCGAACGGAAGCACGGCGATCGACGGCGGAGGCGCGGGCGTGCGAAGCGGGTGGCTGAACAGCCAGTAAACGGCGATCGAGATCACGGCCGCCGCGAACACCAGCATGGGCAGCACGATCAGGCGACCCGGAATCGTCCTCTCGCGCGCCTTGCTCACTGTGGGCCGCTCACTATTGCGAAGACGACGAGCACGTGCTGGTGGTTCCCACCGGCCCTGAGCACTGGCTCGAGCTGCCCTGAGCGTTGGTGAGCGTGACCGTCACGGCGACCAGGTCGGCCGCCGAGCCCTGCACGCCGAACGGGACGGTCAGCGTAAACTCGCTACCGTATTGCGCCGCCGCGCTCGACTGATACCAGGTAGTGAACGGCATCGACAGCGGCACGGTGAAGGAACTGGCGGCAAGCGTGGCGTTGGTTGCGGGCGCGAACACGAAGGTTCCGCTGGTCATGTTCAGCGCCGACGAAAATCCGTTCACCACTACGGTGACACCGCCGGCGGTCTGCATGAAGTTGATGCTCGAAATGAACGGGACGGTCGCGTGAGTGGTGATGGTGGCGGTGGGCGTCGGAGTGGGCGTCACGTCAGTGCCGCCCGCGGTGACGCTTGAAACGGTCAGCGTAATCGTGCCGGCGACGGTTCCGGTCAGCACGCTGACGCTCGATTTCCCGGAAAACTGCGCTTGCGTGGACCCGGCGGGGATGGTAAACGCCGCGCTCATCCCGCCCGTGCCGAACTGGATCATCGCGTCGCCGCCGCCGGCCGAGGATACGAAGCTCAGCGTGAGCGTCCCATTGAGATCCGCCGTGTAAGACGAGGCGAGCGAGACAGTGATGGCGGGCTGTTGCAGAAATCCGGGCTGAGAGGGCAGCCCTCCGATGGTCATGGCCGGAATCGGCGACGCGTCGGCCTGTAAGAGCATCGCTTCGGTTGCCGACTGGCCCGAAGAATCGTTGACCGTGACGGCGAAGGTGGTCGAGCCCGCGGCGGCGATGATTCCGCTCAGCGCGCCGGTGACTGGATCGAGCGCCAGGCCCGCGGGAAGATTCGCGGCCAACCAGCGATACGGCGGCTTCCCGCCGGTCGCCGAAAGAATGTGGGAATATTTCGCGCCGGGAGCGCCCGGCGGAAGCATCCCTCCGTCGATTCGCAGCGGCGCAAGAATGTTGATGGTGTAGGTTCCGAATCCGGTTTCGCCGAGCGCGTCGGTGGCCTTCACACTGAAAGTGAGCGAGCTGGCATATTGGGGCGTGCCGCTGATCACGCCGGTCGCCGGGTTCAACGACAATCCCGGAGGCAACGACCCTCCGAGCGAAACCGACCAGGTGTAGGGCGGCTGCCCGCCGCTCGCGGTCAGAGTTTCCGAATATGGCTTCCCAAGACTTCCCATTGCAAGCAGCGTCTGAGTGACGATAACGCCCGGACCGATGGTCAGAACGAGCGTGCGCGACGCGATGCGATGACCGTAATCGGTGACCTCCACGTTGACCAGGGAGGTGCTGTTAGCGACCGGCGTTCCGCTGATTTGTCCCGTGCCGGCATTGATCTGCAGTCCGGCCGGCAGTCCGTTGGCGGACCAGGAAAACGGCGCCTGTCCTCCGCCCGCCGTCAAGGTTTGCGAATAGGCGACGCCCGGAGCGCCATTGGAGAGCGAGCTGGTCAGCACGGTCAGCGGCGCGGCGATGATCAGGTTCACGATTTTCGTGAGCGAATCGCCGATGCTATCGGAAAGCGTAATGGCGATGGCGAATTCCCCGGAATTCGGCGGAGTGCCCGACAAGATCCCGGTGGAGGGATCGAGCGCCAAACCTGCTGTCACCGTCGAGGCGAACGCGAAGCGATATGGCGGAACTCCGCCCGTGACCTGAATGGCGGCCGAATAAGGAACGTTCTGCGTCGCGATGGGAGCCGTGTAGCTGGTGAAGGCAAGCGGTCCCAAAACCACGTCGAGTTCCAGAGCCTCGTAGGCGACACCATAGGTTGGGTCGCTGGCGCGCACCAGAAATTCCGTCTTTCCGAGCGTGGTCGGGACGCCCGAAATGACGCCGCCCGCGCTGAGCATCAGGCCATCCGGCAATCCGCCCTGCACGAGCGACCACACGGGCGATGGTCCCGGCGTGGCGGAGAGCGTCACCGAATAATTCTTATTGATGGTCGCCTGCGGCAGCCAGGTGGTGGTGATCGCTTCAGGCGGCGCGGGTTGCGCGAGCACCGCCGCGGCCATCGCGATGGCGGGCAGCGCCGCGCGGATCATTGTGCGCATCAATGCGCACCCCCAGCAGCCGGCGGAACATCCAGAAAATCGCCCGACGAGGCGTCGATCAGCTTCACGCTGTTCAATCCGCCGGTAAGCCGGAACGCCGCGCCGGCGATAAACGAGACTCCATCAGGTATGCATTCGCAGTCGGATTTCGATGCGGTTCCCGCGGCTAGATCGGCGGTGATCACGTTTCCGTCGCGCATTGCCGCAACCATCCATCGATTGCCGATGGAAACGGCGATTCCCGCCGGGACGCCCGAGGCGCGCAGCCGCCTTCCGGCATCCGCCGCGGCTTGATAAAGCGTCGTGGGCGATCCGTCCGCCACGGTCATCAGGCGCGTGGCCGTCGCCATCGCCAGGTTGGTGCTGTTCGCCAGGAACGTCAGAGCGAGCACGCGGCCTTCGACCGCGAGCGGCGCGACCGATCCGTCGACTCCGAACATCTCGACTCCGCCCGCGAACGATGCAGCCAGGTGTCCGTCGTCGCCGGCCGCGAAGGCGAGCGGCGTTCCGAACGCCGTCGCGTCAACCCGTCGAATATTGCCCGCCGCAGGCAATCCGGTGAGAATCTCAAAATGCGAGGTCGCGGCGAACCACAGCGCTGCGGCGGAGCCCGCCGGACTGATCGCGATGCTATCCGGACTGGCATCCACCCCAGTGACGGGTTCCGTCGTGCCGCTCGCGAGCGCCAGCACGACCGCACCATCGCGATTCACTCCGATCGCGAAATTCTGTCCCGGTGAAATCGCGATCTTGGTCAATCCCGAGGCGATCGCTGGCCCGACGCTTCCCGCGGCCGGCATCCCGTACATCACGCGGACCTCGGCGCCGTCGGGAACCAGTCCCATCACCGGCCCTCCGATCTGAGCCAGCGCGATCGCGGGCGCGAGCAGAAACAGGGCGGGTCTCATTGCGGCGCTCCCACCGTGGGTGCCCCCGGCGTAATCACGATCCCCGTGTTCGGCGATTTGCTGGATTGCCCGCGCGTCGCCAGGTACACGCCTCCGGCGATCACGCCCGCGCAGATTCCCAGAATCACCCACGCCCGGGTACCGAATCCGAAGTGCCCGCCGCCTCCGCCGCCGCTGGTGCTGGCGACGATATTGGTCTGCGCGATGGTCGCTCTGCCGGTCTGCCCGTGATAGGAGGCGACCACGTGAATTTCGAACGGCCCGGTCTGATCGTTAGGGCGAATTCCGGCCGCGGTGGCGAGCCCGTTGCGATCGGTAACGATAGTCGATGTCATGCTTCCGTTCGAAAACGTGCCGCCGGGCCCTTGCGCGGGCAGAAAGAAGGTGATGCTGGCGCCCTCGATGGGATTGCCGTTCGCGTCGCGAACCTCGACCACGGGCTGGGGATTGATCCGCCGGTGAATATTGACGAGCTGTCCTTCTCCCGCGATCACGTTGACCTGCAGCGCGCCCTCCTGCGCCAACAGTTGAAAGACCAGCAAGGGAATGAGTGCAAGCGAGTGAAAAGCCCTGAACCTCATGACCACCCCAGGCGAGGACAACGTTCTTACGTTACCACAGCTCGCGGCGTGAGAATTTTCGCGCTCGCGCAGAACTAGTTCGATATGGTATGTTTGATCGCAAACCGCACAGCTCTCCGGTCCGGCGCTCCGCAGCGGATTCGGACGGCTCAAACATTTGTCTCCCCCGATGTTTTTTGCCACGGATTGGTGTAGGCTATGAAAAAGATGAGTTCAGCCGGAGCGGCAGTCGCAGCGACAGACAGTGTTCTCGGGCGGATTGGCGGCGTCGAGTACTCACTCCATCTTGGTGATTGCCTCCGGTGGATGGAGCTGCGGGCGCGCGATTCGATTCACGCAATCGTCACCGATCCTCCATATGGCCTCAAAGAATACACGCATCAGGAAAAGACCAAGCTGCGCCGGGGCCGCGGCGGCGTCTGGAGAATCCCTCCATCCTTCGATGGGTGCAAGAGGAGCCCCGTTCCACGCTTCACCGTGCTGACGGAGTCGGAGCGCGACCAAATAAGAGCGTTTTTCAGCGAGTTCGCAGGACGTGCCTCCCGGATTCTCGTACCCGGGGGGCACCTATTCATCGCGAGCAGCCCGCTGCTGTCGCACCTTGTATATATGCCGCTGATGGAGGCCGGATTCGAGAAGCGCGGCGAAGTCATCAGGCTCGTTCAGACCTTGCGGGGCGGTGATCGCCCGAAGAATGCCCACCACCAGTTTCCCGGCGTTACCGTCATGCCGCGGTCTTGCTGGGAGCCTTGGGGAGTCTTTCGGAAACCCTGCCAGGGACGCGTTCAGGACAATCTTCGCACATGGAAAACAGGCGGTCTCCGAAGACCGTCTCCTTACGCTCCGTTCACCGACGTGATCGCCTCGGCTCCCACCAGATCTGACGAGCGGGCGATCGCGCCTCACCCATCCCTAAAGCCGCAGGCGTTCATGCGGCAGATCGTGCGCGCCAGCCTTCCGCTAGGCGAAGGAGTCGTGCTGGACCCGTTTATGGGCGCAGGCTCGACCATCGCCGCGGCCATTGCGGTCGGATACCGGAGCATTGGAATCGAGTGCGACGCGGCGTTCTTCGAGACCGCTGCGGGCGCGGTTGCCGAATTAGCCGCTCTTGCCGTGAACACCACCACGCGCGTAATCTCGACGCCGGCGGACATCTCCCTGGGCGGAAGGGGACCACAACAGCTTGGCTTTTTCCGCTGACGGCTTCGACAACGCGGTCCCGCGGCCTCCAGGTCTGTTTATCGCCCACATTCAACGCGCGATCGATTTTATTGAAGAAAGGGCCGAAGAGTGGCTCGACCTTTATTCCGAACAAGCGAACATCTTCAGCGCAGTCATCGGGATTCTGGGCGTTCGAGCGTTGGACTCACTGAGCCCCTATAAGCGGAACAAGCACCCGGATATTGCGCAGCAACGGTTCCCTGACCTTTCGCTGAAGGGAAGACCAAACCCGCCGCCAAGTGAGGCCCTTGAGTCAAAAGGGAGCACCCGGTCGTGGGCCATCCAGTCGCATTACAATCACCCTGGCTGGTACATTGTTTGGCGATATGCGATCGACCCGACGAAGCAGATGAAGAGGGGTAAACCTGTTCTGATCTGGCGCGTGGACGTCCCGTTTCTGGAAAAGGAAGATTGGAAGTACGAAGGCAGCAAGGCGGCGGAAGGCGCGGGAGGACGAACTCACACCTTCGGAGTCAAGAACCCCGGAAAGCGGATTTCCGGTGCGATTGTCTACCAGGCGCCCAATGTTCGTCTTTACAGGGGCAAGCCGTGCCTGGCTGATTCGGCACCGCCGAAACGGATTTAGCGCGCCGGTCGCGCGGCTTTGCGATATTAACTAGTGACATGCTTCGCTACGCCGCGGTGGACATTGGAAGCAACTCGACACGGATGCTCGCGGCGGAGGTGATGCCGGGATCGCCGCCGGAGGTGCTGGCGTCGGACCGCGAAGTGACCCGCCTGGGCGCGAGCGTTTTCCAGGACGGCCGCATCAGCCCGCAGGCGATCGAGGATACGCTGCGCGTGCTCAGCCGCATGGCCGAAACCTATCGCAAGCTGGATGTCGCGGGCGTGCGCGCGGTCGCCACCAGCGCGGTTCGCGACGCCTCCAACGCTCCCGAGTTTCTGGCGCGCGCCTCCAACGCCCTGGGAGTGAACGTCGAGGTGATCAGCGGGCGCGAGGAGGCGCGCCTGATTCACCAGGGCGTGATGAGCCGCTGGCCGCAGAACGCGCGCCGCGTGCTGATCGTCGATATCGGCGGCGGCAGCGCGGAAATCATCGCCAGTGAAAACGGCGCGCTGGCGGAGGCGCTCTCCAAACCGCTCGGAGCGGTGCGGCTTCAGGAAATGTTCCTGCATGGCGACCCTCCCGCATCCCGCGAACTGAATCAGATGACGGAGTTCATCGATGAAAAGCTGGAAGCCGCCATCGCGCGCATGGGGCTGCGCTGGGACCGGGCCATCGCCACGTCTGCCACCGCGGCCGCGGTGGTTTCAGCGGTGAATCGCGTCTCGCGCTCGCGGCGCGATCAGGCCGACCGGTTGCGCGCCTCCACCCCGCAAATCCGCAAGCTGTTTCGCCGCCTTTCCGAGCTCGACCTGGCGGGCCGGCGCAAAATCGCCGGCATCGGCCCGCGGCGCGCCGAAATCATCGTCGCCGGAACGGGCGTCCTGCTGCGCATTCTCGAACGCTTCCACGTGGCCGGAATGTATTATTCCTCGGCCGGCGTGCGCGACGGCATCATCGCCGACATGGCCGCGCGCGGCGTCGGCGGCGAGCGCGCGCGCCTGAGCCGCGACCAGCGCAAGGAGGTCGAGCGCATCTCCGCGCGCTTCGGAGCGTCGTTGAGCCACGCCCGCCGCATCGCCGGATACGCGCAGTTCCTGTTCGCGCATTTGCAGCCCCTGCACCAGCTTCCGCTGAACTACGGGCGCCTGCTCGAAGCCGCCTGCTACTTCAGCAACACCGGACATTACATCAACGACTCCGGGCATCACAAACACGCCTACTACATCGTCGCCAACGTCGATCTTTCCGGCTTCCCCAATCGCGAGCGCGAATTCATCGCCAACCTGTGCCGCTATCACCGCAAGGCGATGCCCTCGGCCGCGCATCCCGAATACCAGGCGCTGGCGCCCGACGATCGCCGTCCGCTGCACCTGCTCATTCCGCTGCTGCGCCTGGCCGACAACGTCGCGCGCAGCCCGGAGCAGGACAGCATCGAGATCGTGAGCTGCGAGATCCAGATGACGCGCGTGCTGCTGAGATTGCGAGCCTCGCGCGAGCCCGATCTCGCGGAATGGGCCGCTTCGCGAGTCTCGGACGTGTTCGAGGAAGTGTACGGCCGCGCGGTGGTGGTCAGCTACGACCGCGCGTAGTGACGAGGGCTCAGTGTTTCGACAGGAGGGAAATAACATGCGGTTGCTCGCTACATTCATCGTCCTCGCGTCGCTGCCGCTCGCGGCGCAGGATCCCGATTGGACGCGGTTTCAATTCCTGTTGGGCAAATGGACCGGCGTCTCGGACGAGAAAGATTCGCAGTTAGGACCCGGCCGCGGCGAATGTTCCTTCGATCTCGACCTCGGAGGCAAAATCATCATCCGCAGGAACAGCGCGTCCTACGATTCCGGCATGAAGCATGACGACCTGCTGGTGATTTACGCCGACGGCGCTCCCCGCGCCATCTACTTTGACAACGAAGGCCACGTGATCCGGTACAACATCAGGTTCCGGCCGGAAGGCCGCGTCGTGTTCGAATCCGACCAGGCCGGGCCCAGATATCGCCTGTCGTACTGGACGGAAGGGCACGACCTAATCACCACATTCGAGGTCGCGCTCCCCGGCGCTGCATACAAGAATTACGCCGGCGGAAGATTGCGGCGCGCGGGCGCCCGCTGATCGCTACTTCCCGATCATCAGAATCGTGAACGAGCCCGGTACCGCGGCGCCCATGCGTCCGCGGCCTGAACCGGGAGGAGGCGGAGGAGCCGGCTCACGCTCCTGGCTCATGGTGAAGATGTGGTTCGTCTTGCTGTCGAACGCGATGGTGCGGGCGCCGTTCATGGTCTGGAGGTTCTGCTTGACCTCGAAGCTCGTCGGACTCTTTTCCTTCACGATGGTCAACGTCCCGTTGCCCTGGGTACTGAAAGCCTCCATGGTCGCGGGATTGAACATCGCGCCATCGGAGCCGCCGGCGATGGGAAGGCTCGTCAGAATCTTTCCGTCCTTCGCGCTGAGAATCACCATCATCGGCTGCGGCGGCTGAACCGGCGGATTTCCCGACGCAGCGCACGCTGCAAACAGCACGTGATTCTTTGCGTCGAGCGCTAGGCCGTTGCAGCGGCCCTTGTCGCCGAACGGATAATGCGCCACCGTCTTCATCGCCTTCACGTCCACCACCGCGACGCTGCCGGGCATATCCTGCATAACCACATACAGCATCCCCTTGCCGTCGGGGACCGCTTCTTCCGGCGTCCCGCCCAGGTCGATGGTGCCCACCACGTCGCCGCTTTTGGCGTCGATCACGGTCGCGTCCTTGGTCGGATGGCTGAACACGTAGACCCTTTCATTGAAGCGATCGAAACAGATGCCGTCGGGTCGCGCCTCCGGCGCCGCGTCGATGGTCTTGATCAGCTTCATGGTTTTCACGTCGAACATGGAGATGGGCCGACTGCTGGTGAACCCGTGTCCCGACTTCGGATCGACCGCGGTGCCCTGCCCGCCTACGCCGGCGATTTCGCCCACCGGTTCGAGCGTGTCGAGATCGTAGATGCTGAGCCGCGTCTCCACACCCGATCCGGGCATTCCGCGCCGCGGGATATACAGCCTGCGGCCCCCGGGGTCCGCGTAGATGTAGTCCCAGCCGCCCTCTCCGCCCACCTTGGCGCGCTTAAGCACCTTGTAAGGTCCGCTTTCCTGGCCAGATCCGATGACGGCCAGCCCCGCGATCGCGATCGCAATCCGAAAACAGAATGGTCCCATGCAAATTCTCCGGGAACGAGTATAGCTCATGCATGCCCGCGGATCGCCGAAGTAAGATAGAAGCGTGAAGACTCACCCGTTTCTGCTCGTGTTTTTCTGTGCCGCCGCCTTCGCGCAAAGCGGGTGGGAAACCGCCACGGCGCTGCCTTCGGTGGACTTCTCCGCTCTCACGCCGGCCCAGCGCGCAGCGGCGCTGAAGGTTCTGCGCTCGGAGAAGTGCACCTGCGGATGCGATATGACGCTCGCGCAGTGCCGCATCGAGGATCCCCGGTGCGCCGTCAGCCGCAAGCTCGCGAGCTTCGTGGTCAAGGAAGCCGCATCCGGCAAGAACGCCGCCGCGATTCGCGCGGCGCTTGTAAAATTCGAAAACGCGCCGGAGATGCTGCTCGAAGACACCGCCGTGCCGATTTCGATCGCCGGCGATCCGATGCGCGGACCCGCCAACGCCAAGATCACCATCGTCGAGTTTTCCGACTTCCAGTGCCCGTTCTGCGCCGCCGCGGTCCCTCAGGTGAAGGCAATTCTCGAACGGTATCCGAAAAACGTGCGGCTGGTCTTCAAGCAATATCCGCTCGAGACGCATTCCCAGGCCGAGATGGCCGCTGAAGCTGCGCTGGCGGCGCAGGCACAGGGCAAGTTCTGGGAAATGCACGACAAGCTTTACGCCAACTTCCGCCTGATCAATCGTGCGCGTGTGATGCTATGGGCCGCCCAGATCGGGATGGACACCAACCGCCTCAAAGCCGATCTCGATTCACACAAGTACGCGCAGCGCATCGCCATGGAATCCAGGCAAGGCGACGACGCGGGCGTGGAAGGCACGCCCACCTTCTATATCGACGGCAAGCGCCTGAACGCGACCTTCGACGTCGCTACCGTGGCGCCGCTGATCGACCAGGCGTTGAAGCGGTAGGATTGGCGAAAAAATATTCGCCAACGCGCTCCATCCCTCGCGCCTCATAGCCCGGAAGGTGCGGCATTCAGGCGCGCCCCCCAAGTCGGGAGGTAGCGCTGCCGTCAGCCGTAAGGCCGCGGCTCGCTGGATTTTTACCGAGACACCTCATGCGAGCGCCGTCACCAGCCGATTCGCCAGAAACGCGAACACGTAAGCGAACGCAGTCATGTAAGCGAACTGCACGGCGGGCCATTTCCAGCCGCCGGTTTCACGCCGCACCACCGCGATGGTCGACATGCACTGCATCGCAAACGCAAAAAAGATCAGCAGCGCCGCCGCCCCTCCCGGCGACAGATCCTGCCGCAGCGCCTCCTGCAAATCCTTCGAATGCTCGTCGCTGCCTTCCATCCCATAAATCGTCCCCAGCGTCCCCACAATCACTTCCCGCGCCGCCAGCGAGCTGATCAATCCGATCCCGATCTTCCAGTTGAACCCCAGAGGCCGGATCGCTGGCTCCACCGCGTGCCCGATCCTCGCCTCTACGCTCTGCCCGATCGCCGGCGGCTTTCCGTGCGAGTACGGCACATTCCCCAGCACCCAGATCACCACCGCGACCGCCAGAATCACCGTCCCGGCGCGCTGCAAAAACACTTTCGAGCGATCCACCAGCCGCAGCGCCAGCGATCGCACCGTCGGCCAGCGGTACGGCGGCATCTCCAGCACGAATGACGACCGCGCGCTCCGGAGCACCGTCGACTTGAGCAGCTTCGCCGTCGCGATCGCCGCCAGGAATCCCGCCAGGTACAATCCGAGCAGCGCCGCCACCTGGAACCCCGGCGCGATGAACGCGGCAATAATCAGCGTGTAAACCGGAAGCCGCGCCGAACACGTCATGAACGGCGCAATCAAAATCGTTGCGATGCGGTCCCGTTTGCTCTCGATGGTGCGCGTCGCCATGATCGCCGGAACCGCGCAAGCGTAAGCCGAAAGCAGCGGAATAAAACTTTTCCCTTGCAGCCCGATGCGCGCCATGGTCCGGTCCGCGATCAGCGCCGCCCGCGCCAGGTATCCCGAATCTTCCAGAATCCCGATAAACAGGAACAAGAACAGGATCTGCGGCAGGAACTGCACCACGCTCCCGACGCCCTTCCACACACCATTGATCAGCAGCGAACGGAACGCGTTATCCGGCAGCATCGTTTGCAGCCACCCGCCGGAGCTCGAGATGAGGTGATCGATCCAATCCTGAATCGGCTTGGCGCCCGCGAAAATCGTCTCGAACACGCCGATCACCACCAGCAGAAACACCAGCGGCCCCGCGATCCGGTTCAGGAAAATCGCATCCAGCCGCCGCGTCCACAACGGCGGCGCCGGAGCGTGATATTTCGCCTTGCTCCCCGCATTCGACGCCCACGCGCGGCACTTGGGAATATCTTGAATGACGGGCAGTTCCATCAGCGGTTTCTGCTTCAGAGCCGCGCCCTTCGTGGTCCCTTCCAAAAATTGAAAAACCTTGTCGAGCCCTTCCCCTTTCGCCGCGCTCACCAGCGCGACCGGCGCGCCGAGCTGCATCGCCAGCTCCGCCGAATCGATCCTCCCGCCGCCGCGCCCCAGATCGTCGGCCATATTCAGAATGACCAGCGTTGGCAAACCTAGCGAAAGCACAGGCGCGGCCAGCACCAGGTGACGCCCCAGGTTGGTCGAATCGAGAATCAGCAGCACCGCATCCGGTTTCGGCAGATCCTTCATCCCGCCGGTGAGTACGTCGTGCGTGACGCGCTCGTCTTCCGTCCGCGGATTGAGGCTGTAGACGCCCGGCAGATCCACCACGAACACTTCGCGTTCGCCCTCGAACCTCACGCGTCCCATGCGATGCTCCACCGTCACGCCGGGAAAATTCGCGACCTTCTGCCGCAGCCCCGTGAGCCGGTTGAACAGTGTGGATTTTCCGGAATTGGGAGGTCCCACGATCGCCACCATCTGGCGCCGCAAGCCGTTTGCGCCGCGCGGCGGCAGCGTCATGGTTGCCGCAGGGCAGCCGTGGCAATCACCCATCGATTAGCTTCCCACTGGAGAATTGGCCGGGCGCAGAATCAGGCGCACCGCCGTTTCCCGCCGCAGCGCGACTTCCGATCCGTCCACGCGAAACACGCGCGGGTCGCCTCCTGGCGCTGCATGTGCAGGAGTCACCCTGTGGCCCGGAACAAAGCCCATTTCCATTAGCCGCCGCGCTTCCTCTTCGGGAACTTCCAGGCGGTCCAGTATACCTGATTCGCCGCGTCTGAGCTCGTGCAGGTTCTTGGGCGACGCCATTCTGGCCCGCGCCGCTTTTGCCCTCTTTTTGAAACTCATTTGCAGATCGAACCCCAGTGTCCAGTATCGAGCCTTCCAAGTCAAGCTCTGACGCCTCCCAGCGCGTGACAACTGGTTTGCATCTGGAAGCCCAAACCCGGAATCTCGCAAATCCACTCTGATGATACACCATCTCGGACCGAACTGGTCGGGGTTTACGGCGAAGTTGGGTTTCCTGCCCCTGAACGGTAGCGCCGGATGGCGCAACGGAGAAATTTTCCGGTCTCCCCAACCATCTATATTGAAAAGTATGCGCTTCAGGCTGGGCTTCCTGCTGATCCTGTGCACGGCCGCCGCCCTCGCTCAGTCCGACGCGGGGCAAGCCGATCCGCCGCAAACCAGTCCGCCGCAAACCAGTCCGCCGCAAACCAGTCCGCAGCAAACCAGTCCGCAGCAAACCAATCCGCAGCAAGCGCCGGCTCAGGCTCCAGCACCCCAAACCGGCCAGGCTCCCGTCGCCGCGCAGCAGCAGCCCGACCGCATTCTGGGCATCATGCCGAATTTCCGCGCTGTCAGCGCCGGCGCGATCCCTCCGCCGCCGACACCCAAGCAAGCCTTCATCCTCGCGACCCGCAACAGCTTCGATTATTCCGCCTTCGTCTTCGTCGGCATCACTTCACTGTTCGCCTGGGGAACCGACGCGCATCCGCAACTGCGCAGCGGCATCGCGGGCTATGGCCGATATTACTGGCGCGGTTTCCTCGATAAAACCGACGGAAATTATCTGGTGATTTTCGCGCTGCCCAGCTTCCTTCACGAAGACGAGCGTTACTACGCCAAAGGTAAAGGCGGCGTCTGGAAGCGCAGCGTCTACGCGGCCTCGCGCGTCCTGATCACGCCCAATTACCAGGGTCATAACACCTTCAACGCCGCCGAAGTTTTCGGCCGCGCGATCTCCCAGGGCGTCTCAGCCGCCTATTATCCCAGCGGCGACCGCACGGCCGGCGCGCTGGCGGTGAAATTCGGGTGGGCCGTCGGCCGCGACGCTCTCACCAACGTCTTCCGCGAATTCTGGCCCGACATCGCCACCCACGTCCTGCACCGTCACCCTTGAATCCCCGCCGGGCGAACCTCATCGCGTGGCCAACACCTTTATTGAAATGCCCGAGCATCGTGAGACGGCCGACTATGACAGCGATATCAAGTGGACGCGCACCGACGTGCTCACCAAGATTCAGTCCGTCGAAGACGCATTCGCGAGCTGGCGGCAAATTCGTGAAGAGCATCAAGCGCAGAATTTTTTGGTCACACTCTTATTCAAAGAGAGAAAGTGACGTGGACTAGTAACCGGGCCGGATTCCCGGGAATCCCCTTTACGCTCAGCGACATCCGGTTTCACGCCACGCGTTTCCCCGGCGCCCCCTGCTATCCCGGTAGCGCCATGACACCACAACTAATAACCCCACTCGACCGAGCCGCCATCAACCGGGCCAACTCCCAGCACTCCACCGGGCCCAAAACCCAAGCCGGCAAACAGCGCTCCTCGCTCAACGCGCTCCGCCACGGACTCACCGGACAAATCATTGTCCTCCCCGGCGAAGACCTCGAAGCCTACCGCAGCCACGTCGATTCTTTCATCGACGAATACCACCCCCAAGGCGCCACCGAAACGCACCTCGTCCAATCCCTAGCCGACACAGCCTGGCGCCAAAACCGCGTCGCCGCTCTCGAAAACAATCTCCTCACCCTCGGCATCGTCCATCAGCCCGAACAACTCGACGACGCCCCCGAGCAGGTCCAGCAAGCCCTCTCCATCGCCGCCGCCCTCGACTCCCAAACCCGCGCCCTCGCCAATCTCAGCCTCCACGGCCAGCGCCTCAGCCGCCAGTTCGAAAAAACGCTGGCGAAAATCCAGGAGCTCCAGTCCGCCCGGCTCGAACGGGAGAACGAAGACCTCGACCGCGCAGCGACCCTGGTCCATGCCCACGCCCTCCAGGACGAACCCTACGACCCATCCGAAGATGGCTTCGTTTTTTCAACCGAGCAGATCGAAGCCGTCCTCCACGGCCGCGACCTCGCAAAACGCCTCGACCAAGCCGAAGATTTCCTTCGCTACTACACCCCCGAGGAGACCGACGACCTCGAACCCGCCGCTGAAAACGAGGACTGACGCTCTTTTTTCGTCATGTATGATTCTCCTATGCGCCGAATCCTTATCCTCCTCGCTCTTGCGACCATCGCCTTCGCCCAGCGCCGCGGCGTCACCGCCGAAGATTACTTCGCCTTCGAAAACGCCAGCGACCCGCGGATCGCACCCGACGGCAAATCGGTCGCCTACACGGTCACCACTGTCGATCAGAAAACCAACCGGCGCATTTCCCGTATCTGGGTCGCCCCGCTCGACGGCAGTCATCTGCCCGCGCCGTACACGGAGGAAGGAATCTCCTCGACTTCGCCGCGCTGGTCGCCGGACGGCCGCTTTCTCGCATTTCTCTCTGCGCGCGACCGCCAACGCCCGCAAATCTGGCTCCTTTCTCGCAGCGGGGGCGAAGCGCGCCGCTTGACCAACCTCGAAAACGGCATCTCGGCCATCGAATGGTCGCCCGATTCGGCGCGTCTGGTAGGCCTGACCCGCACCGGACCGCCGGTGAACCCCAACACCGACGTCCGCCACTACACGCACGCCGACTACAAATTCAACGATACCGGCTGGTTCGACGAAAAACGCTCGCACCTGGTGGTGATCGACGCCAAAACCGGCGCATCCACGCAAATCACCGATGGCAACGACTGGAACGATCTCGACCCGCACTGGTCCCCCGATTCCACGCGCATCGCCTTCGTTTCGAACCGCACCGGCCATGAATTCGATTTCGATCACAACACCGACGTCTGGGTGATCTCCGCCAGCGGCGGCGCGCTCACCAAAATCTCCGATCACGCCGGCCCCGACCGCAGCCCGCGCTGGTCGCCGGACGGGAAGCGCATCGCGTTTCTCGGCGCGGAAGATGAAGAAGACCAGCCGCTGATTTACCTCGCACCAGCGGACGGCGGAAAATCCGTCGCGATCGACAAAAATCTTGATTACCAGATCGGCCAAATGACCTGGGCCGAGCAGGGCAAAGCGATCGATTTCGACGCCGGCGTGCAGGGCGAAACCAATATCTACCGTATCGACGTCTCAACCGGCGCCGTGCGTCCGATCACCCAGGGCCCGCGCAACGTGCACGCCTTCGACCTGCACGAGAACGAGATAGTCTACCTTGCCAACGATTTCGAACACCTCGACGACGTCTACGTGAACGTCGCGGGCCAGGAACACCGCATCACCGGTCTCAACGCAACCCTCTACGCCAAACTCGAAATGGCGAAAGTGGAGCGCGTCCCATACAAAGCCGCCGACGGTCTCGCAATTGACGGCTTTCTGGTAAAACCCATCGATTTCGACCCCTCGAAAAAATATCCCATGGTGCTGAGCATTCACGGCGGCCCCGCGGGAATGTACGGTGTCGACTGGTATCACGAATTCCAGGTCTACGCCGGCCGCGGCTGGGCCGTGTTCTTCTCGAACCCGCGCGGGTCGACCGGCTACGGCCACAAATTCCAGCGCGCGGTCGCGAACGAATGGGGCGGCAAGGCCTACACCGACATCATGACCGGCGTCGAAACCGTACTGAAGCAAAATCCCTGGATCGATCGCGAGCGCCTGGGCGTCACCGGCGGTTCCTACGGCGGTTTCATGACCAACTGGATCGTCACCCAGACCAATATTTTCAAGGCTGCCGTGACCCTCCGCAGCATCTCCAATTTCATCAGCGACGACGGCACCCGCGACGGCGCCTACGGCCATGAGCGCGATTTCGGCGGCGACATCTTTCACAATTTCGACGAGTACTGGAAATATTCGCCCCTGCACTACGTGCAGAACGTAAAAACGCCCACGCTGGTCCTGCATTCCGATAACGACTATCGCGTGCCGATCGAGCAGGGCGAGCAGTGGTTCCGCGCGCTCCAGCACTATCACGTAACCAGCGAAATCGTCTTCTTCCCGCGCGAGAATCACAATCTGACGCGCACGGGAGAACCCAAGCACCTGGTCGAAAGCCTGGAATGGCAATGCTACTGGTTCGACCGTTTTCTGAACGGCAACGAAAACGCCCGGCGTCCGACGGACTGATGCTCACTCTCGATCCCTCGCTCGACCGCATCGTGCGCGCGCTCGGTGCCGCGGGTTATCGCGCCCTGATCGTCGGCGGAGCGGTGCGCGACGCGCTGCTGGGCCTCGATCCCAAGGATTTCGATATCGAAGTCTACGGAATCACCTACGATCAGCTCGCGCAATTCTTAAGCGCGCGGGGGCGCGTGGACCTCGTGGGCAAATCGTTCGGGGTGGTCAAATTCGAAGGCCACGATTTCAGCGTCCCGCGTCGCGACAGCAAGATCGGCGCGCATCACCGCGATTTTCTCGCCGTGTTCGACCCTTCCATCACGCCGCGCGAGGCCGCTTCGCGCCGCGACTTCACCATCAACGCCATGGCCTACGATCCGGTCGCGCGCGAGCTGCTCGATTTCTTCGGCGGCCGCGAGGATCTCGCCAATCACGTCCTCCGAGCCACCAGCGCCGCTTTTTCCGAAGACCCCCTGCGCGTACTGCGCGGCATGCAGTTCGCCTGCCGCTTCAATCTGACCCTGGACCCGGTAACCGCGGAGATGTCGCGGGCGATCACGGACCAATATTCCACCCTCGCGACCGAGCGCGTGGCCGAGGAGTTCATGAAGTGGGCGACCAAATCCGCGAAGCCAGGCTTGATCGCGCCATATCTCAAAGCATCCGGCTGGATCGCGCATTTCCCCGAAATCGCCCGCCTCGAAGGCGTCCCGCAGGACCCGCAATGGCACCCCGAAGGCGACGTTTCCATTCACACCATGCATGTGCTCAACGCCGCCGCAGCGATCGCCGCGCGCGACCATTGCGAAGGCGACGATCGCGCCGTGCTCCTCTTCGCCGCGCTGACCCACGACTTCGCCAAAGCGGATACCACCGAGCTGCGCGAAAAAGACGGAGAGCTGCGCTGGACCGCTTACGGCCACGAACCCGCCGCGGGTCCGGCCGCGCGGCGCTTTCTGGAACGCATCGGCATCAAGAGCTCGATCGTCGAGCAGGTGGTTCCCTTGGTGGAGAATCACCTGGCGCATTCGCACATCGGAATGGAAGTGACCCCGCGCGCGGTGCGCCGCCTCGCCGTTCGCCTGGCGCCCGCCAGCATCAGCCAACTTCTGCGCTTGATCGAAGCCGATGCCTCCGGCTGTCCGCCAAAGCCGCCAGGATTGCCGGAATCGGCCGCGCGGATTCGCGATGTCGCGGCCGCCCAGGCGGTGAATGACAAGCCGCAGCCTCCGCTGATCCTCGGCCGTCAAGTTCTCCCTTATTTCGGAGGCAAGCCGGGAAAACACATCGGCGAGGTCACCCGCGCAGCCTACGAAGCGCAGGCTGACGGAGCGTTTTCAACCGAGCAAGAAGCTCTCGCGTGGCTCGAAGCCTATATGAGGAACCGTCAGTGAGGCGTCTTGTCCTTGGCGTAACACAGCGGATCGAGCCCGCACTCCGCGCAGCGCGGGTTGCGCGCGATGCACAACGCGCGCCCGTGCAGAATGATCTGATGCGAAAACAGAATCCACTTGTTCTTGGGAATCGTCTTCATCAGATCCTGCTCGATTTTTTTCGGATCGCCTTCTTTGGTCAGATCCAGCCGCTGCGCGATGCGCTGCACATGCGTATCCACCACCACGCCGGAGGCGATGCCGAACGCCGTGCCCAGCACTACGTTCGCGGTCTTGCGAGCCGCTCCGGGAACCGTCAGCAGATCGTCGATATTGCGCGGAACCTCGCCGCCGAAATCGGTCAGGATTTTTTTCGCGGCCCCGATCACCGATTTCGACTTGTTGTTGAAAAAACCGGTGGAGCGGATGTCCTGCGCCAATTCGGCCTGGTTCGCATTGGCGAAATCGCGAATGGTCGGATACTTCTTGAAAAGACCCGGCGTCACTTCGTTGACGCGCTTGTCGGTGCACTGCGCCGACAGGATCGTCGCGACCAACAGCTCCCACGCATTCGAATGATGCAGCGCGCAGGTCGCCCCCGGGTACATTTTGTCGAGCGTCGCCAGGATCTTCTTCACCCGCGCCTGTCGT
>DATJVN010000005.1:0-9245 GCA_035501755.1 Bryobacteraceae bacterium | reverse complement strand
CCGGATCTGCACCAGCTCGCGCGACGCGGTGAGAAGTTTTTTCGGCAGCTTCGATCCGTACACCATCCCTTCCACCACCGGCAGCGCCCGGCGCACCCACTTGCCGTGCATCGCCAAGCTCCCCGCCACCAGCAGCGGGTGCGGAATCGCAGTCGAGCAGCGCGCGCACATGTCGATATCCGCCGCGCGCCCCTCGGCGTGCATCCTCCGCAACCGCCGCATCTGGTCCGAGTTGAAAATCTCCTCGAGCCGCTGGTCGCGCAAGTCGCCCACCGGATCGCCGTCCAGGTGATAGCTCTGGCAACACGGAAACACGCGGCCATCGTGCTTCACATACATCGCGCCGCGCCATAAGTAATGACACGGCCGCGGCGACGCCCTCCGCGATTCTGGCTGCACCAGATTGGTCTCGTCTTCCTTCACGCGCACCTGGTCGATGCCCGGCACCGCGCTCCAGAAACGGCGGAACTCCTCCACTTCGTGCGCGTTTCCGGGCATGCGCACCATTTGCGCCACGATCTGCACCTTCGCTCCGCGCTGCCGCTTCATGCGTGCGAAGCGGACGAAATTGTCGCGCACTTTTTCGAATCGCGCGCCCTTGCGGTAATGCTCGAAAGTCTCTTTCGACGCGCCGTCGAAGCTCAGCGTGATATGCGCCAGCGGCGAATCGAGCAGCTTCTCCGCGGCTTCCTGGTCGAGCAGCGTTCCATTGGTCGAAAGCAGCGTGGAGATGTGGTGGCGTTCGCAATATTCGATGCGCTCGAAAATTTTGGGGTCCATCAACGGTTCGCCCAGGCCGATCAGCATCATGTGTTCGCCGGTTTTCGACGCGCCCTGAACCAGGCGCTCGAAGACCGCGTCGGCCATATCTTCCTTGGGCTGCTTGTGCGTCTCGCGCGGGCACATGGGGCAATACAGGTTGCACTTCGCCGTAGTCTCGACGATGTACTCCACCGGCAGCGCGTTGACGCGCTCGGCGCGGCGCAGGTAGCCCCACAGAAGCTTGGCGCGATTGAACCAGCGCATGTGAATCCATCTTCGCATGCGCGATGATGAATTCGTGAGAGTCGCGATCACCGGAGTGAGCGGATTCATCGGCCGCCATCTTTCCGCCGCGCTGCGCGACTCGGGCTACGAAATTCGCTCCGTTTCCACACGCGACGGCATCCGCGCCTCCGATTTCGACGCCTGCGACGCCGTGGTGCACCTGGCGGGCGAGCCGGTTGCGCAGCGCTGGACGCGCGACGTGTGCGAGCGCATTCGCTCCAGCCGCGTGGAAGGAACGCGGGCCGTGGTCGCTGCCGCGGCTGGCGCCCAGGTGCTCGTGAGCGCGTCTGCGATCGGATACTACGGCTCGCGCGGCGACGAGCTGCTGACCGAATCCTCCGCGCCGGGCAGCGATTTTCTCTCGCGCGTTGCAGTCGAGTGGGAGCACGAAGCCGATCGCTTCCCCGGCCGCGTGGTGAAGCTGCGCATTTCGATGGTGCTCGGCCGCGGCGGCGGCGCGCTCCAGAAAATGCTGCCGCCGTTTCGCCTGGGAATCGGCGGCCGCATCGGCGACGGTTCGCAATGGACCTCTTGGATTCACATCGCCGACCTGGTCTCGCTGATCGTGTTCGCGCTGGAAAATCCGAAAGTCTCAGGCGCGATCAACGCTTCGTCGCCCGAGCCGGTGACCAACGCCGAATTTACCCGCGCCCTCGCGCGCGCGCTGCACCGGCCCGCGATTTTTCCCGTTCCTGAGTTCGCGCTGAAACTCCTGTTCGGCGAAATGTCCGCAATCGTGCTCGCAAGTCAACGGGTGATCCCGCAAGCCGCGCGCGACGCCGGCTTCGCATTTCGCTTTCCGGAAATCAGCACGGCGCTCCGTGAACTACTCTGATTTCCTCGCTGACGCCGCCTGGTTCGGGTCCCATAGAATCTCCGGCGCTCGCAGAACGTAGTTCGCCCAGCGGCTCCACACGAAGATCGCGTCACTCAACCGGTTCAGGTACTCAATCGCTTCCGCCGGCACCGATTCCTCTCGCGCGAGCGCGACCAGCGAGCGCTCCGCGCGCCGGCACACCGTCCGTGCGACGTGCAACTCGGCATTCAGCCGCGTTCCGCCCGGCAGCACGAAGCTGCGTAGCGCGGGGATCTCTTCGTTCATCGCGTCGATTTCGCGCTCGAGCTGCGCGATCTCCGCCGCAGTGATGCGCGCCTGCTTGGGATGCACGTCTTCAGCGAGCGTCGCCAGAATCGAGCCCAGATTGAACAGCTCGTGCTGCACGCGCCGCAGAATCGCGCTGAGCAGCCCCATACGCGGATCGAGCCCGCCCTGCTCCTGGCAGGTGATTCCGGCAAGTCCGAGAAAAGCGTTCAACTCGTCCACGTTTCCGTACGATGCGATGCGCAGCGAGTCCTTGGCCACACGCTGGCCGCCGGCCAGACTGGTTTCGCCCGCGTCGCCGCGCCGCGTGTAGATGCGATTCAGAGCCAGCCGGGGATCGTCGAAGGGTTTTTCGCTCACAGTCTCATGCTAGCTCGCGCGCAGGTTCGACAATCAATTGAAGAACGCGCCACCTGAAGGTCGCGCCTCAAGCGCCCGCTTTTTTCTGAGGCGCCGGCCTTCAGGCCGCGCGTGGAGCTTGGCGATGGAATCCATCACCCACGTTTGCGTTGCAAAATATGATGCATGCGCATCACTCATATTGACGCCTGGCGCGTCGAGCTGCCTTTGCATGAGGGCAGCTACAAATGGTCGGGCGGCAATGCCGTCGAGATTTTTGATTCCACCATCGTTGCGATTGCGACCGATGCCGGAATCACCGGTTACGGCGAGGTGTGCCCGCTGGGCGCGGCGTATCTTCCGGCGTATGCCGCAGGCGCGCGCGCCGGAATCGCCGAGCTTGCGCCCCAGTTGATCGGCCGCGACCCGACCGAGATCGGCGCGATCCGCCGCTTCATGGACCAAAGAATGCGAGGCCACGCCTACGTGAAATCCGCGATCGACGTCGCGTGCTGGGACATTCTGGGCAAGGCGAGCGGATTGCCGGTTGCGGCCCTGCTCGGCGGACGATTCGGTGATGATTTTCCGCTGTATCGCGCGATTTCCCAGGAAACGCCCGACGCGATGGCCTCCATGGTCGGCATATATCGCCAGCAGGGATATACGAAATTTCAATTGAAGGTCGGAGGCGATGTCGAAACCGATATCGCCCGCATTTTCGCAGTAGCCGACAAGCTGAAACCCGGCGACGTCTTGATCGCTGATGCCAACACCGGCTGGACCCAGCACCAGGCCCTCCGCGTCGCCGATGCCTGCCGCGTCGTGGACGTCTACCTCGAGCAGCCCTGCCGGACCTACGAGGAATGCCTGACCGTGCGTCAAAAAACCGCGCGTCCGTTTATCCTCGATGAAGTGATCGACGATGTGGGGATGGTGGTGCGCGGCGCGAATGATCGCGCCATGGACGTAATTAATCTGAAAATTTCGAAAGTCGGCGGGCTCACCCCGGCACGCGAGATCCGCGACCTGTGCGTTTCGCTCGGAATCGCGCTGACCATCGAGGATACCTGGGGCGGCGATATCGCCACCGCCGCCATCGCGCACCTGGCGCACAGCACTCCACCGGAATTCCTGTTCACCACGACCGATTTCAACAGCTACGTCACCGTCAGCACGGCAAAGGGCGCTCCACAACGCGAAAACGGCCGGATGACGACATTCACGCGTCCCGGATTGGGAATCGAGCCGCGAATGGAAATCCTTGGTACCCCCGTGATCTCAGTGGGATAGGAATTTTCTTGTTCGTCGTGATCGAGGTTGCCGATATAATCATGAGTGAGGAGTAGGGGGCAAGCAAGCCCCCTATGGATACGATCACCTCCGTTTTACACGGACGGTAATCGTTACCGTGAGGGTCATCACGGCGACGACGGTGATCATAATCATGATCACCGCGACCTCCTTTCCGTTCCGGAAAGGGATTCCACGACTTGCTGATAACAGGTCGTGGTGCGTCCGGAACGCTCTCGTGCGCTCCTTTCGCTCCCGAGCCGTACGGAATCCTCACGCAAATCTGGTGTGATATTGAAGGGAAAATTCTCAGGCGGAAGCGGCCGCAGCCGCCGCGGCGCGACGCTCCACTGCGGCCGACCGCAGCATCATCGCCGCCGTGTAGATCACTACGACGATCACCAGCCAGCGCACCGCGCCCAGCGGCATCTCTCTCACCAGGTACGCCGCGATCAGCACGCCGGGAATTCCGCCGAGCGTCAGCCCTAGCGCCGATTTCAGGTTGTAGCGCTGCTCGCGAATGAAGCGAGCGCTGCCCACCGGCATCAGAAATGCGCACGACCCCATCATGATGGGGAACGCGGCTTTGGGATTCATTCCCAGCAGACTAATCAGAATCATGCACGGCCCATACAGGCCGATGCCCAGCGTCATCAGCGAGCCGAGCATCGTGTTCGCCGCGATCGCCAGCCCGAGTTTCGCTCCCGTAAGCCCCAGGTGATCGCCGCCTCCGGGCATCAGTTCGAGCGCTTGCAGCAGAAAAATTCCCGACATCGCCAGCAGCGCCAGTCCCATGCCGATCTGAATCCAGCGCCGCGGCCAGCGCGAAACAATCCCGGCGCCGAACCACGCGCCCGCGACCGAGCCTCCGATCATCAGCGCCAGCGTCTTCACATCCACGTCCACCACCGCGATATAGATGAATGCCTCCACTAGCGTGGGGATGGTGTGGCCCACGTTGAGCGTCCCGGGAATATGCTCATCGCGCACCAAGCCCCACAGCTTGAAAAACGAAGTGGTCGGGGCGTACGAGCCGATCCCGAGCGTGTCGAAGAAATTGGTGATGAATCCGATGAAGCCGTCGCGCAAGTCCGGGGCCGCGCCGCTGCGCCACACGCGGAAAATGGAGACCGTCCACACCGCGACGTAAGCCGTCGCGAAAATTCCGAGCGTGACGAACAGTGCTGTTTTCATGCCACCGGATTCCGCAGCACGCCGATCTTCTCGATCTCCACTTCCACGATATCGCCGCGATTCATCTTGCGCGTCGCGCCGGGCGTTCCCGTGTAAATCACGTCGCCGGGCTCAAGCGTCACCCACCGGCTAACGTAGCTCACGATCGCCGGACAGTCGAACAGCAGGTCTGAAGTGGACTGCTTCTGCACCGTCTCGCCGTTGATGCGCGTTTCCAGAAGCAGATTTGAGTAATCGACCCCCGACACAATCGCCGGGCCAAGCGGACCGAACGTATCGGCGCCCTTGGCGCGCCACCATTGCAGATCCTTTTGGGCGCCGTGCTGCCAGTCGCGCTCGCTCACGTCGTTGCCGCAGGTGACGCCGAAAATCGCCGCGCGCGCTTCATCGGCCGAAATATTCTTCGCCGTCTTGCCGATCACGATCACCAGTTCCCCTTCCGAATGCACGTTGTTCGCATCCAGCGGAATCACGATGGGATCACCTGGATTCTGCAAACACGACACCGGTTTATAAAAAATCTCGGGAGCGGACGGCGCGGGCCGGTTTCCCAGGTGGCTGCGATAATTCAGCCCAACCGCGAGAATTTTCCCGGGCACGCACGGCGCCAGAAGTTTCACCTCAGCGAGCGCGTGCGTCGTGCCAGCCGGCGAGTGATCGAAGAGGTCGCCGCGCAGCTCCTGCACCTTCTCGCCTTCGAGAATTCCGTACCGGGCATCCCGGCCCATTCGATAACGGACGTATCGGGTCACGCGAATTCGCTATTGTATAGCATTGTGAAATTCATCCGCTTCGAATACGATGGCCGGTCCCATGTGGGCGCGGTCACCGCGCGCGGCGTCGCGCCGGTGGAGTTGATCAACGCAAAGCGCGGCACGCGCACGCCCGACGATCTGCTCGCCATCATTCAAACAGCACCGCACGTCGGCGATCCGGAAGGCGTCGAGACCATCCCTTTCGATCGCGTCACGCCGCTGCTTCCCTACGACGTTCCGCCCAAGATCTGGTGCATCGGCCTCAATTACCGCTCCCACGCGGAAGATATCCAGGCCGTCCAGCCCGAAGAGCCCGGCAGTTTCATGAAGCCCGCCTCCTGCATGTTCCCTCCCGGCGGTGACATCGTGCTTCCTCCGCCGGAAGTTTCAAGCGACGTCGATGCCGAAGGCGAATTGGGCGTGATCATCGGCCGCAAGTGCCGCTTCCTCGACGCGCGCGAAGCCGCGGGAGCGATCTTCGGCTACACCACCACGCTCGATCTGACCGCGCTCGACGTGCTCCGAAAAAATCCCCGCTATCTCACCCGCGCCAAAAGCATCGACACGTTCTTCAGTTTCGGACCGGTCGTCGTCACCGCCGACGAGATCCCCGATGTCGGCTCGCTGGAGGTGATCACGGAACACAACGGCGCAGTCTGCTCCCGCGACTTCGTCCGCAACATGAAACACGGCCCCTTTGAGCTGGTTCGCTTCCATTCGCAGTTCATGACGCTGTACCCCGGCGATCTCATCTCCACCGGCTGCCCCAAAGGCGCGCGCATCAAAGCCGGGGATCGCGTGCGCGCGAAAATCGACGGCGTGGGCGAGCTCGCGGCGCGGGTCACAGCAACCCCTGCGGCTGTAGCGTCTCCTTAGAATTGCTCTAGGATGGTGAGGTGCGCTTCCTTATCGCCGCTCTCCTGTGCGCGTCCGTTTTGCCCGCGCAACCCAAATACGAAATTTACGCGATCCGTTACGCCACTATCAAGGATTTTTCGGCCGCCGGACTGATCGCGGGCGCCGACCGCTCGCGCAAAATGGACATTGCCATGATGGTCTGGCTCATCAAGGGCGAAGGCCGCAATATTCTGTTCGACTCCGGCTTTTATCACGACCGCTACATGCAGCAGTGGAAGCCCGTCGATTACCAAAAACCCTCCGAGGCGATCGCCAAGCTAAACCTGAAACCGGAGGACATCACCGACGTGATCATCAGCCACATTCACTGGGACCACGCCGACGGCTTCGATCTGTTTCCCAAGGCCAAAATCTGGATCCAGAAAGACGAGCTCGAATATTACGCCGGCGAAGCCTGGCAGGGCCATCGCCGCACTGCGGCCGATGCCGATACGATCATTGAGCTGGTGAAGTGGAACACCGAGGGTCGCGTGGCGCTGGTGAACGGCGACGCGCAGCAGATTTTTCCCGGCATCACGGCTTACCTCGGCGGAAAGCATACCTACGCGTCGCAATTCCTCGGCGTGAACACCGCCGCCGGAACGGTAATTCTGGCGAGCGACAACGTATATCTCTTCGAGAATCTCGAAAAACACCTGCCCATCGCGCAGACGCTCGACGCCGCCTCGAACCTGCGTGCGCAGGACCGCATGAAGGACCTCGCCGCCAATCCCAAGCTGATCATCCCCGGCCACGACCCCGCCGTGATGAGAAATTTCCCCGAGGTCGCGCCGGGCGTGGTGAAGATCGAGTAGCGCGGCAGATACAATAAACGTTGATGCAGCTTTGCGACATCTTCCTCAACCTGGGCGAGGAGAATTTTCAACAGAACCTGCGCTCGGTGTCCATCGGGAAGCTCAAGACCTACCAGCTCTTCGACCGGATGAAAGCGCGGATTCACACGCACAAGCTCAACTCCGAGACGCTGCGCAAATCCGCGCCGCGGCTGTGGGTGCGCGTCAATGAGCGCGACGACGATTTCGCAACCGACCTTTCGCAAGCCATCCTGGTTTCCCATCTCGACATGATCAAGGCGGTTTTGGATCACCTGGGTGTCCCGCACGAAGAGGGATTTTTCGCCAAGGATGCCGAGATCGCGGGATATCTCAAGGAGGGCTGGCAGCAGGGCGCGTGGGAAAAATTCCACGCGGCGTTCCCCTCCGCGCCGCTGCTATTCTATATCAATCACCTCGCCTGGGAAATCGCCAAGGCGGAAAACGTTTTTCAACCGGCCGCATAATCGATGAAAGAACTTTTCGAGGCAATTCGCGCGGGAGATTCCTCCCGGGTCGCGGCGCTGGTCGCGGCCAATCCGTCGCTCGCCATCTTCGCCGCCGCGATTCAGGGCGACACGGCGCGCATCGAAGAGCTGCTCGCGGCCAACCGGTCGCTCATGTCAGCGCTTTCCGAGGATGGCTGGACGCCGCTGCACCTCGCCGCATTTTTCGGAAAAACCGACGCCGCGCGTTTACTTTTAAACAAAGGCGCGGAGGTGAACGCGCGATCGACCAACGCGATGGAGAACATGCCGCTCCACGCCGCTGCGGCCGGGCGTCACGCCGATCTCATCAAACTTCTGATCGATCACGGCGCAAGCGTCAATGTGCGCCAGCACGGCGGGTGGACTCCGCTGCATGCCGCCGCGCAGAATGGCGATCTCGAAATCGCGCGCGCGCTGGTGGGCGCGGGCGCCGACGTGCAGACGCGCGCCGATAACAATCAGACCGCGCTCGACCTGGCGCTCACCAAGGCGCAGCAAGCGATGGTGGATTATCTCGAAGCGAACGGAGCGCGGCTGCAGTGACGCGTGTAACCATGCTCAGGGAAGTCTACGCCGACGCCCTCGAAGAGTTGCTGCGAGCGAACACGCTCGAAGCGGTGGAAGCCGTGCGCGTCGAAGCGCTGGGCCGCAAGGGGAAGCTCGCCGAGATCAGCAAGGAGTTCGGAAAGCTCGCGCCGGAGGAGCGCGCGCGTGCGGGAAAACTGCTGAACTCGGCCAAGCAGGAACTGGAGTCGCGGATCGAAGCGAAAAAAGCTTCGCTTGAAGCCGGCGCGCTCGATGCGAAGCTCGATTCCGAATGGATCGACCTCACCGCTCCCGCGCCCGGACCTCGCCCGGGCTCCCTGCATCCGGTCACGCAGGTCCAGCGCGAGCTCGAACAAGTCTTCATCTCCATGGGATTCGCCGTCCTAGACGGTCCCGAGGTCGAAACCGAATACTACAATTTCGACGCGCTGAACATTCCCGCCGACCACCCCGCGCGCGACATGCAGGACACTTTCTGGCTCAAGGACGGCCGCCTGCTGCGCACGCACACCTCGCCGGTGCAGGTGCGCGGCCTTGAAACGCTGCGGCCGCCGCTCAAAATGATCGCCCCGGGCCGCGTGTTTCGCAACGAAGAAGTGGACGCCTCGCACGAGCACACGTTTTATCAGCTCGAAGGCATGATGGTGGATCACGACGTTTCGGTCGCGCACATGCTGTACTTCATGAAGACGCTGCTTTCGGCGATCTTCAAGCGCGAAGTCACCGTTCGCCTGCGCCCCGGATTTTTTCCCTT
>DATJVN010000004.1:0-27184 GCA_035501755.1 Bryobacteraceae bacterium | reverse complement strand
TGCTCAAGACCTACGATAAGCTCGGTATCCCGTTGCGCGAACGCGAATTGCTCGCCGGAGTCGCGGTGGATGCGGTGTTCGACAGCGTTTCGGTCGCGACAACGTTCAAGGAGAAACTGGCCGAGCTGGGCATCATCTTCTGCTCGTTTTCAGAAGCCGTTCGCGAGCATCCCGACCTGGTCCAGAAATACCTGGGCAGCGTGGTCCCCTATTCGGATAATTTCTTCGCGACGCTCAATTCCGCCGTGTTCAGCGATGGATCGTTCTGCTACGTTCCCAAGGGCGTCCGCTGCCCCATGGAGCTTTCGACTTACTTTCGCATCAACGCCAAAGACACCGGACAGTTCGAGCGGACGCTCATCATCGCCGACGAAGGCGCCTATGTCAGCTATCTCGAAGGCTGCACGGCGCCAATGCGCGACACCAATCAGCTTCACGCGGCCGTGGTCGAGCTGGTGGCGCTCAAGGACGCGCAGATCAAGTACTCGACCGTGCAGAACTGGTATCCCGGGGATAAAGAGGGCAAGGGCGGCATCTATAATTTCGTGACCAAGCGCGGCAAGTGCGCGGGCGCGAATTCGAAAATTTCCTGGACCCAGGTGGAAACCGGCTCGGCCATCACCTGGAAATACCCGAGCTGCATTCTCGCCGGCGAAAACTCGATCGGCGAGTTTTATTCGGTCGCGCTGACCAACAATTATCAGCAGGCCGATACCGGCACCAAGATGATTCACATCGGAAAGAACACAAAATCCACCATTGTTTCCAAGGGGATCTCTGCCGGGCATGGGCAAAACACGTACCGCGGGCAGGTGAAGATCATGAAGGGAGCCGCGGGCGCGCGAAATTATTCGCAGTGCGATTCGCTGCTGCTCGGCGATAAATGCGGCGCGCACACATTTCCGTATCTCGAAGTGAAGAACACGTCATCGCAGGTGGAGCACGAAGCCTCGACTTCGAAAATCGGGGAGGACCAGATTTTCTACTGCCGCCAGCGCGGCCTCTCCACCGAAGACGCCGTCTCGATGATCGTCAACGGGTTCTGCAAGGAAGTTTTCCGCGAGCTTCCCATGGAGTTCGCGGTGGAAGCGCAAAAATTACTGGGAGTGAGTCTGGAAGGGAGTGTTGGATGAATCTGCTGGAGATTAAAAATCTTCACGCGCGGGTGTTGAGCCGCGAAATATTGAAAGGCGTGGATTTGACGGTCCGCGCCGGTGAAGTGCACGCCATCATGGGTCCCAACGGTTCCGGAAAAAGCACGCTCGCGCAGGTTTTATCGGGCCGCGACATTTACGAAGTCACCGAAGGCCAGGTTCTTTACAACGGAAAAGATCTCCTCGAGATGTCGCCCGAAGACCGCGCGCGCGATGGAATTTTCATGGCGTTCCAGTATCCGGTGGAGATCCCCGGCGTGAGCAACCTGTACTTCCTTAAGGCCGCGCTGAATACGATTCGCAAATCGAAGGGCCTTCCCGATCTCGACGCGATGGATTTTCTGACGCTGGTCAAAGAGCGGATGAAGCTGATGGAGATGGATTCCGAGCTAATGAATCGTCCGGTGAACGCGGGATTTTCGGGTGGCGAAAAGAAGCGCAACGAGATTTTTCAGATGGCCGTGCTTCAGCCGCGCCTGGCGATCCTGGATGAAACCGATTCGGGCCTCGATATCGATGCTTTGAAGGTGGTCTCGAACGGCGTGAACGATCTGCGCTCGCCGGAGCGCGGGATGATTCTGGTGACGCACTACCAGCGACTGCTGAATTATGTCACGCCCGATTTCGTCCACGTGTTCGCTGACGGAAAAATCGTCCGGTCCGGTGGAAAAGAGCTGGCGCTGGAGCTTGAAGAGAAAGGCTACGCCGGGATGGAGTTCGCTCATGCAAGTTGAGACGGCGGCCAGCCCGTTCTTTGCCGATTTCGAGCGCCTGCCGCGCGAGGTGCCCGCCTGGGTTGACGAGCTGCGCCGCGCGGCCATGGATCGCTTCCTCGACCTGGGGTTTCCCACGCAGCGCGACGAAGACTGGAAGTTTACCAATCTCAACCCGCTCGCGCGCCTCGCGTTCGCGCTCGAGCCGGGGCGGGGCGTTACGGATTGGTCCAATCCCGCGATCGAAAATCACCTGGCGCGCTACGCCAATTTTCAGAAGCACGCCTTCGTGGCGCTGAACACCGCGTTTCTCGATAGCGTGCATCTGATCGAGATCCCCGCTGGGGCGCGCGAAACGGTGCGCATTGAGCACGAGTCGGAACCCGGCGTCTCGCATCCCCGCACGCTCGCCGTGATCGGCGAAGGCGCGGAGGCTGCGATCGTCGAAAGCTTCTCCGGCGATCATAAATACTTCACCAACGCGGTCACCGAGATCGTCTGCGGCGACGGCGCCATTGTGGACCATTACAAACTGCAGAACGAAGCGCGCGACGCGTTCCACATTTCGACAATTCAGGTCCAGCAGGGCCGCGACAGCGTTTTCACCTCGCGATCGTTCGCCTTCGGCGGGGCGCTGGCGCGCACGGAGATCAACGCGGTGCTCGAAACCGGATCGGAATGCACGCTGAACGGTCTGTACGTGGTCAACGGGATCCAGCACGTCGACACGCGCACCGCCATCGACCATGCCAAGCCGCATGCCGCCAGCCACGAGTTGTACAAAGGCATCCTCAACGGAAGCTCCAGCGCGGTTTTCAACGGAAAAATCATCGTCCGCAAGGACGCGCAGAAGACCGACGCCAAGCAGACCAATAAGAACCTGGTGCTGAGCGAAAACGCGACCATCAACACCAAGCCGCAGCTTGAAATTTTCGCTGACGACGTCCGCTGCACGCACGGCGCGACGGTCGGCCAGCTCGACCCGGACTCGATTTTTTACCTGCGGTCCCGCGGCATCGGCCAGGAGGACGCGCGCGCCATGCTGATCGAAGCCTTCGCGCGCGAAATCATCGACGCGATCAAGATTCCCGAGCTGCGCGAACAAACCCTGAGTCTGTTGAAAGCGAATTTATGACTACCGCGGCCGGTTTCGACGTCGCCGCCATCCGCAAGGATTTCCCCATCCTGCATCAAAGCGTTCATGGGCATCCGCTGGCGTATCTCGACAACGCGGCCAGCAGCCAGAAACCCAGGCAGGTGATCGACGCGATCAGCCGTTTTTATTCCTCCGATTATTCCAACATCCATCGCGGCGTCCACCAGTTGAGCGAGCGCTCCACCAAGCACTACGAGGAAACGCGCATCAAGATCCAGCGCATGCTCAACGCAGCCGACGCGCGCGAGATCATCTTCGTGCGCGGCACCACGGAAGCCATCAACCTGGTCGCGCAGACCTGGGGGCGCGCGAACCTGAAGCCCGGCGACAACGTCATCATCACCGAGCTCGAGCACCATTCGAACATCGTTCCCTGGCAGATGCTGTGCGAAGAGACCGGTGCGAAGCTCGAAGTCGCGCCCATCGACGACAACGGCGACCTGCGCATGGCCGAGTTCGAGCGCCGGCTGAACGCGCGAACCAAGCTGGTTTCCGTCGCACACGTTTCTAACGTCCTCGGAACGATTCTTCCCATCCAGGAGATCGCCGCGCTGGCGCACTCGGCCGGCGCGCGCGTGCTGGTCGACGGAGCGCAGGCCGCTCCGCACATGCGCGTGGACGTACGCGCGCTCGATTGCGATTTCTATGCCTTTTCGAGCCACAAGATTTACGGTCCCACCGGAATCGGCGTATTGTACGGAAAATCCGCGCTCCTCGATGCGATGCCGCCGTACCAGGGCGGCGGCGACATGATCGCCTCGGTCACCTTCGACAAAACCATCTACAACACGCTGCCGTACAAATTCGAAGCCGGCACGCCGGATATCGCCGGCGTGGTGGGCCTCGGCGCGGCGCTCAATTATGTGAGCGAGATCGGCATCGACGCCATCGCCCTCTACGAATCCGATCTGCTGCGCTACGCGACACGAGCGCTTTCCGAAGAGCCGGGCGTGCGCATCATCGGCACGTCCAAGCACAAAGCCGGCGCGATTTCGTTTGTGCTCGACGGCGTGCATCCGCACGACGTCGGCACGGTGCTCGATCACCAGGGAATCGCGGTGCGCACCGGCCATCACTGCGCGCAGCCCTTGATGGAGCGCTTCGGCGTCCCGGCGACGACGCGGGCCTCGCTCGCGATGTACAACACGCGCGAGGAGATCGACGCGCTGGTTGCGGGTTTGAAAAAGGTAAAGGAGATTTTCGCGTGATCGACGATCTCTATCAGGAAGTGATCCTCGATCACAGCAAGCGCCCGCGAAACTTCGGGTCGCTGGAGAATCCCAGCGCGCACGCCGAGGGATTCAATCCGCTGTGTGGCGATCGCCTGACGCTGGAACTCAAGCTCGACAACGGCATCGTCCAGGATGCGCGCTTCAAGGGCGCCGGCTGCGCGATCTCGGTTGCCTCCGCTTCGCTCATGACCGAAATGCTCAAAGGCAAAACCAGGGAAGAGGCCGAGCAGCTTTTCGAGAAATTTCACCAGATGCTGACCACGGATGCGGCCGTTCCGGAGCTGGGCAAGCTGGCAGTGTTCTCGGGCGTGCGCGAATTTCCCGCGCGCGTCAAGTGCGCCACGCTCGCCTGGCACACGCTGCACGCGGCGCTTCAGAATTCCGAGGAAAGGGTCTCGACCGAATGAATCCGCTCGAAACCAAGGTGGTCGAGGCGCTCAAAACGGTCTACGATCCGGAAATCCCGGTGAACATCTACGACCTGGGCCTGATTTATTCGTCGAGCGTGGACGCGGAGGGCCGCGCACGCATCGCCATGACACTGACCGCGCCGAGTTGCCCGGTCGCCGGCATTTTGCCCGGTCAGGTGGAGCAGAAAATTCGCGAAATTTCTGGTATTACGGACGTCGACCTTGAACTTGTGTGGGAGCCGCCGTGGGACCGTTCGAAGATGTCGGACGCGGCGAAGCTGGCGCTGGGATTCGATCTCGGCTTCGACGTGGTTCCCGCCTCGAAATTGCATTTATGAAGTTGACCGCGCACGAAGAATACGGATTCCGCTGCCTGGTGAAGATCGGCAGCTCCGGCGGATCGCTGACCATCCCTGAGATTAGCGAGGCCGAGGGGATTTCGCAGGCCTACACGGCGAAACTGCTGCGCATTCTGCGGCGCGGCGGATTCATCAAGAGCGCGCGCGGGAAGGTCGGCGGGTATTCGCTGTCGCGTCCGGCTGCGCAAATTGTGGTTGGCGAGGTTTTAGCCGCGCTGGGCGGAAAGATGTTCGAATCGGATTTCTGCGAGAGCCACTCCGGCACCTCGCACGTGTGCGCGCATTCGACCGACTGCTCCATCCGCACCCTGTGGAAACGCGTGCAGGTCGCGCTTGACGAAGTGCTCGGGCGCACCACGCTTCAGGATCTGCTGCGCAGCGAAACCCAGATGGATGGTTTTCTCACCACGCTCTCGTCGCGCTCTCCCGGCGTCGCTCCGCACCGCGGGTCGTACTAACGGTTCGCTATCCCTTCCGCGATTTTTTCGGAACGAACGCCAGAAAGCGCCGTGGATTATCCACCATGATGGTGTGCAGGACCTCGTCGCTTGCGCCCGCGGCTTTCACTTTCGGCACGAATACCGTCAGCGCCTTGGCGTAGCCCGCGCCGCCGCCGCCGTGCGTCTGGTTACGGCTGGACAGGTCCGCTGAGAACAGCAGGTTCGCCGCGAATCCCGCCTCGATCAGCGACATCACCATGGGAACCTGCTGCGCGTCTCCAGCGCCGCCCTGGCGGTCGAATCCGATGAACGCGCCGCGCTTGCAGATGGCCTTCTGCACCTCCACTTTCGGATCCACCAGATTGCCCAGGTGCCCGATCGCGACATGCTCCGGCTTCGCGCCGGCGTCCTCCAGAATGTCGAGCTGCTCCAGCGCCGATTTTCCCGGAATCCCGGTGTGCGTGAAGATGGGAAGATTGGTCGCCACGTGCGCGCGGCCCACGGCGCGAAACACCTTGCGTTCCTCCGCGGTGATGTAATCCCACGAGCCGATCTCGCCCAGCGCGCCGACCGGATCGCGCTCGGCCTGTTTGAGCAGAGCGTCGTAGATCTGCGTCTCGCTCCAGGTGGAAATTTCCTGGGGATAAAACGGCTGGGTGTAGAACCCCGCTCCGGCGACGATGGGCAGGCCCGAATTTTTCGAGATCTCGCGCAGGAAGTTGATGTCGCGGCCCATGTCGGGATGGCCGGCGTCGACGATGCAGGCCACGCCTTCCGATTTGGCGAGCTTCATCTCATTCGTCATAAAATCGACGTCCTGCATGAAGAAGGCGCCATTGGGCTGCGCCGGCGGGGGCTGCGCGGGCGCCGGCTGTGCACCGCGGCCCTCGCGGCCCCGGCCCTCGCCGTTGGCGGCGCGCGTGGCGCGAGCCTGCGCCATCCATCGCGGCATGAAATCTGGCGCGAGCGACATGTGCTCATGAAACAGCGTCGCGCCGCCGGAGAGATCTTCCGGCGCGTAATCCTTCAACACGGTTCGGATCACTGCGCCCTTGGGGAACGTGGGCGCGTCCGGCGCGGCTTCCATCCATCCGGCACACGCCGCTCCGGCAAACATCCCGAGCGCCTGCCGGCGCGAAAGATTGGAGATCACGACATCGCTCCTTGTTCCATTTAAGATATCGCAGGCGAGGCCGTGCCCGGAACTTAACAGTTACGTCGCGCCGGCCGCCCGGGCGGCTGCTCCTGGCGCTGACGTTCGCTTTTCCGCTTCTGAAGGCTGACGATCCGCAATCCACGCCGCCGAATCAACCCCGTCCGCGCTCAAGAGATTGACGCGCGACCAGCTTTCGCAAATCGAAGGCCACCTCGCCTTCGAACGGTGTTCCACGCAGCAAGTGGGCGGTCGGCATCCGCGGATGCGGTCAATAAACCTTCCGGGCCTTGTTCACTAGACCATCTTTTGCGTTTCTATTGACCGTCCGCCCGCTCGGCGCCGCGCGATCGCCAAGGCCCGCCGTAACACGGCGGGGCACCACGGTCTTCCTTTCACACGGACTTTGACGCTCGCGCCCCGGCCGGCCGCGTCTCTTTAAGGCCGCGTTTTTTACGAAATGCGGACTCACGCGGCTGCGACGGTCACCGAATACACCGGCGGCAGATTCTCCGCCAGTGCCTCCCATTTCTCGCCCGCATTGCGCGTGTAGTGCACGGTACCGCCCGTGGTTCCGAAATACACTCCCGCCGGCGACAGCGGGTCCGAAGTCATCGCTTCCCTTAGCACCGTCACGTGCGCGTTCTTCTGCGGCAGTCCGTGCGACAGCAGTTTCCACGTCTTGCCGCCGTCGCGGCTACGTGCGACCCGTAATTTGCCCTCCAGGTTGCAGCGATATTCAGACGATTCCATGGGTACCGTGAACATCGTGTCGGGCTCGGCCGCCGGAATCGCCAGCCCGAAACCGAAGCGCGTCGGCAATCCGCGGCAGCAATCGATCCATTTTTTTCCGTCAAATTTCCCCCGATACACGCCGCAGTGGTTCTGCTGAAACAGCAGCCCCGGATTTTTGGGATGCGCCAGCAATTTATGTACGCACTGGCCGACCTCCGGATATTTTTCCGGCTGAAAATCCGCGCGAACGCCCTGATTATACGGCTCCCAGCTTGCGCCGCCATCCGAAGTCCGGAATGCGCCCGCGGCCGAGATCGCCACGATCATCTTTCCACCACCCAGTGACTGGATCGAGTGCAAACACATCCCACCCGCGCCCGGCGTCCATTTGGATCGCGTCGAATGCAGCGTGAGCGAATCCACCTGCTCCCACGATTGGCCCCAGTCCGCACTGCGAAACAGGACGCCCGGATCCCCGCCCGCCCACACCACGCCCGCCTGGTCGGCATCCGGGCAGATGTGCCACACGCGTTTGAGCGACTGGCCCTCAAGCCCGCGCAACGCGAGTCCTGTTTCCGCCAGGTGCCACGATTTCCCGCCGTCTTCGCTTGAATGAATGTGCGGACCGAACCACGCGCTGTTCACCGCCGCGTAGTGCCGCTTGGGATCATGCGGGTCCTGGACCACATGATTCACTTCCCATCCGCGGAAGTGCGGACCCTCCAGCTTCCATTTCTTCCGATCCTTAGTCCGCGCTGCAAACGCCCCCTTGCGCGTCCCGATCCAAACCGTGATTGCTCCACCCATAGTGATTTATCCTATCTGATTCTCCATAACCTGCGTGCATCTGTGCGAATATGCGGCCGAAAGCTATACTGAATTTGAATGCTTGCGACCGCGCCGAGTCCGCCCGTGCTCAAAGGCCGGCCCTTCATTGGATCGCTTCCCGAGTTCCGCCGCAATCCTCCGCAGTTCCTGCTCAAAGTCGCGCGCGAACACGGCGACATCGCCCAATTCAGGCTCGGCCCTCAGGTCATGTGCTCCATCACCAGGCCTGAGTGGATCAAGGACATCCTGGTCACGCATCAATCCAACTTCATCAAGAGCCGAATGCTCGAGCGCGCCAAGGTTCTGCTGGGCGAAGGACTGCTAACCAGCGAAGGCGAGTTTCACACGCGCCAGCGCCGGCTCTCCCAGCCCGCGTTTCATCGCGATCGCCTGATCGGGTACGGCGCGGCGATGGTCGATTGCGCCATGAAGACGCGCAATGCGTGGGGCGAAGGCGCGAAGCTCGACATCGCGCGCGAGATGAACCATCTCACGCTCGCGATCGTCGCCCGCACGCTGTTCAGCGCCGACGTATCGGCGGAGGCGGACGAAATCCGCGCCGCGCTCACCGATGTGCTGGGCCTGTTCGAAATGGTGCTGTCGCCGTTTTCCGAGTGGTTCGAAAAACTCCCGCTGCCTTCCGTCCGCCGCTTTGAGCGCGCCCGCGACCGTCTGGATAAAACCATCTACCGGCTGATCGCGGAGCGGCGCACCAGCGGCCGCGATGCCGGCGATCTGCTCTCCATGCTGCTGCTCGCCCAGGACGAAGACGACGGCGGCGTCATGACCGACAAGCAGGTGCGCGACGAAGCGCTTACGTTGTTTCTCGCCGGTCACGAAACCACCGCCAACGCGCTGGCCTGGACGTGGTATCTGCTTTCGCAAAATCCGGAAGCCGAGACGCGCTTCCACGCTGAAATCGACCGCGTGCTTGCCGGCCGAGCGCCCGCCTTCGAGGATCTCCCGCAACTGAAATACGTCGAAATGGTCTTCGCCGAGGCGATGCGCCTGTATCCTCCGGCCTGGACCGTCGGGCGCAGGAACCTGCTGGAATACCGTGTCGGCGACTATCTGATTCCGCCGCGAACGGTGATCATGATGAGCACCTACGCGGTGCATCGCGACCCGCGCTGGTTCCCGGAACCCGACCGTTTCCTTCCGGAGCGTTTTCTGCCGGAAGCCGTCGCCGCGCGGCCGAAATTTTCCTATTTCCCCTTCGGCGGCGGCGCCAGGGTGTGCATCGGCGAACGCTTCGCATGGATGGAAGGCGTGCTGCTGCTGGCAGTGCTCGGCCAGAAGTGGCGCCCGCGCCTGGCGCCCGAAGCGCGCGTCGAGACTCGGGCGATGATCACCCTGCGCCCCAAGTACGGAATGCCGATGATCGTCGAGGCGCGGTAAATCGGCCGGCCTTCACCTCCCGTCTTTCTGGATCATGACCTCCGTCGCCTTGATCACTACCTTCACGCGATCGCCTTTTTTCAGACCAAGCTCCTGTGCGCTGTTGCGCGTGATGACGCTTTCCACCAGGCTTTCGCCGACTTTGACGACGACATGCGCGACGATGTCGCCGATCTGGATCTCTTCGACGGTCCCGGGGAGTTGGTTTCGAGCAGAGAGTGCCATGCCCATGTTGTATCAGGAATTTGGGGAAAATAGGGCGTGACCGCCGTTAACGTGGCCGAAGGAAAGCTGATCCTGGAGGTCGAGGGGTGGGACAAGCTGTGGTCGCTTCGCAGCCGGCTGGAGATCCCGCTTGAGCATGTCGCCGGGGTCTACTCCGATCCGGAAATCGCGAGAGGCGTGTGGCACGGCCTGCGTATCGGAGGCACGAGTGTTCCCGGAGTCATCACCGCCGGCACATTTTATCAGCACGGCGAATGGATTTTCTGGGACGTCCATCATCCCGAAAACACGATTGTCTTCGATCTGCATGACGAGCATTACAAGAAATTGGTCGTCGAGGTCGCCGATCCGGCCGAGACCATCGGGCGCATCCAGTCCGCCTTGGGGCAGGGCCGCTAAAGCTCCAGCTTTCCCCGATACATCATCTCTTTGAGCGCAAACTTGCACTTCACGTCCAGCGGGCCGAGCGTGGTTACGAACGTCACCGATCCGTCGTGCAGCGTGAGTTCGCCGCGCTCGAAGTAGAACAGGGCGCCGTCCTTCGAATACGCGACGTGGTTGAGATAGATGGGAGGGCCCTTCTTCTCCAGCTTGGTGTATTCCTTCAGCATGTCGAGCCGCTGCGAATATTCGTCGTCGCTTTCGTCGTCCGACGCGCGACCGAGCATCGGCAGATTCCCGGTCACGCACAGGATGTAGTTCGAAGCCGCATCGTCCGGCGGCTTGGCCCTCTTCGCCTGGCGAATCGGCAGGGCCGATTCCCAGCGCACCACCGCGTCATAGCGCTTGGGCAGCGGCGGCGCGTCTCTGTTGTCCGACGTGGCGCCCGGATTCGCCGTCGTCCGTCCGCCGCGACGGCCCGTCCCGCCGACGCCCATCATCCCCAGCCCGTACGCGCCGAGGTTGTACTTGGTCGTCGCTTCCCGCGCCCAGGGCGAATTGGTCAGAAGTTGCTTGCGCTCGTCCTCGGTCCACCCCTTGGGATCCTTTTCGTTCCAAAATTCGTCAGGCGGATAAGCCAGCGCGGGCAAAGCGAGGCCCAGCAAAACGGCCGTTCGGCGAGTCATGTGACGAAATTGAGACGGCTGACGCAGCGGCTGCGTTACCCATCGGAGCGCCAAGCTTTTGCCGCGACCGCCAAGATCGTGCCGCGAATCTGGCGGTAACCCGTTCGATCTATGGACATTCGTCGTGGCGCTGCGCTTGCCTATCCACAGCCGGAGAGCTGATTTGTCCACTTCCGCCGTCGTCCTGGCGCAAACCGAAAAACCCGTCGCCGGAGCCGTCGCGCCGCGCCGCGCTTTCGATTTTTCAATGATGGCCGGGATCGCCATCTCCATCGCTTCGGTGGTCGCCGGCATCGCAGCCACCGGTGTTCACCTTTCTTATTTTTTGCAGCCGACCGGCGTGCTCATCGTGCTGGGAGGAACCTTCGGGGTTACCATGGTAACCACACCCCGCCGCGCGCTGGTTGGTTCCGCGCGCACCGTTCTCAAACTGTTTACGCGGCCGCGCATCGATCGCGCCGAACTGGTCGAAGAGATCCTGTCGCTGGCGCGGCCGATGCGCTCCAAGGGAATCCTGGCGATCGAGCCGAGGATCGCCGGCATCCGTTCCCGGTTCCTCAAGGAATCGCTCACGCTTGCCATAGACGTGCCCGACCGCGCCCAGCTCAAGACCGCGCTCGAAACCCGCCTGCATCTGCGCGAGCGTCACGGCGAAACCGACGCCAAGACGCTCGAAGTCGCCGGAGGTTTCGCGCCGACCATCGGCGTGCTGGGAACCGTTGTCGGACTGATTGAGGTGCTGCGCCAGTTCTCCAATCTTTCGGGCGTGGCCGGAGGCGTGGGCGCCGCGTTCGTTTCCACCATCTATGGACTGGGCCTTGCGAACTTGATTCTCCTGCCCGCCGCCAACCGGATTCGCGCGGATGCCGCCGAGACCTTCGAGATCGAGGAGATGATTGTCGAAGGCGTGGTGTCTTTGCTCGAGGGGATACACCCCGCCTTGCTGCGCGACCGCTTGAACGCCTACGCGGGGCAGGCCCAATGAAACCGAAATATTTGCAACCGGAAACTTCGCATCGCGATCGCTGGACGGTCAGCTATCTGGATGTCATGACCATCCTGCTGATTTTTTTCATCGCCGCAGCGGCAAAGACTGTGGATGCGCCCGCCGCGCCGTCCACTTCGTCCGCTCGGCCCGCTCCCGCCGAAAAACCAGCCTCGCTCTCCGCGGTCGAACAGAATTTGAAAGCCTCCGGCCTCGACGTGCATCGCGAGGCGCGCGGACTGGTGATCAGCCTTGCGCAACAGGTCTTGTTCGCCCCCGGCGACGATCGCGTGAGCGCATCCGCGGTTCCCACGGTCGAACAGATCGCCACTGTCCTCCGCCCGATTCCCAACCGCGTGATGCTGGTCGGCTACGCCGATTCCACGCCGATTCACAACCGCCGTTTTCGCGACAACTGGGAACTTTCGGCGGCGCGCGGCTTGCGGCTCCTCGAACTGCTCTCCGGGCAGTATGGCATCGATGAATCCCGGCTTTCGGTTTCGAGCGAAGGCGCCAACCGCCCCCGCGGTTCGAATCAAACTCCCGACGGCAGGGCGCAAAACCGGCGCGTGGAGATCGTGATTCTGGAAAATTTTTCCGACGTTCTGTAACTCAAATCAAGCGGTTACGTGTGGCAATCGGCTTGCGATCTTAAATACGATGATTACGCGGATTTTTTCGGTGCTCCTTGCCCTGTTTTTGGCGGGAACCGTGGGAGTGTTTCTGGTCAAGGTGCCCGAAATCTCCTTCTTGTCAGTGGTGATGATCCTGCTCACCTTCCTCCTGATGTTCACTCTCGGCGTGTACGCGGGCGGGCGCCGAATCCGGATCAAGAATCTCAAAAGCCGCTATTGATTCCTGCGCCGCAGTCTCCTTCCGGGTTATCCTGAATCGGTCCGGTTCGCCGGGTGTGTGATGATCGATAACTGGGGGAGATGCCATGGAACTGAGCGTCCGAATCCTCGACTATTACTATTTCCGGATCCGCGACGAGCCGGGCAAAGCCTACCAGCTTCTGGCCAAGCTAGCCCGAGAAGAAATCAACCTGCTGGCCTTCAACGCGGTTCCGTACCGGAATAACGAGGTCGAGCTCACCATTTTTCCCGACCGCGCCGACTCTTTTGTCCGGCTGGCCGAAAAATCCGGCTGGCCGCTGACCGGTCCGCAGCACGCCTGCATGATTCAGGGCGACGATCATCTGGGCGCGCTCGCCGAAATCCAAAAGGAGTTGATCGACGCGGGCGTGAGTATCTACGCCTCTACTGGCGTGACCGACGGCGCGGGTCATTACGCATATCTGATCTACTTCAAGGAAGGCGACCACCTGGCTGCGTCCCGCGCGCTCGAAGCGCTGAACTGCCTGCGATAGGAATCGTTTCGCCACCCTGTCAAAAATGATCAATTGAACCCTCGCCATGACCGGCGGGGGCTGTCAGCACGTGCCGTGCGCTTACGACGCCGTAGCCAGCGCGGCGAGTTCCTCGACGCGCCCCCGCTCCAGTTGCCGAGCCATCGCGGCGATCTGCTCGTCGATCTGACGCTCCACCTTGCGGCGCTTGACCAGATCTTCACGGTACCGGCGCAGGAAATAATCGATGGTTTCCACGCGGATTTTGATCGAACCGGTGGGTTTGTTTTCATCCAGATCTTTAAATGAGAAATACGGCGTCCCGCTTTTCTCGATAATTCCCTCGATCACGCCGTAAATCGGCGCGTCGTGCCCGCATTTGAAGCTGGACATTTCAAGCGCGACCAGGTTGGGATGACGCGCCGTGAACTTCGCCGCCCATACCTTGTGGTTGGTGCTCACACTGTAGCTGTTCTTCCAGACATCCTGTATTTCGAGCGCCGATTTGATGTGCCCCGCGCGCACCTCGTCGCCGAACAGCCGGTCGAGCAGGTCCTCGTCGTAGGGTAGCGTGCTCTGGCTGAAAATCGGATAGCCGAGCTTCTGGAATTCATCCAGAATTTCATGATTCAGGCCGGGGTCGTGATGATACACGCGCGCCAGCAGCACCAGCCCGATGCGGTCCTCGCGCTCCAGCTCATCGAGAACCGCGCGTGATTTCCGCTGCACATCTTTTTCATACTGCTCCTGCGCCTCGAAAGCGGCCGCGATGGCGCGATCGTTTTCTTCTGTGCTCAGGCCGAGAAAATCGCGGAAAGTGTCGAACATCTGGTGCGCGAAAAGCTTCCGGTCCGCCATGTTGATGATCGGGTCCAGATATTTCGCGCCGTGCTCGGCGAAAACGTCGGTTTCCTTGGTGAACGCGGCCTTCACCGTCTCCGGACTCGCCGTGATGGTGGGGCAGGCGTTCGATCCTTGCAGCTGGACCAGCTTGGTCGGCAGCACATCGAACATCGGGTAGAAGATCACGTCGAGCTTCTTCTTAAGCGTCTTCACGAACAGCAGATTATGCACGTGCGAGATGCCGATCTTCGCCGGGAAGCACGGGTCCACCGCGCCGCGATTGGCGCCGGCGCGGTACAACTCGCTGCTGGTGTAATCCGAATACACGATATTTTCCGACGGAATCCCCAGCGCTTGAAAATATCCGTTGAAAATCTGCGCGTGCGAGTACATGTAGAATACGCGCGGGATGCCGATGCGGAAATTTTTGCGCCTCTCCATCAGCTCGATGCGTTTTTTCAGGTCGGCTTTCTTGGGGTCCCACCACTTTACCTGCGGGGGCGGATCGGCAAGCACGTCGGCCTTGCGGAAACGGAACGCCTCGCGCGAAGCCCACTCGACCAGGTTGGGATATTTCGCCTTCACCGCGTCGAGATTGCCTTTGATGCCCTTCATCTCGTCAATATCTTCGACCGTCCCTTTTTCGCAGGTGGCGATAATCAGGCGCTGCTCGTTGACCTTGAGCGGAACTTTGGTCTTGCGCTCCTGGAATTTCGGCTCCGGCAGCTTCACCGTCTCGCTCGACCCGATCGAAATCTGAATCTGCGTCAGCGGCTGCGGAATCGACTGGAGCGATTCGGTCTGATGAATGTTGACCACCGGTTCGGCTGTTCCGTCGCCGTCGGTGTTGACGTCGATGAACGTGCGCAGGCAGTTGTTCTTGCAGAAATAGCAGCGCGTGTCCTCGTTGCGCGTGGTGCGGTAGCTGATTTTGCGCACCGCGTCGAGGCCGATGAACGTGGTTTCGTGCCCGTTCTTCCACAGCCGCACCGCTTCCACCGCCGCGCCGATGGCGCCCGATTCGCCGCAATGCTCGTGAACGATGATTTCCGGCTTTTTGCCCGCCGCGCGAAAGCTCTGGTTGATGAAGTCGACCTCGGACTTCACCACCGCCATGTTGTTCTGCGTTCCGCCCTGCAACACGAAGCGTGTTCCCAGGTTCGCCAGGTTGGGAATGCTCGCGACGTATAAAAAGACGTTCTTCGGCAGCACCGCCGCGAGTCCCGCGAGAATTTCTTCCGCGCGCCATCCCTGTCGCTGGAAATTCACGATGTCGGACTGCATGAACACCGCGCAGCCGTAGCCGAACACCGGCATGCTCTGCGCCGCGAATGCCGTGTTGGCGAATTTCTCCACCGGAATGTTGAACGCTTCGGCGGTGGATTGCAGAAAATATCCGTTGCCCGCCGAACATTGCGTATTGAGCTTGAAATCCTTCACGCGGCCGTTCTTCAAAACGATCAGCTTGATATCCTGACCGCCGACATCCACGATCACGTGCGGATCATCGTAGAAGCGCATGGCCGATTCGGTATGCGCCACCGTTTCGACCAGCGCCACGTCGCCATGCAGAACATCTTTCAGAATGTCTTTGGCGTAACCCGTGGTGCCGACACCCAGCACTTCGAGCTTGGCGCCCTGCTCCTCCACCTGCGCGCGCAGCTTGTCGAACATCTGCTTGGTGTCTTCGATCGGATTCCCGTTTGAAAGCTGGTACGCCTTGCACAGAATATCGCCGTTTTCGTCCACCAGCGCGGCTTTGGTCGAAGTCGAGCCGCCGTCCACGCCCACGAATCCGGCCACCACCTGGCCGCGTTGGAACGTCGCGGGGACAAATTTCTTCCTGCGATAAGTATTTTCAAAACCCTCCAGCTCGCAGCTCGAGCCGACCAGGCCCTTTCCGCCTGCCGCGGCTTTTTCTTCCGCTCGTCCGAAATCGATATAGTATGCGAGCTTCTCGGTCCCGGTGTAGCGGCCGATGTCGTCCTCTTCGTCCTTGCCGAACTCGATCGCGCCGAGCGCCGCGAAGTATTGCGCGTTCTTGGGAACCTTGATGAGCTGGTCCGGCGTCGATCCTTCGGGGATCTCCACCTTCCGCTCTTTCCACATCTTGGGGATATTGGCGATCCACGCCTCGCGCATGCCGCGGATGAACCCGTTGGGTCCGCCCAGCAGCAGGACATGAGGACGCAGCGTGTGGCCGCGCGTCAGCACGCTCAGATTTTGCAGCACGATGGCTTCGAACAATGAAGCCATGAGCTGATCCGAAGGCGTGCCTTCTTTTTGCAGACCGTTGATGTCGGTCTCCGCAAACACGCCGCACTTGCCGGCGACTTTGTGCAGTTTGATGCCGTCGTAACCCTGATTGGCCAGCTCCTCGGTCGGAATTTTCAGCTTGGCGTTGATCTTGTCGATCACCGCGCCTGTTCCGCCGGCGCACTTGTCGTTCATCGACGGAATTTTTTTCTTGCGTCCGCTCTCGTTGTCGTCCTTGAAGACAATGATTTTCGCGTCCTGGCCACCCAGCTCGATCACCGAGTACACTTCCGGATGCAGCTTCTCGACGGCCAGCGACACGGCCGTGACTTCCTGCACGAATTTCGCGCCAATCCGTTCGGCGAGCGTGCCGCCGCCGGAACCGGTCATGAAGATGCGGGTGTCGCTGGTCCCGATCCCCGCCTCGCTTTCCATCCTGCGCAGGAATTCCAGCACCTTTTCCGGCTGCTTGGTCTCGTGGCGCTGGTAATCCTGCCAGACGACGGTGTCACTCGCGATATCCAGAACGCAGGCTTTTACTGTGGTCGAGCCTACGTCCAGACCAACGCTGAATCGTGCTCCCATTTTTTGATTCTCCGTTCCTTGTCGGGATCAGGCAGCGGCGGTTTGCTTCATGCGAACGCGCGAGCGCCGGAAAAATCCCGCGTCGCGGTCCATGCGCCCGGAAACATGCAGAACGAACTGCGCCGCTGTGCCGGCGATACCCTCCACGTGCGGAACTTTATAGAAAGGACGCTTGAGCTCGGGATGCTCCTCGACGTACTCGCGAATCTGATCGAGAGATTTCCCGGTCTTTTGCAGACACTGCTCGAATTCCAGCTTCGCCTTGGCCTTTGCCTCGCCCAGCGCCATCTGCACCCGGCTGTGCGCATTGACCTCGCCTTCCCCGCTGGTCTCGATGGGAAGAAAGATCATGTCCTTATAACGATTAATCACCGCCGATTGCGCGCCGTCGGATTGCGTGGACGGCATGCACCCGAACGGCTTCAGCGCCAGCACCATATGACACAAGTGATGGATGGTGTAATAGACGTTCTTGCCGACTTCGAGGTGCCCTTCGCCGCCGCGCGCGAAGCGGTTGTAGAAGGGCGACGCCAGGGCGTCGAGCTCGGGCTGCGGCGCCAGCTCGTGCGTGATGCCGCCCAGCTTGCGGTTGACGCGATGATAGAAGTGCTGCCACATCACCTCGCCGATTTTCAGCCCGAAAGCTTTCTTGTAATATGCGATCTCCGCGGCCAGCTTCTTCCGGGTGCTGTACTGCTGCACCTGCTTGCGGCGCTGCGCGTTGAATTTCGCCTGGTACAGCAGATAGGCGACCCACGTCGCAATAGGTTCCACCAGCACCTGCGCACCCTCGCGCTCCAGGAACCGGAACATGTTGAAGTTGCCGTCGCCCTCGGTGGTCTGTGCCCAGAACTCGCCCGTGATTTTGACGATCGGCCGCACGCGCGTGCGGTCGATGTCGATCGAATCCATCTTTTGGCGCACGGACTCAAGCGTCTCCAGCCACGGCTTCCCGTACAGATTCTCGCGAATCTTGCCGAGCGTGTTCAGAGTATTCTTCAGCTTCTTTTTTTCCGGGCGGCGGAGATATCGGTTCCATCGTCCCGACGTGCTCTCGAGAATTTCGTAAGGAGGCCTTTCGCGCAGGCATGCCGCGACTTCGTCGCCGACCTCGCCGAAGATCCGATCCGTTTCGCCCTTGTTGACCTCATAAGGACGAATCTGGTGAATCAGGTCCTGCAAAGTGTCGCCGGCGTGGAGCGCGTTGAGCATCCCCATTCCGAAATCGACCGTGAACTTCAGTCCCGCCTCGCCCGAAGCCGCATTGATGCCTTCCTGCTGCTGGAACAACAGCACGCGGAAACCGTCGAAGCCCGCGTTTTGCAGCGCGAACCGGTATTCAGCCTCGTACATCCCGAAGCGGCAAGGGCCGCAGGAGCCGGCAGTGAAAAAGACATAGTTGTTGAGGATGTCTTTGCGTGATACGCCCTGCTTTTCGAGGCCTTGCAGATACTGCACCAGGTTTCCGACCGTGAAATATGTCGGGTTGCATTGCCCGTTGTTGCCGTACTCCTTGCCGGCCTGAAACGCCGCGACATCCGGAGTGGGCACAATCTCGCACTTGTACCCGCAACCTTTAAATACCGCCTGAATCAGTTTCTCGTGTTTCCAGGTGAGGCCGCCGAACAGAATCGTGACTTTGTCGCGTTCTTCCGCTGTAAAGGAACGTTCGACGGGTTTCTTAAAGTGCTGAAGCTGCACTAAACCGGCCTGAGTGCGCAGGCGCGTGCGCTCGGCTTCAAGGATAGCATCGACGTCGTGTTGCTCCAGCACATTGGATTCACTACTGCTAGATGGCATAGTTGTCTCCGGGCTTTAAATTGAACACAACCTGCTCACGAAATGACACCTGTTGCGCGTAAGCACACAGATGTTTTGTAGACGATGCGTCATATCGCTACGTTTCGAAGAATATCATTTTTTCTTCTTGACGAAGATAATTAAAATCCCGGCGACACGAGGCAGCGCTTTCTCGTCATTTCTTTGACGCGGTTTCACACGGAAACAATCGTCATCACCTTCTGTTCGCCGTAAAAATCCGGGATATTACCTGATATCGATCCCCAGGTAAACGCATCCAATCGCCAAGGAGTTAACATGCCCGCGATCTCCACCGAGCGGCAGCTACTTAAGGATAGGGCCACGCAATTGCGAATCGATTCGATTCGTTCGACCACTGCGGCGGGAAGCGGACATCCCACCAGTTGCGCATCGGCCGCCGAGATCATGTCCGCGCTGTTTTATTCGGTGATGCGCTATGATCCCAAAAATCCACACCATCCCGGCAGCGACGTTTTTATTCTCTCCAAGGGTCACGCCGCGCCGATCCTCTATGCGGCGTGGGCGGAGGCGGGACTCTTTCCGCGCCAGGATCTGCTCAAGCTGCGGACCTTCGGATCCAATCTCGAAGGACATCCGACGCCGCGCCTTCCCTTCGTGCCGGTCGCGACCGGATCGCTGGGGCAGGGACTTTCCGCAGGGATCGGAATGGCGCTCGCCGCGCGCCTCGATCGCTCGCCGCGACGCGTTTACGTTCTGATGGGCGACGGCGAATCAGCAGAAGGATCGGTGTGGGAAGCGGCGCACGTCGCGGCGCATTACGGCCTTGCGAATCTGTGCGCGACCATCGACATCAATCGCCTGGGCCAAAGCGACGCCACCATGGACGGTCACGACATCGAGATCTACCGCAAGCGGTTCGAGGCGTTCGGCTGGAACGCGATCGCCGTGGATGGTCATGATATCGAAGAACTGCTCCGCGCTTATCATCAGGCCTCCGACACTCGCGACCGCCCCAGCATCGTGCTGGCGCGTACGCTCAAGGGCAAGGGAATTCCGGGCGAAGAGGACAAGAACGGCTATCACGGCCACGCGATCGAGCCGGAGCGCGCGCAGAAGATTGTCGCGGACATGGAGCACAGCCTGGATGGGCACGACTCGAGCTGGCAGCCGAATTTGCCTCAGCAATTCCTGCCTCCCGCCGCGCAGCGGAGCAAGATCACCGACCCTCCCTATTCGCCCCAATCGCAACCCGAAGCCACGCGGAAAGCGTTCGGCGACGCTCTGGCCGCGCTGGGGAAAGCGAATTCGTCCGTGGTGGCTCTCGATGGCGATGTGAGAAATTCGACCTACACGGAGGAGTTCAAAACCGTCGCTCCCGACCGGTTTTTCGAGATGTACATCGCCGAGCAGAACATGGTGGGCGCGGCGATGGGACTGGCGGCCGCGGGAAAAATCCCGTTCGCCTCCACCTTCGCCTGTTTCATGACCCGTGCGGCGGATTTCGTGCGCATGTCGGCGATCAGCGGGAGCAATATCAAGCTAGTGGGCACGCACGCCGGGATCTCCATTGGCGAAGACGGGCCGTCGCAGATGGGTCTGGAGGACCTCGCCATGACCACCGCGCAGCCCGATTTCGCGGTTTTGTACCCCTCCGATGCGACCAGCGCGTGGCGAGCCGTGGAACTGGCGGTCGCCGTCAAAGGGCCGGTATATATTCGCACCAGTCGCCCCAAGTCGCCGGTGATTTACCCGGCCGGCGAGAAATTCGAGCTGGGAAAATCGAAGGTGCTGCGGCGCGGCGGCCGCGCCCTGGTCATCGCGGCGGGAGTGACACTGTTTGAGGCGCTGAAGGCGTCCGACGAGCTCAAGAACATCACCGTGGTGGACCTGTTCAGCGTGCAGCCGATCGACGTGGATACGCTGCGCGAGTGCGCCGATCAATGCGGCAGACGAGTGATCACGGTCGAGGATCATTATCTCCACGGCGGGATCGGAGACGCGGTGAGCGTCGCGCTGAAAACCCCGGTCCAGCGGCTCGCGGTGCGCGACATTCCCCGCAGCGGCAAGCCCGAGGAACTGCTCGAAAAGTTCGGAATCTCCGCGAAAGCGATTGTGAACGCCGTCCGCGCCCTCGGATGAGTGTGGCCGCAAATGAACACCTGTGAGCGCGAATTCGCTCGCGTTGATTTGCGTTTATTCCCGGCCATTTCTTGACGCGCGAAAGGCTCTAGCCGCGCACGCATCACTTTGGCGTCCCTCGAACCGCCGCCTCGATAAATACTGTTCCGAATTTTAGACCGAATTGCTGAGAATTCCTCGTTAAAACGCGTCCTGCTGTGGAATTTTCTGTTGCATTCGCGGATTTATCAGTGTTATGCTCGACTCACGCTCGTGACGCAACTGATTTTCAGGAATCTCGTGGGGATTTCGTGCGCCTGTGGCTTGCTGTGCGCGCTCGGATCGGGGTCCGCCCTTGCGCAGAATAAGACCGGCCAGGGAAATAAATCGTCCGCAGGAGGCAACGCGGGTGCCGGCGCGAATGGCAATGCGGCGGGCGCGGGGAACCAGGACAATCCTCAAGCGGGGCCGTCGGGTGCGTCGGGGGCGAAACCGGCTCCCACCGGCAACGGCAACGTTGCCTACACGGATCTTGCGGCGAAGCCCCCGAAGGTCGCGCTGCCCTACGGTACGCCTTTCACGATCACCGGCGATGTCAAAGACGTGCAGCTCATGGGCCAGAAACTCAGCGACTTGCTAAAGGTCCAGTCCGTCACAGGCAACTACACGACCAGCGACGGCCTCAGCGGGACGATCCCGTCGGCATCCGTCTCCGGCACCTCGTGGCAGGCCGCGATCGGAAAATTAAACCCGGATACTTCGGCCACCATCAACTTTCAATTCGTGGGAATTGTTCCGCCCGGCACGACTGAGCAGCGGATCAGCACCGCGATGCTCGCCGATCCGGCGTTCAATGTGGCAATCTCGCAATTCGAACGATCGGCGCAGGGCCAGCCCACGGCGGTCGTGACGGGAGCGTTGAACACGCTCGCCCAGGCAATCGCCGCTGTGGTGACGTCGGTGTTGAGCGATGAAGGTCTCACGCCCAAAGACCTGGATGCGCTCAAGAACTCGCTTTCGACGGCGATCCTCAACAATACCGAATATATCTACAACCTGGTCCAGCGAATACCTGCAATCAGGGCTCCCAATAACGGGTACGCCGCCCTGGTAGGCATGGACCCGGCGACATTCTCGGGGCTGTCGCTTCAGCAATTGTACGGGAAGCTGAAGCAGGCCAACTATTCCGTGATCAGCACGGACCCGACGGACCCAGTTAGGCAGGCGACCGAGCGTTTGGTCAACGGCTTTCTCGGCGATATGGACAAACTGACCGCCGCTCTCAACCCGGTCGAGTCGGCGACGTTCATCGGCACAGCGCCGCTGGCGGTCGGCAATGACCAGCAGTCGGACCTCGTTTCGGACCTGAAAAAGTACGCGGGATTCGATTTGGGCGCGTTATACGCGTATCGCTTGAGCGAGCTTCGCGGTTTCGCGATGGTTAACATTTATTGGGGCCCGGTGCAGTTGAGCACCAGCGCACCGAAGTCGAAAACAGGCGCAGGCGAATGGATTCGCGAGCGTTTCTCGCTTTCCTTCGGAGTTGCCCTCAAGGACATCAGCGGCGCGACCGATAGCAAGATCTCGGGGGAGAACGCCTTTGTTTACGGAATCGGCTTCCGGCTTAACAAGTATTTCCGCCTGACGGCGGGAGGGCTGCTCTACCGCGCGGTCCTTCCCGCGATCAACGGCAGCACCAGCCCCGCGAACGGATCCTTGCGCCAGGAGTTCTTCGTCGGTCCATCCATCGACGTGACAGCGGTGTCCGCCCTCAAGTCGATCTTCGCGGCCAGCAAGTCGACCAATTGAAAACGAGGAAGCTTACATGATCAACAGCCTACAAATCACCAGGTCCACCAACGACGGGACCACCAAGCAGATCGAAGCGCTCGCTCACGAGGACGGAACGGGCGGGACAGAAACGTTCGCGTGGCAAATTTGCGCCCAGTCGAAAACAACTACGGAAACGTTCACGGCCAACCAGAAGAAGGTGATCCAGGTAACCCATACCGCTTCCGGCGTGTGTGTGGTGAGCGTGAAGGCAACCTCCCACGCATCGACGGCGAGCGATAAAAGAACGCTGAACGTCGATAAGAATCCAGAAGATCTTGGCTGAGGCTACGAGGTAACCGCGCCCCCCGACGCCGAGCCCACCAGCTTCACATATTTTTCGAAAACGCCGGATCGATACTTGAGCTCGGGCGCCTTCCACGCCCGTAGTCGCGCCTCGAGCTTCTCTGCCGGGATCTCCAGATCGATTCTTCGCTTTTCGATATCCAGCGAGATGGTGTCCCCCTCTTCGACCGCGGCGATGGGACCTCCCGACGCAGCTTCCGGCGCCACGTGGCCGACCATGAATCCGCGCGTCGCCCCGCTGAATCGACCGTCGGTGATCAGCGCCACGCTCTCCGATAATCCCGCGCCCACGATCGCACCGGTCACGCCCAGCATCTCGCGCATTCCGGGCCCGCCGCGCGGCCCCTCGTAGCGGATCACCACGACATCGCCCGCGCGAATTTTTCCTTCCGTCACCGCGTGCATTGCGTCCTCTTCGCAATTGAACACGCGCGCCGCTCCGCGCTGCGATTTCCGCTCGAGCCCGGTCACCTTGATCACGCATCCTTCAGGCGCGAGATTCCCGCGCAGAATCACTAGCCCGCCGGTTGCCTTGATCGGATCCGCGAGCGGCCGGATCACTTCCTGCCCAGCGGTTTCCTTCGCGTCCGCAGCCTCTTGCGCGAACGTTCGCCCTGTGACCGTCAGCGCCGATCCATCCGCGAATCCGCCGTCGGCGAGGCGTTTCGCGATCACCGCCATCCCCCCGGCGCGATCCACGTCGATGGCGACGAAACGTCCCGCCGGTTTCAGATCGACGATCAGAGGCGTGCGTTCGCTGACGCGCTGAAAATCGTCGATCGAAAGATCGACGCCCGCCTCGTGCGCCATCGCGAGCAGATGCAGCACCGCGTTGGTCGAGCCTCCCGTCGCCGCCACCGACGCGATCGCATTCTCAAACGCTTTTCGCGTCGCAATCGCGCGCGGGCGCCGCTCCGCCTTCACCGCGTCCACCGCGATTTCCCCGCAGCGGAACGCGACCTTCTGCTTTCGCGCGTCCACCTGCGGCACCGCGGCAGTGTTCATCGGCGAAAGCCCGATCATCTCCATCACGGTGGCCATCGTATTGGCGGTGAACTGCCCGCCGCAGGCCCCCGCGCCGGGACATGCCGCGTTTTCGATCTCCAGCAGCTCCTGGTCGCTGATGCGCCCGGCCGCGTTCGCCCCGACCGCTTCAAAAACATCCTGCACCGTCAGATCGCGTCCGTGATAGTGTCCCGGCATAATCGAACCGCCGTATAGCACCACGCCCGGCACGTTCATCCGCAGCAGCGCCATCGCGGCGCCGGGGATGGTCTTGTCGCACGCCACCAGCGCGACGATCCCGTCGAACATGTGTCCGCGCGCCACCAGCTCGATCGAGTCCGCGATAATCTCGCGGCTCACCAGCGACGCCTTCATGCCCTCGGTGCCCATGGTCACGCCGTCGCTGATGGCGATGGTGTTGAATTCCATCGGCGTTCCGCCCGCCGCGCGCACTCCGGCCTTGACGTGCGTGGCGAGCTCGCGCAGGTTGAAATTGCACGGCATCGTCTCGATCCACGTATTGGCGATTCCGATGATCGGCTTTTTCAGATCTTCGTCGGTGAATCCGATGGCCTTGAGCATCGCGCGAGCCGGCGCGCGGTCGCGTCCTTGAGTAATCGTGTAACTGTTCAGCTTCATGGCAAGCTAATATCGTAACCGGTCCAGCTGCCGCAGGAAACAGTTACAATCGCCGGCGGTGATATTCGCCTCCGCCCCAGCCTCCCACGTCGAGGATCACAGCGATGATAAGGATGAGCACATTCGCCCCCTCCACCGGCAGGTGCGAGTTGACCATCCAGGCGTAAGCGAGCGTCGTGAGCGGCAGGAAGATGAATCCCAGAAGCGGCATCAGAATGCCGTGATAGGCGCGTTCAAGATAGTTGGAAAGAAAAAACAACAGCGCCAGCACGATTCTCGGAAAGGCGAGGACCACGATCAGGATCAGGCAAGGCATGCGCTCCTATTTTCCCCTGGATCGCATGTATGCACATTTGTGCATATAATTGATCGTAGGGTGTGAGCGATCGTGGAGTGCGAATGGGACCCGGAGAAAGCGACAAGCAATGCTCGCAAGCATGGGGTTCGCTTCGCGGATGCCGTGACGGCGCTCGAGGATGAGCATGGAGTCACTGTCAGAGACGCCGGCGAGGGCGAGGAGAGGTGGGTCACGATCGGGATGAACGACGCGGGTCGTCTTCTGACTGTTGTGTTCACGTGGCGCGGAGATCGCGTGCGCATCATCTCTGCACGGCGCGCATCGCCGCGAGAACTGCGAATTTACGAGGAAAGATAATGAGAAAAGAATACGATTTTTCGAAAGCCAGGCGCGGCCCCGTTCTGAAGACGCCGCCTGGCAAGTCGCGAATCACCATCCGCATCGATGACGACATCATCGACTGGTTCAAAACGCGCGTAGAGGAGGCCGGCGGTGGAAACTATCAGACCTTGATGAATCAGGCGCTGCGCAGATTCATCGACCAGGCAGAGGAGCCTCTCGAATCGACTCTGCGGAGGGTGCTACGAGAAGAATTGCGGCGCGCGAGCTAGCCGATTGCTTCCTTGCTAGGAACCCGCGATGCGAGCGTGAATCTGCTTAAGGTCAGGCAGAACTGCGCGAAGGCCTTTGAGGAGATCAGCCAGATCGCGAACTCTACGCGGGAACGGCACCTCGTATACTCCCCATCTGGCGCTGTCCGGCTCCATGATCTCCCTGATTTCGAATTCTCCGACGGACCAGACGATGCCGGCGCGCGACCCGTCTGGAGCGACCACGAATGCATCACCCCAGTCCGCGCCCTCCGGATCGTCGTACGCTGTGATCGCCCCAAATACCCAGCCGTCTGTCTCGGTCTCTGGGATTAGAGGAAAGCCGTAGTACGGCGGACTTCCAGACGGTGGGGACAGGAACGCGGCCCTGCCTGGCGTGCGAGACCTGGCATCTTTGTCCTGCAGGATTTCCCTACCGTCGTCCATCTTCGAGACCTCACCGCGGCTTCAGATCGTTGTAATGCATCACCGCATTAAAAAGCATCCCAAACTCGCCGAAATTCTGCCAGCGGTAACACGGATTCGTCGCGAACATCACCACCTGGCCGTCGCCCACTGGCACATCCAGAATCGCCGGACGATTGCGAATTTCGTTCGCCCCGCGCATCAGCCCGCTCATTACGCTCGAATCGCCGCCGGGGAAGCGCATCAGAACCTGCTGCTCGCGATCCTTCTGCGGAACGTTCAGCAGCGGACCGTTGGCCCACCGCACCGGCACCGTCGTCTCCGAGTAGCCGTAGAAAATCGGATTCGAGGTGTGCAGGATCTCCGCTTCCACAATCGGGCCGGGTGCGTAAAATTGCGGTGACGTGCGCCCCGCGTCCACGTCGCGCGTGATTCCGAACTCCGCCGGAAACGAGCTCGCCGTCCCCAGCGTGATCATCACCCCGCCCGCGTCCACGAATTTGCGGAGTTCCACCACACCTTCGAGTCCCATGCCGCCGGTGATATCCGGCGATTCGCCGTACATGCCCAGGTTCTTGAACTGATCGGTCTTGGTGTAGGCCAGCGGCGGCTTGCCCGGACGCGGCTCGATATCGTACACCAGCCCTTTCGCGCCGCGGCCCTGGTTGGGAATCACGATCACGTCATACGACCCGCGCAGATTTCCCTGCTTCACGCGCTCCTTGAAAATCAGATCGTATTTCAGCTGATATTGGTCGAAGGCGTGCCGCACCCAGCCGACCTCCTGGGTGCTGCCCCAGGTCGAATACACCGCCAGTCGCGGAAGATTCACATCGTGCATCGCCACCGATGGCGCCGACGTGAGCGCGACCGCGGTAAGCCCTAACGGCTCGACCGCGCTTTTCACGCGATCATATTCGCGTCCCGCGATGATGAACGATCCCGCCGGAATCTCCTGGTCGCCCGCTTTGAACGCCTGCTCGTTGGCCTTCACCGCGACATCGGCCAGCTTGTAGCGCAGCGTCACCATGTTATTCGAGCCGTGATCGAGCACCGCGTAGTACGGCGCGCCCGACGCGCCGACGGTTCCGCGCGCCTCGTATTCATCGATCAGCGGCGCGGGCACGTTCAGCACTCCCAGGTCCGAGCTTTCCACCACCTTGGCGTTCGACATCAGGCCCATGGTCCACCCTGTGTCGTCATAAGTCGTTAAAGATGGATCGGGAAACACCTGTTTTTCGAGCAGAATTTTCGCCAGGCGCCCGTACGGCTGATCGCGCTTGATCACGAACGATCCCGCCGG
>DATJVN010000003.1:0-17575 GCA_035501755.1 Bryobacteraceae bacterium | reverse complement strand
AGATGTACTCACCGCTGATCACCAGGAAGCGTCCGAACGCCTGCTGAAGTCCGGCGTGATATTCGTTGCGCGTGCCGGGAGTGAGGGGTGAGGTAATGCACGGGTAGGTCTGGATGGCGGCCATGAGCGCGTTCACCACCGGGTCGTTGCAGCCCAGGCTCGAAAGAACCAGATTTTCGTTGAACGGCGTCTCCAGCGTTCGCGCGTAGGAGAACGACAGGACCGTGCTGGTCGGCTTGATAATGTACGACACTCCAATGCGCGGCTCGGCCAGTCCTGCTTTGGTGATTCCGTAATAATAATCGCCGCGCAGCCCCAGGCGGACCGTCCAGTTCTTGATCCGCATCAGGTCCTCGACCCACGGCGAAATCTGGCGAACATCGGCGTGGCCGTTGAAGGTATACGGCGCGCTGGTTTTCGATGGGCATCCGTTCGACGCGGGAAGATTTCCCGTGCGCGTCAGGTCGACACAGGCGAGCAGCGGATTATATCCGGGGTTGGGAGTCAAGGCTCCGGTGCAGTTGCTGATATTGGTCAGCAGCGGATTGGTAGTGGCGCTACCATCGGCATTGAAGCACACCGGATTGAACGTAGGATTCACGATTCCGAAGGTGTCCTGCTCCGTCAGGATTTCGTCGTACCACTGAATCCCGGCGCGAACAGTGTGGATCCCGTGCACGTACGAGATGCTCCCCTGGCCGCCGAGATCGGTGAGCCGGCGATTCTGGCCTTCCGTGGTGTCTTGAAGATCCGGAACATAATCGGCGAACGGATCGTCGCTCGGATAATAGTTGAATTGATCCTGCCGCGCCCAGGCGCCGAGCGTCAGGACGGCATCGTTGTTGACAATGTGGGTCCAGCTCGGCGCGATGTCGACGGTGCGGATCTTCGATCTCTGATCCGTCGGGCCGACGAGCTGTCCGTTGGGTCCGATTCCGTTGCACGCAGCCGAAGCGCCGAGCGAAGCGCACAGCGGGCCGCTCCAGGCGGTAGCATCCTGCATGTCGAACGAATTGGGCGTCTGGAACCAGGAGCGCGTGAATTGAAAATTCAAGCTAAACGTCTCGTAGTCGGTCGGCTTGTAATCCACGCGATCGAAAATATTCATCTGGTTGCCGTTGGAATGCATGACCGCGAATTCCGGCCCATCCAAAAAACGCTGCGTGTCCAGACCGTTGGCGGAGATGAAGTTCCCCCATTTATCGTTGCCATAGCCGACGTCGAATCCGCCGTTGTAGCTTCCGAAATTGCCGAACGACGCGGTCACGTCCCCGTGCGGCGTGGTTTTTCCCAGACCCGAGCGCGTGGTCGCGACGATCACCAGGCTGGTCTTGTCGCCGTACTCGGCCGGCGGCGCGCCTTCGATCACTTCCATTGACTGCACCGCGTCCACCGGAAGCTGGTTGGAGAAAACTTTGCTCTGCTGATCCGTAATCGGCTGCCCGTCCACCGAAAAAGAGTTTTCCGCGTGATCGCCCAGGCCGTGAAACATTCCGTTCGAATCCGCCGCGACGCCGGGCGTCGCCAGCGTCACCAGCGAGCTCAGCGAGGACGACTGACTTTGGAGCGGCAGTTTATTGAACAGGTCGCGATCCACGTCGGTGTGGGTTTCCGGGTTGGTCTCGATCAGGTCCGCGGCCGCGGTCACGGTCACGTTGGTGGCGGCCGTTCCAAGCTGGAGGTTGAATTTGGTCTCCAGCGGAATCGGGGAACGAACGTCGATATCCTGTTCGGCCGACGCGAAGCCGGGAGCCGTGCAGGTCATGTGGTAGTTGTTATAAGGAACATTAGCCAAGGTGAAATTCCCCTGGCCGTCGGTCGTCGTAGTCTGATCGTAATGGGAGACCGGATTCTGGATTTCCACCGTGGCGCCCGCGATCGACGCTCCGGAAGGATCGAGCACCGTGCCGTGCACGGTTCCGGAACTCGTCTGAGCGTGCAGAAGGAGGCTCCCTCCGCAGCATAGGAACACAAGGACTAACCTTGCAGGGCGCATCTTCATTCCTCGATTTTGGGCCACAACCCGCGCTATCCCTACTAGATTGTGACGAGTGAACTAGAAACTGCCATGAACGATCTTTGAAGTACAGTGAGCGGGCCGGCTTTTCAGGCGCGTAGCAGTTTCCGAATGCTCTGCGCCTGGCGCTTGCTGGCGATCAATTCCAGATTGTTGCTGAGGGTGATGAGCCAGCGCTGGCTGCTGATCGCGCTCATTTTTCGGACGTGATCGACGTTGACCAGCGCGCTGCGGTGAATTCGGCGGAAATTGGACGCGACAAGAACTTCCTCGAGCGCCTTCAGCGTGAGCGCCGCGGTGTAGCGCTCGCGCGCGGTGATGATCCAGACGATATTGCGGTCCGCCTGGAACGCCAGAATTTCCTCGGTGTTCAGGAGAAAATACTCCTGCCCGCGCCTGCCGACGATCTTCCTGGGCGGCGCACCGGCCGGCGTATCCAGAATTTGCTGCAAGCGCGCCAGCTTTTCGGAGACCTGCCACGCGGTGATGCGCCGGGCGCGTTCGATGGCCTCGGCCAGGCGCTGCGGACCGATCGGCTTGAGCAGATAGTCCACCGCGCCCGCCTCGAATGCCTGGATCGCATACGCGTCGTAAGCCGTGACGATCACCAGGACCGGCTTGTGCGGCACCGTTCCCAGATTGCGCACCACCTCCAGCCCGCCCATCCCGGGCATCTGAAGATCGAGCAGCACCAGGTCGGGTTGCAGCTGCGCGACGTCGAGCAGCGCAGAAGCGCCATTATCCGCTTCGCCGACGATGACGAGATCGTCGATCGCTTCCAGCTCCTCGCGCAACACCTGCCGGGCGATCGGTTCGTCGTCGACGATGAGCGTTTTCAAAGACACATCCGCCTGGCGAATCATCTTTACCACGAAAACACGGAACGGCCAGCGCTTTTCTGACGAACGGACTGATTTACCGGTCAGACGGTTCGGATTTTACGGCGGGCGGGCTCGTAACGGATTGGCGGGCCGTCCGTATAATCTCAACAGGGAGGCGAGATGGTATTCGAATCGACCCTTCAGGATTTCCGTTACGCCGCGCGGACGCTTCGCAAGTCCTTGGCATTTACGCTGATCGTGCTTGCCGCTCTCGCGCTGGGCATCGGCGCGACCACGACCATTTTCACCGTGGTCAAATCGGTTCTGCTCGACCGGCTCCCGTTTCCTCATCCCGACCGCCTGGTCGCGATTCGCGAGATCAACCCGCGCGGGCATCTGAACCCTTCGGTGCAGACGCAGAACATTCTGGACTGGCGCGCGCGCAACCGGTCCTTCGAATACGTCGCCGCGCTGGAGCAGCTTCCGGTGAATATTGAGGTCGCCGGCGATGCGGAGCAAGTGAACGGGCTGATGGTTTCCTCCGACTTCTTTCCGCTGATGGGCGTCAAGCCGCTCGTGGGGCGATGGTTCGACGCGCCAGACGACCGTCCCGGCGCGCCGGCGCGGCTGATTCTCAGCTACGGATATTGGCAGCGGCGTTTCGGCGGCGATCCCGCGGTCATCGGCCGCAATGTGACCGCTTTCGGCAAACCTGCCGAGGTCATCGGCGTGATGCCTTCGGGATTCATTTTGCCCGACCTGAGAATCGATTTGTTCGCCGCGGCGCAGATCAATCCTGCATCCGCGCCGACGGACGGTCGCAATTATCAGGTCTACGGGCGTTTGCGCCCTGGCGTTTCGACGGCTGCGGGCGCCGCTGAGCTTCGCGATCTCGCGGCGGAGACCGCGGCCGAGCGTCCCGAAAGAAACGCGCACTGGAGCGCGACGGCGATTCCGCTGCTCGCCGACGTGGTGCGCGACGTCCGCACCGCGCTGCTGGTGCTGCTTGGCGCCGTTTTTTTCCTGCTGATTCTGTGCTGCGTGAATGTCGCCAATCTTTATCTGATGCGAACGTATAATCGCGCGCGGGAGCTGGTGCTGCGCCACACGCTCGGCGCCGGCCGCGGACGGCTGATTCATCAACTGGTCGCCGAAAGCCTGCTGGTGACATTAATAGGAGGAGCGCTGGGAGTTCTGCTGGCTTACGCGGGAGTCCGGACTCTGCTGGCGGTCCTGCCCTTGAATTTTCCGTTGCCGCGGCTGGCACAGATTCACGTGGATGGAACGGTGCTGCTGGTTTCGCTGGCGATTTCGACGGGAGCGGCGCTGGTTTTCGGCCTTGCGCCGGCCTTCGCGGCGAATTTCAACAATCCGGGTGACGCGCTGCGCCAGTCGGGACGAGGGTTCACCGGCCGGCGCAACCTGCTGGGCAACGCGCTGGTGGTTGCCGAAGTAGCGCTCGCACTGGTGCTGGTGTGCGGCGCAGGCCTGATGGGGCGCAGCTTCCTCGAGCTCACCCGCACCAATCCCGGATTCCGCGCGGATCACCTGCTGACCATGCGAATGCTGCTGTTGCCGGCCAAATACGGCGCCAACCCGAACGCGCGCGCGGCTGTCGTTGAACAGATGCTCGAAAAAATTCGCGCTCTCCCGCAGGTAACCGCCGCGGCGTCGGTCCATTTTCCGCCGATGAGTGGAATCGGGTCGGGATCGGGTGTAGAACGCGCCGATCGTCCTGCGCCGCCTCCGGGAACCGGCCACGGCGCGGGCTATTCGGTGATTTCGGAGGGCTATTTTCACGCGATGGGCATCACGCTGATCGCGGGCCGTGAGTTCGATGAGCACGACCGCATGAGCGCTCCCATGGTCGCGATGATCAATCAGGCCGCTGCGCGGATGCTGTATCCCAACGAAGATCCGATCGGCAAGGAATTGATGCTCGATTGGGACGGCCCTCCTCGCGCGCAAATCGTCGGCGTCGCCGCGGACTCGCGCTTTGAAGGAATGGAGGACCAGCCGGAGCCGTTCGTGTTCGTTCCCAACGCGCAGCGCCCGAGTTTGTTTTGCGCGCTGGTAATCCGCACCGCGGGAGATCCGGCGCAGATGACTGCGGCGGTGCGGGGCGCGATGCGCAGCGTGGATCCGGCGCAGGGGGTGCTCGAAACCAGCACTATGGAGCAGCTCATTGCGAGCTCTGTGGCGCAGCCGCGGCTGCAGACGATTCTGCTCGGCTCGTTCGGATTCCTCGCACTGGTGCTCGCCTGCATCGGAATTTATGGAGTGCTGGCCTACGCGGTTTCGCAACGGCTGCGGGAGATGGGCGTGCGCCTGGCGCTGGGCGCGACTCCGGGCACGATTATCGGAGAAGTTTTAGGCGGCGGACTCAGGCTGACCGCGCTCGGCATCATCACTGGTTTGGGAGCGGCGCTGGCGCTGACGCATTACCTCGAATCGCTGCTATACGCCGTGCGCCCCACCGACCCGGTGGTTTTCGGATTGACCATCGCCACGCTGCTGGTGGTGGCCTTCATCGCGTGCTACGCGCCGGCGCGCCGGGCTTCGCGCGTGGACCCGATGGTGGTTCTCCGGGAGGAATAGGAGTCCTGCGCCGTGAAGACCACTCCCTGACGGTCGTGGCTTTGTAACCGGCGCGATTCCGAGTCGCGCGCGTCAGCGAGCGGATTTCGCGTTTTTTTCAGCAACCTCATTCGTCCTGCCGCAGCGAAGGAGACGCCTTTGGGCAGGCTGCTGAAGAATGCCTTCACAGGCTAAAGCCTGTGCCACCCTGGCATCGCAAGCTTGTGGTCTTAGGTGGCACAGGTTCAGCCTGTGGTCTTCGGGTCAGTGCGCCACGATAATAGCGAAGTCGCGAGAACGCGCAGCGCGGCTGGGTCACAATGCGCAAAGCGACCTCGGAACCGGCGCGAAGAGCGCTTTTTCGGCGGTAACGGGAATGCTCAGGGACATCCCGGAGACTCCTTATGACGCTGAAACGATATTTCCCGATTTCGGTTGTCGTTTTCGTTCTGGTAGTCGGCACGGCAGCCTGGTTCCGCGTGCCGATTCTGCCGTTCGCGGTGATCCTGCTCGCGGGCGAGACGCTGATGGGCTTCCAGATGGAGGATCACAAAGCGGCGCGTTTCTTGAAGGCCCTTTTCGGGAGGAAATGACGGCCATTGAGCGCGCCCTTACCGGCGCGGCTCATGGTAGTCTAAGACTGATGAACGGGCCGGCCGTGCGCTATATTTCCTCCCGACGATATCTGTGGATGGCGTTTTCGGCGCTGGCAGGCGCTTTGATCTGCTGGTCGGCGGCCATGCGCTGGCCCGCGATGATCGTTCCGGCGAGCGCGCTCGGACTGCTGGCGGCGCTGCTGGGCTCGTGCCTGCTGATGCTGGCGCTGCGGCCTCCGGTGGAGCTGCACGAAGCGCACCTGATGATCGGGCGGCGCGCCATCGCGTGGGCCGATATCCGCCGCGTGGATCAGACCGGGTGGAATGCGCCGCTGGCTGTGTACCTGACGGTCGCCGGCGAAAGCGGCGCCGAAGAACGACTCCTGCTGGTGCATCCCGGCGAGCCCGATTCGGCGACTTCCCTGCTCCGCAACCTGCGGCGCTACGCGCGCCACGCGCTGCTCGACGGCATCCCCTACACGCAGTTCTGGGGCGAAATCGAGGCGCCGGCGAAACAGCTTCCGCCGCCACGCTACCCGTTGATGCGTCCCGAGGATGAGGAGGAAATCGAGCGGATGTTCCAGCGCCTGAAAACGGTCGGGCGGCTGGACCGCCGCACGGATTCCGATCCGCGGTAGCCGGTGCGAAAAACCCGGATCCTTCTTGCATCCCTTGCGGGATGCGTGCTGGTCGCTGGCGTTTTTCATACGGCGATTCTCCGCGGCCTGGGCGATTATCTGGTTTCAAGCGAACCGCCGCAGAAGGCGGACATCGCGGTAGTGCTCGCCGGCGACTCCGCGGGAAATCGCATCCTGAAAGGAGCGGAGCTGGTTCGCGACGGCTATGCTCCTCAGGCGCTGGTGAGCGGACCCAGCGGGCTTTACGGTTTCTACGAGTGCGACCTGGCCATCGCGTTCGCCGAAAAACACGGCTTTCCCGCGTCGTACTTCGTTGCTGTTCCCAATCACAGTCATTCGACCAAGGAAGAAGCCCTGGCGATTCTGCCGGAGCTGCGCCGGAGGGGCGTTCATACGGTCCTGCTGGTGACCAGCGATTACCACACGCATCGCGCGGCGGGAATCTATCGCGCTGACGCGCCGGAGATGCGCTTCATCCCCATCGCCGCGCCGGACGAGTATTTTTCGCGCGAGGGCTGGTGGAAAAGTCGGGAGGGACGCAAGACCTTCGCGTTCGAATGGATAAAGACCGTCAGCGAGTGGATCGGGTTGTAAAGGTTACTCGCGGGGGTGTGGCGCACCCGGTTTTTGAAGCGCTCGAAAAACCGCTTGCTGACGCGCGCGGCTCACAATCGCCGCGTTGCGTTCAGCGCCAGCTACAGAGCCACGACCGTGAGGGAGTGGTCTCGCCGGAGCGTTCCTGGAGCAGCCTCATGGTTGCGTGCGCCACACGTGCATGCGGATGGTTATAACGATCGCAGGAAATTGAGAATGTCCTGCTTCTGCTGCTGAGTGAGCGCGGTGAATTTCGAGACGACGTGGTTCGCCTCACTGCCCGTGCTGGAATGCGCCTCAATCGCCTGGAGCAGATCGGAGGTGCGGCCATCGTGGAGGAAAAACAGGCGCTGGCCGAGGCCCCACAGCGGCGCGGTGCGGAATTCGTCGCCTTCGGCAATCCCCTGCGGAATTCCGTCGGCGAGTCCGGTCCCCATGTGATGCAGCGCGAAATCGGAGAAGGGATGGTACGTCACTCCGCTCATTCCCGTATAGATGGATGCAGCAGTGGTGAGCGACGGGGAGTGGCACAGCGCGCAGCCGATGCTTGAAAACAGTGACATTCCATCCTGTCCGGATGCCGAGGGGGACGGTGTCGCCGCCATGGCGGGCGTAGGCGGCGCGAGCAGACGCGCGAAGATCGCGAAGTTGACGATATCGGATGACATATCCGACGCGGTGCCGATGGGAAGCTTTGTAGTGGGATCGAGCAGATTGGTCGCATCCTCCGGCCCGCCGTTGAACACGCACCCGGCGACGGCCGAGCGTTCGTTGGGGAACAGCTCATTGGCTACGCCCTGCTCGACGTTGTAGGCTTCGCCCGCAAACATCAGCAGGGATTTATTCTGCGCCTTCCAGCCGAAGCGCGTAATGGTGCCGTCGTTGCCGCTGGTGTTAAACCGGCCGGCGATTCCCAGCGCGGATTTCGCCTGCGCGTTCGCGGCAAGGTTCGCCTGGAGCGTTGCATCCGACGTATTTTCGACCAGGCCGAGCCCGAACAGCGCTGTGGGAATGCGGAAAATCACGTTGTGGTTCTCCAGGTTGGTTGCGAAATCGGGCTGCGCAAGCTCGCATCCGGTCGCGTCGGTGCGGCCTTTGATGGTGAACAGATCGTGCACGCCGCCGTCGGAAACAAAACGCGCTTCGCGCACCGGTCCGTTCGAGGTGATGAAGGAGGGGACGGTATTGGCGGCGCCGTCGAGGGTCGCCAAAGCGACCTGGGGATTGGGAATCGCATTCTGCTTGCTGATGAGTCCCGGTGAACTGCCGCCGACCGCGGGCTGCGCATGGCACATCGCGCAACTGTTGCCGTTGAACGTGGGTCCCAGGCCGGAGCCGCTCTCGCCGGAGATGCTTCCGGAAACGGAATCGACCTCCTTGAAGCGCTGCTGCGCCTGCATAAACAACAGGGTTTCGTTCAGATTGAGCGTGGGGAATTTGCCGCCGGCGCCCGCCGCTCCACCGCGAGGACCGGGATCGGTTTGAGCTGTTAGCGTGAGCGCGCCGTTGAGAAAAGCTATGGCGCAGATCACGCGAATGACGAAATTGCGAATCAATGCAGACATGAAAGGTCTCCTTTAATCGGTCATTCTTCGGTGTCCTTTCAAGCCCTCCAACAAACGCCCTCCAACGACGGTTGCCTGCGGGGCGAAACGAACTCGGCCGGGCACACTTGGGGCGTCAGCGTAGAGAGCATGCGTTTTTTTCACCCGGCTCGAAGCCCGCGCAGTCGCAGTCCGCGCGATCACTCGAAACGTTACGAGGTCGAAGTTAACATGCGTTCATCGAGCGCACAATCCGGAAACGGCCCTAGCCGGCGGGTACAGCTACCCGACGACCGTCATATCCCGCTCACCTGCGGTTACGACTCGGCGATGGTGACGCTCGCCAGCGTGTCGCCTTGCTGCACCGCGTTCACGACGTCCTGACCCTTGGTTACTTTTCCGAAAACGGTGTGCTTCCCGTCAAGCCAGTTGGTGACGACGTGCGTGATGAAGAACTGGCTGCCGTTGGTGTTCGGTCCGGCGTTGGCCATCGAAAGAGTGCCTACCTGGTGCTTGTGGGGATTGCCCTTGGTTTCGTCCTCGAAACGATAGCCGGGGCCGCCGCGGCCGGTGCCCGTGGGATCGCCGCCCTGAACCATGAAGTCGCTGATGACGCGATGAAAAACGGTCCCGTCATAGAATTTGTCGCGCGCCAGGAATACGAAATTGTTGACGGTCTTGGGCGCGTCCTTGGCGAACAGCTCGCACACGATTTCGCCGCGGCTGGTGTTGAGCGTCGCGGTGTATTTCTTGTTCGGGTCGATCGCCATCGCGGGCGGGGCGGAGTATTGTTTGGACATGTCCATACCAGTGTAGTCGAGTAGTACGCTGGATTCGCGTTGATGACCCCCGGCCAGGGCTGTCCGGCGTGCAAGCGGGTTATGAGTCGCGCTCCGCCTCGTCGAGCGCGGCGCGTGCGGATAAGATAGTACGGACATGTGGGCGCAGACTTACTCACCTCTCGCGGGCAGCCTGGCGCTATCGGCTTGCGCGGCCGCGCTTCCGATTTTTGTTCTCCTGCTGCTGCTCGGAGTATTGCGTAAACCGGCGTGGATCTCCTCGCTGGCGGGACTGGCGGCGGGCGAGCTGGTCGCGCTGCTGGTATATCGAATGCCGCCGGGCCTGATGCTCAGCTCCACGCTCTACGGCGCGGCTTACGGTCTGCTTCCCATCGGATGGATCGTGTACACCGCGATCCTGTTGTACCGGCTGACCATCGAAACCAACAAATTCTCGATCATCAAGGAAAGCATCGGAAGTCTCACCGGCGACGAACGCTTGCAGGCGCTGCTGATCGCTTTCGCATTCGGAGCGTTCATGGAAGGCGCGGCGGGATTCGGAACGCCGGTCGCGGTCTGCGCGGCCATGCTCGCGGGGCTGGGATTCAATCCGTTTTATGCTGCGGGAATCTGCCTGCTCGCCAACACGTCGCCGGTGGCTTTCGGATCGATCGCCACGCCGCTGATCGCGCTGCACACCGTCACCGGAATTCCCATGCCCGCGCTTTCTTCCGACGTCGGGCGCCTGTGCGCGCCGGTGTCGCTGTTCGTTCCGGCGTACCTGGTGCTGGTGATGGGCGGTATGAAAGCGCTGCGCGCGGTGTTGCCGGCCGCGGCGATTTGCGGAATCGCCTTTGCCGGCACGCAGTTCGGCATTTCGAATTTCATCGGACCGGAGCTGACCGATATTCTCGGATCGCTCGCCGCGATGGGAGCGCTGGTGCTGCTGCTGAGCGTGTGGAAGCCGAAAGACGCGGCGCAATCGGTGCCGCACGGCCACACGGGCTCGACTGTTTTCATGGCGTGGACTCCTTACGCCTGGCTGGTGGTGTTCGTGCTGCTGTGGGGGATCTCCGGAGTGAAAACCGTGCTCAACCACGGAACGTTTGTTTTCGCCTGGCCGGGCCTGCACAACCTGGTGGAGCGCATGCCTCCGATCACCTCGCAACCTTCACATTATGCGGCGACGTACACGCTGAACCTGCTGTCGGCATCCGGCACGGCGTGTCTGTTCGCGGTGATCGCGTCGGCGATCATGCTGCGCGTCTCGCCGCGCAAGTTCGCCGATTGCGTCCGGCTCACCACGCGCCAGCTCGCGCTGCCGCTGCTGACCATCGCGGCCACCGTCGGGCTCGCGTTTCTCATGAATTATTCGGGCGCGACCGCGACACTCGGGCTGGCGTTCGCGGCGACCGGCGCGGCGTTCCCGTTCTTCAGCTCGTTCCTGGGCTGGCTGGGAGTGTTTCTGACCGGCAGCGACACGTCATCAAACGCGCTGTTCGGAACCTTGCAGACGGTGACGGCGAATCGCCTGGCTCTGAATCCGGCGCTGATGGCCGCGGTCAATTCCAGCGGCGGAGTGATGGGAAAAATGATCAGCCTGCAAAGCGTCGCTGTGGCTGCCGCCGCGACCGGGATGCCGCGCAAAGACGAAGGGCGTTTGTTCCGATTCACCCTGGGCCACAGCATTTTTATGGCTGCGGTGATCGGCGCGCTGGCGCTGTTCTATTCCTACGTGATGCCTTCCTGGGCGAAATAGGCAGTCTTCTCGCGACAACTTCAGAGTACGATCGACTCTCGCCAGCAACCATCCCATGTACACGGGATTTCACACGCCGAAATCACGTGATCAAGCCCGAAGGGTATCGTTTCAGGGCGAGCGCGCTTCTACTCTGGAAATCGAGGAGACGTTTACTGATGAATTTTCGATCATTATGCATAATCGCCGGTCTCGGATTGCTCGCGGCCGCTCCGTTCGCCCGTGCCGACGAGTGGAACAAGCGCACGGTGGTGACTTTTAGCGAGCCCGTGGAAGTTCCCGGCGTGGTGCTGCCCGCGGGGACCTACGTGATGAAGCTGGTGGATTTTCCCAGCAATCGCGACGTCGTGCAGTTTTTCAACAAGCGTGAAGACCACGTTTTTGCCACTACCATCGCGATACCGGAATATCGCATGAGACCCTCGGGCCACACGGTGATCAATTTCGAGGAACGCCTCGCCGGCGCGCCCCCAGCGATCAAGGACTGGTTTTATCCCGGCGATTTAAAGGGTGAGGAATTCATTTACGGCAAACCGAAACCGCAGCCGGTCCAAATGGCATCCGCCGCTCCGGCGCCCCCGATGCCGAAACCCGCGCCCGCTCCTGCCCCGGTCGAGGCGCCCGCCCCGGCACCGGCTCCTGCTCCCGCCGCTGCGCCTGCTCCCGCCCCGGCGCCTGCTCCCGCTCCCGCGCCACCCGCTGCGCCTGCGAAGGAGCTGCCTAAAACCGCCAGCGCGCTTCCGCTGATGGGGATTTTCGGAATGTTCTCGATCGCGATCGGCCTGGCGCTGCGCAAACTGACGGCGTAGGTTTCATGCGGCGGATTTCCACAATTCTGCTGCTCGGCGGAAGCGCCGCGCTGGTGTGGTGCCTGACGGTGTTGGGCGGCGCGGCGCTTTATCAGTGGTACGCGGGCGCGCGCATCGATCGCGAAGCCGCCCTCGTCCACACGGTCAGCGCCGTTCCCCCGAAAATGCACGACGTGATCGGACGGCTGGAGATTCCGCGGCTGAACGTTTCCACGGTTGTGATAGAAGGCGACGACAACCATTCGCTGCGCCTCGGCGCGGGGCACGTTCCCGGGACCGCTCTGCCGGGAGCGGACGGCAACGTCGGAATCGCGGCGCATCGCGATACGTTCTTCCGCCCGCTGCGGAACATCGCGGCCGACGACCGCATTACCCTGAAGACCGCTCACGGCGAGTATCACTACATCGTGGATTCGACCCAGATCGTCCGGCCGGACGACGTCGCCGTGCTGCGCGCCACGTCCCGGCCGGAGCTGACGCTGGTGACGTGTTATCCGTTTTATTACGTGGGATCGGCTCCGCTGCGCTTTGTCGTTCACGCGCGGCAAACCGGCTAGAATTGTGCTTGGGCCGGCTTTTTCGAAAAATTGTGTGGTTCATGCTGCTGGGCGCGATTGCGCTCGGAGGGGTCGCGTGGGGCGCCGATTGGCTGTGGTGGCGGAACAAGACGGATGCCGACGCCTACGGCGCGATTGAGGTTCATCATCGCTTCGCAGTGAAGCTCAAAAACCGCCGTATCGAGGAGCGCTCCGAACGGCCGCACCCGGAAGAATGCGTTCACTCGCTATTTCCCCACCAGGGCGACAATCCATGCTGGTACGTCGCGCGCCATCGCAATGACGTGGAAGAAATCGATTCAGGCCAGTGGCATTTTTATAACCAGTAAAGGATCTTGACAAGCATCGACTCTATATCGTAAAGTACTTCACGGATATGAGCTTCTTCGACCTGCTGTTTCTCGCTGTAGTTCTGGTTTCGCTCGTCACCCTGATTTGCGCCGCCGCCATGGCGATTTCCGGCCGCGCGCGCCCCGCACTCGGAGTGCTGAAGATCTGGGCCGTTGCGGCCGCTGCGTACCTCGCCGTGGCGACGGCGGTGAAGCTCGCCCTTCCGGTCCAAACATTTCATGTGGGGGAAATTCAGTGCGAGGACGACTGGTGCTTCACCGTCGCCGCGGCCAGGCGCGTCGCGCCGGACAACTACGAAGTGACTCTGCGCCTGAGCAGCCGCGCGCTCCGCGTCGCGCAACGCAATCGCAACGGATTCACCGTCTCCGTGGTCGACGTAAGCGGAACGCGCTACCCGGCCCTGGCGAACGAAGGCGAGACCCCCTTCGATATTCTGCTGCAGCCCGGCGAAAGCGTCACCACCACGCGCAATTTCCGCATCCGCGCGCAGGCTTCGCGTCTGGGCCTGGTGGTCGGGAAATCAGGCTGGAATCCGGCGTGGCTGATTATCGGGCGCGAACCGTTTGAGAAGACGGTTGTGCTTCTCGAAGGCGACGCCTGAGGAGGAAATAGACCGGCACGCTCGCCGCGATCAATCCCGCGGCGTACAACGCGTGCCGGGGATCGCCGAAGAACGATCCGATGACGATGGCGAGCGCTGTCGCGGCGATGATCGCGGTCACCCAGGGATAGCCCCAGGCGCGGAACGGGCGCGCCAGAGCCGGCTCGCGGCGGCGCAGAACGAACAGCGCGCTCAGCGCGCAAAAATGATTCACCACGAAGATGACGCTGGCGATGGCGATCAGCGACCGGAAGCTTCCCGTCGAAATCAGCAGGATCGCCAGCGCCGTCGTCGCGGCCACGGCCCAATCGGGATTGCCGCGACGGCTCACCCGTGACATTGGCGGGGGAAAAAGTCCCGTGCGGCTCATCGCGAACAGGATTCGCGGCGCAGCCAGCATCACGGCGTTCAGCATCGGAGGCAGCGAGATCAGCGACAACGCGGTGATGAGCGTCGCGCCGCCGGCTCCGAACAGGTATCGCGCAGCGTTGGCGGCGGGCAGCTTCGAAGACGCGAGCTCGCCCACCGGGAGAACGTAAAGCAGCGCGGCATTGGTCAGAACATAGATGACGATCACCGCCACGACGCCGCCGATCATCGAGCGCGGCAGCTCGCGCGCCGGGTCCCGGATTTCCTCAGTGAAGTACAGCGCTTCATACCAGCCGTCGTAGGTGATGATGATCGACTGCACGGCGAGGATCACGGCAACCAGCAGGGATTCGGCGCGCACCGGCGCGGGCGCGGCGGTTTTCGGACCGCGCATCAGGAAGCACGCGGCGATCAGCGCCAGAAACGCAATCGCCTTCACCAGGCTGGTGGCCTGCTGTACGCGGCTGCTGGTTTTCGTGCCGCTCCACTGCAGAAATCCAAAAAACGCGATGACCGCGATCGCGACCAGCGTTTCGTGGCCGGCGAGTGAAGGCGCGAGCGATACGGAAAACTCGCCGAACGCGATCGAAACATAAGCGAGGGCCGACGTTTGACCGATCCAGTCGGTCCAGCCGATGGTGAATCCCGGGCCGTCGCCGAAAGCACGGCGCGCGAATACGAAATACCCGCCGCTTTCCGGAAGCATGGTGCCCAGCTCGGTCACCGACGCGGCGGCGAGCAGTGCGTAAACTCCGCCGGCGATCCACATCCCCAGAATCAAAGGCGCACTGGGGATGTGCGATGCCACTTCGCCCGGCGTGCGCAGAATTCCCACGCCGATCACCGCGCCGACAATCACGGCGACGCCGAAGCCCGCGCCGAGAATCCGCAACAAGCGCCCTTCGTTCATGGGAGCGCTTTCCAGACGAGCACTGCCGCGCCCGCCAGAAATCCCGCGAGCGCCTCGTACTCCCGGTTTCGCCGATACAGGCTGAACTGAAAATGTTTCGGCGATGCCCGGCGCGCGGAGAGACGCGGAACCAGCTTGGGAACCTCGCGCGCATACGCGTCGTAATCCGGAAACAGCTTGCTGAGGTGTTGCTCTTCAAGCTCGACCACCGGAAGATAAATCAGCGCAAACGCCAGCGCGAACAGAACCGCCAGCTCCCATCGCCGCGCCGCGATGGCGAAGCCCGTGGCGACCGTGAGCGTCCCGATATATAAAGGATTGCGCACGTGCGCATACGGCCCGCTTTCCGTAAGCGCCAGATTCTTCTCCAGGTGCCCCGCGGCCCACGCGCGCAGAGCCAGTCCCAGCGCCGCGACCGGCAATCCGGCGTCAAGCGAAATCCAGGAGGGCCGCGACAGCCACAGGAACGCACCGGCAAGAACGAATCCCGCGGCCACGCGCAGCTTCGCGACCCGATCCGCGTAAGCTTTGGGGAAACTCACGCAGGACAACCCACGGCGAGCGCTTCCACCACCGCGGCCGGCGTAATCTCACGCATCCATCGGTCGTCGCGCCGGCGCGAATAGCTGGTTACCGCCAGGGGCGATCGCAGAACGCGCAGCGATCCGCCGTAGGGTCCGTTGCGAGCCGGATCCGTGGGTCCGAAAATCGCAACGCCAGGCTTCGAAAGCGCGGCGGCGAGGTGCATGGGGCCGCTGTCCACGCCGATGACGGCGTGAGCGCGACGCGTCGCGTCGATCAATCCGTCGAGACCGGACAGATGCACGTGCGCGCCGGCGATGCGCCGCAGCGCCGCCTCGGAATCCGGAGGTCCGTTGACCACCAGCGACACGTCCAGCATCCCGGCTACCTGCGCGTACATTTCGAGCGGCCATTGTTTCGATCCCCAGCCGGCCAGCGGGCTCGCCAGCACGAATTTCCCTTCCGGCAGCGTTCCTTCGGGACGTCCCGCGGGCAGCGGAAACACGCGCAACATCGCGGAAGCGCCCGCGGCGGCAGCCAGCTCCATGTTCCGGTCGACGATGTGCGCGGAGTGAGTGATCACGCCGTTGGAATAAAACAACGCGGCGAGCGATTCCCACGCCTGCGAGCGATGGAACCCCGTGATCCGGTTTGCGCGCGACGCCGCCGCGACCACCGCCGATTGCACCAGCCCCTGAAAATCCACCGCGAAATCGAAGCGCTGTGCCCGCAGTTTTTTGAGCGCGTCCAGAACGGCGCGAGGATCGCGGTCAAGGGTCACGATCTCATCGACGAAAGGATTGCCTGCAAGAAGCGGCGCCCATCGCGAACGGAGCACCCAGGTCAGATGACTGTGCGGAAAGCTGTGCTTGAGGCTGGCGACCGCAGGCAAAGCGTGGAGCACGTCGCCCATCGCTCCCAGCCGCACCGCAAGAATCCGCGCCATCGCTATTGAGACGCTCCTCGCTGCCGTTCGTGTACCCGCGCGATCAGTCGCCGGAACTGCTGCTCGTCTTCGCGTTCGAGCCGCACCTCGACGGCGATCCCGCCGGGGCATTCAACGACGTAATCCACCCCGGCGAGCGACGCTACCAGTTCCGCCCGCGCGCGCGACGGCAGAATCGGAAAAGGCGGATTCTCGATTACCACTACCAGCGGCCGCCCCTCCTGCTTCAGGCCGCTCAAGCGCCGCGCATGCCAGGCGAGCAGCGGATCGAAGTACCCGCTGACCACCCTCGCGCCGGCAAGCTCCGTCACGGCCGCGCTCGAAACGATTTTTGCGCGCGTATCCACGTTTCGATTCACGTTTAGATCCACGATTTCTTATTTGAACAGTTCAAGCGCGGTTCCCGCCACTCGCATCGCCTCGACGCCGGTCATGCAGCGATGGTCGATGGGGCACTCGCGCTTGAGGCACGGGCTGCATTCGACCGCTTGCCGCACCACGCGCGCCAGCGGCCCGGTCGGACCGGTCGCCGCATCGTCGGTCGCGCCGAAGATCGCAACTGTGGGCACGCCCAATGCGGATGCAATATGCATCGCTCCCGAATCGTTGGTCAGGTAGACGCGGCAGGCCGCGGCCATTTCGATGAACGCTGCAAGCGAAGTCTCGCCCGCGAAGTTTCGCACTCGCGCGCCGATCGCGGCTGCAACCGAGGCGCACAACTCACGCTCGTCTTTCGATCCGAACACCGCCACCGATGCTCCGGTTTCGCGAGCCACCCGGTCCGCCGCCGCGGCGAAGCGTTCGGGCAGCCAACGTTTCGCCGATCCAAACGCTGCACCGGGGCTGACGCCGATCACCATGTCGCCCAAGCCCGCATCGCGCAGCCGCTCCATGCCCGCCTCGCGAGCCGCGGCCGCGCCTTCGAGACGAATCAGGTCGTTTGCAGGCATGGCGTCGATGATCCGAGCGCGGCGCAGCAGCTCGAGGTAATAGAATCGCTGGTGCGCCGGAATCTCGCCCGGCCGCGGCACGGCAATCGCGCGCGTCAGCAGCGGACTCCGGCCGTCGCGCGCGTAGCCGATGCGTTCGGGAATGCGCGCCACCCATGCGACCGCCGCGGCTTCGAACGCGTTTTGCAGCAGAATGGCGCAATCGAAGCGGAGCCGGGAGAGCTCCCGCGCCGCG
>DATJVN010000002.1:0-3887 GCA_035501755.1 Bryobacteraceae bacterium | reverse complement strand
GTGGTGTGCGTGGCCAGTTCTTTGGCCTTCTCGATGAATTGATCGAGCGGATGGCCGGTGATATAGAATCCCAGCGTTTCTTTTTCGCCGGCCAGCTTTTCCGCGCCGGTCCAGTCCTTCACTTTCGGCAGAGCGTGCTCGGCCGCGGGCTGCTCCTGGATCAACTCGGCGAACAGCCCCGATTGACCACTTTCGCGATCCTTGTGCGCGCGCGCTCCGGACTCCATGGCGCTGTCGATCACCGCGGTCAACTGCGCGCGCGTCCCTTCGAGGGAATCGAAAGCGCCGGCCTTGATGAAACTTTCGATCATGCGCCGGTTAACCGCGCCCATGTCAACGCGCTCGCAGAACTCATAGAGCGACCGGAACCGTCCATCCTCCTGCCTCGCCAAGATGATCGACTCGACTGCGGCACCCCCGACACTTTTTATGGCGCCGAGCCCAAAACGAATACCGTCTCCATCCGGGGTAAAGTTGAACTCCGAGGTGTTGACATCCGGCGGCAGCACCTTGACACCCATCTCCCGGCACTCGTTGATGTACTTCACAACCTGAGCGGTGTTTCCGTTCTGCGAGGTAAGAAGCGCGGACATGAATTCGAGGCGGCAGTGTGTCTTCAAATACGCCGTGATGTAGGCGAGATATGCGTACGCAGCGGAATGCGATTTGTTGAATCCGTAGCCGGCGAACTTCGCCATCTGATCGAAAATTTTTTCGACCTTGCGCTGGTTGAGGCCCTTAGCTTTTGCGCCTTCGAGGAAGCGCGCGCGCTGCTTGGCCATCTCCTCGGCCTTTTTCTTGCCCATCGCGCGGCGCAGCAGGTCGGCTTCTCCGAGCGAATACCCGGCCAGGCGATTGGAGATCTGCATCACCTGCTCCTGGTACACGATCACGCCGAAGGACTCCTCGAGAATGTCTTTGATCTCGGGAAAATCGTAAGTGATCGGCAAGCGCCCGTGCTTGCGCTCGATGAAGTCGTCGATCATGTCCATCGGGCCCGGACGATACAGCGCATTGAGCGCGATCAGATCGTCGAGTCGGTCCGGCTTGTAGCGGCGCAGAATGTCGCGCATCCCCGAGGACTCAAACTGGAACACGCCGCTCGTGTGTCCGGTGTGAAACACGACCTCATAGGTCTGTCTGTCATCGAGCGGGATACTCTCGATGCGCAAGTTCGTACCGAGCCGCTCGACCAGCTTCAACGTGTCGTCGATGATGGTGAGCGTGGTCAGGCCCAGGAAGTCCATCTTGAGCAGCCCGAGTTTTTCCAGGCCCACCATGTCGTACTGCGTGACGATTTCGTCCTTGTTGGTCTTGTACAGCGGTACCAGTTCTTTCAAAGGCGCGGGCGAGATGACCACCCCCGCGGCATGCACCGATGCGTTGCGGGCCATGCCTTCCAGGCGCTCGGCAACTTCGAGAACCTCCTTGACGCGCGGCTCCTTGCGCCCGAGCTCGTCGATCTGCGGCTCCATTTTGCGCGCGTCCTTGATCTTGATGTTCAGCGGCATCGACGGAACCAGCTTGGTGATACGGTCCACGTCGCCATAACTCAAATCGAGCGCGCGGCCCACGTCCTTGATCGCCGCGCGCGCGCCCAGCGTGCCGAAGGTGATGATCTGCGCCACCTGCTCGCGCCCGTATTTTTCCGTGACGTACTGGATCACGCTGCCGCGTCCGCGCGTGCAGAAATCGATGTCGATATCCGGCATGCTGATGCGCTCGGGATTGAGGAAGCGCTCGAAAATCAAGCTGTATTCGAGCGGATCGATGTCGGTGATCTCCATCGCGTAGCTCACCAGGCTTCCCGTCGCCGATCCGCGCCCCGGCCCCACAGGAATCGATTGCTGCCGGGCGAAGCGGATGAAGTCCCAGACGATCAGAAAATATCCGGAGAATTTCATCTGCTGGATCATCTTGATTTCGCGATCCAGGCGTTCGGCGTATTCGGCGAGGTCGTGCTTCAGCCGGCCCTGCGCGCGCAGAGCCTCCAGGCGCACGCGCCGTTTCTCGAATCCCATCCGCGCGACGTACTCGAAATAGGTGTCGATGGAGTGGCCTTCGGGAACCGCGAATTTCGGAAACGGCTCCTTCACCGGGTCGAGCTTCAACTGGCAGCGTTCGGCGATTTCCCAGGTGCGGTCGAGCGCGTGCTCCACCTCGCCGAACAACGCCATCATTTCCTCGCGCGATTTCAGGTAGAACGCCGTCTTTTCGAAGCGCATGCGATTGGCATCCGACATGGTCTTGCCGGTCTGGATGCACAGCAGGATTTCGTGCGCGCGGGCGTCGTCCTGGCGCAGGTAGTGGGAATCGTTGGTCGCGACCAGCGGAATCCCCGTATCGGCCGAGAGGCGATGAATCAGCGGCAGGACTTTTTCATCCGGTTCCAGGCCGTGATCCTGCAACTCCAGAAAAAAATTCTTTGGACCGAAAAGATCGGTGTATTCGTAGGCCAGGCGCCGCGCTTCATCGTAGCGATCCGCGAGCAGGGTTTCGTTGATGTCGCCACGCAGGCACGCCGAGAGCGCCATCAGCCCCTTCGAGTGCCGCGCGAGCAGGTCCTTATCGATGCGCGGTTTGTAATAAAAACCATCCAGGTAGCCGGTGGAGACGAGCTGGATCAGGTTGCGATAACCCTCCTGGCTTTCGCACAGCAGCACCAGGTGGTTGTAGCGATTAGAATCGCTTTTATTCGCGTGACCCTGCTGCGCGACGTACACCTCGCAACCGATCACCGGATGGATTCCCTTTTCTTTCGCCTTGTTGTAGAACTCGACCGCGCCGAACAGGTTGCCATGGTCGGTCATGGCGATCGCGGGCATTTTCTGCTCCACGGCGAGGTCCATGAGCTGGGAAATTTCGCAGGCTCCGTCGAGCAAGGAATAATCCGTGTGGCAATGCAGGTGGACAAAAGGCGAGGCCATGCTGTATCCGTTCGCCGGGGGAGAATTTCAGTATAGCGGTTGCGGACGCCGCGAGGTCAGCGCGAGCGCGTCTTCGAGCGCCGCGCCGATCCGCAGCAGCGCGTCTTCCTGGCGCGGCGGACCGAGAATCTGCAAACCGATTGGCAGGCCGGATTGGGTGAAGCCGCAGGGCAGCGCGAGCGCGGGAATGCCCAGAACGTTGATCGCGCGCATGAAGCGCGTCGCGGCGAGGCGCACATCATCGCTTGCGCCGCCGATCTCGATCGACGTCTGACCGATTTTCGGCGCGGGTATCGGCGTCGCCGGCGTGACGATGCAATCGACCTGCGTCCAGAGTTTTGAGAATTCGCGGATCTGAAGGCGGCGTATGCGCTGGGCGTCGGCGTATTCGGCCCCCGAGACCAGGCGTCCTTGATCGAGCAGAGCAAGAACGTCGGAGCCGAAATCCGCGCGCCGCCCGAGATATGGCCCGAGGTTCGACACGGCTTCCACCAGCAGCAGCACGCGGCCGACCGTATTGATCGCGTCAATATCGGGCACGCGGATTTCGACGATGCGCGCGCCGAGCGCGGCCGCCGTCTGGACCGCGCTCCGCACCGCGGCGGCGACTTCAGAATCGAGCCGGTCGAAATAATAATTCATGGGAAGGCCGATGCGCACGCCGTGAATATCGCCGTGCGAGGGAACATAGCCGCTCGGTTCCTCTGCCATCGCGTGAAACGCGGCGGCGCAATCGCGAACCGTCCGCGTCATCGGTCCGATGTGATCGAGCGTCAGACCCAGCGGAATCACGCCGCGACGGCTGACGCGTTCGTAGGTTGGCTTCAGCCCGACCGTTCCACAAAACGACGACGGAATGCGAATCGATCCGCCGGTATCGGTCCCGGTGGCGAGAAAGACCAGTCCCGCGGCGACGGCCGCGCCCGACCCTCCGCTCGATCCGCCGGGAATGCGATCGGG
>DATJVN010000001.1:0-69813 GCA_035501755.1 Bryobacteraceae bacterium | reverse complement strand
ACCTGCCCGTTTCTGATCCAGCACCACAATCAGCCCGTTTTCGATTTCGAGAAGGCATGGGCGACCGCCTGCGAAGCGGCCGGGGTTCCCGGTACGCTATTTCACGATCTACGACGGACCGCCGTGACGAACATGATCGAGGCCGGCCTGTCCGAAAAAGAGGCAATGGAAATCAGCGGCCACAAGACCCGAGCCGTTTTCGACCGCTACCACATCGTCAGCGAACGCCGCATGAAGCAGAACGCTGAAACGCTGGAAGCGCATTTGAAAGCCAAAGAGAGGCCCAAATCCGAGGGCGCGGTGACAGACAGCAGTGACAGACGCGAGAGGAGGCCGAATTGAAGTCCTTTAAAATCTTGGTGAGCCGGGCGGGAGTCGAACCCGCGACCACCGCATTAAAAGTGCGATGCTCTACCAACTGAGCTACCGGCCCGAAGCTTCCTTATTGTAGCGCGCGGGTCAGCGCGGAGGCGAGTTTTTCAAGACCCGCGTCGACATCCGCGCCGAGATGCACGCGCAGGGCGCGGCGCCCGCGCTGCACGAGCACCTCCAGGTCGCCGCGCGCCTGCGCCGCTTTCACGATGCCGAACGTGTATTTCTGGCCGGGCACCGGAATGTCGTGCGCGTCGTCGCAGGTGATTTGCAGGAACACGCCGGTGTTGGGACCTCCTTTATACGCCTGACCGGTGGAATGCAGAAAGCGCGGGCCGAAGCCGACGCAGGTGGCCGCGCGCTTGCGATCGCGCACGGCGGTGCGCATCGTTTGCAAAGCGCGCTCGTGTTCCGCGCTCATTTCGATGTAGGCCAGCAGCGCGAAATAATCGCGCGGGCGAATCGAGTTCAGGTGCGCGCGCAGTGCGTCGGCGAGCGTTTTGGCGGAAGTCGCGCCGAACACCTTAATGCCACCGTCTTCAAATGCCGGAGCCTCTTTGGGCAGCGCGCCGGTTTTCTCGAACTCCTCAGTGAGGCGGCGCGTGGCGACCTTGCTTGCTTCGACGTCCGGCTGATTGAAGGCATTGATGCCGATCACCGAACCGGCGACGGCCGTGGCGATTTCCCAGCGGAAAAATTCCTGGCCGAGCTCGTAGGGATTGTTGATGCCGATGCGGATCACCGGATGGCCCGCCGATTGAAGCGCGTCGATGGCGCGATCCTGCGCCGCGTCCGGCGCGTCTTCCAGGCGCGCGTAGACGAAGACGCGATCGTCGCCGTAGACTTCGGGGGCGCCGAGAGGTTCGCGGTCCACCGGAATCAGACCTTTGCCGTTCTTGCCGGTGGACTCGGCGAGAAGCTGCTCCAGCCACGCGCCTAGATCGAAGATTCCGGGCGAGGCGATCATGGTGACTTTATCGCGGCCGGATTGTGCGAGCGTGCCGAGCAGGAGTCCCAGCAACACGCCGGGATTTCTCTCGATGGGGACGCAATAGGAACACGCCAGCGCCATGGAATCCGCTTGATCGAGGAAGCGCGCGGCGTCTATGCCCATCACGGCAGCGGGAACCATCCCGAAATTGGAGAGCGCCGAGTACCGGCCGCCGATGGAGGGGATGCCAAAGAAAATTTTGCGGAAATGATCCTGTTCGGCGACGCGCTGCATGTGCGAGCCGGGATCGGTGATGGCGACAAAGCGTGAGCCGTCGCGGCCGGCGCGCTCGAAGAAATATTGCTTGAAGATATTGGGCTCGAGCGTGCTGCCGGATTTGCTCGAGACGATGAACAGACTCTTCTTGATGTCGATCTGACTTTCGATGGCGCGGATGCGCGCGGGGTCGGTGGAATCGAGCACGTGGAATTCGGGAAAGCCCTGGATGCGTCCAAAAGAAAGCTTCAGCACTTCGGGGCACAGGCTGGATCCGCCCATGCCGAGCAGGACGGCGTGCTCGAAACCACCCTGCTTCACGTCGCGGGCAATCTGATCGAAGCGCTCGCGATGCGCGAGCTGATCTTCGGTGATGGTCAGCCATCCGAGCCACTTGTTTTCGTCTTCGCCGGTCCATAGCGAAGCATCGCGGCCCCACAGGCGGCGGACTTTGCCGGTGATGGCCCAGTCGGAGAGCGCCGATTGGAAACCCATATCGGCCGCGGCGGGGATCGACTGCGTCATTTTATTGACGGGGCCAAGCGGCAGCTTGCATTTGACGTCGACGGCGTTGAGCAGCTTGTCGAACGGTTCCGCGAACAGCCTGATCGCGTCGACCAGAAGCTTGTCCGTGATCTCCTGCATGGAGATTCCCGAGGCTTCCAGATCGGCCATTACTTTTCGCGCCTGGTCAACTCCGGATTCCAGCGACGGGCTGACCTCGCCGTGTTCCATGAAAGCTTCAAGCGTCGCGGGCGGGACTGTGTTGACGGTATCCGGGCCGATTAACTGTTCTATGTACATCACGTCGCGATAGCGGGGATTCTTGGTGGAGGTGCTGGCCCACAGCACGCGTTGTGTTCGCGCGCCGCGTTTCTGGAGCGCTTCCCAGCGCGGGCCGGAAAAGATGCGCTTGTAGCGTTCGTAGGCGAGCTTGGCGTTGGCGATAGCGACCTTCCCGTGCAGCGCGTCCAGGCGCGCGCGGTCGGAAGGGCTCGCGGTTTTCAGTTTTTCGTCGATTTTAGAATCGGCGAGGGTATCGATGCGGCTGACGAAGAAGCTGGCCACGCTTGCGACGCGCTCCGGACGGGAGCATTTTTCAAGACCTGCGATGTAATGCATCGCGACCTGCTCATAGACGTCCTGGGAGAACAGCAGCGTGACGTTGATGTTGATGCCTTCCGAAATCAATTGCTCGATGGCGGGCTGTCCGGCGGCGGTGCCGGGGATTTTCACCATCAGGTTGGGGCGGTTTACGGTTTTCCAAAGGCGGCGCGCTTCGTTGATGCTCGCTTGCGTTTCATTGGCGAGAAACGGCGACACCTCCAGGCTGACGAAGCCGTCGCGTCCGCCGGTGCGATCGTAAACGGGGCGCAAAATGTCGGCGGCATCCTGGATGTCGCGCACGGCGATGCGTTCGTAGACCGCGAAGGCGTCCAGGTCCTTGTTGCGCTGGAGCTCCGTGAGCAGATCGTTGTAATCCGTGCTGCCGGTGATGGCTTTTTCGAAGATCGAGGGGTTGGAGGTGACTCCGCCGAGTCCTTCGTCAACCAGGCGCTTGAGCTCGCCGGTAGTGATGAGGTTGCGGCGGATGTAATCGAGCCAGATCGACTGGCCGAGCTTTGTGAGCTGGGCCAGGGGGGTGTGCAGGGTGGGCGACGTCATAACTCCATTAGATGAAAAATCGGGGCGGCGTGGTTCGCGTGTTTGTCGAAGAAGTTGATTCTAAGAAATTTCGCCAACGCGCTCCCTTGCTACGCCGCAGATTCTGCGCGCGTTGATGCGCGGCTATCGCGCCGGACAACCGGCGTAGGTATGTTGAGGCGCGGCAGTTATGCCGCGCGCGGGTGCCCCATTTTAATGCCGCGTCACGAACCCGCGCCGGCGGCGGGGGCCGGGGTTGGGGTTGGCTCGCGACGCTCGGGACGCTCTTTTTCGTGGACTCCGTGTGCGCGCTCGTCGAAGCGGCCGAAGATCATCTTGCCGGCCGTGGTCTGCAATACGCTGGTGACCGCGATGTCGATGGTCTTCGAAATCATCTTCCGCGCGTTGTCCACCACCACCATGGTGCCATCGTCCAGATAGGCGACCCCCTGGTTGTACTCTTTTCCTTCTTTAAGGATGAACACGCGCATGGTCTCACCCGGCAGCACCACGGGCTTCAGCGCATTGGCCAGTTCGTTGATGTTCAGCACGTCGACGCCATGGAGCTGCGCAACCTTATTAAGGTTGAAATCGTTGGTGACGATTTTGCAGTCGTAGACCTTGGCCAGCTCAATCAGCTTCATGTCCACTTCGCGGACGTTGGGAAAATCGTCTTCAAGAATCTGGATGTTCAACTGCGGCATTTTCTGAATGCGCTGGAGGATATCCAGGCCGCGGCGGCCGCGGTTGCGCTTCATCGAATCGGAGGAATCGGCGACGAGCTGCAATTCGCGCAGCACGAACTGCGGAATCACCAGCGTGCCGTCGACGAAGCCGGTTTCGACAATGTCGGCGATGCGGCCGTCGATGATGACGCTGGTGTCCAGGATTTTGAAGGTATTTTTCGTGACTTTTTCGCCGCCGAACAGACCGCCGAGCGCGGCCAGATTCAGCATGTCGCCTTTAGCCGCGCCAACCACCAGTCCGCAGTACCACATGAACGCCAGCAGCGCGATTTGCATAAACTGGCTGTTGGGAAGCGCGCGGTCGAGCACCAGCGATATCAGGTATCCGCCGAAGATCCCCAGCAGGCTGCCGAAAGCCGCGCCGATCAGGCGTTTGAGGGTAACCTGCTTAAGGCGGATCTCGAAAATGACGACGATGATGCCCGCGGCGCCGCCGAGCGCTCCTCCCACCGCCGCGGAGAGTTGGAACGGGCGCAGGAAATAGCCGGCGCACGCCATCAGCGCAACGAAGAGAATGCGTATAAAGAGGAGGTCGTTCAAAGCAAGTCTCCGCAATGCGGCGGGAACATATTCCTTTTGTGATTCTTAGCGGTTTAGTATAACACCGTTGTCAAATAAATAAGGTGGGAAAAAACGGGCGGAAGTCGGGGAAGGCGGGAACGGAGCGGCGATTAGAGAGCTTTCGCGAGCTCTTCCGCGAAGGCGGTGTTGGGACTCGAGTTGCCGTTGCGCTTGCCGCCGCTGCGTTTGCCCCGGCGCGGCGGACGCTGTTCGGAGCCGTGCGGCGCCGCGTGCGGAGGCGCGGTATGCGGCGCTCCGCCATGCGCGGGCGCATGACTTCCCTGACCGGCGGCGTGACCGGCGGCGGGATGGGCAGGTCCGGCCGCGCGCGGCTGACCCTTCTGCTTCGGCGGTTGAGCCGGGTTGGCGCGCAGCAGCCGGTCTTCCAGCGGTGCGCGATCGAAGCGGCGGATGATCGCATTCATCTCGTCGTTGTTCGGCGCGTCGATGAAGGCGAAACCCTTGGACTCCTGCGTTTCCGGATTTCGGATCACCTTAATCGTGTCGGCGACCAGGTTCTCGGCGGTGAGCCAGCCCCGGATATCGTCCGCAGTCACCCAAGTGGGCAAGTTGCCCAAAAAAACGGTAAAGCTCATTCAGAGATTGTCATCAACTCCAGGTGTGGGGGATTGCTTCGAGGAGATTATCCATGAAAGCAACTCCATGCTACCATAACCGCGCGTCAAGGGTAAACACATCTCCGCGGATTCGATCGCCGGCCCGGCCGAGGATCTCCAGTTCCTTTCCATGGTCTGGCGGGTTCGTTTCGCATTTCGCTGAACCACTTTTTTTCTGAACGACCCGGCCGCCGGGGATCATGCTGCGGAAGAAACGTTTTCATCAGGCCTGAGGATCTTCGCCGTGTTCCGGTACGCAGGAAATCCAGCAGACACTTGTGCGCGGCGTGACAGGTTTCGTTGGCGTGGGTTAGCTCGGCGTGGGCGATGCGAATGCGCTCGACGCCGTCGGGATGGGAGCCCGGAGGGAACGTCTTTCGTGAATGCCTGCTGGGATCGCTCCCGCGCGACGGCTTCCTCGCGCTGGAGCCGAGCGGGGATTTTGTTGTCCTTCGCGCGTTGCTGTTCCCAGCCATCCACACACTTCAGGCACCGGGGAACACCGCTCGAGTACAGCTCGGTTTCCGCGCCGCAAACGGAACACAGCGCCATGCGCTTACGAACGTATCACCACAAGACCGTTTCGATCAATAAGACAAGCCGCCGGAGTTTGGCCCGAGTCGTGCTGACTCTTTGTCAGTGGCGCACGCATCATCGTCGCCGGCGCGTCGGCCGGCGGCGCCGCGGCACGCGATTTTTCTGTAGACATTCTACGCAACATTGCGTAGACTATCTACACAATGAATGAAAAACTGGAGCTGCTGCAAGGCACTCTCGATCTGCTGATCCTGCGGACCTTGCTCGCCGGGCCGGCGCACGGCCACGCCATCGCCGGGCATATCCAGCGCACTTCCGAAGAGCTGCTGCAAGTGGAGACCGGGTCGCTGTATCCGGCACTGCACCGGCTGGAGGCGAAGGGCTGGATCGACGCGTCCTGGGAGCTCTCGGATAAAGGCAAGCGCGCACGGTTCTATCGCCTCACGCGTGCCGGAAGAAAACAGCTCGCGAGCGAACGTTCCAAATGGGACGCGTTCGCGCGGGCGATGGGGATGGTTTTGAGCCACGAATAAATCGCCATGCGCCTGCCTGCGTTTCTTCGAAAATTGAGCTGGCTGTTCCAGCGCCGGGACCGGGAAGCCGGCCTGGACGAGGAGTTACGGTTTCACCTGGACGAGGAAGCTGAGGAGCGCGGCCGGGATGCGGCGCGGCGCGAATTGGGAAACGTCGGGTTGATCAAGGAAGACACGCGCGCCCAGTGGGGATGGACGTGGCTCGATCAGCTCGCGCAGGATTTACGCTACGCCGTGCGGACCATGCCGCGCAATCCGGCGTTCACGCTTCTGGCCGCGCTGTCGCTGGCGCTGGGAATCGGCGCGAACACGGCGATTTACAGCTTCATGGACGCGCTGCTGGTGCGCCGGCTTCCGGTCGCCGATCCGGCGTCGCTGGTGGCGCTGAACTGGCACGTCAGCGGCAACAAGCGGCTGCGCAATTCCGTGGTTCACAATGAAAGCGGCTTTGTCCATCGAGATCCGAGGCTGGGCCTCGTCACGGGCATCTTTCCCTACCCGGCCTTCGAGCTTCTGCGCAAATCGGTGGAGGGTTTTTCGGTACTGTTCGCCTATCATCCCGCGGAAAAGACCACCATTCTGATCCAGCGCCAGGCCGAAGTCGCCAACGGGGAATTTGTTTCGGGCGATTTTTTTCCCGGGCTGGAGGTAGCGCCGGCCGCCGGGCGGCTGATTTTCGCCGACGACGATCGTCCCGGCGCGCCGGGGGTGGTGGTTCTGAGCTACGGCTTCGCACGGAAACGCTTCGGTGACGCCGCGCTCGCGCCGGGGGAGCCGGTTTCGATCAACAACGTTCCGTTCACCGTCATCGGAGTTACGCCGCCGGAATTTTTCGGCGTCGATCCCGGTAAGGAGCCGGCGTTCTATCTCCCCATGCATGCCGACCTGCTGCTCGGCGGCGATGGCGGATCCGGCGAATATCTGGACGATCATTATTACTGGATCGAGATGATGGCGCGCCTGCGGCCCGGGGTGACGCTCGCGCAGGCACAGGCGGCCGCGGGTTCGATTTTTGAGCGCTGGGTCGCAGCGACCGCATCCACGGCCGAGGAGCGCGCGAATCTTCCCGAATTCGTGCTGAAGCAGGGCGCCGCGGGTCTCGACAATCTGCGGCGCGAGTATTCGCGGCCGCTGTATGTGCTGCTCGGGATGGTGGGCCTGATTCTGGCGATCGCGTGCGCCAACATCGCCAATCTTCTGCTGGCGCGAGGCGCGGCGCGCAGGCGCGAGATCGCCGTGCGGCTCAGCATGGGCGCGGGGCGATGGCGCGTGGTGCGGCAACTGCTCACCGAAAGCCTGCTGCTGGCGACGCTGGGCGGGGTCGCGGGAATTTTTCTCGCCATTTGGGGAGTGCAGATGCTGACCGCGCTGCTCGCCACCGGGAGCGATTTCGTTTTCCGCGCCGGATTGAACTGGCACGTGCTCGCGGCGGCAATTGCACTGACCATGCTCACCGGCCTGCTGTTCGGGCTCGCGCCCGCGCTGCGCGTCACGCGCGTCGATTGCATGCCGGCGCTCAAGGAATCGCGCACGGGCGAACGCCCGGTTCGCGCGCGCCTTCTCTTCAGCCTCAGCCAGGCGCTGGTGGTTTCGCAGATCGCGCTATCGCTGCTGCTTTTAGTGGGCGCGGGATTGTTTGTCCGGACCGTGATGAATCTCGAATCGATCGAGCTCGGTTTCCAGCCCGAAGATGTTCTCTCCTTCCGGCTCAACGCGCGGCAGGCGGGGCATACTGACCCGGAAATCATCTCGTTCTATCGCGATCTCCAGCAAAAATTCGCCGCGATTCCGGGCGTGATCGCGGCCAGCTCCGCCAACGCCGGCCTGATCGGCGATGAAGCGTGGGGATGGGCGATCGTTCCGGCTGGCACTCCGCCTCCGGCCGACGCTCCCACCGGTCACGGCGATTTTTCGAACACCGCGACCCACGTGCTGGCCACGGGTCCGGGATTTTTCTCCACGCTGCGCATTCCCATCCTCGCCGGCCGCGATTTCGATGACCGCGACCGCGCCGGTTCTGCTCCGGTCGCGATCGTGAATGAGGAGTGGGTCAAGGCGAATCTGGCGAATCGCCCCTCCCTCGGCGCGCATATCGTGAGTCTGTGGCCGGGAAAGATGCTGATGGAACACGGCAAGCCCCAGGAGATGGAGATTGTCGGCGTGGCGAAGAACGCGCGTTATGACGACCTCACCGACGTCTTCCCGCCGATCGTCTATCTTCCGTACCAGCAGAACACGGGCGTTCCGGCCGCGGAGATGAATTTTTTTCTGCGCACCTCGGGCAACCGGGGAGCGGTCGCGGGCGCGGTACGGGAAATCGTGCGCCAGGCGGACTTGCGCATTCCGGTGACCAATCTCGCAACGCTCCATTCCAATATCCAGCGCGAGATCGGCGACCAGATCCTGTTTGCGCGGCTGTGCACGGCGTTTGCGATTCTCGCGCTGGCGATCGCTTGCGTGGGACTGTACGGAACCATGTCGTATATAGTGGCGCGGCGCACGGGCGAGATCGGGATCCGCATGGCGCTGGGCGCGCCACGCCCGCGCGTGATGTGGATGGTGATGGCGCAGGTGATGGCGCTGGCGATCGCCGGGCTGGCGATCGGAATTCCCGTGGCGTACGCATCGTCGCGATTGGTGGAGTCGCTGTTATACGGCGTGAAGACGAACGACGCGATGTCGCTAGCGATCGCGGTCGCCACGCTGGCTTGCGCGGCGCTGGCCGCGGGATTCGCTCCCGCGCGGAGAGCGTCGCGGATCGATCCGGTGGTCGCGTTAAGGCACGAATAAATGCTCATGTCATTTAGAAAAATCGCGTGGCTTTTCCGCCGCCGCAGCCGGGAATCCGAACTGGCTGACGAACTTCAGTTCCACCTGAGCGAAGAAGCCGAGGATCGTGGCATGGACGCCGCTCGGCGCGAGCTGGGAAATCTCGGGTTGATCCAGGAGGACACGCGCGCCGAGTGGGGATGGACCTGGTTCGATCAGCTCGCGCAGGATGTGCGCTACGCAGTGCGCACGATGCTGCGGAATCCCGCGTTTACGCTGCTCGCCGCGTTGTCGCTCGCGCTCGGTATCGGAGCGAACACGGCGATTTACAGCTTCATGGATGCGCTGCTGTTCCGTGACCTTCCCGTCGCCGATCCGCGTTCGCTGGTGGTGCTGAATTTCCACAGGAAAGACGGACCATCGGTGGTGCACGCCATGAGCGGTAGCATCTATGACGACCCGAAGTACGGTCAATCCGCACGAATCTTTCCGTACCCCGCGTTCGAGCTGTTTCAGAAGTCGACCGCAACGCTGGCGAGCATCTTCGCGTATTATCCGGCGCGGGGATTGAACCTGGTGATCGACAATCAGGCCGAGATTGTGAATGGTCAGTTCGTCTCGGGCGATTATTTCGGCGGGCTCGAGTTGGTTCCGGGCGCGGGGCGGCTGGTTTTCCCCAGCGACGATCGCGCGGGCGCGCCGCCGGTGGTGGTGCTCGGGTTCGATTACAGCGCGCGCCGGTTCGGCGATCCCGCGCGCGCGGTCGGGAGATCGATCCTCATCGACAACGTTCCGTTCACGGTCGCGGGCGTCGCCCCGCCGCGATTTTCCGGCGTCGATCCGTCGCTCGCGGCGCAATTTTTTATTCCGCTCCACATGAATATCGTGCTGGGGCCGGAGCACAACGGTCGAAGTATGCGCGAGCGTTACGAGCAAACGGATTACTACTGGCTGGAGATGATGGGACGGCTCCGGCCGGGCGTAACGATGGCGCAGGCGCAGGGCGAACTGGCGCCGGTTTTCGCTCGGTGGGTCGCGACCACGGCGAAAAAAGATCAGGAGCGCGCCAACCTTCCCGGTCTGTATCTTTCCAGCGGCGCCACGGGCATCGACGAGCTACGGCGGCGATATTCCGAGCCAGTGTACGTGCTTCTGGCGATGGTCGGGTTAATTCTGGCGATCGCGTGCGCGAATGTCGCCAATCTCCTGCTCGCCCGTGCCACCGCGCGGCGCCGCGAGATGGCCGTGCGTCTCAGCATGGGAGCAGGCCGGTGGCGCGTCATCCGGCAGTTGCTCACCGAAAGCGTGCTGCTGGCAACCCTAGCCGGGGCGGCAGGGATGCTTGTGGCGCTTTGGGGAGTCCGCTTTCTCGCGGTGCTGCTCTCCGCACGCGATGCTCGTTTTACGCTGCATCCCGATTTGAACTGGCACGTGCTTGCCGCCGCCGCGGCGCTGTCGGTCCTGACGGGCGTGCTGTTTGGGCTCGCGCCCGCGATTCAGGCGACGCGTGTAGACGTGATGCCGATGCTCAAGGAAGCTCGCGCCGCCGATCGCCGGCCGCGCGGCTCGATCGTGCGCCTCTCGCCGAGTCACGTGCTGGTGGTCTCGCAGATCGCGATCGCGTTGCTGCTGGTGCTCGCAGCGGGGCTGTTTCTGCGCACACTTTCGAATCTCCAATCCATCGCGCTCGGATTCAATCGCGACCATGTGCTGGTCTTCAAACTGAATGCGCGCCAGGCGGGGCACCGCGATCCGGAAATCATTGCCTTTTATAGCGACCTGGAGCGGCGCTTCCGAGCGATTCCGGGCGTCCTGGGAGCGACGGTGACCAATAGCCCTCTGGTTGGCGAAGGGACGTGGAGCTCACCCGCCTACGCGCTCGGGCGCGAGCCGTCGCTTCAGCAGATGCAGGGCCACGGATCGAGCTCGGAAGACCGGTACACGCGTATCCTGACAGCCGGTCCGGGATTTTTCTCCGTGATGAAAATTCCGATTCTGGCCGGGCGCGAGTTCGAGGATCGCGACCAGGCCGGATCCCCGCCCGTGGCGATCGTGAACCAGGCGTGGGCCAAATATGGTCTCGATAACGAGAACCCGGTCGGCCGCCAGATCGTGGTGGGGATTATCCGGCAAGGAAAACCGGAGTTCCAGCAGTTTGAGGTGGTCGGGCTGGCGAAGGACTCACGCTACGGCGATCTGACCGGCGAATATCCGCCGACGGTTTATCTCGCCTTTCGGCAAAACCTGTACTATCCGGCCCAGGAGATGACGTATTTTCTGAGAACTTCCGGCGATCCGCTGAGCTATGCGGATGCCGCGCGGCAGATCGTGCAGCAGGCCGACCCGCGCGTTCCGGTGATGAGCGTCACTACGCAGTCCGCGGCGGTCGACCATACGATGGGCGCGGAGATCCTGTTTGCGCGGTTGTGCACCGTGTTCGCATTTCTGGCGCTGACGATCGCCTGCGTGGGATTGTACGGAACGATGTCGTACATGGTCGCGCGGCGCACGGGCGAGATCGGGATTCGCATGGCGCTGGGCGCGCCTCGCGGGCGCGTGGTGTGGATGGTGATGGCGCAGGTGATCGCGATGGCCGTCGCCGGGCTGGCGATCGGGATTCCCGCAGCGTATGCGTCGTCGCGGCTGGTCAAATCGCTGCTCTACGGCGTGAAGGCGAACGACAGCGCGTCGCTCGCCGTGGCGATTGCGACGCTCGTCGCCGCGACACTCATCGCCGGGTTCGGGCCGGCGCGGCGGGCGTCGCGAATCGATCCGGTGGTCGCGTTGCGGCACGAATGAACCATTTTGGCTCGCGCTATGGCGCGCACAACGGCTGGGTTAAATCGCGCAGAAATTGGAAATGGGCCTGTGGAATCAATAAGTTGATGGGGAGAAAAAAATGCTTCTCCTGATCGCGAGATGCACAAACTACGCGAATGGTTGGTTCCGCTGGCTTATTTTTCCAATAACCTGATCAGCCGCATCGGGATCTTCGCCGTCACCGCCGCCGGGATTCTGTGGATCCTGCTTATGCCGCAGTTGATTCGCGGGAGCATGGCCAATCCCTATGCGGGCATCGTGCTGTACTTCGGATTGCCGGCCGTGTTCCTGATAGGTTTGATCCTGATTCCGATCGGCGTGTATCTGGAGCGCAAGCGCGTGCGCGAGGCGGGGCAGCATCCGCAAATGGTGTTCGATTTCCGCCACCCCGCGGTGCGCAAGCTGGCGATCTTTCTGGGAGTGGCGACGCTCGCGAACATCGTGATCGCGAGCCAGCTCTCCTACACCGCGGTCACCTACATGGACACCGATAAATTCTGCGGCGAAACGTGCCACACCGTCATGACGCCGGAGCACACCGCGTATCTGCAATCGCCGCACGCGCGCGTGTCTTGCGTCGATTGCCACATCGGGCCGGGCGCGGGATGGTTCGTGCGCTACAAGCTCGACGGCGTGGGGCAGTTGTTCGCGGTGATCGCGCACACCTATCCCAAGCCGATTCCCTCGCCGGTACAGAATCTGCGGCCCGCGCGCGAAACCTGCGAGCGCTGCCACTGGCCGCAGCGCTTCAGCGGCGATAAATTCATGGTCCACTCCGAATACTCCGACGACGAGCACAACACGCCGGCGACCACGGTCCTGCTCATGAAAATCGGCGGGCAGACCTGGCGCGGAACGGTGGGCATCCACGGCGCGCATCTGGACGCCAACTCGAAAATCGAGTACGTGACCACGGACCAGTCGCGCCAGACCATCCCGCGCGTGATTTACACCGATCCGGCGGGGAAAACGACGGTGTTCAACGACACCAGCGCGCCGGTGGCGGAAAATAAGCTGGCCGCGGCTGAGCGCCGCACGATGGACTGCATGGATTGCCACAACCGCCCCACGCACATCTTCCAACTGCCCGAGCGCGCCATCGATGAGGAGATGTCGAACGGCCACATCAGCCCGTCGCTTCCCTTCGCCAAGAAAGAAGCGGTGGCCGCGCTCAAGCGCCAGTATCCCGACCGGGAAACGGCGGCGCGCGATATCCAGGGCGAGCTGACGGGATTTTATCGCGACAAGTATCCGGAGCTGTTCCGGACCGACCGGGGAGCCATCGACGCGGCGATCGCGGCGGTGCAGGCCATCTACGCGCGCAACATTTTTCCGGAAATGAAAATCACCTGGGGAACTTACCCGAGCAATCTGGGCCACACGGATTCGCCGGGCTGCTTCCGCTGCCACGACGGAAACCACGCCAGCGCGGACGGAAAAACCATCCCCAACGATTGCTCCACGTGCCACGATATGCTCGCGATGCAGGAGAAGAACCCAAAGGTGCTATCGGAGCTGGGATTGGATCATGCCGTGTCTGGGACGCCGGCGGATCCGCCGGAGGATTCGAGCAAGCACTGAGGTCCGCTCGCTCACGCGCGCGGGTTAATGCGCCCGGGAAAGACGAGTGCATGTGAGCAGAACTTTCAGCCGCGCCATGTGCGTCGGGTTTTCCGGGTACAGCGGAATGCGCGGAAGCAGCGAGGCGTTGGCGCCCTCGACATGGCCCGGAGTCATGGTGGTGGCCGAATCGTAGAATCGCGCCGCGGCTGAGGCCGCGCGGTCGCCGATGCTGGTCCAGCTTCCGAAAGGATACGCCAGGTGACGGCAGGCTCGGCCGGTGTGCCGCGCGACGGTGTCGCGGCTTTGGCGCATCTCGAACTCCAGCTCGGCGTCGTTGAGCGACGACATTGCAGCGTGAGTCACACCGTGGCTTTCGAACTGAATCAGACCGGTGCGCGCGATCTCCGCAACTTCGTCCCAGGTGACCGGCGCGGGCGGATGGATTTCTTCGCGATCGATGCCGCGGTCGCGCGTTACGAACTCCACCAGATCCATAGTCACCGGGCGGTAGGATTCCAGGCGTCCGGCGTGCCAGCGCCGTTCCATCTTTTTCGACAGCTCCTCGATCGCGCCAGGCGCGGAAAAATCGAGCGTTTCCGATTTCAGCTCGATCTTTCGCCGCGGAAGCAGCGGGCGAATCGCGCGCCACCACTGGAACACCATGCCTTCGCCGTTGTCGATGTACCCGGTGGGAAGGTAAAACGTCGCGGGCCACTGGCGCGTTTCAAACAAACGGCTAAGCGAGCGGACGGTTTCACCCACGCCGTCGTCGATGGTGATGGCGAACAGTCCGGCGGTCGTTTTACCGTTGCCCGCGCGCTCCACCATTTCATCCAGCGGAATCGGCCGTGCGGGATGCAGCGCTTCGATGAATTGCTCGGCTCTTTCGGCCGGAATGTCGTGGAAAGCGACGACGAAGCCGGCGGAAAAGCGCGTCAGCAATCGCTCGAACATAATTAGAAATTCGCCGCGAGCTGAGTTTCGCCGGCGAAGGCGCCCGCCAGTTCGCTTGCCACGCGCGCGATGTCGAAGGATTCGAAAGCCCGCTGGCGGCCGCGGCGGCCCAGCTCGCGCGCCAGATCGTCGTCTTCAAAGATTTGCTCCATCGCGCCGGCCAGCGCGGCCGGATCGGCGGGAGGAACCAACAGTCCGGTTCCCGGGCGGACCAGCTCCGGCGTACCTCCCGCTCGGGTAGCAATCACCGGAATGCCGTAACTCATGGCCTCGATCAGCGCGACCGGGATTCCTTCGTGGCATCCGCCGCCCATTTCGAGGCTGGCCATGACGACCAGAGAGACCAGGCCCTGCTCGTAGACGGTCATTAGGTCGCGATGCGCCAGCGTGCCCAGAAATTTGACCGAATCGGCCAGCTCCCAGTCGCGCGTCAGCCCTTCCAGGCGCCCGCGTAGCTCGCCGTCGCCGGCGAGCCACAACTCGCCTGCGATTCCGCGTTCTTTCAACATGCACCAGGCTTCGAGCAGGCAGCGATGGCCCTTCACCTCGACCAGGCGCGCGGGGCACAGCGCGACCCGGCGACCGGACGCCTGCGCGGCATCGCGGCCGCGCGGCAGAGCGACGCCCATGTGGATCACGCGCACACGATCCGACGCGCGCACGCCTCGCGCCCGCGCCATCGCCAGGCCGTCTTCGGAGATGAAGCGCGCAAAGCTCGAACGGCGCACTTTCGCGGCCAGCAGATTATTCTCGACGATGTCCCAACGATGCAGCGTGAGGCTCCAGGGGACGCCTGAAACGGCGCTCGCGAGCATCGCCATGCTCGCCGTCGTGCCGCCCCAATGACAATGGATGTGATCCGCGCGCCAGGCGCGCGCGAGATCGGCGATCCACAGCGCCTTGGGAACAATCGCCAGGTTCTTGGCAGTTTTTTCGCGCACCAGGGTCTGCAACGCCGAAATGGTGCAGGCCGGCGCGCTCAGCGCGACGCGCGCCGCGGTCTTCAAAATCGCGGGGGAACAAAGCGGTTCAATGCACGCGCGGGCGATCAGATCCTCGCCATGCACGATGCGTCCGGTGGGCGAGCGCGGAACGATCAGCACTTCGTGCCCGCAACGGATCAGCTCGCGAATTTCGGGCGCGATGAAGGCTTCATCCGTTCCGTACGGCAGCGCGACGGTTATATAAAGGATGCGCATGCTTCACCTCCGCGCGAGCGCCCATTCGTACACCTGCGAGTAGCCGCGGATCATGCGGTCGAGCGGGAAAGCGCCGGCCGCGTGCGCGCGCGCGGCAGCCGACATCGCCGCGCGCGTGGCGGCGTCGTCGGCGAGAAAGCGCATGGCTTCGGTGAACGCCGCGCAATCGCCCGCGGGAACCAGAATGCCGCTGCGCCCGGATTCGACCAGCGAGGGCAGGCCGCCTACATTCGTCGAGATCACGGGAAGTCCCGCGGCCATGGCCTCCATCACCGCCAGCGGATTGCCTTCCCAATTCGACGAGAGCACGAACACGTCGGAGGCGGCCAGGCACTCGGCAACATCGGGGCGATAGCCGAGCAGGTGCACGGATTCTTCCAGGCCGCGCGCGCGGATCAGATCCACCACCTGGTCGCGCATGTCGCCGCGTCCCATCAGGACCATGCGCGCCCGCGGATCGCCCAGCCGCGCGAAAGCTTCGATCATCAGCAGCGGATTTTTCTGCTCGACGAATCGCGCCGTGGAGGTGAACACCACCGCGCCTTCGGGAATGCCTTCCTGCCCGCGCCATCGCGCCCGCGCCTCTCCGCTCGCGCGATAAGACTCGACGGGAATGCAGTTGGGCACCAGGTGCGGACACTTCGTGCGATAAACGCGCTCGAAGCTTTGCTCCACTTCGCGCGAAATCGCCACCGGAACCACCGCGCCGCGGAACAGCAGCCATTGCAAAGCGCGGCCGAACGTGTCGTTTTCGTATTCGGCCAGATTGTGCAGCGTGTGAATCGCGGCCGGCATGCGACGCCGCAAGATCGACGGAGCCAGATAGCGCAGCACCGACATGTGCGAGTGCACTACATCGGGCCGGAACTCGCGGAGCGCGCGGTCCAGCCGCGCGTAGATACGCGCATCGAAGCCGGGACGCTTATCCAGGTGCCACATGGGGATGCGCGCTTTGTGCAGGCGTTCCTCCACCCAGCTCCCCGCTTCGGGAAACAGGCTGAGCGCGCCGATATCGTGATCGCGCGCCATGGAGGTCGCAAGCGAGCACGCCATGTTTTCCGCGCCGCCGGAGTTGAGCGTCGGCAGGACGTGCAGAATCCGAAACCGCCGGCATGGGCGGTGCCCGTTTGAGACGATCGAGGTGCGCGACGCGCTTTCCAAACGATTGGCGCCGCTCATACGCTCACCTTTTCGGGCTCCGGGGTTTGAGTGCGGATCTTGCGGTCGATGCCGGACAGGATCACGCAGGAGCCGGCGATCTGCACGATCGCCGCCGCCAGCAGCGCGTATCCGGCGCCCATCAGCCCGTAGCGCGGAATCAATAACCAGGATGCGAGCGCCGCGGCGATTCCGGTCGCGCCCAGCAGTGGAATCTGCTCTTTGAGGCTGCGCGCGGCCGTCATTACCCAGCCTGCGCCCGAGCCGATGTAGGTGATGGTTCCGGCGATCATCAGCAATACGAAAACATCGGCGTGCGCGGCATATTCAGGTTTGAACAGGATCAGCAGAATGCGCTTGCCGAACAACGCCGCTGCAAAGACGCCGCACAGTCCCAGCGCGCCGCCCGAAGCCGAAGCCAGCAGCACGGAGCTGCGGTAGCCGCTGCGGTCAGCCGCCGCGCAGGCCTGCGCAACCGGTAGAAAGATGGCTTGTCCCAGCGCGGACACCACCAGGTTGCCGGCGCTCAACAGCGAGGCGATCGCCGAAAAAATTCCCAGTCCGGTCGCGCCCACGTCGGATTCGAGAAAATAGCGCGGAATATTGACGTTGAACGAAGCCAGCATCGAGATCACGCCCAGCGGCAGCGCCGTCTTGAGGAGCGAAGGCATCGACGGCCATCGCGGCGCCGACCATTTCGGACCGCGCATGCCGACGCGCCCCAGCCGGATATCCCACGCGGCGAAAATCACCAGGCGGCCCACGAGCAGGGCGGTGACGGCCCAGCTCACCGATCGCGTCACGTACATCGCCGCGATGAGCGCGGCGAGCGAGAGCGGACCTTTCATGATCAGCGACGCCGCCAGCCGGTCCATGCGCTCGTGCTTTTGCATCCAGGCGTAATAGAAGTCGCTTGCACAGTCGGCAACCTGCGCGGCGCCGACCAGCAGGATGATTCCCGCGCGGCGCCATCCCGGATGCATCGCCGCGGCGACGGCGGCGATCGCCAGCATGGCCAGCGCCAGCGAAACCGCGCGGAAATTCAGGTATTCGGAAAAGGAAAACTGGTCGCGCACATCCGAGGCGATCAGCGAGCGCAGTTGCAGGTTGGCGAACAGCACGATGGGCGCGGCAATGGCCATGCCCAGCGCGTACTCGCCCACCTGCGCCGCGCTGCCCAGCTTCGCCAGCGCCAGCACGATGCCCCACTGGCACGCGTAGTAAATCAGGTTGGCGGCCAGCATCCAGGTGAAATCGCTTTTCAGGCTGCGGTGCGTTCGCCAGATCTGCATCACGAAATTTATGCTCCCCGGCTCGATCCGTAATTCGCGTAATAACGCCCGTAGGCCTTGTGCTGGCCGGGATCCATCTTCCACTTGTTGAGAATGGTGCCGATCACCGGGATCTGGTCCTGCATCAGGCGCAGGTAAGTGGAGCGCAGCTCCTCGCCGCGGGTGGAATCGGCGCGCACCACCATCACTACGCCGTCGGAGACGCGACCCAGCACGCGCGAATCCGAGTACAGCAACATGGGCGGCGTGTCGACGAACACCAGATCGAACTCGCGGCGCAGGCGCCCGAGCAGCGCGGTGAGATCGCAGGAATACAGCAGGTGCGCCGATCCGGGCGGCCCGCCGGTCAGGACGTAGAGTCCCGGGACGCTGCCGCGCTGGATATAGTTTTCAAGAACGACGTCCTCGGCAGACCCTGTGCGGCTGCACTCTTTGAGCACGGTCGCCAGGCCGCGATCGTTTTCGAGCTTGAATGCCGCGTGAAGCTGCGGACGGCGCAGATCGGCGTCCACCAGCAGCACGCGCCGGCGGCGCTCGGCCGAGGCGATACCCAGATTCGCCAGCACCGTGGTTTTGCCTTCCATCATGTGCGCGCTGGTGACCACCAGCACTTGTCCGCCGCCGTCGCGCTTGGCGGAGGGGCCAAACAGAATGGAAGTGAGCGCCGCCCGGAAGGACTCGGTCAGCATGGACGCCTCTTCGTCCCAGTTCACCAGCCCGGGCTCCTCGCGCTTACCGAAACTGATCAGCCGGCGGTGCCCGTTGGGGACCCAGCCGGAACTGGCGGCGGGAATCACGCCCAGCTCTGGAACATCGGGGAGCGGCGATTCGCCGGGCCGCTTCACGCGGTCCGACTCGCCGCGCACCAGCACGAATCCCACGGCGAACATCAGTCCCAGCGCCAGCCCGATCGCGGCGTTCAGCGCGGGACGCGGGCTGTAGGTGCTCGACGGCGGAACTGCCGGGTCGATCACGCGGACGTTGGTGGCGCGCAGCGCCGATTCGGCGCCGGCTTCCTTGGCCTTGGCTAGCAAGGTCTCGTACAGCTTCTCCATCGCATCGACTTGGCTCTTCTGGGTTTCGTAGCGCCGCTGATTTTCCATCTGCTGCTGGGCCGACCTGAGCTGCTCGGCGTGCTGCTGCTGGAGCATCCTTTCCTGGCTCGCGGCGGCGATGTAATCGACTTTCATCCGTCCCAGCAGCTCGGTGCGTTCGCGATCCATCTCGGCTTCGGTCGCGGCGATTTGCGATTGGATCTGCTTGACCTTGTAGTAGTCGCCGGTGAACTGGGTCTTCAACTGTGCAAGCTGCGCCTTGAGGGTTTCGAGATTGATTTCGTACTGGTGCAGCGGGCTGTTCTGGCTCGAGTCCGTGATCAGCCTGGCGGGATTGTCGCGCGCCGCTTCGTATGCCGCCTGCTTCTGCACGCGATCCGCGGTGGCCTTGGCGAGCGTATCCTCGACGTTCTTCATCTGGTCTTCCGCGAGCGTGTTCTGGTTTTCGGCGAACACCAGCCCGGACGATCGAGCGAAGCCCTCCAGTTGTTGATTGGAGCTGTCGATCTTGACGCGCAGGTCTTCGGCCTGCTTGTTGAGCCACTGGGTGGTGTCCTCGACGTTGTGCGTGCGAGCGTCGTTGTTCATGGCGATGAAGGCCTGTGCCGCGGCATTGGCGCCGAGCGCCGCGGTCTGCGGATCTCCCGCGTCGTAGAACAACTCGATCACCTGCGATTGCAGCGACGTGCGCACGTTCATCGCGGTCTGCACGGCGTGAATGCGCGCCTCCTCGGGACTCTCGGGCAGTTGCGGGAACAATCCAAACCCGGTGGCGACCAGGCTCATGATTTTGTCCACAATGCCGGGAGGCGGCGGCGTCGGCTTCACCACGTTCGCGACGCGCTTGGCGAGGCTGTCGCTTTCGAGCAGCTTCACCTCGTTTTGCAGGTAATTGTCCGGCGTGGCATTGGGCAGCGCGCCCGACATCTGCCCCAGATCCGGCATCACCTGGTCGTTGTAGCCCTCGATCTGCACGGAAGTGCGCGCGCGATACACCGGCGACATCACTGCGGTCACCAGCAGGCCCGCCAGAATGCCGGCGAGCGCCGCGGGAAGAATGATCCAACGCCCGCGCCACAGCGCGGCGGCGAGGTCATTCAGCCCCACCGGATCGCCGCTCGAGGGCGGAGGCGTCACCGGATACGTTTTCATGACGGCCGGAACCGACACCGCCTGATCGGCGCGCTCCATTTCGATCGGTCGTTCCAAATACTTGCGTGGCATAAAAACCGTTTCTCTCCGATTTCACAAACTCGCGTCGCCGTCGAAGGCCGAAGGCGCCCATACCGCGGCATCCTCCAGTTCGCCGGCCAGATCCTCCTGGCGGGCCTTGTATAAAAATCCCCAGGTCTTGAGCGAGCGGCGATACGGCGCCGCCGCGCCCCACTGGCCGAGCCAGCATCCGGCGTTTTCGAGAACGTGCGCCCGTTCGGTGCGCGCCTGTTCGATCGCTCGCGCGAGCGCCGCACCGAGCAGATGCTCGAATCCGTCCAGCGCCTGAAAATCCACGAAGCGGATGCGGCGCAGCTCCAGCGCCGAATGATCCTGCCGGTCGAGAATCGCGTAGGCCACCAGCCGCTCGCCGCGCGCCGCCGTCAGGATCCAGGCGTCGCCTGCCGCAAGCGATGCTCCGAAGTGCCAGCGCAGCGTCCGGCAGTCGCGCACCGCGAGCAGCCGCTCGCTTTTCTGCGCGATCATTTCCTCCCAGAACCGGTCGAAGCGCGCGTCGAAGCTGTCGGCGAACTCGAAATCTTCGCCCGAAGCGGGCAGCCGGCGTCCCGCGATCCCGTCGCGCACGCACAGCGCCGCGGCCACCGGATGGGCCAGCGCACCGGCCCAGGGAAATCCCGCCGAGCGCAGAGCGCCTCGCGCGAATCCGCGATAACCCGTGATCCAGAACCAGCACTTGTCCCACTGTCCCTGCGGAATCCTGCGGAAGCGGTAGGCGGAGTAGACGCGGCTGGCCGGCTCGTTGGGCGTGGTGCACACGATCAAGTCGATTCCCGGCTGCCGCACCAGGCGGTCCACCAGCGCCAGCGAATATCCGCGAAACGCGGCGTCGGCCGCCCACGAATACACCGTCGCGGCGCGCAGGTAGCGATCCTTGAACCAGTACGCCAGCGGAAGGTTGCCCACGTACCCGCCGATCTCGCCGCCCGGCGTCTCGATCACCCATCCGATCGGCGTGCCGGGACAATACGCCGGATTCGACAGCCACAATGCGGACCACAGCGCGTAGCTCCGCGGCGCAAGCCCGTTGCGCCGTTGCAGCGCGGCGATGCCTTGATAATCGTCGAAGCTCGCCTCGCGGATACGGCAGGCCGCCGCGGCTTCGCCCAGGCACACCCGCCCACCTCCACCGTCGAGGTCGCCGGTATCGGGCGACGGAGCACGCGAAACGTTTACACCTGCCGAAGGCGGTCTCGTGGTCAAGCCGGGTTTGCAAAATGCAAGACGGCTGCCAGGATGCCCGCCATCCTTTTTGCCCGGTTTGAATGAGTTGCGAACGCCGCCGCCACGCGTCCGAGCTAAACGAAGTGTCACAAGTGGAATACCGATGCCCCGCGTTTATCTGGTGATCGCCGTGAAGAATCCGGCGGGCCCTTCCCCGCGCTGCTTTCCGCGGAAAATCCATCGAACGACGCCCGCGAGAAATCCCAGACCATAGGAAACGTGATACGTTGCGATCACCGCCGGCACCGCCACAAGCGAGCGCCATTCGAGCGTTCCCGCCATCGCCAACGCCGCGCCCACGCAGGCCAGCGCGTAAACTCCTGCCTCGACGCCCAAAACCTCGCCCGAGGTTCGCGTCAATTCCGGCAGCCCCGCGGCCGCACCGATTCCGATCAGCACCACGAGCGTTAAAATCGACGCCACGAACAGTCCCGGCGCCGCGTGCCGTGCCGATGCCACCGCCCGATGCTTCCGGATTACGGCGACTTTCCAGAATCCGTACTGGGAATATTGCCGGAACAGGGCCTTCAGCGAGTCTCGTGGTGTGTACTCGGATTTGATCCGCGGCGATTGCCACACGCGCAGGCCCAGCCGCCGCAGCCGGAAATTGAACTCGTCGTCCTGGTTGCGCACCAGCTCCGGATCGAACCACCCGGCCCTGTCGAACAGCTCGCGCCTCCAGCAGCCCAGGTACACCGTATCGACCTCGCCTTCATATTGCGCGTCGTGCGCTCTTCCGCCTCCCGCACAGAATCGCGATCCGAAGGCCGCCGCGATCGCGCGGCCCATCCGGCCGCGGCCCTTCGCTACCCACGGGCCGCCCACGTTGTCCGCGGCGGATTGTCCGAGCACTCTCGCGCATTGCCGCACGTAGTCCGGCGCGTACACCGTGTGCCCGTCCATGCGCACGATGATTTCGCCGCGCGCCGCGCGGATACCCGCGTTCAACCCTGTCGAAACGATGCGCCCGGGATTGTCGATCACGCGCACCGCGGGCATTCGCGCGGCGTATTCTTCGAGCAGCTCCCGCGTTCCATCCGTGCTCATTCCGTCGGCGATCAATGCCTCGATTTCCTGGTCCGGGTCCAGTTGTTGCGCCAGTACCGAGTCCAGAAAATCGCGGATGTGCGCCGCTTCGTTCCTACACGGAACGACGATCGAGATTTTCATCGCCCGATCCTTCCGTAGCCACTTCGACCACCGCCGGCTGCGCGGCGAAATTGGTCGCGCCGCGGAAAATCATTCGCCAGATCACGCGCGCCACCATCCCCGCAGTGGACGCGACGATTTTCGCGTCGCTCGGCGCAGTGCGCCGTTCGAGATATTCGAGATCCATCTCCAGCTTGGGACCCATCAGGTTTTCGACGTAATACTCGTCCGGCCGAACGCCCTCCGGGATCGAATCGGATTCCTCCGCCGAAGCGATCTGCACCACGCCCGTGACTCCGGGTTTCACGTTCAATACCGCGCGCTGGCGCGAATTGTAAAACGCGACGAATTCCGGCGCTTCCGGACGCGGCCCCACCAGCGTCATGTGCCCGGCGAGCACGTTCACGAATTGCGGCAGCTCGTCCATCTTGCTGCGCCGCAGGATGCTGCCGAAGCGCGTAATACGCGCGTCGCGGCGGCTGGTGATTCCCGGCCCTCTCTGCCACGCGTTTCCCGCCGTGGCCATGGTCCGGAACTTCCACATCCGGAACTTTTTTCCGTTCTTACCGACTCTCCATGCGCGATAAAAAGGGTTTCCCGGCGAGTCCAGCACAATCACGATCGCGATCAAAACAAGTAAGGGAAATAACAATATGAGGGCGGCCGCCGACAACACGACGTCTCCCAACCTGCGCATGCATATCCTCCGAACTGGATTTCGAGGCGATCGTCATTGCAATGTGTTTCGTTACGACACTTCGCCGCTGTTAAAGCTGTATGCATCCCGCATACCGGCGCAATGTTGTTCGAAAACAAGCCCGCTCCTCGCGCGCCCTCGCGTCGCGGGTGTACCGGATTTCCACTTTTATGCCCGCGCGTTTTCCGCCAATCGTGTTCGCCGGGCTGTGGGTTACTGTAGAGCCATGCCCTCCTGCGCCGAAGCGATCGCCCGCTCTCTCGCCGCGCGCGGCGTCCAGCTCCTGTTCGGTTTGCCCGGAGGAGAAATCGTAGCGTTCCTCGACGCCTGCCGGCGCGCGGGAATCCGTTTCATCCTGACGGGTCACGAATCGAGCGCCGCGTGGATGGCGCAGGTCACCGGCCAGATCACTGGCATTCCCGGCGTTTGCGCGTCCACGCTGGGCCCCGGCGCGACCAACCTGGTCACCGGAGTCGCCAACGCCTTTCTCGATCGTGCTCCGCTGGTCGCCTTTACCGCGCAGATTCCCGATTCCTCGCTCGCGACCATGACCCACCAGCGCCTGGCGCTCGACACGCTGTTCGCGCCGGTGACCAAGGCGTCGCGCAAAGTGGACGAAAGTTTCAGCGCGGAGCAAGCATTGGATCTCGCTCTCGAGCCGCGCCCCGGCCCGGTGCACGTGTCACTGGCGAGCGACCTCGCGACCAAGGAATGTTTTTTCCACGAGAAGCCGCGCTCTGCGCGCGCGATTCGCCCGGTTTCTGCCGAGCCCGTCGCCGCGCGAATCGCCGAATCCCGCCGCCCCATCGTCCTCATCGGTCTCGGCGCGACTCCCGCGATCGCCGCCGCTGCCGGCGCGCTCATCGATCGTCTGCAATGCCCGTTCCTGGTGACTCCGAAAGCGAAAGGCATCCTTTCGGAAGACCATCCTCTGTTTCTCGGCGTCGCTTCCGGCATGGCGCTCGACCGTGAGATCCTCGAAACTATCCGCGCCGCGGACCTGGTGATCGCCGTCGGCTTCGATCCGGTGGAATGCGATAAAACCTGGTTCGCTAACACGGAAATCGTGTCGATTGATTCCGTCTCGATGGCGGAAGGCGAGTATCGCCCTCTTGAAGCGATCGGCGATATCGCCGCGCTACTTGCGCAGATTGCACCCGCATTGAAGCCCTGGCCCCGCGAACTGATCGAGCAGCGCCGCACGGCGATCGCTCGCATGCCGGGTGACGGTCTCTCGCCGCTACGCGTTATCGAAGAGCTGCGCGCGGTGTGCCCCCGCGACGGCATTGCGACCTGCGATGTCGGCTCGCACAAACTGGCCATGGGCCAATTCTGGCGATCCTACCAGCCCGGAACATTTTTTATGTCGAACGGTTTATCCGGCATGGGCTTCGGGCTTCCCGCGGCGATCGCGGCGCAGCTCGCTTATCCTGAGCGGGGCGTGGTCGCGGTCGTGGGCGACGGCGGAATGCTCATGATGCTGCACGACATGACCTTGATTCGTGAACTGAACCTGCCCATCCTGATTGTCGTTTTCACCGACCGCAGCCTCAGCCTGATCCGCGTGAGCGAGCATCGCCGCGGCATCGCTCCCTACGGCGTCGACTTCACCCCTCCCGATTTTGCGGCGATCGCCGAAGCGTTCGGGATTTGCAGCGCGCGCGTCACCAGCATCGCCGAATTCCGTGCCGCCGCCGAGCGCGCGCTCGCGGCCCGTACCGCGTGCCTGCTCGACGTCGCCATCGACTTCCGCGAATATTACGAGATCGTGTAAGGATTCACCAACGCACTCCATCACGGTCGCGCCTCATGCCGCGCGTAGGTCTCGTATTTTTCTTCTTGACACGCCGCTCCAATGGTGCTAGTTTTCTAGCATGAAGGAAAAACGGCCGGGATTGAGCCGGCGCGAGCGCCAGATTATGGACATCCTGTATCAGCGCGGCAGCGCTTCCGCCGCCGAGGTGCGCGAGGGCATGGAGAATGCCCCCAGCTACTCCGCGGTGCGCGCCATGCTGCGCGTGCTGGAGGAAAAAGGTCACGTCGCCCATCGCTCCGAAGGCGTGAAATACGTCTACCTACCGACGGTGAAGCGCGACCGCGCCAAGCGCTCCGCGCTGCGGCACCTGCTCGACACTTTTTTTAACGATTCGCCCGAGCAGGTGGTCGCCGCACTGCTCGATGTCTCCTCGGCGCAGCTCAAGCCGGAGGATCTGGAGCGCATGGCGCAGATGATCGAGAAAGCCAGAAACGAGGGGAAGTGACATGTCGCAGTTATCTTCGCTATTAGCCGGCGCGGCGCTCAAAGCCACGCTGGTGTTGACCATCGCATGGCTCGCGGCTGCGCTGATGCGCCGCCGCTCGGCTGCGTCGCGCCACCTGGTGTGGCTGGCGGCCGCGGTCGCGCTGATCGCGCTTCCGCTCCTGTCGATCTGGACGCCCGCGCTGCGCATTACCACTCCCGCGGCGATCCGCGCCGGCGTGGTCGCGTTTCAGGTGAACGTCATCGATCGCGGTCCGGACGCGGCAATGGCGGTCCCAGGACGAATCGTCGCGGCGCAATCGAAACGCGGGACGCGCATCAACTGGAGCCCGTGGATCGCCGCGGTCTGGATGCTCGGAACCGGAATCGCGATTTTCGAAATGCTGATCGGATACGCGGCCCTCTGGCGCTTGCGGCGATCGGCGAAAAAGCTCCCCGGGGAGAACGCCGATGTGCGCGAGCTCGCCCGCGGCGCGATGCCCATGACCGCGGGCATCTGGAAACCCGCGGTATTTCTGCCGCGCGAAGCCGCGCAATGGCCTGAAGAGCGCCGCCGGGCCGTCCTGTTGCACGAGCTCGCGCACATCCAGAGAGGCGACGCCGCCGCTCAGATGATCGCGCGGCTCGCGCTCGCGGCGTATTGGTGGAATCCGCTCGAATGGAGCGCGTGGCGCGAGTTCATCAAGGAACGTGAACGCGCCGCCGACGATGTGGTCCTGCGCGCGGGAATCAAGGCGTCGGATTACGCGTCGCACCTGGTCGAAATCGCCCGCGCGATGAGCGCGCCGGCGTTTACCGGCGCCGCTGTGGCGGCCGTGCCCAGCATCCGAAGATCGCAACTGGAGGGAAGACTTATGGCCATTCTCGATTCCAAGCGCAGCCGCGCCGCGTTCAGCCGCCGCGCCATGTGGATCACAGCAGCGTGCGCCGTCGCAGCCATCGCGCCGCTCGCCGCCGTGCACGCCCAGGACAATCCCGCGATTCCCGCCGACGTCGAAGCCACCATCCGCTCCGCGCAATCCCAGCGCGACCCGGCCATGCTCGACAAGGTCGCCGTCGCGGCCGAAGACCGGCACAATTTCGCGCTGGCGCGCAAGGTTCTCGATGCGGCCTTGCAGATTCGCGGTAAGGTTTCCGGAACCTCCAGCTCGCAGTACGGACTGGGAATTATGAATCTCGCCGATCTGGAAGTGCGCGAGCACGGCCTGGTCGCCTCCGAGACGCTGTACGCGCAGGCCGCCGACCTGCTCGCCAATGACCCCGCCGCTGCGCGGGTGCTGATGCGGCTGGGCGAAATCGCCATGGCGAAAAAGAATCTCGACCAGGCGGCGGATTGTTTCGATCGCGCCCGGCTGAGCGCGCCCTCCGACGCCGCGATGCCCACCATGTGGCTCGCCGAAGTCCGCGCACGTCAGGGCAACGCCGACCAAGCCGACGCCCTCTTCAAAAGCGCCGTCGCTTTGGCCGACCCGGACTCCATCAACGCCGGTGTGATCCTCTCCACCTACGCGTCGTTCCTCAAAAAACAAGGCCGCGCCGATGACGCCGCAAATTACGTCGCGCAGGCCAACAAGGTCTACACCTCCACGACCGTTCCGCCGCACCACGCCAAATCCGCGACCGACGGACCCTTCCGCATCGGCGATGGCGTCACCGCGCCGCGCGTCATTTCCAAGGTCGACCCGGTATATTCGGGAGAAGCGCGGCTGGCGGCACTGAGTGGAACCGTAACTTTGTCTCTCATCGTCGGCACGGACGGCATGGCGCACGACATCCAAGTGACGCGCTCGCTCGGCCTGCTGCTCGACGACGCGGCCGTCGACGCTGTGAGTCAATGGAAATTCGCGCCCGGAACGCGCGGCGGCCAGCCCGTCCCGGTGATCGCTACCATCGAGGTCAACTTTCGACTACTGTGAAACCACGTTATGACATCCTGTGGAGATGGCGCACGCCTTCCACCTGGCGCAGTTGAACGTCGGCCGGATCCTGCATCCGCTTGACCACCCCGCGATCCGGCCGTTCATGGACGCCCTCGATCACATCAACCGTCTGGCCGACAACGCGCCCGGTTTCGTGTGGCGATTGCAGACCGAGTCCGGCAACGCGACCGACGTGAAGCATCCCTGGTCGGCCGATCCGTTCTTTTTGGTGAACATGTCCGTCTGGACCACCCCGCAAGCGCTGCGCGATTTCATCTATCGCAGCGAGCATCGCGAATACCTCGCGCGCCGCGGTGAATTTTTCGAGAAGATGGCGCAGGCGCACTACGTTCTCTGGTGGATCCCGGCGGGCCACATTCCGACACTCGAAGAAGCCGCCGGGCGCCTGGAGCATTATCAGCGCAACGGTCCCACTCCCTACGCCTTCTGGTTCGGCAATCTGTTTCCGGCGCCGGAACCGCCCGTGGCCGCCGCACGCTGAAAGGGCTGTCCTGCCAAGACCACTCCTTGTCGCGGCCCGGCCTTCGATACAGTGATGTCACCCGCACCACCCCAGCGCAAATGTATCCTTTGAAGATGTCCATTTTTCGGGAACATCTTCTTCAGGGCAAAACCGCGCTGATTACCGGCGGCGGCAGCGGAATCGGCCAGCGCATGGCCGAGCGTTTCGCCGAACACGGCGCCCGGGTGATGCTGGTCGGAAGAAAACAGGAGAAGCTCGACGCAGCCGCGGCGGCGATCCGCTCGAGCGGCGGGACTGCCGCGACTCACGCGGTTGACGTTCGCGATTACCCCGGCATCGAAGCCGCGGTCAAATCCACGCGCGGCCAGTTCGGCGAGATCGATATCGTGGTGTGCGGCGCGGCCGGCAACTTTCCCGCCCCGGTGCTGGGAATGTCCGCCAATGGGTTCAAGGCCGTGGTCGATATCGACCTGCTCGGAACCTTCAACACCTGCCGCGCCGCCTACGAGCATCTGCGCAAGCCGGGCGCGTCCGTCATTGCAATCTCCGCGAGCTTCTCGTTTCAGCCCACCGCGATGCAGGCGCACGTCGGCGCGGCCAAAGCCGGAATCGACGTGCTGATCAAAACGCTCGCCATCGAATGGGGGCCCTCCGGCGTCCGTTGCAACTGCATCACTCCCGGTCCCACCGACGATACCGAAGGAATGCGCCGTCTGGCGCCCACCGAAGAAGCCCGCCGCCGCACCGCCAGCGGCGTTCCGTTGCGCCGCTTCGGCACCAAGGACGAACTCGCCGATCTGGCGCTGTTCCTGTGTTCCGATGCAGCGGCGTACATCACCGGCGGCATCTATCTCTGCGACGGAGGAATGTCGCTGGCGCGCCCCTCGGCCTGGCTGAGTTAAGGACCGCCCGGGATCCTGCAGTCGGGCGGCGCAAAGCGGAGCCGCGCGCGTCAGCAAGCGTTGCCGCTAGATCACCGGTGTTGACTGCGGAGCTTCCTTGGCCGGTTCGGAATCCGCTACTCCGTCACTCTTGGCGGAGCGCGGCCGCGTCAGCAGGGAGACTCCCCACAATCCGCCGGCGATCACGATGATCGCCATGGCCCAGTGCAGCAGCGTCACGATGAAATCCGCGGTCAGGGCCGGCATCTGGATGTGGAACTGGTCGAATACGGCCCACCGGTCCATCATCCAGTGCCACGCGGTGTGCGCCACGATCGCCGAGAGGATGATCGCGCCCATGCGCTCGGCCACCACGTAGGCGAACAGAACGTCGAGCAGCGGGACCATGATCATCAGCACCAGCAATTGCCCCAGCTCGACGCCGATGTTGAACGACAGCAGCGAGGTCAGCATGTGCGTGCCGGCGAATTGCATGGTCTGGCGCAGCGCGAACGAAAATCCGAAGCCGTGCACCAGCCCGAATCCGAATGCCACCATCCAGCGGCGATGCACCGTGGCCGATCCCGCGATGTTTTCCAGCGCCATGTACACGATCGACGCCGCGATCAACGTTTCGATCAGCGGCGGGAACCACAGCGCGTCCGGCGCGAGATTGTACGCCGAGGCGATCAGCGTGATGGAGTGCGCGATGGTGAACGCCGTCACAATCGGAATCAGCGCGCGAATCTTGCGGAACGGGATCACCAGGCAGAACAGGAACAACAGATGATCGGTGCCGTCCAGAATGTGATGGAACCCGAGATCGACGAAGCGCAGCGCAGCCTGATACCAGCGCGGGTCCAGGCGAACGAGGCCGGGGTCGCCGATGAACTCGAACGCGCGCACGGCGCCGTTAGGAAGGATGAATCGCAGCGTGGTGACGGTGCGCAATCCCAGCCGCGCCAGCCGCGGATCCATCGAAAAGCGCGACTGGTCCGACTGAATGGGATAGTCGAGCAGCACGTCGAACAGCATCTGGTTCCAGACGTCCTGGGTGGTTTCGGGGAGCTTGGGTCCCGTGACGTTTGCGATGGCCGTGTCATAGGAAGCAAACGCGCGGTTGGACATCAGCGACAGACGCGTGGCCACGATGCGCGGCTCGGGCAGGCGCGTGTCGCCTTCATACAGGTCGATGAAATGGGAGATCCACAATTTTGCGGCGTCGGGCAGGAGCTGCTCGGATGCGTTGATGTCGATATAGCCCGAAGTTCCGCGTTCGGGGAAATTGATGTCGCGCATGGCGATCAGGGGCACGCGGAGCAGCAGATGCAGCGTGTGGCCTTCGGGCTTAAGGAAGGTCTGCACGGTGACGTCGCTAGGGATGTCGTGAGCGCAGGCGGCGGAGCCGGCGATCAGTGCGGCGAGCGCTAGCAGCCCCGGCCGGCAGGTCTGTCCGAAGCGACCGGTTCGACGACAGCCCTGGCCGTGAGGCCCGGGGTAAAGCGCACTTTTCACCCAGCCTGCCAGGCCCAGAAGGCGGTGGTTGCGCGAACGGGAATTGTGTATAATGACTGCCACTGTTGTAAATCGTCGTACAAGATGTCGAAAGACGTAGGGTACAACAGAAAGGTTTTGATGCAAAGCGCGCCAGTCCAGAGCTGCTGCCTGACGCCCGATGCACACAGCCGAGAAAGGTTAGGGAGAACAGAATGAAGCGGAATGTCTATGTCGCCGCGGCCCTGGCGGGCACGTTAATCGCGCTCGGGGTCGCCTCCGCGGTGCTCGACAAAAAGATGGTGGTGCACGCCGCCGGAAAGGTAGCGCCGAAATTCGAAGTCGATCCGATGTGGCCCAAGCCGCTGCCTAACCACTGGGTGATGGGCAACATCATCGGCGTGTCGGTCGACGCCCAGGATCACATCTGGATCATTCATCGCCAGGGATCGCTCGAAGCGATGGAATTGTATGGAGTCGCCAATGCGCCCAAGGGCGCGAACAAGCGGCACAATGGCGTGGTGGAATCGGAGTGCTGCGTTCCCGCGCCGCCGGTGCTGTGTTTCGACGAGCAAGGCAACCTGCTCAAGAGCTGGGGCGGTCAGGACGGCGACGGTTACGTGTGGCCGGATTCGAATCACGGAATCTTCGTCGACTATAAAGGCAACGTCTGGATCGGCGGCAATGGGCGCGGTGGAGCGCCGGGCGGACGCGGCCGGGGAGCTCGCGGCGCGGCCGGAGCTGGCCGGGGAGCGCCCGAGGATGAATCGCAGATCGCCGCTCGCGGACGCGGGCGCGGTCCGGTGACGGTCCACGACAGTATGGTGATGAAGTTCACTCAGGACGGCAAGTTCCTGATGCAGATCGGGCATTCCGGCGCGGCAATCGACAGCAACGACGAGCACAACCTCGGCCTGCCCGCGAAGGAATACGTCGATCCCAAGACCAACGAGCTGTACGTGGCCGACGGCTACGGCAACAAGCGCGTGATCGTGTTCGATGCCGACACCGGAGCCTACAAGCGGCACTGGGGCGCGTTCGGCCACCGGCCGGACGACACCAATCCCGGTCCGTACGATCCCAACGCTCCCGAGGATCAGCAGTTCCGCAACCCGGTGCACTGCGCCATGCTGTCGAATGACGGCATGGTGTACGTCTGCGACCGTCCCAACGATCGCATCCAGGTGTTCAAACCAGATGGGACCTTCGTGAAAGAGAAGATCCTTTATAAGGACACGCTGGGCGACGGGTCGGTGTGGGACATCGCGTTCTCGAAGGACGCGCAGCAGAAATACATTTATCTCGCCGACGGCGCCAACGAGCAGGTGCACATTCTCGACCGCGACACGCTCGATGTGCTGACCAGCTTCGGCGACGGAGGACGCCAGCCGGGCGAATTCTACGCGGTCCACAGCATCGCGACGGATTCCAAGGGCAACATCTTCACCACGGAAACCTATCGCGGCCAGCGCATCCAGAAGTTCGTGTACAAGGGCACCGGTCCGGTGACCAAAGAGAGCGAAGGAGTGCTGTGGCCGAAGACGGCCAAGAGTCCGACGCAGTAATCCGACGTCGTAATTCCAGCCAGGACAGCCGGTATTCCCGGCTGTCCTTTTTCATTTTTGAACGGCAATTTCGACCGGATTTTGCGCGTCTCCTGCTCGAAACAAATTTTTCCTATAAACCCCGCAAAATCAGATTTTACATGTTCAGGCAAAAAAATCGACGCGATTTAAGCGATTTAAAACAAATTTTGATACCAAGGGTGCCGGAAACCCAAAAGATCGCGCTATGGCCCTCCTGGGCCCCTCTACGTCGAAATCGGTTTTTTAATGAAAAAAGTTAAACGCAATTTTCGGCGATTTTTTACCCCAGCTTTACTTAATACGGCAGATTCAACCCACCGGCCGGCGCTCGGCGACAACGGTTACCTGGCGATCGTCGGCGAGGCGCACCACCTGCATCACCAGATCGTTCTTGCGCATCCAGCCGATTGGGCGATTCGCGGGTTTGGACAGAAAGATCTGCACGATGCCATTCTCCCGGGCGAATTGCACGATGGCCTCGGCCGGGCTTTCGCTTTGCAGCACGCGCGTCTCGATGCGCAGTTTGCGCGCGAAATCGAGATGGCGCTCGATCGACTCGCGATCTTCGCGCGGCAGCGCAGCCATTCCACCCTGCGGCACCACCGTGACGGCGAAACAATCGGCTTGCAGATAATCGGCCACGCGCTTTCCGCGCCGGATCAGCGCGGCGGCCGCGGGAGACTCGTTGATGTGAATCAGAATCCGCTCGGCCGAATCGGTCACGCGCGTAAGGCCGGCCGCACTGGCGCCGTCCTGCCGAACGTCGACTTCGTGCGCGGTCTGACGAAGCGCGATCTCGCGCAGTGCGCCCAGCGTGGACTCCTTGAAAAAATTGGTCATCGCCTGCTGCGCTTTTTCTTTCCCGTAAATCGCGCCGCGATGCAAACGATTGAGCAGCGCCGCGGGAGGAACGTCGATCAACACCACCTCGTCGGCCTGCTCCACCACCCAATCCGGAATGGTTTCGCGCACCCGGATTCCGGTGATGTCGCGCACCTGGTCGTTGAGGCTTTCGAGGTGCTGCACGTTCATGGTGGTCATGACGCTGATGCCGGACTCGAGCAGCACCATCACGTCCTCCCAGCGCTTCACCCGCTCGGCGCCGGGGACGTTGGTGTGCGGAAATTCGTCCACGGCGCAGATCTCGGGATGACGCGCCAGAATCGCGGCGGTGTCCATCTCCTCGAATTCGCGACCGCGATAGGTCAGCTTGCGGCGCGGGATCATCTCCAGACCTTCGGTCTTCTGGATGGTGTCCAAGCGCCCGTGCGGCTCGAAATATCCGACCACCACGTCGCGGCCGTGGCGCCGGGCTTCCTGCGCCTCCTCGAGCATCTTGTAGGTTTTGCCCACTCCGGCCGCGTAGCCGAGAAAAATGGTCAACTCGCCACGGCGGCGCGGCGGCGCTTCAGGTTCGTTGAGGTTCGGTGGGGGTGGCGTCATGGGTGGCGTCGTGGGTTAAGTCATTGCTTGAGTCCTGGTTTGACTCCTGGCTCGACTCGGCGCTTGACTCCCGCGGCGGCTGGTGCGGGAACACCCGTACGTCGATTCCTTTGGCTTCCATGATCAGCCGCTCCACCGGGTTCGCTTTCCAGCGGCTCAACCATCCGCGCTGCTGGCTGTGTCCGACGAAGATCTGCGTGATTCCGTGCTCGGAGGCGAAGCGCAGAATCGCCCCCACCGGATCGCCGTCGTCCAGGATCTCGACATGCGCGTGCGCTTCACGCGCGGCGGCCAGGTTGGCGTCGATCACCTTCTGATCCTCGGGCTCGAGATGGTCCTGCTGCACGTACAGCACGTACAGATCGCCGTGAAAACGATCGGCCTGGCGCCGCCCGCGGTGAATCATGACGGAAGCGTTGGAGCGCGGCGTCACGCACACCAGAATTCGCTCATGCGTTCCGTAGACCTGCTGGATTCCCTGCTGGTGCAGGTATTCTTCCAGTTGATGATCGACCACGTCGGCGGCCAGCACCAACGCGATCTCGCGCAGCTCGGAAAGCTGGCGTTCCACCGTGGCGGGATCGAGAGCCGATCCGGCTTCGGCCGACCGCGTGACGCAATATTCCGGCGGCGCATCCACAATCTCGATTTCGTCGGCGGTGCGGATAAACGCTTCGGGAACCGACTCGGTCACTTTCTTCCCGCGAATCGCTTCGACTTCCGCCTGCCTTTCCTTGACGAACTGGAGATTGATGGAAGTCACCACGGAGATCCCCGCGTTCAGAAGCTCCTCGACATCCTCCCAGCGGTAGCGATTTTTGGCGCCGGGCGGATTTTCAAACGCAAGGCCGTCGATCAGGCAAATCTGCGGCCGGCGTCGCAACACGGCGGGGACGTCGATCGCCGGATGGTCGGTGCCGTCCAGGGGTGGAATCACTTCGAATCCACGCAGAAGCTGGGTGAGTTCGGGAGACATAACGGATTGCGTCGCCGCGATGATGACGTCCTGCCCGCGGATCTTTCTGCGGCGTCCTTCATCGAACATTCGAAAGGATTTACCCACGCCCGACGCGTAGCCCAAAAAAATCTTGAGGCGCCCGCGCCGCGCGCTGCGCTCCTCCGCCTCGACGGCTTTGAGAAGCTGCTCGGGAGTGGGCCGGACCGTTTGTCCCATCACTTCATTGTAGTCGGCAGAGTCAAGTAGATTCTGCACGTCTTGCCGCGACATACAATCTGATGCGACGATTTGTCAGGAGGGCATCATGCTTCGAACCCGGCGGCGCGCGCTGCGAACCGCGTGTTCCTTCATAATCCCCGCTGTGCTTGCTTCTGCTCAATCTCAGCAAGCCAAGCCTGCCGAACCCTTGGTCGCCGCCGCGAACCGTTCCGTGCAATCGCAGCTTCCGTTTAACGATCGCCAGGATTTTGAGGACGCCACGCGCGGATTCATCGCGACGACGCCCGACGCGGCGAGTCCCAACGCGTACGCATTTCTCCGGCATGACGCGCCGCCGACCGTCAATCCCAGCCTGTGGCGCCAGGCCCAGCTCGACGTTCCAAACGGCTTGTTCAAGGTCAGCGACGGCGTCTATCAAGTCCGCGGATTTTCCGTCTCAAGCATGACCATCGTCGAAAGCAAGACCGGCATTATCGTCATCGACACGCTGGCGACACCCGGAGCGGCCCGCGCAGCGCTCGACCTGTACTTCGCGCACCGCCCTCACAAAGCGATCCTGGCTCTCATCTATACGCACTGCCACCCGGATCACTATGGCGGCGCAAGCGCGGTCGTTTCGGCAGCCGATGCAGCCGCCGGAAAAATCCCCGTTATCGCGCCGGTCAGCTTTATGAATGCCCTCATCGAGGAAGCTTCTGTCGCGGGAAACCTGACAAATCGGCGTGGGCAATTTCAGTTTGGAACATCGCTGCCGGTCGGGGAACGCGGCACCGTGGATTACGGCGAGGGCGAAATGGTTTCTCGCGGAGCGCCCGGCGGCGGCCCCATCGTTCCGCCGAATGACACCATTCGGCAGGCAACGGAAACGCGGACGATCGATGGAGTCAATTTTGTTTTTCAACTCGCGCTCAACGCGGAAGCGCCTTCGGAGATGATCATTTACCTGCCGCAATCGCACGTTCTCGACACGGCCGAGCTGGCAACTCACACTTTGCACAATCTGCTGCCGCTTCGCGGCACTGTGGTGCGCGACGCCAATCGCTGGTCGCACGCTCTCAATACCGCGCTCGAGAAATTCGGCGGCGATGCGCAGGTGATGATCGACCAGCATCAGTGGCCGGTCTGGGGCAACGAACGGGTCCGCGCGAAACTGACGGATTTCCGCGACCTGTACAAATATGTGCACGATCAGACGGTCCGAATGATGGATCAGGGGTTGGGGCCGACGGAAATTGCGGAGGCGCTTACGATGCCGCCCGGTCTTGAGAAAGAGTGGGCGATCCGCGCCTACTACGGCTCACTCGCTCAAGACGCGAAGGCTGTCTATCAGCGCTACGTCGGCTGGTACGACGGAAATCCGGCGAATCTCAATCCTTTACCACGCGTCGACTCCGCGAAGAAATACGTCGAGTACATGGGTGGTGCGGACACTGTCCTCGCGCGGGCGCGGAAGGATTTCGCAGCCGGCAATTATCGCTGGGTCGCTGAAGTGCTGAACCAGGTGGTGTTCGCCGATCCATCCAACAAGGAGGCGCGGAATCTCGAGGCCGATGCACTCGAGCAGATGGGATACCTCGCCGAAACGGCGCCCTGGCGAAACGCGTACCTGACGGCGGCGCAGGAATTACGGAGCGCTGTTCGAAATGCGGGGCGCTCCGTCCCCGCAATCGCGCCGCCCGTATTGCATGCGATGACCATCGCGCAGGTGTTCGATTACCTCGGAACGCGCGTGGACGGCCCTCGCGCAGGGACATCGAAAATCGTCATCAACTGGAAATTCTCCGATACGCACGAATCGCTGGCGTCCACGCTCGAGCACGGCGCCGTAACCGCGGTCGACGGGAAGGCCGATCCGAACGCCGCCGCAACGGTAACCACAACGCGAAACGTTCTTGAAAGCGTTGTTCTGGAGCAGCGAACCCTCGCCGACGCGATGGAGCAACATCAAATCGCCACGACGGGAAATGCCAGGGCTGTCCTCGATTTCTGGGCGCTGCTGGTTGATTTCAAGACCGGCTTGCCAATCGTCGAGCCGCAGAATTGATACGTGATGCTCAGGCAGCGACGCGGGGTGCGCCGAGCCGCACTGTCCAAGGGGTGATGGATAGAATTCGGAGCATTTCCGAATGCGTCCACGGATCGGCTTCGAGCTGTTGACGGATTGCGTCGGCGCTCCCGGCGCGCATGATCAGAAGGACCTCCGGCGTGCCTTCGAGCGGACCGCCGATCACGACGAAACCTTCCTTCGCGAGCCCATTCATGAAACGCGCATGCTCCCGCCATTGTGGCTGGTCTTCTAAACCCCGATCAGAAACCCAGGCGCGGCTACGCGTTCGGATGACGGCAAACAGGTTCATGGCACTAGGATGGCACGCCGGCGCTGTATCGCCGCAGTTCCGGTTCGGTCACGCCATACAGCGGCGGACGCTCGACACCGAGGAGCGCAAGATAGACGTACATCTCACCGCGGTGATGGATTTCGTGCTCGACCATGGCGCGTAGCAGAGCTCCGGCGGGCGCGGGCGTACCCTGGGGCGTGGTCCCGTTGCGGTTGAGATCCTCCGGCGTCATCGGCGCGAGCAACTGCACCGTTTCAGCGTGCATCTTCTCCAGGAAGCCTGCGACGCTATCGAGACCGTCGGCCAGATCCGTTCCGCAACCGCGATACCGGCTCGGGCGGCCAAAGACGTTCTCCGCAAAGACGTGCCGTTCGACCTCCGCGATGTGCCGGGCAAGATCGCCCATCGAAAACACGCCGTCCGTGTGGCGCCACTCCAGCTTATCTGGCGGCGCGGCCCACAGCACCCGCAAAGTGCGCTTCCGAACGCCGTTGAAATAGGACAGAAAAGAATCGATGTTACGAACTTCCATTCGTTTTCAGCTCCACGTTGCGTAGATGCCCTCACTCCCGCCTGCGATGCAAATTTCCAGGAGCTAGGACTGGTCAGACAGGCGCGCCAGGCGATCCAGAGCTTCTGCCGCGAGCTGGCGCGTGAGTTCTTCGGCGGGCACTTCGCGCGAAAGAGCGGCAACCTGGCCACACCAGAGCTGAGCAAATTCATCCGATCCCGCCGCCTCCGAACTGGCGCGAAGAGGCGCGATCGCGATTCCCGCCAGCGGAAACTGGGGCGCCAGATCTGAAAGGGGCCCCACTTCACGAACAATTCGGTTGACGATCCCGCGCGCGGGGCGGCCGCTGAATATGTTCGTGAGCACAGTGCTGTTATCTTTCGCATGGCGGAGCGCTTGGGCGTACACGGCTCCGATCTTCGCTTCGGGACAAAACAGGTAGGCCGTGCCGATCTGAACCGCGGCGGCTCCGAGCGCGAACGCAGCGGCGATTCCCCGGCCGTCCGCGATCCCGCCGCTTGCAATCACCGGCACCTTCACGGCGTCCACAATCTGCGGAACCAGCGCCATGGTCCCAGCCTGCGTGGCGACATCATCGTTCACAAACATTCCCCGATGTCCGCCGGCCTCGTATCCTTGCGCGATGATCGCATCGCAGCCACGCTGTTCCAACCAGCGAGCCTCATCCACCGTGGTCGCCGAGGATAGAATTTTTGCGCCCGTGGCCTTCACACGGCTTAGCAGGGATGGTTCCGGCAGCCCGAAATGAAAGCTGACGATTTCCGGTTTCAAGTGCTCGACCACTTCGCAGGCCGCGGCGTCGAAGGGCATGCGGGTGGCTCTACGCGGCGGCGGCGTGGGATCGATTCCGCGCTCACGATAGAAGGGCTCCAGGCGCTCCATCCAGCGCCGCTGGCGCTCTTGGTCGGGCTGGGGCACGGCATGACAGAAGAAATTGAGATTGATCGCGCGCGAGGTCTCGCGCCGGATCGTTTCGACCTCCGCCTGAACCTGCTCGGGCGTCAGCATTGCGCAGGGAAGCGATCCGAGGCCGCCGGCTTGCGCAACAGCGATGACCAGCCTCGAGTCCATCGCGCCCGCCATCGGCGCCTGAATGATCGGCAGGTCGATCTGAAGAAGGTCTAACAGGCGGAGGTCCGGCCAGCGACTCATTTCATCTTTCCTCTCTTGCGAAGCCAGGGACATTATTTCATTAGAATGGGGAGGCCAACATGACAGTTCTTGCGGGATGGCAGAACTTTTACGTGATTGTCGGGTCGTCGGCCGGCGCGCTGATCGGATTGCAGTTCGTGGTGATGAGTTTGCTCACCAGCATGCCGAGGGTCTCGATGGACCCGGCAGCGGGGCGCACGTTTTCGACGCCCACGATCATGCATTTCTGCGCGGCGCTGCTCCTCGCCGGGATTCTGAGCGCGCCGTGGAACGGGATCGGCGCTCCCACGATCATCTGCGGAATCACCGGGGCGGCGGGCGTTGTGTACGCGATCGCGGTCCTGCGGCGGATGCGCGGACAAAACGTGTACCGGCCCGAGTTCGAGGATTGGCTGTTTCATGGCCTGCTCCCGCTGGCGGCGTACGCGACGCTGGCCGGGTCGGCTTACGCCGTGGCGCGCTTCGATCCGCACAAGGCGCTGTTCGGCATCGCGGCGGCGGCGTTGGTGCTGCTATTCATCGGGATTCATAACGCCTGGGACACAGTGACGTATCACGTGTTTGTGCGGCGACAGGAATAACCCATTGGCGCGATCAATCGCCGCGGCGCCGGAGCGTCGGATGCATCATCCGGTCCAGCTTCAGCGCGTTCGGCCTTACGGACCGAAGCTGCCCATCACCGAGACGGTGATCCAGACAGTGATCGGCTCATTGAGGTAGAGGCGGCGGAAAGTGACCTTGACCTCTGTGGTCGGCGGATTTACGCCGCTTCCTTCTCCGCGATATCCTTCCACCTCGCCAGAGGAGTTCTGTTGCACTCCCGTGCTGGTGCTGCCGGCGGCGACCCAGCTCTTGCGCATGGTAAAACCATTACTCTCCAACGCCTGCTTATAGAAAAGCTCCACGTCACTCATCGCGGCGGTGGTCTGATACTTCCGCTCGAGCGAAGTTTCGGGTCCTCGAGTATAGAGGCGGGCTCTGGAGAAAGGAATCGGTGGGAAAGCTTAGAATCGAAAGGCCAAAAACCGGTCCAAGAGCCTCTTGAAGCGCCGGGAGGGAACCGGATCAGGCCCAGCCCAGCGCGTGCACGATCTGGTCGATGATCCAGATTCCGGGGAACGGCGCGATCAGGCCGCCGATACCGTAGATCAGCAGGTTGCGGCGCAGCATCGACGCGGCGCTCTGCGGCCGGTACTTGACGCCGCGCAATGCCAGCGGAACCAGCGCGATGATGATCAGGGCGTTGAAAATCACCGCGGACAGGACTGCGCTCTGGGCCGTATGCAGGTGCATCACGTTCAGTTGCGCGAGCTGCGGCCAGGTGGTCATGAACATCGCGGGTATGATGGCGAAATACTTGGCGACGTCGTTGGCGATGGAGAACGTGGTCAGGGCGCCGCGCGTGATCAGGAGCTGCTTGCCGATGGCGACCACTTCGATGAGCTTGGTGGGATTGGAATCCAGATCCACCATGTTGCCGGCTTCCTTGGCGGCCATCGTGCCGGTGTTCATCGCCAGGCCCACGTCGGCCTGTGCCAGCGCCGGAGCATCGTTGGTGCCGTCGCCGGTCATCGCCACCAGGCGACCTTCGGACTGCTCCCTTTTGATGTAGGCAAGCTTGTCGGCGGGCGAGGCCTGCGCCAGAAAATCGTCAACGCCGGCTTCGCTGGCAATGGCCGCGGCGGTCAGCGGGTTGTCGCCGGTGATCATCACCGTGCGGATGCCCATGGCGCGCAATTGCCCCAGCCGGTCCTTCATTCCGCCTTTGACGACGTCTTTCAAATGAATCACGCCCAGCGCGCGGCCGTTTTCAGCGACGGCCAGCGGCGTTCCGCCCTGCCGCGAGATGCGCTCCGCGGTGTCGATCAGCTCCTGGGGAACTTCGCCGCCGTTTTCGCCGACGAATTTGGAAATCGCATCGCTCGCTCCCTTGCGCAGCGCGCGTCCGTGAATATCGACGCCGCTCATGCGCGTGTATGCGGAAAACGGAATGAAATTGTACTCCGGCGTTACGTCGCGCCCGCGCAATCCATATTTCGATTTCGCCAGCACCACCACGGACCGCCCTTCGGGAGTTTCGTCGGCGAGGCTTGAAAGCTGAGCGGCGTCCGCCAGTTCGTCATCCGTCACGCCCCTGACCGGAATCAGTTCGACCGCCTGGCGATTGCCGATGGTGATGGTGCCGGTCTTGTCGAGCAGCAGGGTGTTGACATCTCCCGAAGCTTCCACGGCTTTGCCGCTCATGGCGAGGACGTTGTGCTGCATTACGCGGTCCATTCCGGCGATGCCGATGGCGGAGAGCAGGCCGCCGATGGTGGTCGGAATCAGGCACACCAGCAGCGAAACCAGCACCGCGACGCTGGGGATCGTGCCCGCGCCAGCCTGGGTCACGGCGAAACGCGCGTAGGGCTGAAGGGTCACCACGGCCAGCAAAAAAATCAGCGTCAATCCGGCGATCAAAATGTTCAGCGCGATTTCGTTGGGCGTTTTTTGCCGCTCGGCGCCCTCCACCAGAGCGATCATGCGATCGAGAAACGTTTCGCCCGGATTGGAGGTGATGCGGATCTTGATCTGGTCGGAAAGCACCCGGGTGCCCCCGGTGACCGCGCTGCGATCGCCGCCCGATTCGCGAATCACCGGCGCGCTCTCGCCGGTGATCACGGATTCATCCACGGTGGCGATGCCGTCGATCACTTCACCGTCGCCGGGAATCAGCTCGCCGGCTTCGACGATGACGATGTCGCCGGCGCGGAGCTGCGAAGCCGACACGGTCTCGGTTTTGCCCTTGTTCAGGACACGCCGCGCGCTTGCGTCGGTCTTGGTCTTGCGCAGCGTGTCGGCCTGCGCTTTGCCGCGCGCTTCTGCCATGGCCTCGGCGAAATTGGCGAACAGGACCGTGAACCATAGCCACAACGCGATTTGCAGCTCGAACCCGATCATGGCTGGAGTCTTGATGGCGTCGTGAACCAGCAGAATGGTGGTAATCGCGGCGCCCACCTCAACCACGAAGATCACCGGGTTCTTGAGCAGCGTGACGGGATTCAGCTTGAGGATGGAGTCCTTGGCGGCGCGCGCAAGAATCTCACGGTCGAACAGCGGCCGCGCATGCGCGAGTTTTTTGGGAAGAAGATCGGTGAGGTCGTCGGCCGTAGGACGCGGGACGTCGATCATCGGCATGCGGACAAACTTTCGAAGAGTCCAAGCCGCAGCCTGACGGCTGGCGGCTTGCTGACGCTCGTTTCGACAGGTTGCCAGCCGCCGCGCGTAAGCGAGCGGCTTATCGGCGCGGTCCTCACGCAGGCGCCTAGAATTTCTCCGGCTTCAGCAGCGCATAGATCAGATACACAAACAGGAAAACCGCGGCGATTCCCGCAATGATGTAATCCATGCCGGCCCCTCAGAGCTTCTCGCATGCCCACGCCGGGCGACGGAGTGCAAAGCATCCAACTCTAACGATATCCGGAAAGGCGTAAACAAGTCATAAACGGTCAGCTTCACCCGGCAGCACGAACCGATAGCCGACCCAGGGTTCGGTGACCAGGTAGCGCGGCGCGGAGGGCTCCGGCTCGATTTTTTTTCGCAGCCGGTTCATGAACACGCGCAGATACTCGACCTGGCCGCCGTAATCCGGCCCCCACACTGCCTGCAGCAGCCTTCCATGCGGGATCGGCACGTTGGGATTCGCCAGCAGATATTGCAGCAGGTCGAATTCCTTGGGCGTGAGCCGCACTTCCCTGCCCTTCACGACGATCCGCCGCATGGGGAGATTGATTTCGAGGCCGGGCAGATGGATCGATTCGGGATGCGCCTGCGCGGCCACCGGCAGGCGCCGCAGCGCGGCGCGGATGCGCGCCAGCAGTTCGGGAGTGGAAAACGGCTTGGTGATGTAATCGTCGGCGCCCGCGTTGAGCGCGGCGACCTTGTCTTCTTCCGCGTCGCGCACGGTCAGCATGATGATGGCCGCTTCCGAGCTTTCGCGGATCTGGCGGCAGGTTTCCATTCCGCCCATGCCCGGCATGTTCATGTCGAGCAGGATCAGGTCGAAGCGCTCTTCGCGCAGCGCCGTGAGCGCGTCTTCGCCGGTGCGCGCATCCCGCACCTCATAACCCTCCGCCGTGAGCGTGGAGCGCAGCACACGCCGGATCTGCGGCTCGTCGTCGACCACCAGAATGCGTCCAACATTCATGCTTTCGCCTTTTTGAGCTTGCTGAAAAAAGGGGACAGACCGCTCTGTCCACAGCCATCGCTCCAGACGGCTTCAACGATTTGCGTCTGGGGACAGAGTAGTCTGTCCCCTTTTTTCAGCAATCTCCTTTTGGAGCGGCAGCGACATGCAGAATTCGCAGCCGCCTCCGGTCTCCTCGATCCACACGTCGCCGCCGTGGGTGCGCACGATGGCGCGTGCGATGAACAACCCCAGACCGCTGCCGGGAACGTTTGCCTTGCCGGCGCGCCGGTAAAATTTCTGGAACACGCGCTCGCGGTCGCGCGGTGGAATTCCGGGGCCGTCGTCGTGTACGTGGACGTACACGCCGTCCGGACCGCTGTCGATCCGCACGCGAACGGGCGAAGCCGGCGGCGAATATTTAAGCGCGTTATCGATCAACTGGCGGATCGCGAGCGAAACCAGCTCCGAGTCGGCGGAAATTTGCGGCAGACCAGGACTAACCGTGAGGCTGAGCTCGCGCCCCTCAGCCCGCGGCCCGAACTGCGCCACCACGTCGCTGAGCAGCGCGCCGACGTCCACCGCGGTGCGCTCCAGGCGCATTTTCCCGGCCTCGATCTGCGACATACGCACCGCCTCGGTGACCAGCGAGTTCATGCGATCGGCCTCTTCGTCGATGATGGTTCCCAGCTCCCGGATCTGCGGCGCAAGCGAACCGTTGGAAAGCATGGACGTGGACGCGGCCTTGATGGAAGTGAGCGGCGTCTTGAACTCGTGCGCGATGGCGTCGAGCAGCGTGCTCTTGAGCTCTTCGCTCTGCCGCGCGGCTTGGACCGCGCTCGCCGCTTCCTGCGCGCGCACGCGCTCAAAGGCGATGGCCACCAGGTTCAGCACCGCCCGCAGCGCGTCTTCGGAAAACGGCGGGCCCTTGAGAGCCAGGCTGCCGATGGGCGGCCCGCCCAGGATCACGGGCGCGACGATCACCTGCCCGTTGCCGATTCGCACGCCGCGCTCGACGGCTTCCTTGAGCTTGTCTTCCGCCGGCAGGTCCTCGACTCCGCCGCGGAAGGTCTCACCCGTTTTGGCATCGAACAGCGCCACCGCGCGGCAGTTGAACAACTCGGCGATCTGCTGCGCGGCGTGGGAGCCCAGCGGCTGATCCGGCCCGGCCAGCAGAATGGCGCGGCTGAAGGCGTACAGGTGCTCGCTTTCCTCGACGCGGCGCCGGGCTTCGCGCGCCTGGCTGCGGGCGTGGCTCGACAACCGGCTCGCCACCAGCGCGGCAATCAGGAATGCGGCCAGCGCGATCCAGTTCTGGGGGTCGGCGATGGTGAACTGGCCGACCGGCGGCAAAAAGAAGTAGTTGAAGCACAACATCGCGGCGAGCGAGGACGCGACCGCGGTTGCCAGTCCCGAGGCGCTGGCGATTCCCAGAATCGCGATGAGGTACACGAGTCCCGCGGTGGTCGCATTCACGGGAAAGACGCGGATGCACACCAGGGTGACCGCAATCAGCACGATTGCGCTCCAGGCGAGCTGGCGGATGAGGATTTTCCACTGAATGAACATGGAAAGGGATGCGTCCACAGTGTAGCGTAATGCCGGTCGGTCCGAAAGAAAAGTTCGCGTTTGTTTGTGAATCAATAAATGACGCGGCGATCCGCGCGGATGGCTTACGCAAGAAAAACATTCGAGATCAGGGTCGCGCTCCCGTGCAATCCGGGCACGGGCAGATTTTACGGAGATGATCGTACGAATAAATCCCCGTGTTATGCCCGTCCGACCATTCGATCCGCACCGCGTAATTCCCCACCGGCTCCACGCCGAGCATTTTCAGTTTTGGCTTGTACATCTGGAACGGGCTCGCCGGCTTCGCGTAGTCCGATTTCTGCGGCTCGGTGCCGTGCGCGCCGGTGCAGGTGGCGCAGGGGCACTCGTCACGTAAATATTCGAGCGCATAATCGCTGTGATGGCCGTCTTTCCAGTCGATCTTGATGCCTTTCGATTTCGAAATGGCGATGTGCTCGGGTTCGGCCGCGATGATCATTGCTGGTAGACTCTTTCGACGTCGCGCACGCCGGAGATTCTGCGAATGGCGGAAATCACGCGCTCCAGTTGCTTTTTATCGTTCACTTCGACGGTCATGTCGATCACCGCACCGTCGGCCGTCTCCTGGCCGCCGCGGGCTTCCAGGCTCCGGATGTTGGTCTGTTCGTTCACCAGCGCCGTGGTCAACTGGTTGAGCATTCCCGGCCGGTCCTGGGTGTGCACCACCATCTTCACAGGAAACGCCGGCGAGCCGCTGCGCGCCCATTCGACATCGATTTTGCGCTCGACTTCGTACATCAGGTTCTGGACGTTGGCGCAATTCTGCGAATGCACCGCCACGCCCTTGCCGCGCGTCACGTATCCGACGATGGCTTCGCCCTTGATCGGATTGCAGCACTTGGCGCGATACACCAGCAGGTCGTCGATGCCTTTCACCTTGATGACCAGGTCCTGATCGCCGGGCGCGAAGGTCTCCGGCGTACGAGCGGGCGCGGGTTCGGGAGGTTCGGGCGCCTCCGCCGGGACCTGCTCCGGCGCGAGCTTCTGCAACACCTGCCGCGCCGAATATTTTCCGTACCCCAGCGCCGCGTGCAGATCCTCCATCTTCGAATATCCGTAATCGGAGGCGACCGACTCGAGCTGCGCCTTGGTGATCTGGGTGAGCGATACGCCCAGGCGCCGCGCTTCGCGCTCCAGATATTTTTCGCCGATCTCGAGGGCCCGTGCGCGCTCCGTCGTGTTGATGACGTGCTTGATTTTGTTGCGCGCCTTGGAGGTCTTGACCACCGCCAGCCAGTCCTTGGACGGCATGTGGCCGGACTGCGTCAGGATCTCCACCACATCGCCGTTGCGCAGCGTGGATTTGAGCGGCACGATGCGTCCGTTCACCTTCGCGCCCACGCAGCGGCTGCCGACGTCGGAGTGGATCGCATAGGCGAAATCAATGGGCGTCGCGTCGCGCGGCAGGACGATCACCTTTCCGCGCGGCGTGAAGGTGTAAACTTCCTCGGGATAGAGGTCCACTTTGAGCGTGGACATGAACTCGCCCGGATCGCGCATCTCCTGCTGCCATTCGACGAGTTGGCGCAGCCAGGCGACGCGCTGGTCATCCACCGCGGCGCCCTTCCTGCCCTCCTTGTACTTCCAATGCGCCGCGATGCCCTCTTCGGCCACGCGATGCATCTCGTCGGTGCGGATCTGCACCTCAAAGTGCCGCCCGCCGGGTCCCATCACGGAGGTGTGCAGGGATTGATACAGATTGGGCCGCGGAATGGCGATGAAATCCTTGATGCGGCCCGGAATGGGGTGCCATTCGTTGTGGATCACGCCCAGCGCCGCATAGCAGTTTTTCACCGAGTCGGTAATGATGCGGACAGCCAGAAGATCGTAGACCTGATCGAGGGTGATCTTCTGCCGCTTCAGTTTCTGGTACACCGAATAGGCGCGCTTGACCCGGCCCTCGACGCGCGCGGGAATGCCTTCGCGCGCCAGGTTCAGCTCCACAATGTGCTTGACCTCGTTCAGGAACTTTTCGTTCTCCGGATGCCCGGCTTCAAATTCCTTGAGCAGCTCCTTCGATGCTTCCGGCTCCAGGTATTCGAAGGCGAGATCTTCCAGCTCGCCGCGGATTTTGCCCATCCCCAGGCGGTGCGCGATGGGGACGTAGATATCGAGCGTCTCCTGGGCGATGCGTTTCTGCTTCTCCCGGTCGAGCGAGGCGAGCGTGCGCATGTTGTGCAGGCGGTCGGCCAGCTTCACCAGGATCACGCGAATGTCCTCGACCATGGCGAGCAGCATTTTTCTGACGCTCTCGGCTTGCCGCTCCTCGCGGCTGGCCAGGTCGAGCTTTCCGAGCTTGGTGACGCCATCCACGCAGCGCGCGACTTCGTCGCCGAAGTTCTTGCGGATTTCGTCGAGCGTTGCGGTGGTGTCCTCGACCACGTCGTGGAGCAGGCCGGTTTCAAGACAGGTCATGTCCATCTGCATCTCGGCGAGCTGCCGCGTCACCAGGACCGGATGGACCATGTAGGGCTCGCCCGAGGCGCGCTTCTGGCCCTTGTGACGCTCGGCGGCGAAGCGGAAGGCTTTGTCGAGCGGCGCGAGATCCTCCGCGGGGCGCAGCTCGTGCAGGCGCGTTTTTAAATCGGCGAAAAGTGGTTCGACAGGATCGGCGGCTACGGCCGCCTCAGTCGAATCGGGAGGCATCGGTATTTTCAGTTTAGCGCGAGAATCACATGGCCGTTAATAAACGTGAATGAACATGAATAAAACATTCACGTTCATTGACGTTCATTAACGGCCGGTCTCTCACTTCGCGGCTTCTGCCGTGATGCCCTGGTTGGTGGGCTGGCGCGATTGCTTCAGCTTCTTGGTGTCGAGCGCCTTCTGCACCCAGGAGTCGGCCACCTCGATCTGCTTCTTGTACTCGTCAGGACTGTCGGCCAGGTCGGCGCGCTCACGGATCAGCAGGTTCATGTACGCCATGGCGTCGTCGTATTCCTTGTCGATATCGAGGGCTTTCTGCAAATTCCCGATTCCGTCCTCGATGATCGCCGAGTACTGCGTCTTGAGATCTTCCTTGACCTTCTTGTCCTTGATGGGACCGGGGTCTTCGGGACGCATGTTGAGGTTGGCGCGCGCGGTCATGTCCGCCGGATACCACTTGGCCCAGGAGATCACGCCCAGGCTGTAATACGCTTCCTTGTTCTTCGGGTCGGCGTCGATCAGCTTCTTGTACCACTTGGCCGCCTCATCCAGCTTTTCCACCTTTTTGTCGGGCGGAAGCGAGGACGCCTCGTTGTAATCGAGCGAGGCCAGGGAGGCGAGCGCGGTGGTGTTGACGGGGTCGGTCTGGAGCACCTTCAGGAATCCGTCCGACGCCTTGTTGGCCATGTCCTGGTTCTCGGGCGAATCGGCGCCGGGGATCCACTGCGACATGTACGCGGTCGCCAGATAGAGCTGCGCGTTGGGATTGGTCGGGTCGAGCGCGATGGCCTGCTTGAAATGCTCCACCGCGTCGCCGTACTTGGCGTTCTTGAAGGCTTCCACGCCCTGATTCAGATGGTCGCGGCTCCGGAGCTTGTCGCAGCCGCTGGTGAGCGTTGCCAGAGCGGCCAATGCAACGCTCGCCGTGATTACCAAAACTTTCCGCATACGGATGGTTCCCTTATTTGTTATTGTCCTGCTTCGATCTTGGGCGTCATCAGACCGATCTTTTCGAGGCCCGCGCCCTTGGCGATGTCAATCGCCTTGGCCACCGTCTCAAACGGCAGATCGCCGTCGCCGCGCACGAACACCACGCGCTCGGCGCGCGTCTTGAACACGAACTCCAGCCGGTCCTGCAGGTCTTTCCACTCGATGGGGTCCTGATTCAGCTTCAGGTTCTTGTCCTTGTCGATCTGGATGACCACGGTGCGGTCCTGACGGGGGTCCGGCGGCGGCTGGTTCGGCGGAGGCGGCTGGGGCGCCAGCACGTCCAGGCCGTACGGCGTCAGCGGCGTGATTACCATGAAGATGATCAACAGCACCAGCAGCACGTCGATCAGCGGCGTGACGTTAATGTCCGACTTCGACCCTCCGCCACCACCCACATTCATTGACATAACGGATTCTCCTTAAAATTCCTCTTTGACTCTTAGTCGGCGGCCGGAGCGGCCGGAGCGGCCGGCTTATTCTGCTGGTTGGGGTTTTCCGAAGGCGCCTGCTCGGTGATCAGCCCGAGCTGGTCCACGCCCGCGGCGCGCAGGTTGTCCACCACGTCCTCGACGGCCTCGTACTTGGCGCGGGCGTCGGCGCGGATGTACACGGTTTTATCCAGCTTATTGGTCTGCAGGTCGCGGACTTTTTCGGCGATGTCCTCAAGGCGGATCTGGTTGTTGCCGGGGCTCAGCCAGAACTGGCCGTTGCGGGTGACGGCGATCAGGATGGCGTCCTCTTTATCCGCCGCCTGCATGGCAATGGCGTTCTTGGTCTTGACCTTGTCCACCGCCACGCCCTTGTTCAACATGGGCGTGATGACCATGAAAATGATCAGCAACACAAGCATCACGTCCACCATCGGCGTGACGTTGATGTCGTTCACTACGTGCGGCGCTTTTTTCTTCTCCATAACGGTTCCTCGATTCGAAGCCGGGGACCGGATGGACCGGTCCCCGCCCCTATTTCAACTCGCCTTCAGGCGAACCTTATTTGGCCACCCTTTGCGAACGCTTCAGGAAATAGTCGATCAGTTCCGAGCTCGAATTCCCCATCTCGACGTCGAACGCCTCCACGCGATTGGTGAAGTAGTTGAACATCATGACGGCGGGAATCGCGACGAACAGACCGACGGCGGTGGTGACCAGCGCTTCGGAAATACCGCCGGCGACCGCGCCCAGTCCGGTCGATTTCTCGGTCGAAATGCCCTTGAACGCGTTGATAATTCCCAGCACCGTTCCGAACAGTCCGACGAACGGCGCCGTTGATCCGATTGTAGCAAGCGACGAAATGCCGCGCTTCAATTCGGCGTGCACGATGGCTTCAGCGCGTTCGAGAGCGCGGCGCGAGGCCTCGATCTCCTCACCCGAGATTTCCGAGCTCAACTGGTGCGCACGGAACTCCTGCAGTCCGGCGACGACCACTTTCGCCAGGTGCGACTTGGAGAACCGGTCGGCGATCTTGATGGCTTCGTCCAGCTTGCCTTCGCGCAGGGCGCCGGCCACGGCCGGAGCGAACTGGCGCGATTGCTTGCGCGCGCCATTGTAGGCGATGAGACGATCGATCATAACGCCGATCGACCACGCCGACATGATGAAGAGAGTGACGACGACGAGCCGGGCGGGCCAGCCCATCTGTCCCCACATCGCGCGCGGGTCAAAACTAACGGGCGCGGCTTCCTGAAAAAGCATGAACGCCCAAACTTGCAACTGTAACATTGTCTGTCTCCTGCGAGTTGAAATTAAAAGCGTGCGCAAGCGCACGCTTTGTCTTACTGGCTCAAAGTGAAATTTACGTCAATTTGAGTGATCACTTCCACCGGCTCATTGTTGAGAAGAGTCGGTTTATAAACCCATTGCTTCACCGCGGAAAGCGCGGCCGGAACCAGCAGCGGATGGCCGCTGATCACCTGCAAATTCTGTATCGTACCATCTTTCGAGATGATCGCCGTCAGGTGCACCACGCCCTGAATGCGCGCCTGCTTGGCGAGCGGCGGATACTGCGGCTGCACTCTCTTGATCAGGTTGGCCTGCTGAACGTTGCCACCCACGCGGATGCGCTGCGGGGTGGTCGGTTTGGGAGCCTCGACCTTGGGAGGCGGAGGCGGAGCCGCGCCCACCGAACCGATGATTCCACCGATCACGCCGCCGACGCCGCCGGGAACGCCGCCCGGCACACCGCCCAACACGCCCGCCGATGCCATGGAGGGCGGCAGCGCGTCTTCTTTAATAATCGCGACGTCCTTGGGAATGGTTTTGGGCGCCAGAAGCCTTCCGGCGTCGAACTGGCGCGGCGCGACGTGAATGATTTTCGGAGCCGGCGGAGGCGGAGGCGGAGGAGGCGGAGGAGGCGGAGGCGCGGTCAAAAAGCTGGTCAGCGTCGCCTTGGGCAGCACTTCCGTGTAAATCAGCGGGATCAGAATCAGCACCAGGATCACCGCGATCTGGATCGCGAAGGACACGAACACGGACATGCCCTTCCTGGTCTTATTTTCGGATTCGACGAATGACTGCTCAAACATGCCCTCTTCCTCCCTCAACTAAACCTAGCGGCCGCGATTGCGCGTGCCGGCCATTTCCTTGCGCGACGGGGTAGACACTCGCCCCGGACTCGTTGATGACGGAGTCCCCGCGCCCGAACTCTTTTGCGGCCCGGCCGGTGCGCCGGGCTTCTTCTTTCTCGACTCGACCACGTTCTGCCAGAAGATCAGCAGCGGGCTGGCGATGAACACCGTGGAGTACGTTCCCGCGATGATCCCGCACACCAGAGCGAAGGAAAATCCGTTCAACACCTCGCCGCCAAACAGCAGCAGCGACACCGCGGTTAAAAACGTCAGACCGCTGGTCAGCACCGTCCGGCTCAGGGTCTGGTTGACGCTGATGTTGATCAGGCTTTCAAGCGACTCCCGGCGCATCAGCTTCAAATTTTCCCGAATCCGGTCGAACACCACGATGGTATCGTTCATCGAATAGCCGACCAGGGTCAGCAGCGCGGCCACCACCGTCAGCGAAATTTCTTTGTTCAACAGTGAAAACAGGCCGATAGTGATGATGGTGTCGTGGAACACCGCGATCACCGCGGCCACGCCATAAATCCACTCGAAACGGAAAGCGATGTAGACCAGCATCCCGCCCAGCGCGTACAGCGTCGCCAGGATCGCCTGCCGCTGGAGCTGCCTGCCGACTTTCGGTCCGACCACCTCGGCGGAACGAATGGTGAAGGGACCGAGATAACACTCCTTCTGTAACGCTGCCAGGAACTGCGGAGTTACACCTTTGACCGAAGAAAGTTCATTGAAGTTGGTGATGAGCCCGCTCTTGGACGCGCGGTAGGCCTCGATCGCCTTCACCGTGTCCTGCAGGTCCTGCTCGGAGATCGCGACGCCTGCCTGAAGCAGCGGATCGCGCAGGCGATCGGTGAGCTGCTCGGCCGAGGAATTGTTGAGATCGACCTTACCGTTGTTGGTGCCGAACGTCGAAGTGAGTGTATCGATAATGATCTGCTGGTTCGCATTCAGCTCTTGTTCATTGGCGAGTTCGGTGCCGATCAGGACTTCGGGCGTTCCCGAGATCTGCTGGACGGAGATTTCGCCTTTGATTTTCTGGCTGATGACTTCGCGGATCTTCTGGACGGGAGGCTCGCGGTCAAAGCGCACACGGATTAACCCGCCGCCCTTGAAATCGATGCCGTACCTGGGACCGCCCTTCATCGCAAGACTGATGAGCCCGGCCGCCGTCAGCACCAGCGAAGCGCCGATGAACGGCCACTTCCACCGGAGAAAATCAAAATTCGTGTTCTTAAATAATTCCATTGAGCCTATACGGCCGGCTTAGTCCTACAGACACCACCGACTGCTCCAAAGTTCCCGCATCCCTGCCGCTTTCGCGCGGGATTGTTAACCCGGATTCGCCCACGCCCGGCCACCCACCGCGGACGGCGGGGTTCAAATAAACTATCACAAATCCGGAGGCCATTCAAACCGCTCAAATACTAAGCGTTACAGCACGCTTCTGCATCCCCAGCTCCCAGTCGAAAATGGTTCGCGATACAAACACCGCGGTGAACAGGTTGGCGATCAGGCCGATCACCAGCGTTACCGCGAAGCCCTGCACTGGACCGGTTCCGAAAATGAACAGAAACGCGCAGCTTACCACGGTAGTCACGTGCGTGTCGATAATGGTCAAAAAAGCTTTCTTGAAGCCCGCGTCCACGGCCGCGACCACGGCCTTTCCGGCGCGCAGCTCTTCGCGGATGCGCTCGAAAATCAGCACGTTCGAGTCGACGGCCATACCGATGGTCAGAATCACGCCGGCGATGCCGGGCAGGGTGAGCGTCGCATCGAAATAGCTGAGCGCCGCGATCAGGATGACGGCGTTCAAAAGCAGCGCGAGCGTGGCATTGATCCCGCTGCGCTTATAGTAGAACAGCATCACCGCGACCACCGCGATCAATCCCGCAAGCGCGGCGACAGCTCCCTCGCGAATCGAATCCGCGCCGAGCGATGGACCCACCGTGCGCTCTTCCATAATGGTGATCCCGGCCGGCAGCGATCCGGCGCGCAGATTGAGCGCCAGGTCCTTGGCCTCATCCTGCCCCGAAAGTCCCTCGATCACGCCGTTGTCCGAAATTTTTCCGTGAATCACGGGCGCGCTCAGAACATCGCCATCGACCACGATCGCGAGCCGGTCGCCGATGTGCGCTCCGGTGAACTGCTCGAAGCGCCGCGTGGCCGCGCCCTGCGCGATCACGAAATTGGTTTCCCATCCGCCGGTCTGCCCGTTCTGCTGCGCGCGGGCGTCGCGCAGGTCGCGTCCGGTGATCACCGGCGTGCGCGCCAGCAACCAGTACTCGGGCGGCTGCCCGGGATGCGTCTCCTTGACGATCTGAGAATCGAGCGGAATCACGCCGCCCTTGGACGCGCGCGTGTCATCCTCGCTGGGGAACGGCCCGCCCTTTACCTCCTGGAGTGACAGCACGCCTTGCGTCTTCAAAATCTGCTTGACGTGCGCCGGATCGTCGATGCCGGGAAGCTGCACCATGATCTCGTCTTCGGCATTGGCGCCGCCGCGCTGCTGCACGCTGGTTTCGGAAAGCCCCAGGCCGTTAATCTTGCGGTCGATGGTGGCGATTGACTGGGTCAGCGTGTCCTGCTTCAACTTCAGCGCGTAGGTGGGCTGCATGGTGAGCCGGTAATCCGTCGGATTGACCTGCGTCATGATCCAGGCGTCGCTGAAATTATCCTGGAAGATCTGGCGGAAGTTGCCGGCCTGGGTGGCGGGCACGCCCTTCACGTCCACCTGGATTTTGTTGGCGTCGGCGATCGATTCGGGATTGTTGCGCGACAGGTCGCCCGCCATTCCGGCCCTGGTCATGGCCTCGCGCATCCGCTGGATCACCTGGTCGGCTTCCGATTTGAAGGCGTCCTGCACCTGCACTTCGAGGATGAGCTGGCTCCCGCCTTTGAGATCGAGTCCCAGCCGGATATTCTTTTTGAGGTTGTCGAGCAGGTCCTGCTTGGAGGTGGGAAATCCGATGATGCCGTAGATGCATACCAGGATCACCGCCACGATGGCGAGCGCCCGGAACTTCAGATTGTTATTCATTTACTTCTTTTCCTCTAACTTTTTTTCCTGATTCACCAGGCTCGACACCGCGCTGCGGGCGACTTGCAGCTTGATATTGTCCGGCTTGACGCGCAGAACCACCGTATCGGAGGTGATGCTCACGATGGTTCCGACGATGCCCCCCGTGGTCAGCACCTCGTTGCCGCTTTGAAGGCTGGAAAGCATCTCAGATTGCTTCTTCTTCTGGCGCTGCATGGGCATGAACACCAGGAAGTAGAAAATCGCCACGATGAAGACCAATGGCAGGATGCTGATGACCGGACTGGTGGTCGAGGGCGCGGCGGACTGAATGAGGAACGCGAGCATTTTTCGAGGTTTCTATTTGTCGAGATCACCGGGAGCCGCTTGCGCCGCGCGCAGAGACACAGCCCTCAGGAATTCGGGGAACCGCCCAGATAATATAGCGTGCCTGATCTCCCGCATGATGTCAAGGTACCGCCGGAGATTGTGGATCGTGGCCAGCGTGGAAAAGGTCATCTCGCCCGCCTGGAACAGGTGGCGCAGGTACGCGCGCGAGAAGTTGCGGCACGTGTAACACCCGCACGCCTCGTCGACGGGCCGCGCATCCTCCTTATATTGCGTCTGTTTGACGATGACGCGTCCGGTGGATGTAAACAGGTAGCCGTTACGGGCGTTGCGCGACGGCAGCACGCAATCCATCATGTCCACGCCGCGCGCCACATACTCGGCGAGATCATCCGGCATCCCCACTCCCATGACGTAACGTGGCCGGTTGCGCGGCAAAATCGAGGTGCAGATCGCGGTCATATCAAGACTCAGCGCGTTCGGCTCGCCCACCGACAATCCGCCGATGGCGTAGCCATCCGCGTCGAGCTCGCATAATTGCTGGGTGCAATGACGGCGCAGATCCGGGTACATCGATCCCTGCACGATGGGAAAACAGGCGCGCTTTCCATCGTCGCCGTGTTGGCGATAGTACTGGTACGCGGCACGCGCCCAGCGCAGGGTACGTTCGGTGGAAACGCGCGCGGCTTCGTGGCTGGCCGGATATTCCAGGCACTCGTCGAGCACCATCATGACGTCGCTTCCGAGCGCAAGCTGCACGTCGATGGTCGATTCGGGCGTGAACATATGTGCGTCGCCATCGAGGTGCGAGCGGAACAGCACGCCGTCCTCTGAAATTTTCCTGAGTCCGTTGAGGCTGAAGACCTGGAATCCCCCGGAATCAGTGAGGATGGCGCGCGGCCAGTTCATGAAGCGGTGCAGGCCGCCGAGCTTGCGGATGGTTTCATGCCCCGGGCGCAGGAACAGATGATACGTATTCGACAGAATGATCTTCGCGTCGACGTCGTTGATCAGGTCGCGCGGAAGGACGCCTTTGACCGTCGCCTGCGTGCCGACGGGCATGAACACCGGCGTTTCGACGTCGCCGTGGGCAGTGTGAAGAATCCCCGCGCGCGCGCCGGTGGTGGGGCAGACCGCCTGAAGCTCGAATCGGAACACGTTTTCAGTATGACGGCAGACCGGCGGCCGGTGCGCGATACCACCGATTCGAAACCCGAAACCGAAACCGGGTGAGCCTGAGGCTGAGCGGGTTTTCTATAGGGGGAAAATTGCGAATCGTTAAGGCCCGTTTCACCTTGTGCGATCGCATGCCGCCCGGCATACTGCTGTTCTCCGCTTTTCCACGCAGTCATGAAACCCCTACGCATCATCCTGTTCGCCTGCTTCCTGGTTGCGGCCTCGGCAGACGCGCAGTGCTCCTCCCAGGCTCTTGATCTCGCCCAACAGCAACTAAGCAAAACGATCCAATACATCGATACGTCGCATTTTCCCGAGGCTACCGTGGTGAGCAACGGCGATAGCCGGTGGAACTCGAATTCGAACACGATCTGGGGCAGCGGGTTCTTCCCCGGCTGGATCTGGTATATGTACGAGCAAACGCTCGACCCGTCGCTGCTCGCGCGGGCGCAGCAGCAGACCGCCAGCATGTCGAGCGAGATTACAGACGCAAGCACCCACGACGTCGGATTCCGCATCATGTCGAGCTACGGGAACGGCTATGCGGTCACGCGCGACGCCTCCTACATGAACGCGATCCAGAGCGCGGCGCAGACCATGTCCACGCTGTATGTCGCCTTCCCCGACGGGAGCGGCGCTTTCAATTCCTGGCCATATTACAGCAGCACCTATACGAACACCATCATCGACAACATGATGAGCATCGAACTGATGTTCTACGCGGCCCAAAACGGCGGCAATCCCGAGTGGTACACGATGGCGTTCAACCACGCGATGAAGACCATGAACAACCAGGTTCGCGCCGACGGCAGCACCTACCAGGGAGTCGAATACAATTCGGACGGCTCGGTGCACAATTTCTTCACTTCGGACGGATACTCGACCAACAGCACCTGGTCGCGCGGGCAGGCGTGGGCGATTTACGGATTCACCATGGCCTACCGGTACACGCACAACGCCCAATTTCTGGCGACGGCCGCAAAAATGGCGAACTATTTCATCGCGAACCTTCCTGCGGATTATGTCCCCTACTGGGATTTTTCGCAGACCAATTACCGCGACTCCTCCGCCGCGGCGATCGCCGCGGCCGGACTGATCGAATTGAGCACTTATTTCACGGGCACGACCCAGGCTAATTACTACAATGCCGCGATGAACATCCAGAACTCGCTCGGTTCCAGCTATTACCTGGGCAGCCCGCTGAACACGGATGGCATTCTGCTGCATGGAACCTACAGCGTGCCGGTGGGGTACTATATCGATACTTCGCTGATCTGGGGCGACTATTATTTCATCCAGGGATGCGATCGAGCGATGCCGGCTCCGGCCCAGATCGCGTGGGTGGAGGCCGGAAATGTCCTGAATAACCAGGTGCCGTTGAGCTGGGAGGGGCTGAGCGGTGCGATTCGCTACAGCGTGAAGCGGAGCACGAGATCGGGTGGACCGTACGCCTACATCGCGCCGCCTCCGGTGCTCACCACGAGCAGCTACACCGATACCTCCGCGGCGCCGGGCACGACCTACTACTACGTCGTTTCCGCGTCGAATGCCAACGGCGAAGGGCCGAACTCGCCCGAATTGGTGGTCCGACGCCCGTCACTGCGCCCGATTTTTCCATCTCCGCGTCGCCGCCGTCAATCTCGCTGGCACAATCCGGCAGCGCCAACTCCATGGTGGAAATTGCCGCCCTTTCGGGATTCAACGGCAGCGTGAATCTGGGCGCCAGCAACACCTCGGGCCTGAGCATCACGTTCCAAGCCGGCGACGATCCACGGCAGCGGATCGTCAGTGATGACGGCGACGGCGGCGGGCGTGCCTTCCGGGACCTACACGATCACCGTTAACGGTTCCAGTGGAACGCTGAGCCACTCGATCCCATTGGCCGTCGCGGTGACTCCGGGCGGTTCCTTCGCCTTGAGTGCGAACCCATCCAGCCTGAGCGTCAGCAAATCGAGCAATCGAGCGGCTATCGCCGCCATTACCGCGAACGGCGTCCAAGGATTCTCCGGCAGCGTGCGCCTGACGGTGGAAGATGTTCCCAGAGGCGTTACGGCGGCCATCAATACCTCGACCGTCACACCGGGCGGACCGGCCGCCCAACTTATGGTCGGCGCCGGAAGGAGAGCGCTTGCGGGGTCTTATTCGATGATTATTGTCGGCGCGAGCAACGGCGTTCCAGCCTTCAGACTCACGGTCCAGCTGACCATCACCAATTGAGGAGTTCCGCGCTTTCATCGGTTGCGGTAAAGACGTCGAAGGTCTTTCTCGCTTTCGATCGAGACCTCGGAGGTTTCCGGAAGCTGTTCTTCAATGTAGAGCGCGCTGAGCCTGCCGCCGTGCATTCCGGTGAACTCATGGCCGTTTTCAAGCGGCTGCACGTTGCGAACCACCAGTTGCGCCAGTTGCCCGCGATCCTTGGTGCCCAATTTTTCAAACAGATGCGAGAGATAGACCTTAACGGCGCCTTCAGAAATCTCCAGGTTTTCGGCGATTTCCCGATTTCTGTACCCCTCGGCCACCATTTGCGCAAGATCCGCCTGCCGCGGACTCAGTTCGATCCGGTGGCAATTCACGAAACTCGTAGTGAGCTGCCGGCTGTTGCTGCCGAGGCTCACCAAGATTCCGCCACTCCGTTTCGCGCGCGTACGCGTCGTCGGCGTAGCTCGACGATCATCTCGCGAAGGTTATCTGGTGGTACACTCCGGGGTTTTTCACCGCGCCCATGATGGAGACCGGATGGCTGCGGAACTCGGCCACCGATACGGTCACTTCCGGGTTCTTCGTGATTCCGGAAAGGCGGCGCGAGATCTCCTTTTCGAGCTCCTCGCACGTAATTCCGGACGCGCGAATGCGGCCCGCCAGGGGAAGCCGGATGTTACCCTCTTCGTCAACGCGCACGGGGCCGAGCGACTTCGGATCGAACTCCTCCAGATCGACCACGCGGATGTTGAGGGAATCCTGTGGTCCCAGGACATATCCGCGCTCAGCCCGCGGCGATTGATCCGCCGCCGGAGCTCCGGCGAGGGAAAACACAAATACCGAATAAAGTAAAACTTTCATCGCTGCTCCTTTGAAATCAGCTCGGTTGGATTGAATTGAGGGAAAGTTCAGGCTGCCCTGGTGTTGCGCAATGGGCGCACCCAATCGATATCGACCTCAGCCGACACCGATCGCTGCAAGAGCGAAACCGAAAGCACCAGCCGGTACGCCGTTTTACAAGCCAGCAGTCGCCCGCAAACGCCTTCGAGTGGTCCCCGCGCGATATAGACTTCCTGCCCGGCGAAAAGATTGGGGTGCGGAGAGACGACCAGGCCGGAGCGGATCATCGCGTCGATGCCTTCCAACTCCGACGGCGGTATCGGCGCCGGTGTGCGGCCGATCGAAACAATCGACCCGACGCTGGGGATGGTCAACACCGGCAGGCGGTGCTCGATATCAAAGCTACAGAACACGTATCCGGGAAACAGCGGGACAAGAGCTGTTTTCATTGGAACACAGACGACTCGTTGTTCAACGCACCCTGGCGCCCCTTGATCTCGCACGATTGTTCGGAAGGAATTTTACTGTGGCAATGCTAATGCCGCGCCGGATGCCCGCGAAAACTTTTTGAAGAGGTGATCGAAATCCGGCAGGTCCGCCAAGTGTTACCGATCCCACATGCTCGCCCGTTGCTGACTCACGGCTTGAAGTGGTGGGCGCGACAGGACTCGAACCTGTGACCTCCTGCGTGTGAAGCAGGCGCTCTAACCAACTGAGCTACGCGCCCCGGCTTTGCCTCTTCCGATTCTAAACCACTTCCGAAAATTATCAAATTGCCGCGGCTGCCGACTCGGGCCCAAAATGCCCCGACCGTGGCAAAACCGTGACAAAACCCCATCAGTTCGCCCTTTCCGTGTCAAAAGCAGACTGGGCCTCATACTATGTGCCGATTACGAGCCCGCATGCCTTTTGATCGAGCGCCATGGTCGAATCGAGGATGTTCCCGGCATCACAATCTCAGCGAAATTCCATCGCATCGCTGTCATTCCTGGCGCGGCGCGACAAGCACCCGGGCAGCCAACCCGCTGGTTAGCTTTACCATCTCACTGCGATTCGAAAGTCGGACCGAGACGGAACCGGCCGCATTTCGGTTTTCAATGGACAGTTCGGCCCCAGGCGTCATCCCAAGCCGTTCCAGCTCGCGCAGAGCCGCCGGATCACGATCCGATACGCTACTGATGATGGCGGACGTCTGAATCTCCCACTCCGAGAGGGGGACCTCGTTACGGTAGCTTCCCGAAGCGTGTTTCCGCGGAATCAGATGGCCGTGCGGATCGATTTCCGGATCACCCAGGATCGCTGCCACGCGATCCTCGAATCGCTCGGAGATGAAGTGCTCCAGCCGGTCTGCTTCCTCGTGCACTTCATCCCAGGAGTAATGCAAAACGTCATGAAGAAATAATTCCAGCAGGCGATGATGCCGGACAAGCTCCCAAGCACGCCGCTTGCCTGCGGCGGAAAGGCGCACGCCTCTGTGTTTCTCGTACAATACCAGCGATGGCCGCTGTGCAGCGAGCTTCTGCAGCATGCCCGTGACGGAAGGCGTCCGCACGCCGAGTCTCTCCGCCAGCGCGTTGGAGGTGACTTGCAGGTCTTCGGCGCCGCCCAGCTCCAGAATCGCTTTCAGATAATCGTCGCCGGATTCGGACGCATGTCGATTAGCCGCCACTAAAAACATAGTACCCGATTCCGGATCCGTGACAGCCTAGATCTTTGTTCCGCGGCACTCTGGGCGATTGTTATACTTTAGGCATGCCTAAAGCACAATGGCTTGGATGGGCGCTCCTGCTGCTCTCTGCGATTCGTCTTGGAGCGCAGGGCGAGACGACCAGCGCCATTGTCGGAACCGTCACCGATGCCAGCCGGGGAGCCATTGCCCATGCGAATGTGCTCGTGATCAGTGACACGGGCGCGAAGCGATCCGTCACGACCGACGAAGCGGGGCGGTTCAACTTCCCTCAGCTCAAGCCCGGCTACTACCAGATCACCGCCGCGGCAGCCGGATTCGAGACGCAAACAATTGCATCTGTCTTTGCCGCACTCGGGCAGAAGCAGGCCGTCGATTTTACTCTTAAGGTTGCCGCGGCAAAGGAGGAGATAACGGTAAGCGCAGGGCCGGAGCTGGTGAATCCGGAAAATCCAAATACGGCAACAACGCTGAACGCTCCCGCGCTCGCGAATCTTCCGAATCCGGGCAACGATCTGACCTATCCTCTCCAGTTTGCACCCGGCGCGTTGATGAATACTGCGGGCAGCGGAAACGACTTCATTGGCGGCACCAACGGCTACGGCAACGTCCAGTTCAACGGTTTGCCGGCACTTTCGAACGGCTACATCGTGGACGGACTTGAAACGAATGACCCGTTGACCAACCTGAACAGCGGCCTCTCGACGAATCTTGTGCTCGGCCTCAATTCGATCGCCGAAGTCACTGTGAACACCCTGTCCTACACGGTCGATCAGGGACGATACGGCGCGTCTCAAGTCAATTACATCACGAAATCCGGCGGCAATGAATTTCATGGCAATCTGTACGAGCTGTGGAACGGATCGCGATTCAATGCTGCGGATTTCTTCACCAACTCGACGCCAGGAAATCATAAACCGCGCTCGACCGTGAACCATTTCGGAGGCAGCCTCAGCGGCCCGATCGTGCACAACAAGCTGTTTTTCTTTTTCGACAGCGAATGGGTGCGGATCGCGCTGCCGATCGTTTCGGCGACCACCGTTCCCACGCCCGCATTCGAGCAGTACGTGCTCGCACAGTTGCCGCTGGGAGGAACCGATGCAGTCACCGGGTCTACTTATCAGCCGTCGCCGCAGCTGGTGCCGTTCTATCGAAAGATGTTCAGCTTGTATGGCAACACGGCGGGAACTCCGCTGCCGACCCTGGGCTGCCCGTTCGACAGCACTGGAGCGCCGGCGCATGGCACACCTCCGAACGGCGACGGTTGCGCCAACCGCCAGAGTGTCTCCCATTCGAGCGATGATCGCGAACAGGTGCAGACAGCGCGCGCGGATTATAACATCGACGACAAAAACATTACCTGGTATCGCTTCCAAGCCGACACGGGTTTGCAGGCGGCTTACACGGATCCGATCAACCCCGTATTCGACGCGACCTCACCGCAGCCGCTCTATTCCCTCGCATCCGGCTGGACTCACATTTTTTCTTCGAACCTGGTGAACTATTTCAACCCGGCCTTCTCCTGGTACGAAAGCCTGTTTGCACCGGCGGATTTCGAGAGCACGCTGAATGCTTTCCCCATCGTGCTCGAAGGCAGCGGTGCGAGCGCGCCATTCACGCCCATTGGTGGCCTTGACAACACCTGGATTCAGGGCCGCCGAGCTACACGTTTTTTCATCAACGACAATCTCGCCTGGAAGATCAACGGGCATGAGCTGCGATTCGGAACCAACACACGCATTTTTCGACTCAACGACTACGACTTCGGCGAAGGCGTTGTCCCGCTAGTAACGTACACGACCCTGCCGCAATTTATCTACGGCGTCGCCTCGACGGCATCGAAGACGTTTCCCGTCGCCGATTCCCAGCCTTACAACTTCCTGAATCTCGATTTGTACGCGCAGGACACCTGGAAAATGACAGCGAACGTTACCTGGACCTTCGGCGTCCGGGCGACAAACAATTCGAATCCGTTGAACCCGCACGACGCAGTGGCGCGCCTTGATGGCTCATTCGCGGCGATCTCTCACGATGTGAACCAGCCGCTTAGCGCCACACTTCAAACCGGGTTGGGGAACATCTTCGACTCGACTCCTGTAGCGATCTGGCAGCCGCGGACCGCGATCGCCTGGCAACTCGCGCCGGGAACGGTGATTCGCAGCGGCTTCGGGATCTTCAGCGATTTACTGCCCGGCAGCGTCGTCGATTTAGTGGGTGGGAATCCGCCGTATTCAGAAACCTTTGAGGGCGGCCTGCTTGGAACCGTCGGCGGTACGGCGATTGCGCCATCAGCGCCCAACAGCGCAATCGATGCGACCATCGCCGCGAACCAGGCGTTTCGATCGGGGTTCACGACCGGACAACTTTCGTGCGCATCGCCCGCCTCGAATCCCGATACCTGTCTTCAACCCGTTGCGATTACCGCCGTGCCCGATGGAAAACTGCACGCACCGTACTTCATGGAGTGGAGCTTCGCGGTGGAACAGCAGTTCGGAATTGGGTGGCATGTGCGATCTCAGTACGTCGGGACTCGGGCGGTGAATCAGCCTTATACGACGCAGGTGAACGGCTATCAAACCGTTTGCGACGGCTGTTTCGCGCCATTTCCCTTCGGTGCGCCAACCGATCCGCGGTTTGCGGCAGTGATCCAGCTCAGCACCGGTGCAAACAGCCATTACGACGGCCTGCAAAACACAATCGAAAAGCGCCTCGGACACGGATTCCAGTTTCAGGTGAACTATACCTGGAGCCATTGCATCGATGAAGTTTCCAATGGCGGATTCCTGCCGTTTTCGGCGGGAGGAATTCTCTCACCCCTTCCAGGCGATCTCCGCCGGGATCGCGGCCCGTGCGATTACGACGTCCGCCACAACATTGCCTCAAATTATGTGTACGAATTGCCGATGAAGGTCCGCGGCCGGCTTGCGAGCGTACTGGACGGATGGCAAGTCTCGGGATCGGTTTTCTGGCGCAGCGGGTTGCCGTTTTCGGTTCTGAGCGCGCCCTATTCGGCAAACGGAAACGGGATCGTGAACGGCAGCGGTCCACAATTCGCAAGCGTCGTTCCAGGAATTCCGTTGTACGCCCATAATCCGATTCCAGGGGTGACGCAGCCGGGAACGATTCAGTGGCTGAATCCCGACGCTTTCCGATCAACAGTCGACCCGGCGACGGCCGCGTGCGCGGGTGGCGACAGCCCGGTAAACTGCCAGTTCGGAGACCTTGGCCGCAACGCGCTGCGCGGGCCGGACTTCACCTGGGCCGACTTTTATATCACCAAATGGTTCCAAATAAGCGAGCGCGTGAAACTCCGGCTCGACGGCCAATTCTTCAATCTGTTCAATCATGCGAACTTCGGCCTGCCCGTGGTCGGCTATGCCGGAATTCCGGGGAAACCTTCGACGCAGACGGGCTTCGGCTCGTTGACTTACACCACCTCGCCGCCTACAGGACTGCTCGGCGTGGGGCTGGGCGGCGATAGTTCACCGCGGATGATCGCGTTTCAGGCACGACTCGAATTCTAAGAATGCTGCCACCGGTGACAGGGTTGCCGGCTACGGCTCTTCTTCAGAAATGAAATCCGACCGTTCCGGTGACGGCCCGGGGCGTTACGTAGTGCGTTCCGCTGAAGGTCGACAGGAAATTGTAGAGCACGTCGGCGTTGGTCAGGTTGACGATCTCCAGGCGCGCGCTCCATTTGTACCTTTCGGCGTGAAACAGGTTGTCGTCGCCGAGGGCGACGTCGAACAGATTGCGCGAGGCGACGCGCGGAGGATTGTGATCGTCGTTCTCAGTTCCCGGAGCTGGAATCTTGAGCTTGGTCGATCCGTACTGGGAACCCGGGCAAATGCTGTTCGGACTGATCGGCGTGGTAGGCGTGGCGTAGGTGCTGCCGCAGAACAGGCCGGCTTCGAACTGCTGGTCGGGGGTCAGGGCGGACGCGTCCACCAGCGTATCCGTCCCCGCGGGGCCGTTCACGCAATTGCCTCCCGCGCACGGCACCGCGCCGGCCACCAGGCCGCTGTCATAGCGCCAGTTGAATCCCAGCCACACGCCCGTCTTTTTGATGTCGTATTGCAAATGCGTGGTCTGGTTGAAAACCTCGTCGTGATCGATGCGGAAGACGCCGCCGGCGCCAAAGCTGGTGGGCGTGGCGCCGATGCCGCTGACCTGCGGCCCGAAGAAGCGCGCCGCCACGTGAGACATCACGATGAAGGCACTGAAGCCGTGATAATTCGGCACGCTGGCGCGAATCGCGACGCCGGGGATCTTGGATTTGGCCCACTCGATCGGATACGTGATCGGCGTGTTGCCGAACACGCTGAAATCGTAGGCGCGGTCCGTGTATTTCCAGATGTATTCACCGCTGATCACCAGGAAGCGTCCGAAGGCCTGCTGAAGTCCGGCGTGATATTCGTTGCGGGTGCCCGGAGTGAGCGGGGCAGTCAGGCACGGATAGCCCTGGATGGCCGCCATGATGTCGTTGACGACCGGATCATTGCAGCCCAGGCTCGAAAGAACCAGATTTTCGTTAAACGGAGTCTCCATCGTCCGCGCGTAGGAGAAAGAGAGGACCGTGTTGGTCGGCTTGATATTGTACGACACTCCAATGCGCGGCTCGGCCAGTCCTGCTTTGGTGATTCCGTAATAATAATCGCCGCGCAGCCCCAGACGGACCGTCCAGTTCTTAATTCGCATCTGATCCTCGACCCACGGCGAAAGCTGGCGAACATCGGCGTGGCCGTTGTAGGTATACGGAGCGCTGGATTTCGACGGGCATCCGTTCGACGCGGGAAGATTTCCGGTGCGCGTCAGGTCGACACAGGCGAGTAGCGGATCGTATCCGGGGTTCGGAGTCAACGCTCCGGTGCAGTTGCTGATATTGGTCAGCAGCGGATTGGTGTTGGGGCTGCCATCAGGGTTGAGGCACACCGGATTGAACGTGGGATTCACGATTCCGAAGGTGTCCTGCTCGGTCAGGATTTCGTCGTACCACTGAACTCCGGCGCGAATGGTGTGGATCCCGTGAACGTAGGAGATGCTGGCCTGGCCGCCGAGATCGGTGAGCCGGCGATTCTGTCCTTCCGTGGTGTCTTGAAGATCCGGAACGTAATCGGCGAACGGATCGTCGCTCGGATAATAATTGAACTGATCCTGACGCGCCCACGCGCCCAGCGTCAGGACCGTATGGTTATTGACGATGTGCGTCCAGCTCGGCGCGATATCGAACGTGCGGATCTTCGATCGCTGATCCGTGGGACCGACGAGCTGTCCGTTGGGTCCGATCCCATTGCACGCATCCGAAGTGCCGAGCGCAGCGCACAGCGGGCCGCTCCAGGCGGTCGCGTCCTGCATGTCGAAGGAATTGGGCGTCTGGAACCAGGAGCGCGTGAATTGAAAATTCAGGCTCAGCGTATCGAAGTCCGTCGGCTTGTAATCCACGCGATCGAAAACGTTCATCTGGTTGCCGTTGGAATGCATGACGGCGAACTCCGGCCCGTCCAGAAAGCGCTGCGTGTCGAGTCCGTTGGCAGCGATGAAATTTCCCCATTTGTTGTTGCCGTAGCCAACGTCGAATCCGCCGTTGTAAGTTCCGAAATTGCCGAACGACGCGGTCACGTCTCCATGCGGTGTGGTTTCCCCCAACCCCGAGCGCGTGGTGGCGACGATCACCAGGCTGGTCTTGTCGCCGTATTCGGCCGGAGGCGCACCTTCGATCACTTCCATCGACTCGACCGCGTCCACCGGAAGCTGGTTCGAGAACACCTTGCTTTGCTGATCAGTGACCGGCTGACCGTCGATCGAAAACGAGTTCGACGCGTGATCACCCAGTCCATGGAACAGCCCATTCGAATCCGCCGCGACGCCCGGCGACGCTAGCGTCACCAGCGAACTCAGCGAGGAGGACTGGCTTTCGAGAGGGAGCTTATTGAACAGTTGGCGATCCACGTCAGTGTGGATCTCCGGATCGGTCTCGATCAGGTCCGCGGCCGCCGTGACGGTGACATTGGTCGCCGCGGTTCCCAGTTTCAAGTTGAATTTGATCTCCACTGGAAGAGGAGAGCGCACGTCGATGTCCTGCTCGGCTGAAGCGAATCCGGAAGCCACGGCGGTCATATGATAGTTGTTGAAAGGAATGTTGTTGAAGACGAACGCCCCCAACGGGCCTGTCTTTACTGACTGATCGTAATGAGACACCGGGTTCTGAATCTCGACTGTCGCGCCGGCGATCGACGCTCCGGAGGGGTCGAGAACTGTTCCACGCACCGTTCCGGACGTCGTTTGCGCATGCACGAAAGTGCCGCACGAAAATGCACAAAGCAGGACCGCTGAGCATTTCATCATTCCTCGATTATGGTTCACATCATCTGTGGCGCCTAGAAGATTCTGATGAGTGAACTCAACTTCGCGGTGAGTGACTGATTTAAGCCGTGAGCGGCTTGGCTAAACCCGTAAGAGTGCTCGTAGGCTGCGCACTAACCGCTTACTCGCTACCAGTTCATAACTGTTGCTAAGCGTAATCAGCCAGCGCTGGCTGCTCAGTACACTGAGCTTCCGGACGTGATCGACGTTAACCAGTGCGTTCCGGTGAATCCGCCGGAAACCAGAAGTGATCAGGAGTTCCTCCAGCGCTTTTAGAGTCATCTCGGCTCGATACTTCTCGCGGGCCGTAATGATCCAGACGATATCTCCTTCAGCCTCAAAGGCGAGAATCTCGGCAGAACTCAGGAGAAAATACTCGTGCTCCCGTTTGCCAACGATCTTTTTCGGTCCAGACAATCCGGGCTTTTCCAGAAACTCCTGCAATTGAGCCAGCTTTTCTGCTGCTCTCCCCCCTCTGATCCGGCGCGCGCGCTCGACCGCCTCGGCCAGGCGCGCCGGATGCACGGGTTTCAGCAGATAGTCAATCGCACCCTCCTCGAACGCCCGGATCGCGTAAGCGTCATGCGCTGTGGTCACCACGAAGACGGGGACATGAGAGCTGCTGCGCAAATTGCGGATGACCTCGAGCCCGCCCATACCCGGCATCTGCAGATCAAGCAGCACCAGATCCGGCTTGTGCAGGCTGATCTGGACGAGGGCGCCTGCGCCATTTTCTGCTTCCCCGACTACCTCCACATCTGGGATCGATTCGAGCTCTTGGCGCAGCACGTCGCGCGCGATGGGCTCATCGTCGACGATAAGCGTTCTTAGAGCCATGTCTCCACTCCGGGGGGACTCAGTATTAGTTACCACGAAATCTCCGCGGCGCCTCGACATTTCAGATGAGCGGAGTGAAGTCTGCCGCCGGTGAACTCAAACGGCATATGAATGGCCAGAGCATGCGGCGACGCAATAGCACATCAGCCTCAGGCTTCTCGAATTGTGCCGACGCGGACGCGACGACCGGGGGACGGCGAACTCCCGCCTTATTGCTGATTCCCACGGCTCCGTTTCCAGTCCCGTCCTTGGCCAAGTATCCCCTCCGTGTTCCAGAAAAACTTCTTTAGAGGTACGCCGGAACAAGTGATATACTGTCCCCCAGTAAGGTACCGTCAGTCATGGCACACCTCACTAAGGACAAGAAGCTTCTGGCTCGCGTGCGGCGGATTCGAGGACAGATTGAAGGAATCGAACGTGCTATCGAGGAGGGCAACAACTGTTATGCCGTGCTACAGCAAACGGCTGCCGCCCGCGGAGCTTTGAACGGCCTGATGGCGGAGCTCATCGAGGGCCACGTCCGGCACCACGTCAGCGGCGCAGCTGAAAGGGAGAGAGCAACCGACGAACTGATAGAAATCGTGCGCAGTTACCTGCGCTGAAGGAGCGGACAATGCCCCAAGTCAAGATTCCCGTCGCACAGCTGCACAATTCTAACTCGGGCGTTTACGATCGAGTCGAACACTCCGAGGCGCACGAGCATGAACACGGCCATATCGAACGGTTTGACCTGATCCGCATCGCTATCACGGCGATTCTGGCGGCTTTGGTTTGGGTTCACGCCTGGGAACCGTTTTCGCGCGTCAGTGTGATCGGCATTGCCGGCGTCCTGTTCGGCGGCTGGCCGATCTTCGAGGAAGCCTTCGAAAATCTTCGCGAGCGAAGAATGACGATGGAGCTCTCGATGACCATCGCACTGCTCGCGGCGACCGCAATCGGCGAGTTCTTCACGGCGCTCGTGATCACGGTATTCGTGCTCGCGGCGGAGGTCCTTGAGGGACTGACGGTGCGCCGCGGCCGGCGCGCGATCGGCGACCTGCTCGACCTCTTGCCTCGCACAGCCTGGCTGGTGAAGGCCGGCGAGCCGCCTGCAGAAGTCGCAGTCGAAGCGCTGCGTCCAGGCGATCGCGTCCTGATCCGGCCCGGAACCAGAATTCCAGTTGATGGACAGGTGCTCTCCGGAAATTCCACTGTCGAAGAAGCCGCGATCACCGGCGAATCGCTGCCACAGGATAAACTGCCCGGCGCGCGCGTTTTTGCGGGAACGTTGAATCAGGTGGGAGCCCTGGAGGTTGCTGTCGAGAGTCTCGGCCGCGACAGGACCTTCGGCCGGATCATCGAAGCGGTCGAGCAGGCGGAACAGACTCGTGCGCCCATTCAGCGTCTCGCGGACCGCCTGGCCGGTTACCTCGTCTACTTCGCGCTCGCGAGCGCGCTAGTCACGCTGCTGGTCACTCACAATCTCCGTTCGACGATCTCGGTGATCATCGTCGCCGGTGCATGCGGAATCGCCGCCGGCACTCCTCTCGCGATTCTGGGCGCGATTGGCCGCGCCGCTCGCCAGGGCGCGATTATCAAAGGCGGAATCTATCTGGAGCAACTGGCCAAAATCGATACCGTTCTGCTCGACAAGACGGGAACCCTCACTTACGGGAAACCGCACGTGGCTTTCGTCGAACCCGCCGATGGCTGGGACGCCCGCGAGCTATTGAAGATCGCCGCGGCCGCGGAACGCAACTCCGAACATCCCCTTGCGCTTGCAGTTGTCGCGGCGGCGAATGAGAAGCGTCTTCCCATCGGCAATCCCTCAAGTTTCAGCTACACGCCTGGCAAAGGCGTGCTGACGAACGTGGACGGCCAATCCGTGATCGTAGGCAACACGGCGTGGCTGGAAGACTCGAACATCGCGCTGCCGGGAATCGAGACAGCCGGCGGAACGCGGGTTCTTGTCGGCGTGGGCGGCCAGTTCGCCGGATCGATTCTGATCGCGGATCAAGTTCGCGATGAGGCATCCGAAGCGGCGCACGCACTACAGGCGTTAGGACTCCGAGTGGAACTGCTCACCGGAGACACGGAAGCGTCCGCCCGCAGGGTTGCCGCGAGTATTGGAATCCGGGAGGTTTCAAGCGGGTTGCTACCGGAGCAGAAGTCGGCGCGCGTCGATGAGCTGATCAAATCGGGAAGTATCCTGGCGATGATCGGGGACGGCATCAACGACGCGCCCGCGCTCTCGCATGCGCACGTCGGGGTTGCCATGGGCAGCGGAACGGAAGTCGCGCATGCGACGGCGAACGTTCTCCTGATCGGAAATGATCTGCGCAGATTCGCCGAGACGGTGAAAACGGCCCGCTGGTGCCGCGCGGTCATCTTCCAGAACTTCTATGGAACGCTGGCGGTGGATGCGCTCGGTATCCTTCTCGCCGGGATCGGAATGATCAACCCACTGTTGGCGGCCTTCATTCACGTCTCCTCCGAACTAACCTTTATTCTGAATTCGACACGCCTGTTACCCCGGTTTGCACGTCAATGAGCGTGAACCACCGCATGCCCTTCGCGCCTGTTTTGCATGGGCGCGCCACGGAGTGCTGGCCTCGGAATCCTTCAACCGGTCGACCACGCCACGTCCTAAGAAAGGCCGACGTCAGAATGTCGGCGGATCTACTTGTTGCTCGGCACCGGACTTGATATACGCATAGCCGGCTTCCTGCTTTCTGACGCATTCGGCTACACCGGAGTCGACCGTAATATCGACAGGAAGAAGGTCGGCTTCAGTGACGT